>JAHEYU010000093.1 GCA_023251435.1 Bacteroidota bacterium
AATTTCATGAGAAATTAGTTTGTAAATAGTATTTGAACATCTCTATGATGAACGTCGTTTCCATTTCGTCCGAATAGAGAACTTCTCTTTGATTAACTCATTACCGCGGACGACTTTTTACTTTGCTTCTCTGACCCGGGGTTTCGTTCCTTCGTCACTTCACCCCGGGCTATAAATATGATACCCTTTCAGGGTGAAAAAAATCGCATATCATTGCCCTAAGCTTTCCCCCGTTTGGGGGAACGGGAAGGGGGCTCATCCATTCCGTCCGAAAGGAGGTCTTTGCTTTATTTTGTTTTTTTCTCGGACGGAATACATCATTTGCTTTCAGTTTCTATAAATATTACGCTCCTCTGGAGCTGGAAATCCTATCAAATCACGATTCAAGGCTTTCCCCCTGCGGGGGAACGGGAAGGGGGCTTCTGAACCGGTCTTTCACTCCGTCGAAAACATCGAATACACAAGGAATCACTATCAGCGACATCAACGTTGATGTGATTAATCCGCCAATTACCGCTAATGCCATTGGGGCGCGCAACGATGCACTTTCTCCGAAACCGAAAGTAAGTGGTAGCAGTGCCAAGATGGTAGTCAGCGTAGTCATCAGGATCGGACGTATTCGCTGTTGTCCGGCTTGCTGAATGGCTAACTTGCGCGGTACTCCATCTTTTTGAAGTTGCAGAATTCGGTCAACCAACAGGATTGAATTGTTGACAGCTATACCCACCAGCATAATGATACCGATAATGGCCATGATGTTGAGGGTCTGCCCAAGAATAAAGAAAATCAGAATTGAGCCAATTACAGCTACCGGAATGGTTAGCAGAATGGTGAACGGGTGCAGTAACGATTCGAATTGTGAAGCCAGCACCATAAATACCAGTATAATCGATAAAATCATGGCAAAGCTAAGTGCGTCCATCGATTCTTTCCGCTTTTCCTCTTCCCCGGTTATCTTGATTTTATATTCGGTAGGAAGACTAATGCCTGCAATAGCCTGATTTACCTTGCCTACCATTTTATCCAGGGCAATATCTTTATCCATGTAAGCAGTAATTTTGCCAATCCGGGTTTGATTCCGGCGAAAGATTTCCTTTGGAGAAGTTCCTTCGCGGATATCGGCAATTTCGTTAATCCGGATAACCTGGTTTCCATTTTTAATGATCATGTCCGATAAATCAGCCAGTCCTTTGTCGGGCAATCGAAGCGTAATGTCCTGCATTTCGCCGCCTTTTTCAACAGTTCCGGCCACTTTACCAGTTAACTGATCCTGAATCTGCGTGACCACATTCGCCACGCTCATATTAAACATTCCGGCACGAAGACGATCGACCATAATTTCAACTTCGGGCGATCCACCTTCCATCGATGCTTCGATGTTGTACAATTCCGGGATTCCGGTAACAGCTGTTTTAACTTCTTTCGATAAACTTTCGATTACATCCAGATCTTCTCCCTGAATTTCAATCACCAGAGGAGCTTCGTCGGTTCCCATTAATCCGCCCAGTGCCGTTTGGTCCTGAACAAATTTCAGTTCCAGATCAGGCATTTCGCCTAAGGCCTGTGAGATAGACTGAATGGCCCAGGTCGATCCTTTCTGACCTTCAGGTTTCAATATAATTTTAATATTTGCGGTGTTCTCCCCCTGAAAAAGTGCATCCTGACTATCGAGCATTCCGGTTGATGGTCCAACCTGGCTGAAAAGAGTTTCCAGTTGGTCGCCCAATACTTCGCGGACAATGTTCTCCATGTTTTCGACAGCGGCTGTAGTTCGTTCGAGTCGTGTACCTTCCTGCATTTTCAGCTCAAGTGTAAATTGACTTGTTTCCGATTTGGGCATAAATTCGGTACCAATGAATGGGAAAATAAGTGCAGAAAGTCCCATCAGTACAACGGTTGCAATAATAATTGCCCATTTAAATTGGAGTATATTTCCCAGTAATTTGCCGTATCCTGTTATGTTGATTGACTTTTGAACCTTTGGTGGCTTACTGTTTTTATAGAAATAATTGAACATCATCGGGATGAGCAAAGTAGCTACAACCAGCGACGAAAGCAGCGAAAAAGTGATGGTCCATGCCTGATCGCGGAACAATTCGCCTGACGCCCCATGCAGATAAACAATGGGAAGGAAAACGACAATAGTGGTAAGGGTTGATGAGGTTATTGCCCCACTTACCTGCGAAGTTCCCTCAATAGCAGCATCTTTTACCGACATGCCACTCTCACGTAAGCGGAAAATATTTTCCATCACCACAATGGCATTATCAACCAACATCCCGGCCCCGAGCGCCAACCCTCCCAAGGTCATAATGTTCAGGCTGAGGTCGTTAAAATACATGAGGTTAAAAGTGGCTATAATTGAAATTGGCATGGCCAAACTCACAATGAGAGTGGTTCCGATGCGACGCAGGAAAACAAAAAGTACGATCACAGCCAGCAGGATTCCCATTAAAGCCGTATCTTTTACTTCTTTAATGGCATTGTTGATGAAAGTTCCCTGGTTCGAAACCACTTTCAGATGATATCCCGGCAGTGCTTTTTCCATGTCGGCCAATGCTTTTGTTACATCCTCAACTGCCTTTACAGTGTTGAACCGTGTTTCTTTGTATATCGATAAACCCAGACAGCGCGCGCCGTTCATGCGTACAATATTTTCAGGATCTTTATTGGCAAAACTAATTTTTGCCACTTCTCGCAAATAAATCGGAGCTTTTTCTGCCTGAAGATCGTCTGTAATAGTTGATTTATACCCAACAATGGTGTTCTCAAAGTCGTTCAGGTCGGTAAGCAAACTTACACCCTTTACCACGTATTTCATTCCCATTTCGGTGATCGATCCGCCGGAAATACTCTGATTAAAGCTCTGAATTCTGGAATTCAGTTCGTCGAGTGTCAATCCGAAAGCATCGAGCATGTATTGATCGGTCTCAATAAGTACCTCATTTTCTTCGGCACCGGAAACTTCCACTTCGGCAACTCCTTCAAGTCTCACGAGTTCATTCCGCATATAGTTTTCAGCTACCTTACGGAGTTCGTTCATGTCGGTAATACTTTCGTGCGAAAGGCCAACAACCATAACCGGTGTGGTATTCGGGTCGTGCTGGGTGATGTTTATTTCGTCGATATCCTGATTTTGGGCAAATGCACTCGCCGCTTTCTGAAGGTCGAGAAATGCTTCGTCCATATCTTTGGTCCAGGCATATTCTACCGTAATTTGTGCGGTTCCCACTTTCGAAACCGATGAAACCTGCAACACGTCGGATTGGCGAATGGCCAGAGCTTCGAGGTTTTCAACAAATTGTTTTTCAATTTCTTCCGGTGGACGTTCGCCCGACTTCAGTTCAATAAACAGGCGGGGATTGTTTATCTCCGGAAACAGGTCGATACCCAGCTTGTCGAAGGAAATGTATCCCAGCAAGACAACAGCAGACACCAACATTAAAATGGTTACCGGAAAGTTGACAGCAAATTGTGTTAATTTCTTCATACGATTTAAGTTTCGGGTTACGGGGTGCGTGTCGTGTGTTGTCCCGGAACCCGGAACTCGCAGCCTGCAACAATTTGTGCTTACTTTACAATCTTAACCTTCGAGCGGTTTTTCAGGGTTTCGTAACCTTTAATAACCAGTCGGTCGTTCATTTTTAATCCTGAAGTAATTTCGGCTTCGTTCTGATTTTCGTATCCAAGAGTGATGCGTTTTTCGTCAGCAGTTCCATTGTCAACAATGAATACCGTTTTGCCACGTTGTCCGGAAATAATGATGTCTTTCGGAATAACAATCACGCTGTCTTTGCGGGCCAGAACGATGTCGGCTTTGGCAAACATACCGGGGCGTAATTTAAGATCAGGATTGGCAACCTGAATAATTCCTTTAAATGTGCGTGTTTCGGTGCTGATGGCTGGCGACAATTCTTTAATGCTTCCGGGTAAGGTATCGTTTGGAAGAGTGTAATTCATGATTCGTACAGATTGATCAATGGCCACATCGGTAATGTATTTTTCGGGAAGGTTCACCTCAACGGTCATTACACTGTAATCCATCAGACTTGCTACTGAAGTTCCCGAAGCAACCTGAGTACTGTTGGTAATGGCTGGCAAATCGGTAATTACACCTCTGAAAGGAGCGGTAACTTTCATTTTAGCCAGTTGAAGATTAGCCCGTTCGAAAGCATCTTTAGCATTGGTATAGCTTACTTCTGAGTTGCGAAAATCGAGTTGGGTAACTCCACCTTTTTCGAAAAGCGATTCTTGTTTTTTCATGTTTTGCTCCGAAATTTCGAGGTTAAGCTTTTTAGCTTCAAGTCCAATTCCGTTAACATATTCAGCATCTTCGAGCATAACAATTACCTGCCCGCTTTCAACCACATCGCCTAAAGCAAACGGACGGCGGGTTCTTGGATTAATCAACAGTTTGTATTTCCCTGTCATTTCAGTTTTTACCACCGTAGTTTTGGTGGCATTCAGGGTACCGGTGGTGTTAATCACTTTTTCGATTGAACCGGGTTTAATGTCGGTTACTGAAACCGGTACAGCCAACTCGGTTGTGGTGGCTGCAGGTTGATTGTTACAGGCAGTGGTGGCCCCTATCAGGGCAATCAAAGCAATAAATTGGTGAAATGATTTCATATTAGTTAAGTTTTATTATTTCTTCTGGATAATGTTTTGAGGAACAATAGCTTCGTTTTTCTCGAAATCGTACAGCGACTGAATTTTAAGGTTCAGCAGTTCAATTTTATAGTCGATTAAAGCCTGTGCGTATGACATTTTTTTCTGAGAAAGCTGGTTTTGGAACAAATTCATATCCATACTGGTAAGATCACCGTTGGCGTAACGCTCCAGATTGATTTCGTAAGTTAGCTGTGCATTTTTCTCACTTTGCGCAGCAATGTCGATCTGATTAACAAGGTTTTGCAGACTACGGTAAATCCTTCTGATATCGAGTGTTATTTGTTTCTTTTCTTCGGTCTGGCTTAATTTCTGAGTTTCGATTACAGCTTCCTGTGCTTTGATACGGGCTTTCTTTTCGCCCCAGTCGTACAGTGGGAGGTTGAATGAAATAGAAAACCGCGGATTGTTGGTAGGATTATCATAGACATCTTTTAGCTTTTCGTTGTCGCCGCTAATACCCAAAGATAAATTAACATCGCCTCTGAATTCGTTCAGCGATTTGGTGCGGATCATGTCAAACTGTGAAGTCTCGATGTCTATTTCGCGTTGGCGAAGTTCCATCCTCGAAGTCAAACCAAATTCGATCGCTTTTTTTACATCAACAATCACAGGGCTTAAGGCCACATCGGTCATCACGGTTATTTCTTCCATAATGTCCATGCCGATATATTGTTTAAACTGATCCTTGAGATTATCGAGACTAACCTGTGCATTTTGAAGGCTCGATTTGGCAGTGGCAAAGTTCAGTTCTGCCTGATAAAGTTCCTCTCTAGCCGAAATTCCGGCAGTTACCTTATTTTGGGTTATTTCGAAGCTTTTTTGGGTATTCGTAAACTCATCCTGAGAAATAGTCAGGTTCATTTGGGCCAGATAAACATCGTAAAAGAATTGCGTGACCTGCTTTTCGTTATTCAGTTTTTGCATGGCATAGTTTAACTGGGCATTTTCCAGAACGAGCTCCAATTCTTTAATCTGAAGTTTTGTCCTGTTGTAGGTAAACAGGGGTTGGGCTATACTTAACGAAAGATTATTATAAAATGCTTTGTTCGTTTCTGAACCATTAAATTTCTCAACATAGTTGTTTTGCCAGCCAAAGCGGTTTATCAGGCTAATGGTTGCATCAGTCGGAAGGAAAGGTTGAGTAATGGTAAAAGTACTCGAGGGTTGTATCGTTTTACTCGTGTACCATTGCGAGTTATATAAATCAAACTGCCGCCGCTGGTCGTAACTCATTGGAGTAACACTTAACGAAAAATTCGATTTAAGTGCGGCATTTTGTGCAATTAACGATTGTTCTGAACGCTCCAGATTCAACAAAGAGCGCCGGATGTCGGGACTGTTATTACGCGCAATTTCGAGCGCACTTTCAAGTGTCAGAATTTGCTGTGCATTGGCAGTGAGCAAAAACTGGCAAAAAATGACCAGAAGAAGTCCCCGTTGAATAAGATTTTTTAATGGCATAGTGTTTATCGTATTTTGTTAGTTTTTATTCAGATGAGCGCATCCAGAAAGCTGCTCGCTCTAACTTTCGTTCTGCTTTTTATTGTTTTTGTTTTTTGCTTTTTCTGCCTTTTTTGCTGCTTTCTTTGCGTTCAATTCGGGCGTTTTCTCTTCTGTCACTTCTTTTTCTTTCTCTTTTACAGGTGGTTTATAAGGGCGAAAATCTTCCGATACCAGTTTAATTGCGTCGGCTACCACAACCTGTGCCGATGATTTATTTCCTAATTCAACTTTTGCCGAATCGCCTGAGAAATAGAATGAACCCAAACTATTCCAGCCGTTGTCAATCGATTTCAGTTCAATTATGACTTCTTCTTTTTCGCCATTGTGATAAACGGTATAAGTGTATTCGCCACCTTGATCCTGACTATCGCGGCGTCCGCGCTGATTTTGTTTGATAATATGTGTGAATACTTCATAGGTACCGTCACCTTTGATCGGGATGTTCCAGGTTGCTTTTTTGCTTCCATCGCCTGATCGGATAAAATGCGCCGAACGGATGAACTCTCCAAAGAAACTACTGTTGGTGGTAGC
Organism: Bacteroidota bacterium; assembly: GCA_023251435.1. Lineage (GTDB taxonomy): Bacteria > Bacteroidota > Bacteroidia > Bacteroidales > Prolixibacteraceae > Aquipluma. The sequence goes on from JAHEYU010000093.1 coordinate 6,706, forward strand.
TTTCCATGTACGAGGAGCCCGCCATGTATTAAACCCGACATACTTATCCCTGGTCAGGTCTTCTTTGAGCAACAACTTTTGCAACAAACTGTATTCCGTGGTTTGCGAAAACTTAAAGGTTGAATCCTCATCGTCAGAAATAAACTCGCCATCTTCGGCCAGACGAACAGCAACCTCCGATATTTTTTCGCCTTCGAAAGGTGTCGCCTTGGTATCTTCCTCAATATTCTCTAACGGAAGACGAATTTCAGAAGGAATATTTCGCGATGTTAAAGTATTGATGGTTAATCCGCGTGGCGTTCCATCGAGCAGGAAGCTCACCTCTTTGGTTTGTTTGCCTTCCAGACTTACAAGTTTATCAATGGTTTCGGCATCGCCACCCATTGTAAAACGACCTCGGCCGGGGCCTCCACCTCCACCAAGCCGGAACTGTACAATTACAATTCCTTCAGTTGTTTCGGTGTTGCTAATTTTAAATTTCACCATCGTCTTGAGGCGGTCGCCATCGAGCACATTTACCGCATCAACTCCACCAATCAGGTAGCCCGGAAGATTTTTGCTGTTGAACCAATTGTCCATAAATGGCATCAAATCGGCACTAAACTGGGTTTGAATTCTGGTATTAAAATCTTCTATGGTGGTTACCTTGAACTTGATACTCTTTAAAAAATCGAACATAAATTCGTCAAATGCAACATCACCAGTCCGTCGTTTAATGATGGAGAAAAGTGATTGCCCTTTTTGTTGGATCACATTGTCGATAATCTTTGCTTTGGTGGTGTCGTTGAGCAATTCGGCAAACGAAAAATCCTGTAAAGCCAGATTGGCCTGTTCATTTTCAGTCATTCCCTGCATATCGCGCATCCAGCCCATTGCTCCTGATTGTGATGATTTTTTCAGGTAAGATTCAAAAATACGGTCGGCAATTGGCCATTTATCTGATTGCACAAAATAGGCATGGTTATAAAATAAAGGGAAGGCATATAGCGCGTTGGCCTTTTCTTCCACCTGAACTTCGCCTTGACTTCGGTTAAAGTTGGGTCTACCGGATTCCTGCGTAAACAGCGATAAAAAGCTATTGAATGCTTGTACTTTTTTCTCTTCGGGAGTGGTTTGAGCTTCGTTTCCACGACCTCCTCCTCCCCAGCGCTCCATTCGTTTTACCGAACCATTAAAATCGGCCTCACCAATGAGCAAGCCTTTTTCAGGAAAAAGTATGGTCTCGGGCTGTACCTGTTCGCGTTCGCCCATTAAAGTACGCGGATACGAATAAAACTGGGCCGGAACTTCGACCAGGGTAACCCGCTGAAATGGGTAATACATGTCTATTTTACGCTCATAATCTTTTAATGCAGTGGCAATCAGGTCAGGGATAGTATCTTTTACAGGCTCGAAAAACTTGGTAAAATAATCGTGATTGGGATGATGGTACAGGTTGAATTCCAGTCCATCGATCGTATCAGTTTTTTGCGTATAGTTGCCAATAACCAGCGATATCTGCGGCAAATTGGTTTTGTTGGTAAAATGGAAAGTTCCATCTTTTTGCTCCGGTTTTCCTTGCGAAATAGCAGTAAGACCTGATTTGGTTTTTACTGAAATGTCGAAGCTGCTGAATTGTTTTTGCATCCATTGCTTACTTTTTATCCCAAAACTTGTTCCGGCTATCGGGTACCAGTTGCATTCGCGTGTGAGCAAAACAAATTCAGGTGAAACAATGCCCGAACGTTTATCAATCTTAAACATGAAAGCCTGATACGCTTTCTGGAGAGTTTTATCGTCCACATCGAGATAACTGGCAGCTTCGTTCAGGCCCCCGCTGTATATAAATTCAAGATCAGCACTTTCGCCGGGCTCCAGTTTGGTCCCCGAAAATTCGACTAAATGCAATTCGCGTTTTACCGAAGTTTCCTGCCCATTGACGCTGACTTTATTCACGGTCAAACCCGGATTCAGGCTAAATACAAAATGATTAACCGCTTCGGGGTGAGGGTTGCTTACTTTCAGTTTTGCAATTACATCAATAGTATTCCCTTTGTGGTCAAGCTCAATCTGGTAGCTTTCAATCGTTAAACGTGGTGTTTCCAGATTGGCGTCATTCAGTATTCGTATGTTTTCTCTTAATTCCTGATTACGTGCAAAGGTTGAAATATGCATATTCCCCAACCAGATACCTGCAGCAAAGAAAATAAGCGCTGGAAGAAGGGTTACCTTGTTGCTGAAAGGGCTTTGAGGTAATCGTTTCAGGAGCGAAATGGTTAGGAATATAAATGCGACTCCAAAACAGGCATACATTCCGCGGTGTATCATGATGGTTGGAAGGTTTCCAAACCCCATAAAATCGGAATTAAGCAGTGGCATGCTGTAGGCCATGTAATCGAACAGGTAATAGTATTTAGTGTTGAGGTAGAAAATGGTAACGGCAACGTATCCGAGTAAAAGAATAAAGGTGATCGCCTGATTTTTCAGGATACTCATAATAAAGAACGAAAGTCCGAGTATAAAAAGCAGGGTGGGCAAACTGATAATCAGGAAATATTCCAGATAAGCCAACCAGTTAACGGTAACATTTTCGGCAATCAGATTAAAGATGAGTGCTTCCGAAAGGATAATCAGGTTCAGGATAATGAAAACAACCAGGTTTCCGAGGGTTTTTCCGGCAACATATTCGCCGTTCGACATCGAGCGGATATAAATAACATCGGTGGTATCCAGTTTTTTATCGCGTTTCAGGAAGTCGGAAGCCAGAAAAATAGCAATAATAGCCTGAACGGTATTCAGCAACAACAGGTTGACGTAGGGGATGACTGATGAAATTGCTTTCATGTCCCAGCTTCCGGCACCTGCATTGTCCATGATGAGCGTTCCCATGTTGAAGAAGAACAAAAAGACCATAGCCAGAATGGCAAAAATCCTGAAAAACCACGAGCGTAGCAGCGTGGTGATTTCGTATTTGGCAATGGAAGTAATATTATGAATGGATATCATTTTTTTATTTACAATTTAATGATTTACGATTTACAATTTGTTCTGTTCATAGCAGCCGCATTTAAATAGTCAATAGTAAATAGTCTAATTGTCAATATTATATTGCGGTCCATTGGTTTAAGTTGCTTTCCATAAAATACACGTAGGCATGTTCGAGGTTGGGCGCGATATTTTCGCCACTGTAACCGTTTATTGCATCGGCTACTACCTGAATTTCCCAACCTTCGCTGGTAGGAACATTCGAGATAACCGGATATTTTTCGTTGATTTCCAGGTATTCTGCTTCTGTAGCCTGAATAAGCCAAACTTTTCCTTCAGCCTGTGCCACCAACTGATCGGGCGAGCCGGTAAAAGCCAGACCGCCTTTATTGAGCAAAGCCATATCGGTACACGAACTCGAAATGTCGCCAACAATATGGGTCGAAAGAATGATGATTACATCCTGGGTTGAAATGGTGGAAAGTAAATTTCGGAAACGGATACGTTCTTCGGGGTCGAGTCCGGTAGTCGGCTCATCAACAATAATGATTTTGGGCTCGTTAATCAATGCCTGTGCAATTCCGAGGCGCCGTTTCATCCCTCCGGAAAGCTTGTTGGCCTGACGGTCACGAGCTTCGAACAAACCAACTTCCTCCAGCATTTTATCGACAGCCAGTTTACGTTCTTTGCTGTTCTTCATTCCGGCCAGACGGGCAGCGTAATCAAGAAATTCATACGTTTTTAAATGAGAGAAAAAGCGGAAATCCTGCGGAAGATAACCCAACATGGAGCGTATTTGCTCGCGGTCTTTGGTCAGATCATAACCATTCATGATTATTTTGCCGGAAGAAGGCTGCATTAAGGTTACCAAAATGCGCATCAGACTCGATTTGCCTGCACCATTGGGACCCAACAAACCGAACATCCCGTTATTGATTTCAAGATTTACATCTTTGAGGGCATGGTTGCCGTTGGGATAGACTTTATTTAGGTTTTCGATAGTTATCTTCACTGCTAAAAAGTTAGTTCACGGTTTCTAAGACTTGATTTCTATCAATAGGTTTAATCAAGTGGCGCTTTGTTACAAAAAAGAGATGAATAGATAATTTTCCCGACGGAATAGTGCCTTATTAATGACAAAATGGTTGAATATCACATCCCGACATTCAACCATTTTTATTTTAGAGGCCAACTTATTTCTTAAGTTGGTATTTCATAAGTTGGTATGCACTTGTTGAATCAATATCAAGGCTAATTTTATTTAGCCAACCAAAAGTCACGTGCGAATCATTTTTTAACGATCCTGACAGACTGCCAATTGAATTATTCCACGTTTGCATCTTTGTTTTATTTAGCTGAATATCAATACTCCCAATAATAGCCCCGGTCAGACTGATATCAGATTCAACTGCCTGAATTGAAAATAATGCAGTAGTGCTCTTTGTCTTATCAAAAAAGGCATCCAATTTCGCATTATTTAACCTCATATATAAAGTGTCAGCCGCAAATTGCTGCAAGCTCATGTATGAATTCTCTTTTGCTATAATGCTTTTAATATTTTTGCCGTATATATCAATTTTGTTCCCATAGCCAGGCTTTATATTTTTCTTTCTGGCAAACACAAAAAGAGTATCGTTCCTAATGCCATATTCCGGGAAACTGCAGGTATCGGGCAATTCATAAGAACATAGCATTCGTGGATTTTCGCCATTTCTCAGGTGAAAATTGGCTCCAGGTTCGGCTACTACAACAGAAAAGGACTCCAATTTCTTTTCTTCTGAATACAATCCTCTGTCGCTGTCGCCTTGATGAATTTTGGATGAAAGGAATAATACGAAAACTCCCCCGAACAAGAATACAAAAAAGGCAATGATTATATAGTTACTTGTTTTCATAGGTATCGTTGTTTTTGATTTCGGTGACTAAATCGGTCAAATCGTTGCTGTTCAATTTAAGTAGTTTCACTTTTTTTATAAATTCAGGTAGTTCATGGTTGAAAAAATTAGTCTTTTCACTGGCACGAACCAGTTCAACAGCATTTTCTGAAATGAAAAATCCAATTCCACGCTTGTTGTCAAAAATGCCCGATTCCTGTAAAATAGTATATGTTCTCATTACTGTATTTCGGTTTACTTCGTATTCTTCGGCCAGATCGCGTACCGATGGCACCCGGTCGCCCGGTTTTAACAGCCCTTCCAATATCTGGTGGCAAAGGCTGTCGGCTATCTGAAGGAATATTCCTTTTGATGATTGAAATTCCATGTTATACCTCTTTCTCTTTAAGTTTAAAATATGCAAATAGCAGAAAGAATACCCAGGAAATACTTGCCCAGCAATAAAGAAACACCTTGTAATTATCGATATCACCTACTTTATAGGATACCAGTTTCATTTCAAAACCGTGAGTTTCCAGAGGATAGAAAATATGAGAGAAAAGCACAAATGATAAAACAAGCGCCCCAACAATAATTCCTGCAAGAATAAGTGTTTTGGGTAACGCAAATCGTTTAAAATATACCGAACCTGCAAACAAAAGCGAATACATTGAAAAAATGCCTAGAATGGTTGGGGCAATGTCTTTGTAATAAAGACGATTGAAAAGACTTTCAAAACTAAAATCAGCAATACTAACTTCAGGATCAAACCCAATCGTGGGATCAGGAACCAATGATGCTTTAGCCAAATTAGCACTGAACCAGAAGATGAGCAGAGCAATCGGAATAAAAATAACCATTCGGATTACAAACTGAACCAGGTATTTTTCGAAAGTTGATCCTGGAGCAAGCAAGTAATTGCTTGTTTTGATTTGATTGGTCAGAGCCGGAAATGCAGTACCTATAACAACGCCAACGCCCATCAGATAAAATACGATAAAACCGGTGTATTGATTTGCGCCAACGTGTTTTGTATTCATCATTAAAAAATACATAAGCGCGTAGATGGCAATCCCAAGTCCGGCAAGTGTAAACAGGTAAGTTTTTTGATTGATCAGCAAATCGTTTCGGAACAAACGGGCGAAACGTCCCGGAGAAAAATATTTATTCTGTTTCATTGTTACTAATTTAAGTTTGCTTTATTAACTATCGCATTGAATAGCAGTTCGATGTCGATGTCAGTTTCATCTTCGTCGCTTATTGGGCTGATAATTCGATAACCACCGGGGCATTTCTCGTGGTAAACCGGGTCAGCTATTCCGGAAAGACTGGCGACAGATTTGAACTGCCATTTTTGACTGATATTGATTACATCGTCATTAAAAACGATTTCGCCTTCATCAATCATCACAATCTTATCAATAATGGTATCAATGTCTTTCACCTGGTGGGTCGAAATCAGCACTAACTGATCTTCGGTCACCGAGCTGACCAGAATTTTCCGGAACAAACTTTTAGATGGAATGTCGAGTCCGTTGGTTGGTTCGTCTAAAATCAGCAAACGGCAATTGGTTGCCAGCGCAAAAGCAATCAAAAACTTTTTGCGCTGCCCGTGCGACAGGCGGTTGATGTTCTTTTTTCGGTCGAGCTCAAATTCCTGAAGGATTTTATCCATCTTTTCGTATCCGAAGCTGGGGTACAACGGAGCAGTTGCTTTCACATAGCAATCGATGGTAACGGGCGGAAACGAAAACTCTTCGGGAACCATAAATACATCGGACAAAAAGTCTGGATGCCGGTCGAAGGGTTTGAAACTATTGATGGTCAATTGCCCGGCCTGCGGTTTCAGCAACCCAGCCATCAATTTTAGCAGTGTTGATTTTCCCGCGCCATTCTTACCAAGCAGTCCGGTAATGCTTCCGTTTTCCTGATGAAATGACAAATCAGCGAACAGTGCCTGTTGTTTTTTGTAGTGAAAGGTTAATTGTTTAATTGAAATCATGGCATAGATATTTAGTGTCCTAGTATTGTAGGACACAAAGTAAAATGAATTAAATAGGATTACCAAATAATTTGGAGAAAAAATTTTGAATTTCGTCAAAGCTTTGTGCCACTAGGCACATCAGGTCGGTAAAACAAGGCTTCCCGGTTTCCTTCCGTCCCATACGGGACGGGACTTTGTTCAATTTGATATTTCTACCGACCTCAAATCCCTAGCGGGATTGGGAGACTTCAATTGCAATTTTGGAAAAGAACTAATTTAAGGAGAACCCAGGACACTAATCAATAGGTTTAAAGATATACCTCTCATCAAATTCAACTTCAAAATTTTGCAGTATTTTCAGGTATTCTTCGATGAATGTTTTTCTTTTATGATGTTTCTCCTGATTCTCAATATATTTAACCACCGCTGATATTTGTGATTTACTGTATGAGAAACCACCAAAGCCTTCCTGCCATGAAAACTTACCGGCGACAAAGCGATTATCATTAATCCACCGGGATGAATCGCCCTTTATATCCTGCATTAAATCAGATAATGATTGTGTTGGCCTCATTCCAAATAATGCATGAACATGGTCTGGCATTCCATTTATAGACAACAGTTTATGCCCTTTATTTTTAATAATGCCAGTAATATACTGATACAGCCTTTCTTCCCAGCTTTTCGAAATAAGTGAAATCCTGTTTTGAACCGCAAATACGGCATGAATGTGGATTTGAGTGTAAGTGTTTGGCATAGCAATTAGATATGATGGTTTATGAATACTTCAACTTTAAACTGTGCCGTTAGGATACAGTCCTATATATAAATGTACAAAAGGTCGTTCAAAATACAAAACCATCAAAATCCGATCACGAATCAAATAAGCTGCTATTTTTGCATTCTCAATTTTGAAGGACAAAATGTTGAAATACCGCTTTAATACGAAAAGATACGAAGCCAACGAATACCTGGTTTTGCTATACAGAATCGCCATTCTGATGGGATTTTATACTATCTGCCGTATTTTGTTTTATCTGTTCAACACCGCCTCGTTTCCACAGGTTACCTTTTCATCGTTTCTTACGATTATGAAGGGTGGTTTAATGTTCGATATCAGTGCATTGATCTATCTGAATGCGGCTTACATGCTATTCTTTCTTTTGCCCTTTCGGTTTAAATTTACCGTTTGGTACCAAATAAGTTTGAAATGGATTTTTATGATTGGCAACGGCGCCGGAATTGCGTTTAACCTGATCGACATTATTTATTACCGTTACATACTGAAACGCACCACCGCCAGCATGTTCGATGTGGCTGCTTTCGATGCCGGAAACACCAATCTCATCTTTCGGTTCTTTTATGATTTCTGGTATATCCTGCTGATATTTATTTTTTTAATGATCTTGCTTTCAGTACTTTATTCAGTATTGAAACCAAAACCCTTCAGGATAAAACACCCATTCGTTTATTTTCTTTTAGGAATTCCAATTATTGCTTTGGTTCTCGGCCTTTCTATTATTGGAGTGCGTGGTGGATGGCGGCATAGTACCCGCCCAATTAACATGAACAATGCAGGCGCTTTTGTGAACACATCCGAAGAAATGTCGCTGGTACAAAATACTCCGTTTTGTATCATGCGAACCTGGGGCAAAAAAGCGTTCGAACCTAAAAGTTTCTTTGCTTCAGACGAAGAACTGGAGCGCATCTATTCACCTGTCCATACTCCGGATAGTATTGCTTCTGCCCGAAAAGAAAATGTGGTAATCATTATTCTGGAAAGCTTCAACCGGGCCTTTGTCGGAGCGTTTAACCAGCACTACGAAGATCCGCGCGACCGCAGTTACACGCCATTTTTGGATTCGCTGATCAACGAGAGCCTTGTATTCCCGAATGCTTTTGCCAACGGTCGTAAATCGATTGATGCGATTCCATCGGTTACAGCAAGTATCCCGGCGCTGGTGCTGCCCTACATTATTTCAGAACGATCGGGAAATGCGATTAATAGTATTGCCGGATTACTGGCAGAACAAGGATACCAAACTGCTTTTTTTCACGGCGCACCCAACGGTTCGATGGGCTTCGATGCTTTTACCAAAATTGCCGGTTATCAGAAATATTCCGGGCTAAACGAATACGGCAAAGAGGAAGATTTCGACGGGATCTGGGGCGTTTGGGACGAGCCGTATTTTCAGTTCTTTGCCCGCGAGATGAACACTATGCAGGAACCTTTCCTGACTACCGTTTTCTCGGTTTCGTCGCACCACCCTTACGAAGTTCCGGAGAAATACAAAGGTAAATTTCCTGAAGGAAGGCTTCCGCTGAACAAATGTATTCGCTATACTGACTTGTCTCTTCAGAAGTTTTTCGACACAGCCCGAAAGATGCCCTGGTTTGAAAATACATTGTTCGTAATAACTGCCGATCATGCAGTTGATTCGGATATCCTCGAATATTATACTTCGGTAAATCACTTTGCTGTTCCGCTCCTTTTTTACAAAGCCGACGGCAGTTTGAAAGGTTTCGACAATGGACTGGCGCAACAAATCGATATCATGCCAACTGTACTTGGTTACCTGAATTACCCGCTTCCGTACATTGCTTTTGGAAATAATTTGCTCGATAAAAACAGTACTCGTTTTGTAATTAATTATATCCAGGATTCGTACCAGTTTTTAAGCGGCGATTATGTTTTTTATCTTACCGACGACAAATTAACCGCCATCTACAACCGGAAAGAAGATCCGGAACTTACTAAAAATCTGTTGGGAACTGTTGACTTTCAGTACGAACAACAATTACAAAAAGCCATTGTACAGCAATTCAACAACCGAATGGTTGAAAACAGGTTGGTAATTGGAAAGGATTAGACACAACAAACCACAGATTTTCTGCTTGCATCAAATTCAATGCGCTTGTCCGATTTGGTGATTCACCGTTAAATGCTGAATAATTTCATCAGCATCGTTCAAAAACGATCCATCTTCCAATACTAAAACCGGACAACTTTGGTTGGCTTCACCAATCAATTCAATAATTGCCGGTCGTGGCCTGACAAAATCGACATAAGTAATCTCCAATTCGTTGCGAAGTCTCGGATAAAAGGAAAGTACTCCTTCTATCAATGCACACGGAGGACAAAAATACTTTGCATCTGCCTTGCGGTTAATATCCTGAAAATCGGGTTTCAATAAGAATAATTTTTCCATAATCTGTATTTATTTCGTTGACTAAACTTTCAACAATGGAAACATGCTTTTAGTTCTTTCGGCTATCAATCGATTCTCCGGATAGATTGCATAATAACCGGTTCAATCAGGTATTGTCCACTTTCTTTTTGGGCCTGAATTCTCTTCACCACGTTCAACCCTTTTGTAACCCTTCCGAAAGCTGCAAATCCTTGTCCATCGGGATTTCTTTTTCCGGCAAAGTCGAGTTCTGGTTGGTTGTTGATACAAATAAAAAAGCTGCTGGTGGCAGAATTGGGCGTGTCTCTGGCCATCGACAAAGTTCCGTTTTGGTGTGTAATTCCAGTTTTTTTGGTCGTTTCAATCGGTATTGGCTCAAACTGTTTTTCTTCGGATACATCTCCTCCCTGTATGACTTCAATTTTCACGGTTCTGTCTTTTTCGTTTTCAGGAGTACAAACCCGGTAAAAATTGGTTCCATCGTATAGCTGATTGTCAACATATTTCAGAAAATTAGCTACCGTAACCGGTGCCTCTTCAGGATACAGTTCAATATGAATGTTTCCAAGCGAAGTGCCGATAGTGCATAAAATTACATTTTGTGAGAATGAATTCAGGAACAGCAGGTTTAAGCAGGTAAAAAGAAGAATAGACTTCATCACTTTTATTTGATTTGGCATGTTTGGAAAACAAAAAAGGGACAAAACCACCTGTTAAACTTGATTTTGTCCCTTTCATTAGATTATCTCATATTAATGAATCTCAATATCATACGGAATCCTGGCCAGAATTCCCTTCTGTGAAATCATACTGCGCAATTGTTCGTAGTATTTATAGCCTTCGCCCATCTCATCCTTCATAAAACTTGCCCTGGCCGATCCTGAAAACTCTTTCAGCAATTCTTCGAACGGATCTTTCAATTTTGGCAGGTTCACAATCCGGTAATTATCCAGATTGGCCATTTTTTTTGCCAGATTAATGGCATCGGTCAGACCGCCATACGCATCAATCAGCTTAATTTCTTTGGCATTGGTTGCAGCCCAAACACGCCCCTCTCCCACTGCGTCAACCGCCGTTTTATCCATCTTTCGACCTTCGGCAACACGGCTAATAAAAGTATCATATCCATCCTCAATACGCTGCTGCATCAGGTCGCGCTCGAAAACTGACATTGGCCGGGTAAGCGAAATCATGTCAGAATGTTCGTTGGTTGTCACCACATCCTGCGTAATT
>JAHEYU010000033.1 GCA_023251435.1 Bacteroidota bacterium
CCGATTACACTTTTGGAATAGGTAACGGACTGAATGTCATTTATGAACAGTTGTTGTTTGCCTACGATGAAAAACCTTTCCGCATCAACGATCCGTTTGTCTTTTCCACACTTTCGCTCAACTATCCGCTTAGCCTGAACGACAATCTTAGCGCGATGGTTTATTACGACTGGATCAACAAAGGGGTTTATAACATCGTAACCTGGAACCATCAGTTCAGGAATATTACGCTTTACTGCATGGGTTTCAGCAACCCCAAACTGTATAAAATACCGCTAACCGCCAACGATATCAACCTGTTTGCCGGCACTGGAATACAGGTAATGTTGGTTTTCAATCACTAAAATATTCGGTTTATGGAAAACTCCGCCATCATTCAAATCAATCAGCTCATCAAACGGTTCCCCATGGGAAAGGGTGAGTTTACAGCACTGAAAGGAATTAACCTGAACTTCGGGACAGGTGAATTTGCCGGGCTTATTGGTCCCAGTGGCTCCGGAAAAACCACGCTGCTCAACATCATCGGATCACTCGATACACCCACAAAAGGAGAGGCAGTTGTGCTCGGAAAATCGATTTCCAAATTGAGTGCTAAAGAGTCGGCCAAATTGCGCAAAGAGAGCCTTGGTTTTATTTTCCAGAGCTACAACCTGTTGCAGGTACACACGGTTTTCGAAAATGTTGAATTCCCACTGTTACTGCTCGATTACACCACTTTGGAACGCAAAAAAATGGTGATGGATGCACTGGAATGGGTGGGTCTGACCGACAAAGTAAAATCGAAACCGCCACAACTTTCCGGAGGAGAATGCCAGCGTGTGGCCATTGCCCGCGCCATGGTGAAAAAGCCCTCATTGGTGCTCGCCGATGAGCCAACCGCCAACCTCGATGCAGCCAACTCGCACAACATACTGCAAACCATGCTGAACCTGAACCGTGAACTGAAAACCACCTTCATTTTTGCTACCCACGATGAAAAAGTCATCGGTTACCTGAAACGTAAAATCTTCCTGAAAGACGGCCTGGTCGATCAGGAAGAATGGATGAACCAGTAAAATCGTGCAAGTATGAAAATAGCTTTTAAATTGGCTTTCCGAAACCTGATAGGCGCGGGGTTACGCACAGGATTGAATGTGATTGTGTTGTCGTTTTCCTTCGTGGTCATTATCTGGGCGAAAGGAATTTTGGTGGGCTGGGACCATCAGGCCAAAAACGATATGGAACAATGGGAAATTGGCAAAGGCCAGTTTTGGCACAACCAGTACGACCCGTACGACGGATTCACGATTACCGACAGCCATGCCCCAATTCCCAACGAATTTAAGCCTGAAATTGAAAAGGGCGAAATGGTGCCGATGCTTTTTGCGCAGGGAACCATTTACCCGCAGGGAAGGATGCAACCGGCAATGATTAAAGGGATTCCAGCCAGTCAAAATTTGCTGAAAATACCAACACACAAACTCGATTCGGTGACCGATGCCATTCCTGCCATTATTGGAGAGGTGATGGCCCGTTCGAGCCACCTCGAAAAAGGGAGCCGTGTTGTTTTGAGATGGCGAGACAGCAAAGGCACCTTCGATGCAACTGAAATTGAGATTGTTGATATTTTTTCAACCACCGTGCCCACCATCGATGTGGCACAGGTTTGGATCAATCTGGAAACCATGCAGGAAAAACTGTTGCTTCCTGAACAGGCCACGCTTTTCAGCTTTGCCAATGCTGAAGAAAACCGCCCTGCAGTTGGAGACTTCAGGCTAAAAACCAAAAAAGAGTTGACCGCTGAAATTGACGCCATGATTAAAACCAAAAATGCAGGGCAGTCAGTCTTCTATTTTATACTGTTGCTGCTGGCTATGCTGGCCATTTTCGATACACAAATCTTATCCATTTTTCGCAGACAAAAAGAGATTGGAACCTACGTTGCCTTGGGCTATACCCGCCAGCAAGTAGTAACTCTGTTTACCGTAGAAGGGGCAATGCACGCAGTGCTGGCTGCGGCTTTGGCTGCTGTTTACGGAATCCCGTTTTTTATCTGGCAAGCCCGGGTAGGCTTCACCGTTCCGATGGACACGAGCGAATTTGGGATGGCCATTGCGCCAACCATGTACCCGATTTACAGTGTTGGATTGATACTTTCAACCACTTTAATTGTGCTTTTGACCACCTCGGTGGTAAGTTACTGGCCGGCACGCCGCATTGCAAAAATGAACCCAACTGAAGCTTTAAGGGGGAAAATACAATGATACGATTTCTGTTGAAAGGTTTGCTGCGCGACAAAAGGCGCAGCCTGATGCCCATCCTCATCGTAGCGGTTGGCGTTTCATTGAGCGTGTTTCTTCATGCCTACATTACCGGTTTGATGAACGATTCGATTGAGATGAATGCCAAATTGAGTTTTGGTCATGTTAAAGTGGTAACCAAATCGTTTGCCGAAAACATCAGCCAAATGCCAACCGATCTGGCGCTGCTCGAAACCGGTGCATTGAAAGAAAAACTTAGTCAGGAATTTCCTGATATTACCTGGGTGGAACGCATCCAGTTTGGCGGTTTGATAGATGCACCCGATGAAAACGGCGAAACAAAATCTCAAGGTCCGGCCCTGGGAATTGGCGTTGATCTGCTTTCAGCCCCGACTGGTCGGGGGGGCGAAGCAGAGCGGATGGGCATGGCGAAATCGTTGGTACGTGGACGTTTACCTGAAATGAAAGGCGAAATAGTACTAAGCGAACTGTTTTCTCAAAAGTTGGGCGTAAATCCGGGCGACAAGATTACGCTGATTGGTTCGACCATGAACGGTGCTATGAGCTACTATAATTTTATCCTGGCCGGAACGCTTTCGTTTGGCGTTCAGGTAATGGACAAAGGAACCATCATTGCTGATATTGAAGATGTTCGTTTGGCGCTCGACATGGAAGATGCTGCCACTGAAATCACTGGATTTTTCGGTTCAGGCTACTTTTCGGCTGATCTGGCCGCAGATGTAAAAGAAAAGTTCCTGTCGAATTTTCCAAATCCTGAAAATGATGAATACGCTCCGGTAATGTTATCACTTAAAGATCAGGGAAGTATGGGGCAGTTTGTTGATTTGTCGAACACGATGGGAGCCATTATTACATTTGTATTTATGCTGGCCATGTCGTTGGTTTTGTGGAATGCCGGGTTGCTCGGAGGAATTCGCCGTTACGGTGAATTTGGAATCCGATTGGCCATGGGTGAAGAGAAAAATCATGTCTATCGGACACTGGTTTACGAATCGGTGATGATTGGGATTGCCGGATCTGTTGTTGGTACCACAATCGGACTGTTCTTTGCCTGGCTAATGCAAACCTATGGATTAGATCTGGGCGATTCGATGAAAGGTTCGTCGATGATGATGCCCACTATTATTCGCGCCCGCATCACCCCGGTTGATTTTTACATCGGATTCCTGCCTGGAATTATATCGACTGTGATTGGCGCAATGCTTGCAGGAGTTGGCATTTATAAACGAAAAACCTCGCAACTGTTTAAAGAATTGGAGGCGTAATGTATGTTCGACGGACAGGTCAAACTAAAACAACAACCTGTCAGCGTCTTTAGACCTGAAAGCGTTAAAAACTAAATCAAATAAAAACAAAACGCATGAAAGCACTGATTAACTATATTTTAGCTGTAATTTTATTTTCTGGTTTCACCAATCCTGATGCCACCGAAATCCTGAAAAAAGTGGACAAAAATCTGTCGTCGGACAATCGTGTGATGGAATCGCAGATTACCATACAGGGGAAACGTGGTGCGCGAACCATTAGCTCGAAAACCTATGCGATGGGCGATAAAAAGTCGTTTTCCGAGTACCTTTCCCCAGCCCGCGAACAGGGAACCAAAATGCTGAAACTCGAGAACCAGCTTTGGATTTATTCACCATCGACCGACCGCATCATCCAGATTTCGGGGCACCTGTTGCGCCAGTCGGTGATGGGCTCCGACCTCTCGTACGAAGACATGATGGACGACCGCAAACTCACCGATATTTACTCGGCGAAAGTATTGGGTGAAGAAGAAATGTACGGCCGTAAAACCTACCTGATTGAACTTACTGCCAAGGTGACTGACGTTGCCTACCACTCGCAAAAGATGTGGGTTGATGCCGAGCGTTTTGTGCCGCTGAAACAGGAACTGTTTGCGAAAAGCGGACAGTTGCTCAAACGTTTGGAAATGAAAGATATCATTCAGGTAAAAGGACGATGGTTTCCGTCAACCATGATTTACAAAGATATGCTGAAAGAAGGCGACGGCACCGAATTTAAAATCACCAAAATCGAATTCAATGTGGACATTCCGGAGTATATTTTCAGCAAAGCGGCGTTGAAAAAGTGAATTTCCTTATTCTCTTACCGAACTTCCCCTCACAATCAGATCAGCTTTCAGAATTTTTATTTCAGGGACATATTCCTCTTCGTCAGATAAAATCCGATGAAAAAGCATTTCGGCAGCAGTAGTTCCCATTTCATAGCCATGCTGATCGACCGAAGAAAGATGCGGATCTGTGATTCCGGAGAAACGACCATCCGAAAATCCGACAATAGAGATTTGGTCAGGAATTTTGTATCCGCGTTTCTGAATGGTTTGCATTGCTCCAATGGCTGTTAGGTCGTTTACGGCAAAAACACCATCGGGAACAATTCCGGCATCCAGCATTTCAACAACGGCATTGCGGGCTTTTTCGAAAGTATCTGCTTCAATAATCAGGCGATTGTCAACCGGGAGTCCGGCTTCTGCAAGAGCGTTCAGGTAACCTTGCAATCGTTCTTGCCCAATGATGAGGCTTTGCGGACCGGCAAAATGAGCAATTCGTTTCCGTCCGGTTTCAATTAAGTGGCGGGTAGCTTTGTAGGAGGCTTCCATATCGTCAATAATTACCTGATCGGCATTAATATCAGGAGCAATACGATCGAAAAATACAAGCGGAATTCCGCCTTCCTGAAGATTTATAAAATGATCGAAGTTATACGTTTCTTTCGAGATAGAAACTAAAATTCCATCGACCCGGTGTGAGAGTAAAGTTCGGGCGTTGGCAACTTCACGATCAAAACTTTCGTTCGACTGGCAGATAATAACGGTAAATCCTTTTTGGGAGGCAACATCTTCAATACCACTGATGACTGATGAGAAGAAGTAATGTACAATTTCAGGAATAATAACACCAATAGTATTGCTGCGGCTGTTTTTCAGGCTTAGGGCAACGGCATTAGGCTGGTATTTTAATTTGTTGGCCAGCTCATTCACTGCCTTTTTTGTATCCACATTAATGTCCGGATGATCTTTCAGTGCCCTCGAAACGGTGGAAGGCGAGATTCCCAGAATCCTTGCTATATCCTTAATTGTGATCTGATTACTTCTCATATACTTTTCTATAAAATCTCAATATAGTTCATAAAGATAATGAATAATTGAGGTGCTTAAATTATCAAAAATTTTGCGGGAAAACACCCATGTTTTGTACCTACCAGCTACTACCTGTTTAATAACATTTTGTATGCAAACGACTTCGCAAACGATTGCGGAAAACAGGCGGTAACATTTTTTAACTAAATTTTAACAGTTTATATACTTTGGTCACGGAATTAATTATAATGAAGTCGAAAAACGGACAAAAAAACTAATGGAATTAACTAAAAAATCAAATCAATGAGTTTTAAACGAGTATTTGAACCAATAATTAATTAAAACATGAGGATTATTCGCAAAAACCTAAAAGTAACAATACTGATGCTGTCGCTTCTGCTGGGAAACTTTGCAATGGCACAGCAGTCGGTATTTTCGGGCAAGGTGACCGATAGTTCATCGGGAGAAGCTTTGCCGGGTGTTTCTATCGTAGTTAAAGGAACTACCAACGGAACCATTTCCACAGCCGACGGCAGTTTTTCACTCCAAACCAACCGGGGTGATATTGTACAGTTTTCATTTATCGGTTACACAACCCAGGAGATTGTTGCACAGGGACAAACTAACTTGTTAGTTTCGTTTGTAGTTGACAATGAACAACTGGAAGAAGTGGTTGTAATTGGCTACGGAACTGTAAAAAAATCGGATGCAACAGGATCTGTGAGCACCGTTAGTTCAAAAGATTTCAATAAAGGTGCTATAACTTCACCACAGGATTTATTGGTTGGTAAGAGTGCCGGTGTGGTAATTACTACATCGGGCGGAGCTCCCGGAAGCGGATCAACGATTCGTATCCGTGGTGGTTCTTCTCTGAATGCCTCCAACGACCCGTTGATTATTATTGACGGAGTTCCGCTTGACAACAATAATGTTTCTGGAAGTCGTAACTTCCTTGGTTTTGTTAACCCTAACGACATCGAGACATTTACTGTTTTGAAAGATGCTTCGGCAACCGCAATTTATGGTTCGAGGGCATCAAATGGTGTTATTCTTATCACCACTAAAAAAGGATTGGTTGGCAGCCCTATGAAAATTAGTTATGACGGAAGTACTTCTGTTTCAAGCGCCATCGAATTCGTCGATGTTTATTCGGGCGATGAATTACGCCAGATTGCTTATGAGCACAAAGATTTATTCGGTGCCGACAGCTTTACAAAGCTTGGGAATGCAAATACCGATTGGCAGGAAGAAATTTTCCGCACAGCAGTATCTCAGGATCACAACATCAGCTTGTCGGGTGCATATAAAACCTTGCCTTACCGTGTTTCTATCGGTTATACCGACCAGAATGGTATCATGAAAAATACCGACATGCAAAGGTTAACTGCAGCAATAAGTTTAGACCCTTCATTCCTGAATAACACTTTAAAAGTGAATATTAATGTGAAAGGAATGACTACCGATAACAATTTTGGTGATTCGGGCGCATTGGGTTCTGCAATCAACATGGATCCAACCAAACCGGTAAAAGACGGCAATGTTAAATCTGATGGTTATTTCCAGTGGAGCAACTACGGCGCTAACCTTGGTACTCCCAATCCGGTTGAGCAGTTAATGTCAGCCGATAACAAATCGAATGTACAGCGCGTAATCGGTAACGTTCAGATGAATTACAAAATTCCGTTTATTCCTGAACTTCGTGCAAACTTAAATGTTGCAAGCGACTATACTGTTAGCGAAGGACACAACAATCGTCCTCCAACATCGCCATCAACGCTAACCAGTCCGTATTGGGGCCGGATAAACAGCTACAGCGCTGAAAACCGTAACGACCTGCTCGATTTTTATTTGAATTACGCAAAAGACATCAGTCAGATTAAAAGCAGAATCGACGCAACAGCCGGTTATTCATGGCAGCACTTCCAGCGCGAAGGAAAAAGCAACACTACCGGATACTACTTACCAACCCAAACTGCACAGAAGGACAGTTCAACTTTCATTACTGAAAACTATTTGGTTTCATTCTTCGGACGGTTGAATTATACCCTGATGGATAGGTATTTACTAACCTTTACAGTTCGTAACGACGGATCTTCACGTTTTGCAGAAGATAATCAGTGGGGACTTTTCCCTTCAGCAGCTTTTGCATGGAAAATCAAAGAAGAATCCTTCCTGAAAAATGTAAAAGCAGTTTCCGATCTTAAATTAAGATTAGGCTGGGGGGTTACCGGGCAACAAGACATTGGTAACGATTATCCGGCCCAGGCAAGGTACATAAGTTCATCGCCAGGTTCATATTATCCGATTGGCGGCACATTCCTACCAACATTGCGTCCAAGCGCTTACGATCCCGACATCAAATGGGAAGAAACAACTACCCAGAACATCGGATTGGATTTTGGTTTCATGAACGACCGTATCACAGGATCTTTCGATCTTTACCAGCGTGTTACCGACGATTTATTGAATACTGTTACAATTCCAAGTGGTAGTAACTTCTCTAACCAGTTGTTAACCAACGTAGGAAGTCTTGAAAATAAAGGTGCTGAATTCTCATTGAACCTGACACCCATCTCGAAAAAGGATATGTCGCTGATTTTGGGATTCAATGCTACCTATAACAAAAACGAAATTACCAAGTTGCTCATCAGCGACGATCCCAATTACATTGGTGTACTTTACGGCGATGCATTTACCGGCCAAAAGCAAGTTACCAGAGTTGGCTATCCTGCCTATTCGTATTTCCTGAACAAACAGGTGTACGATGCCAATGGCAACCCAATTGAAGGTTTGTATGTCGATCTTTCAGGAAAAGGTGGTACAGTGAATGGCAATACTGCCAATCAGTACATTTACCACAATCCGGTTCCCGATTATCTGTTCGGTTTCTCGGCAAGGTTTAACTACAAGAACTTCGATTTATCAGCTTCAAGCCGCGCCAACATCGGAAATTACGTATATAATCAGGTGGCAGCCGGAGCTTCTTACGACCAGACTTATCAGATCGGATACTGGAAAAACTTTCCAACATACCTGAGTGATACAAAATTCGTGAAACGCCAGTTTACAAGCGATTATTTTGTTTCAAACGCTTCGTTCTTTAAGCTTGACAATGTGAGTGCCGGTTATAGTTTCGATAACATCTTTGATAAAATGTCGGCACGTGTGAGCTTCACAGTTCAAAACGTATTGACTGTCACAAAATACAAAGGAATCGATCCTGAAGTTTCAGGCGGTATTGATAACAATTTCTATCCAAGGCCCCGTACCTTTATGCTTGGTTTAAGCTTATCCTATTAAAATTCTTAAGAAATAACAGATATGAATAAAAAAACAATAATATTCGGAATTCTTCTTTCA
The DNA here is from genome assembly GCA_023251435.1 of Bacteroidota bacterium. Classification (GTDB taxonomy): domain Bacteria; phylum Bacteroidota; class Bacteroidia; order Bacteroidales; family Prolixibacteraceae; genus Aquipluma. Next base: position 8,725 of record JAHEYU010000033.1, read on the forward strand.
TCGCTGATGATCACATCGTGTGTGAAAGATCTGGATGTAAAGCCAAAGGATCCAAATACAATACTTGCCGGTAACTTAGGCGACGATCCTGCTTACATGAAGCAAACCCTGGGTAAAATTTATGCCAGTTTCATGCTCTCCGGACAAGGCAGTAACGGTGGCGACGACATCGCTGCTTCTGATGGTAACTTTTTTACCACCACCCGTGCACTTTGGAACTTACAGGAAATTACCACCGACGAGGCCATTTGCGGATGGGGTGATGTTGGTATTTCAGACCTTAATACCCAAACCTGGAATGTCAATAATCCATTCCTTACAGCGCTTTATCAGCGTTTAAGCCTAACTGTTACGTATGCTAACGATTTTATCAGGTTTACAAAAGGAAATACCGACCCGGCTGTGATGCAATACAACGCCGAAGCTCGTTTCCTTAGAGCACTGGCCTACTCATGGAGTATGGACTTGTTTGGTAATCCACCTTTTACGACCGATGCCGATGGTGTTGGAAAATTCTTCCCCAAACAGCTCGATCCCGACATGAAAGTTGGAAGAACCAAATTGTTCAACTACATCGTGTCTGAATTGAAAGATCTGGAAACAAAACTGGGCGAACCAAAGTTCTCGTATCCTCAGGCAGACAAAGCTGCTGCATGGATGTTACTTGCACGCGTTTATCTTAACGCACAGGTTTACACCGGAACCGCAAAATGGGATAGCTGTAAAATTTATGCCGACAAAGTAATAAACAGCGGAAAATATTCATTGGCTGCCAATTACAGACAGAACTTCAGCGCCGACAACGATGGTCGCCGTAATCCTGAAATGATCTTGGCCTGGGAACAGGATGGAATTAATACACAGGGTTATGTGGGTACCACTTTCATTATCGAATCAAGCAGCGACGCTGTTTACATCAGAGCTGAAGATTTTCATGGTCTTACATCAAATACCAACTGGAATGGAAACAGGGCCAGAAAACAATTCATGAACGTTCTGGTCGATACTCTTGCTACCTACGGTAATAAACCTGTTCCAGCAAGCGATCCAACATTCTCGCAAAGCAAAGACAAACGTGTATTCCTGAAAATGAAGAAAAGCATGGATATACCAAGTCCATCATCGAGCGGTGATTACGGTATTGGAGTGTATAAATTTACAGCCAGAAATGCTGATGGATCACAGGCTTCAAATTACAATGTAGCCTTTGCGAGCACCGATTTTCCTGTTTTCCGTCTGGCCGATGCATATATGATGAGAGCCGAAGCATTGTATCGCTTAAATGATAAAGCCAATGCAGTGAAAGACATCAATGTAATCAGAACACGCGCTTACGGAAATGCAAGTGGAAATATTACTGAAGCCCAGTTAACCGATCAGTTTTTGCTCGACGAACGCGGCCGTGAGTTTTATTACGAAGCTCAAAGACGTACCGATTTGGTCCGTTTTGGTAAGTTTACCGATGGAAATTACAACTGGCAGTGGAAAGGCGGCACCTTCAAGGGAGCCAACACCGACAGCCATTTGAATGTTTTCCCGATCCCTGGCGCTGAAGTTTCGGCCAATCCGAACATCAAACAAAATCCAAAATATTAAACCTTTAAACTTCAGAACAATGAATAAAAATTCAATTATATATTTAACCTTAATTGGGTTGATCGGACTTTTGTTTTCGTGTGAGAAGGACGAAACAAAAGTGATGATGCTGACCAATCCAATTGCACCAACAATTCAGACTGTTCCCGATTTGACCCTTAAAAGAGCCAAGGGAATGGATACACTGGTATTTGTTGGTACCGCTGTCGATCCCGGATTTCAGGCGTCTGCCACTTATTTTCTGGAAATATGTCCGAAGGGAAATAATTTCAAGGATGCTACTGTATTAACTTCAGGTATTAAGAATACCAAAATGAAAATTACGGTGAGCGACCTGAATGGAATTTTACTTAAAAAATTCCCTGCTGACCAGGTTTCTGCGATTGATCTTCGAATGAGGGCAGTTTTATCTGTTGACGCAGGTACCGGCGCTATCGGAACAAGTTCTAATCCGCTCGAATATTCTTCCGAAATTAGAACTGTAAATGTTACCACTTATGGTTTGCCACGTTTAGATTTAGTTGGTTCTGGTATCAGCCAGAAAATTGAATCAGCTTTGGGCAACGGTAAATATTACAGCATTGTAAAACTTGATAAAACCAAACCATTTACCCTGAAAGATCCCGATACGAATGTGGTATATGGCGCAAATGGCGCAGCTCTTGCAGTGAATGGCAACGGAATTGTTTCTGCTGATAACGGATGGTACAAACTTAACGCCGATACCAAAGCGCTCACCTATTCTATGGAAGCCTACATGATCGGACTTGTTGGATCTGCAACTCCTAATGCCTGGAATTCACCCGACCAGAAAATGGACTACGATGCTGCTACCGGAACCTGGAAAATTACCCTCAACCTGGTTGATGGTGATATTAAATTCAGGCTTAACGATGGTTGGGCATGGAATTTAGGTGGTACAACAAATAGTTTGACTGTTGACGGACCAAACATAACTGTAACCGCTGGTAACTATACCATTGTGCTAACCATAACGAATCCAAATTCAGTTAAGGGTGAAGTGGGTGGTAACTTTAAAATAACTAAAAACTAGCTTGTATGAAACATTTAAAAATAATATCAATGAAACGAATGTTCATATATAGAACATTGGCCATCCTTGTAACTGCAACAATCCTGTTTGCCGCATGTACAAAGGAAAATACAGATGTTCGGCTAGCCCCAAAGCTGGCCACATCGCAATTACTGAATGTGACTGCGAGTACTGCCACTGTGGTTGGATTTGTTGTGGCTGAAGGCGATGGCTTTACCGAAAAGGGTGTTTGTTATAACACTGCTGCTGCTCCGACCATAGCAAACAAGAAAGTTGAATATACCGAAAAAAGTACAACTGCTACTTTTAACGTAACATTGACCAGCCTGGCTTATGCTACCAAATATTATGCAAGGGCTTATGCTACCGGATCGGCAGGTACAATTTACGGTGAAGAGTATTCTTTTACAACTTTACCTGTTGTTCCTGTGCTTACAACTGCTGCAATTACTACAATTACTGGTAATTCTGCCGCGGGTGGTGGTAATGTTACAGCTACCGGAGGTGCCGAAGTTACTGTTCGCGGTATTGTTTACGGAACAAATCCGGCGCCAACAGTTGCCGACAGCAAAACAACCAACGACAAGGGAGTAGGCGCATTCGTCAGCGCACTTGCTGCACTGAAAGGAAATACTACCTATTATGTGCGTGCTTATGCTACAAACAGCGCAGGTACAGGATACGGTCCTGAAGTAACTTTCAAAACTTTGGTCGATCTGCCGGTTGTTACAACGACTGCCGTTAGCGGAGTCACAAAAGTCTCGGCTGTTACCGGTGGTAATGTTTCTTATGATGGTGGTGCCGAAGTTACCGCCAAAGGTCTTGTGTGGAGCACAAGTGTCAACCCAACAATTGCCGACACTAAAATTGCCGGTGGTGCTGGTCTTGGTTCATTTGTCAGTAACCTCGCAGGTTTATCAGTATTCACAACTTACCACGTCCGTGCTTTCGCAACAAACAGCGCCGGAACAGCTTATGGCAGCGATGTGGTATTTACTACTTTGGCCAACATTCGTACCTGGAATATTCCTGGCGACTATGTTGAAGCCAGCTACCCCGGTTCAGGTTTAGCCAATTGGGCACCCGATAAGTCGCCACAGGTAATCAGCACAATTACTGCGCCCGACAAACTTGAAGGATATGTTTACATGTCAAAAAGCACCAACGAATGGAAGTTCGCAACTCAGCCAAACTGGGACGGACCAAATTATGGTGATGGCGGCGCCGGAAAAATTGATGGCAACGGTGGAAATATCAAATCTCCGGCAGGTTATTACAAAATAAATGTCGATGCAGCTGCAATGACTTATACCGCTGTTGCAACTACATGGGGTGTAATTGGTTCTGCTTCACCTAAAAGTTGGGACGACGAAACTCCGCTGACCTACAATCCTGCGACAAAAACATGGACCGGTTCAGTACGTCTTATTGCAGGAGAATTCAAGTTTAGAGCCAATCACAGTTGGGATTTTAATTATGGTAGTTCTACAAAAGATGCCAACCTGAATGCTGGTGGTGACAACATTGCTGTTACTGTTGAATCTGATTATGCCTTTACCCTGGATTTAAGTAAGCCGAATGCCTACAAATACAGCGCAAACAGGTGGGGAATAATTGGAGATGCAACAGCAGGTGGCTGGGATAACGATACCAACATGACCTGGGACGCAACCAAAAAGGTTTTCACACTTACCCTCGATTTAAAATCCGCAGGCGCCTTCAAATTCAGAGCCAACGACGGATGGGATATCAATCTTGGTGGTAATCTGAATGCCTTGACTGCCGGTGGCGACAACCTTACGATTACGACCAACGGTAATTATACTGTTACCTTAGATCCTTGGACACTTAAAGCAACTGTTACAAAAAACTAATTGCTGATATATTTATAAGCCTATCCGCTCATTACGGGCGGATAGGCTTTTTTTTCTTTTTAATACCAATTATCATGTTACGTCGAATCAATATTCTTTTCTGGCTGGTAGCTGTTTATCAGTTAAGCTTTGCGCAAGTTACCACCAATCCGGCATTTCCCGTCGAAACAAAAGCGGTAACCATCACTTTCGATTCATCGAAAGAAACCAGGCTCGGTTTTTTTACTTCTGATTTGTATGCGCATACCGGTGTTATTGTTGAAGGAAATACCCAATGGCAACATGTAATCGGCTCATGGGCGAACAATACTTTACAGCCCAAACTGACAAACAAAGGTGCGGGCATTTACGAGCTGGTTATAAGTCCCGATATCAGAAAATATTACTCTGTTTTGTCTGCTGAAAAAGTTAAAAAAATTGCACTCGTCTTTCGGTCAGCCGATGGGTCGAAACAAACCAACGATATTCTGATTGATGTTTTTGCCGAAGGATTAAATGTCAACATTACTTCGCCTGGCAGAACCAATATTTTTGAAAAGAATGAAACCTTCATTTTCACTGCAACAACAACCGGTACTGCCGACCTGAAATTATTCCTGAACAACCAGGAAATCGGTAACCAAACCGGAACATTGATTAACCAAAACGTGACCATTCCAAACGCCGGAAATTACTGGCTGAAAATAAAAGCTACTCAAAACGCAACCGTAAAACTTGACTCCGTTTTCGTATTTATACGCGAAACAACTCCAATTGAAAGCAGACCTGCCGGTTTACAAGCCGGTATAAATTATATCGACGATCAGTCGGCCACATTAATCGTTTATGCACCCGGCAAGAAAAATATTTTTGTAACCGGCGATTTCAACAACTGGGCGCTCGACAACAACTACCAGATGAAAAAAGACGGAGATTATTTCTGGCTAAAAATCGGAAACCTGGTACCGAAAAAAGAATACATCTTTCAATACCTGATCGATGGCAAAATTAAAATTGCGGATCCTTATACCGACAAGGTTTCTGATCCTTACGACGATAAATACATTTCATCAGCCGTTTATCCGGGACTGATCGCTTATCCAACCGGAAAAGCCGATGACCGTGCCTCTGTGCTGCAAACTGCGCAAACTCCTTATATTTGGAGCACTCCAACCTACACGATACCGCCAGCAAGTAAACTTTCGGTGTACGAATTGCTCATCCGCGACTTTACCGCTGAAAGAACCTACAAAGCCCTTCAGGCAAAACTCGATTACCTGAAACGACTTGGGATAAATACCATCGACTTAATGCCTGTCAACGAATTTGAAGGCAATATTAGCTGGGGCTATAATCCAAATTTCTATTTTGCTCCGGACAAAGCCTACGGTACCAAAAACGACCTGAAAGCCCTGATCGACGAATGTCACAGACAAGGTTTTATCGTAATTCTCGACATGGTTTTAAACCATTCGTTCAATTCGAGCCCAATGGTTAAAATGTACTGGAACGAAACACTAAAACGACCAGCCGCCGACAATCCATGGTTTAACCAAACATCGCCCAACACCACCTATTTCTGGGGATCCGATTTTAACCATGAAAGCCAGGCTACAAGGGATTTTGTTGACCGCGTAAACAAATACTGGATGACCGAATACAAAGTCGATGGTTTCCGCTTCGACTTCACCAAAGGTTTTACAAATACATCAGGCGACGGCAGCGGATACGATGCTTCACGAATTGCAATCCTGAAACGAATGGCCGACAAAATATGGGAAGTCAATCCCAAAGCATTTGTTATTCTTGAACATTTTGCTCCGGATACTGAAGAAAGAGAACTCGCAGATTATGGAAACGGGATGTTGATTTGGGGCAATGCAAACTTCACTTTTGGTGAAGCCGCCATGGGATACGACGAATCCGGTAAATCTGACCTTAACAGGGCATCCTATCAGTCAAGAGGTTATTCAAAACCCGGACTTTTAGCCTACATGGAAAGTCACGACGAAGAACGGCAGGTGTTCAAAACAATGACTTACGGAAATTCACTCGGCGCCTACAATACCAAAGAGCTCAATACCGCCCTCGAACGCAGCCAACTGGCAACAGCTTTCTTTTTATCGCTTGCAGGCCCAAAAATGATCTGGCAATTTGGAGAACTTGGTTACGATTTATCAATCAATTACTGCGAAAACGGCACCATCAATAACAATTGCAGAACGGATCCAAAACCATTACGCATGGATTATCTTGAAAACAGCAACCGTCGAAAACTTTTCGATGTATATTCGGCCATGTTTCGGCTTCGCCAACAGTTCGATGTATTTACTTCAGGAACAGAAACACGGTTTGTTTTTGGCGTCACAAAAAAGATACAGCTAAAACTGAACGATCACAACATCACGCTGATTGGCAATTTCGGATTGAATGACCAGACGATTGCCCCCAATTTTCAGCACACCGGAACCTGGTACGAATTTTTCAGCGGCAACGAACTTGTGGTTTCAGATGTCAACGCTGCAATTCTGCTGAAAGCAGGCGAATATCGCTTGTACAGCGACAAAAAGCTACCTGCATTTAAAGAGCTGGCAACAGGTATTTCCGAAAAGGAAACACAATCAATATTCCGCATATATCCAAATCCGGCTTCCGATCAGATTCAGATTGATTCGAAGGAGTTGATTCGTTCCGTTGAGCTGTTTACGATCGACGGGAAAATTATCAGAACTATAAAGCCCAACTCTAAATCTTTAAATATGAGCTTGATAGAATTGAGGTCGGGAATGTATTTTCTACGTGCACAAACCGGAGGTCGAATTTTCACCGAAAAAATAGTTATGAATTAAAAACATACAATTCGTATCAATTTTTGATTAATTTTAGCCAGATTCATGAACAGAAAACCGCGGAGATATGAAACGAATCTTCTTACTTCAGGTAATAATGGTTTTATTGGTCGTATTTGGCTACGGAGTTCAACCCTTACGAAAACCATTTCTTCAGATTACAGTTGATGGAAAACCATCAAAAAGTGGTGATGTTTTAACTGTTAAGCCCGGTCAGAAATTTTTGATTAAAGTTGATATGGAGGGCGGCCGCAGAGACTTCTGCAAATTTCCGGATACGTATGCCGACATTGCCGGTGCTGCACAGATTCTTTCGAGAGGAAAAGACGGAATAACTTATCAGATTAATGGGCAAAATGCGGTTTGGAAACTACTTAATGAAGATTTCCGTTTTGCAGCCGACCAATTCCTTCAAATTGATGCAAAAAGCAAGCAATCAGCCGAAATAACAGTTTCAAGTTTGCATTTCTCACAATCCTATCTCAAAATTACCGGCAAAGCCAACTGGCAGTTCAGTCAGGGCGGACAAATAATTGGCGAGGAAAATACTGCAGAAGGAACGCTTTACTTCAAAGTTGAAGGGGAAACAGATGTCTGGTTTGCCAGTGAAAACATACAGGCAACAGGCATTGCCAACGAGTTGGTGAAAGGAAAACTCGAAGAAACACAACTGATTTGCGACAGCATTGAAAAAAGTTTTTTCAGACTAAATTTTAGCGCGGTTCAGCAGTCTATCCGCGACCTTCAGAATTCGGTGAACGTATTGGAATCGACCATTGAAGAAGTTAAGACCGGTAATCCTTCGTATAAGACAGCAATCGTTTTTAAGGGTCTTCCGAGCGATGAGCCATTTAGGGACATTACTGCATTTTCTGACATAAAGCCGGAATGGGTCTCGCTCGAAGCTTTGGTAAATAATTCGAAACAGCAGCTTGCAGCACTTCCGGACCAGCCAACTCCGCAAAATAGCGACCAACTCATTCAAATTATTACCGACTATGTTAACTGGCAAAATTCACTTCCTGAAAACACTTTTATGGAATTTTCGCGGTATATACCTGATTTAGTTTCTGAAATTATTATGATGCCAGAAAACATCCGGATGGTTGCTGAAGTAAAATCTATTGCCAATTATTCGCAGACTATCAGCGATTTAAATGCTTTTTTTGACCAGCGTATTTTGCAGATACCCAACGAAATCCAGAAAATTAATGCTGCAAACACCCGGCTACAAACGGTGAAGCTTTTCGACGGAATGCTCCGAAGCTACTTCTCTTCAATTAATTGGGCCGAATGGAAAAGCACCAGAGGTTTTTAGCGATTTTAGTTTTTTATATTACCTTCTAATTCATACTCCTAATTTATTCAGTTCAACTCTGGTAGCAAAGTTCATGAATGTAAACTCATGGAATTTTGCATTCAATTGACATGCCAAAAAACATGGTTTGATCAATCAGAACAATGGTTTGCTCATTGCCCCTGAAATCACAAAAACCAAAACACACTTTCCCTTGTCTTAGGTTTCAATTAACAATTAAGACTAAAAAGTCTTTATATATTTAAATCATAATTAATATTGAAATTCAAATGAAAAAATTAATTCAAATCTACAAAAAATCAACATGGATGTTTTTAATCGCTTTTGCGTTGGTTGTTAGTTCATGTAGCAAAAACGAAGATCTTGCAGTTGTTCAGGACGATCAGAACCTGATGTTAAAAAGTGCAACCATTTTGACTCCGGTTATTACATATTCAGTTGTCAACGGAATTTGTGGTATTCAGGAACAGGCGCTTATTGCAGGTCAAAATTACAATGCAGGAAATGTGGTTGTTTCAACGACTCCAGAAGGCAAACTCCTTATTTCTGTTTCAACACAGGGAGGCTGGGCTTTAACAGGTGTACACCTTTATGTTGGAGATAAGGCTCTTATACCAGTCACCAAAAGTGGAAATCCGATTCCGGGTAATTTTCCGGTAAAAACAAGTTTTTCAACTTTTCAATCGGCTGTAAGTTATGAATTTAACGTAGCCGACTTTGGTGCTTGCTTTGTTGTTGCACTTCATGCCAATGTTAGCAAGCTTGATGAAATAGGTCAGGTTCTTCAGTCGGAAACAGCTTGGGCTGCCGGCACCAGATTTGTTACAAAAGGAAGCTGGGCTACTTATTTTAACTATTGTGTAGTTCCTTGTATTCCTCCACCTCTTCCAACATCAAATGTATGCATTGATTGGGATGAAGATACTGCGTGGGGCGGTACTGCCGTAGGTGCTGGTAATGGTTGGTGGTTCTACTATACAGGCGGAGGTTCTCAGACAATCTGGGCTGGACAATCAAAAAACGCAGGTAGCGTTGTTGTTGCAAACGGTGTTGCTACTATTACACTTAATCCTGGCTGGGAATTGCAACCTGGATCAGAATCAGTAAAAATTCAGGGTTATAATACTCTTCCGTCGGCAAGACCAGCAGCTGGCCAGTTTACTTATAAAGGAACTGAATTGACAGTAAGTGTTGGAAATTTCACCTATTATGCGATTCACCTTGATGTTAGAAAATGTTCTAGCTGGGAATAATGTCTGATTTGGTTTAAGATAACCTCTATCAATAATAAAAACGGCTGTCACATTGTGTGGCAGCCGTTTTCAATTCGTTTCGAATCGTGAATTACGATTGTTTTTTATCGGTATTCATTCCAAGAACTGTGTACAAAGGGCAGAATCTGAAGACAGCAGTTGCAAGAAAAACAACTCCTATTAAGCCCCAGTAACTTTCAAAAATAACGCCTCCAATGGCAATTCCTAATCCTGCCACGAGCCGGAGTATTCGGTCAGTCGATCCAACATTGCATTTCATAGTCTGAATGTGTTAATGATTTAACACTGAAACGTAAAAGGCAGATGGAAGTTTAAAAGTTTTGTTCGATAATTTCAGCCGAAGAAGCGACCAGATGAGGACAAATCGTATCGAAAAGTTTACTCTCGTTGGCTTCTGCAGAGCCTTCTGGAGTAGAGATGTTGACTCCAAGCAGTTTTTTGCATTTTAAAGAACCGTGCCTGGCTGCGAATATCTCATTAAATTTCTTTACTGCCGCTTTTGTTTCGTCTTTAATTTCCTGAATAGTTTTCCCTTCTTCCTGAATTTTCATGCCCAAAACCATGTATGCCCCGGTAACAGCGCCGCATGTTTCGGCCTTGCCCATACCACCGCCAAATCCGGCAGAAATCTTCAGGGCAGTCATTTCGTCGAGTTTTAGTTCGTCAGCAAAACTTAGCAGCACCGATTGAGCGCAATTCAGTGTTTTGAAATGTTCGATGGCAAGTTGTGATTTTTTCATTTTAGATAGTTTTTTGACCCACATAGACACATAGGACATATAGAAATGGTTAATAATCAATTGAAATTAAAAAACCCGAAGCGTTTGCCCCGGGTTTTTAGTATTTCATTATTTACTTTCAAGCAATTTTGTTCCCCTCCTACGGAGAGTTTATCCCGATTTTTCGGGAGGTTAGGGGAGGCTGCTATTCTCCTCTTACCGCTGCAACACCCGGAAGAACCTGTCCTTCGAGGTATTCGAGCAATGCGCCACCGGCTGTTGAGATGTACGAAACACCATCGGCAAAACCAAACTGGTTAACGCACGATACAGAGTCGCCTCCGCCTACCAGCGAGAAAGCGCCTTTTGCAGTTGCTTTAACAATGGCTTCGCCAACAGCTTTTGAGCCTACAGCAAATTTTTCCATTTCGAAAACGCCTACCGGACCATTCCACAGAATAGTTCCCGAGTTTTCGATTACTTCTTTAAACATGGCAATGCTGTTTGGACCAGCATCCAATCCCTGCCATCCTTCAGGAATAGCATTTGCCTGAACAATCTGGGTGTTTGCATCAGGACTGAAAGCATCAGCGGCAACCACATCGGTAGCCATATAGATTTTTACTCCTTTTTCAGCAGCTTTTTTCTCAATAGCCAAAGCGGTATCCAGATATTCGAGTTCGCAGATTGAATTGCCAACTTCGCCACCGTGTGCTTTCACAAAAGTATAAGTCATACCTCCACCCAAAATCAGATTGTCCACTTTGTCGAGCAGGTTTTCGATGATGGTGATTTTTGAAGATACTTTAGCGCCACCCATGATGGCAGTTAACGGACGTTGCGGGTTTTTCAATACTTTGTCCAAACTGGCAATTTCGCTTTCAATCAGGTAACCGAACATTTTGTCGTTCGGGAAGAATTTAGCCATTACAGCGGTTGAGGCATGAGCCCGGTGAGCCGTTCCGAATGCATCGTTGATCCAGCAGTCGCCGTTGGCAGCCAGTTGTTCAGCAAAAGCTTCGTCGCCTTTTTCTTCTTCCTTGTGGAAACGAAGGTTTTCGAGCAACAAAACTTCTCCCGGTTTTAAAGCTTTCGCCATTGCCTGAACTTCTTCGCCAATGCAATCGGGAGCCATTTTTACTTCGCGGCCAAGCAGTTCGCTTAAATGACCAACAAGGTGGCACATCGAAAATTTGGGATCTGGTCCGGCTTTCGGACGGCCAAAGTGAGACATGATAATGGGAGAACCGCCTTTTTCAATCACTTTATTGATGGTATCCACAGCAGCACGCATGCGGGTATCGTCGGTGATTACAAAATTTTCGTCGAGTGGTACGTTGAAATCAACACGGATGAGTGCTTTCTTGCCAGCGAAATCATAAGTTTCAATAGTTTGCATATCTGTAATTTTTAAGTGTTACGAAAAATTCAGTTCAAATATAACGAATATATCGGAGTGAATAATTTCAGACGATTTTGCCTTTCTGAATTTAATGTTGGGGTAAAGATGACGAAAGACCGGGAGAAGTCGCAGTATTCAGTCTCAGTCGGCAGGCAAAGACTACAAATGGGAAGATGAGCGTAGAGAAAAGTCGCAGTATTCAGTGGCAGTCGGCAGAAAACTTCGAACTCCGATTTAAAATCAGCTTCAGGAAACGATCATATAAAGGCATGGAGTTCCACATGAACCATCAAATATCGCAGATCAAATCATAACATTCCCGTGTGAATTGTTATTTTTGGAACTCCACAATTTATCCTGTATGTTTTTTAAAGAAGTTATCGGACAAACCGCCATCAAAGAACGGCTGATTCAGTCGGTTCGGGGAGAAAGAGTAAGCCATGCGCAGCTTTTTGCAGGCCCCGAAGGAACTGGTAAACTGGCACTTGCCATTGCTTACGCCCAGTATGTTGCATGTACCAACCGTCAGGCAAACGACTCGTGTGGCGAATGTCCTTCGTGCAGAAAGTTCAGGAAGTTAATTCATCCCGATCTTCATTTTGTTTTTCCGGTGATAAAAACACCAAAATTCAAAGAGCCTGTCAGCGATAATTTTTTGGAAGAATGGCGACTGATGATTGCCCAAAATCCGTATTTCAGCATCGACCAGTGGTTCGACCAGATTGGCGTGGAAAATGCGCAGGGCTTGATTTACTCGCACCAGAGCGAAGAAATTATCAGGAAACTTAACCTGAAATCGTACGAATCGGAATACAAGGTGATGATTATCTGGCTACCTGAAAAAATGCATGTTGCCTGTGCCAATAAGCTTCTGAAAATGATTGAGGAACCGCCGGTAAAAACCTTGTTTATCCTGATTACCGAAAGCGAGGAAGACATCATCAGCACCATCCGTTCGCGCTGCCAGCTGATCACAATTCCTCCGATTGATCCAGATTCGCTTGCAAAAGCAATTGCCGCACTACCCGAAGCCGAAGGCTACGATATCCGCAATATAGTGCACCTTGCAAAAGGAAATTACGGAAAGGCGCTGGAATTGCTTCAGCCCGACGAGCAAACACTTTTCAATCTCGAACGATTCAAAGAACTGATGAGAAGTTCGTACGGAAGGAAATTTACCGACCTGTTTAAATGGGTCGATCAGATTGCCGGTATTGGCCGCGAGAAGCAAAAAAACCTGCTGAACTATTGTCTGATGATTTTGCGTGAGAATTTTATTTATAACCTGAAGAACAAAGATCTCACTTTCATGAACGAGCAGGAAGAAGAATTCTCGAAACGGTTTTCTCCTTTCATCAACGAGCGGAATATAATTGAAATGTCGGAAGTTTTTGAAACTGCCTATAATCATATCGGGATGAATGGAAATCCTAAAATTATTTTCACCGATGTGGCTTTTAAAATTACGAAACTGATCAGAAAGTAGAGTTCAGTTTTCAGTCGCAGTTTTCAGTCTCAGTTTCCGGATTGGAAGCTTAGTTCGTAGTCCTTATGGGATGAAAAATAATAGCTCGGAGGTTAACAATCTTTGCATACAGTGGGGATTTAGCCCAGTATGGGCGAAATATTTGTAGCCCGGGGCAAAACGACGAAGGAGTGACGCCCCGGGTAGGAAAGAGCCATAGAAAGCCGTCCGTGCAAAAATGTTTTTCAAGGCAAAAATGTTCTTTCGGACGGATTAGAGTTCGCGATTAAAGTTGAAGTTTCAACCTGGAAAAAGGGGCCAGTTTTTTCGGCTTTTATAGCTATTTTTGTATTCATGCTTTTAACCTTTTGACCCGACATATTATGGATGATCTGAATTTGGTTGATCGCGGCTGTTGCAACGGCCACGGCGGTACCTGCTCCAAGCTGAACGTTTACGATTGGCTGGGCGATGTCATCAATATTGCCAATCCGACTGATCTGGTGGAGGTTCGGTTCAAAAATACCCGAAAAGATTACTTCAGGAATGTAAATAACCTGCAATTGTCGCAGGGTGAAATTGTTGCCGTTGAGGCCAATCCGGGACACGACATTGGAATTGTAACCCTCACTGGCGATCTGGTGATGGAACAAATGAAAAAGCACAAAGTCACCACCATTAATGGCGATTTGCGCAAAATATACCGAAAAGCAAAACCGGCTGATATCGACAAATGGAAGGAAGCCATCGCGCTGGAACATGAAACAATGCTGAAGTCGCGACAGATTTCGAATGAACTGAATCTGAACATGAAGATTGGTGATGTTGAATATCAGGGTGACCGCACCAAAGCCATCTTCTATTACCTTGCCGACGATCGTGTCGATTTTCGTCAGCTCATAAGAGTGCTTGCCGATACATTCAAAATCCGTATTGAGATGAAGCAAATCGGTGCACGCCAGGAAGCTGGCCGCATTGGCGGGATTGGCCCTTGCGGTCGGGAAATATGCTGTGCCTCGTGGATCAGCAATTTCGTGTCGGTAACAACCAACTCTGCCCGCTACCAGGATATTTCGCTGAACCCGCAAAAACTGGCCGGACAGTGCGGAAAACTAAAATGCTGTCTGAATTTTGAAGTGGATACTTATCTGGATGCCCAGAAAGATTTTCCGCCCACCAACAATCAGCTCGAAGTTGAGAATGGAACTTACCAGTACCAGAAAGCGGATATTTTTAAACGTATTTACTGGTATTCGAAAGTGGGCGACAAAACCGGAAACTTTATCCCGGTATCAGTCGATCGCGTAAAAGAAATTATCCGTTCGAATCAGAAAGGACAGAAAGTTTCGCTTCTGGGCGAAGTGGTTGAAGCAAAACCGGCTGTTGCTGAAATTGTATTTGAAGCCGGATCAACACGCGACTCACTTACGCGTTTTGACAATCCGAACAAGTCGAAGAAAAAAAGGCACAGCGGAAACAGAGACCGGCGAAACTTTAATAAGCCAAAAGCATAGGCCAGCCGGAAAAATACCGGAAACAAGTTTTATTATTACATGAAATAGGAATTTATATGCGCATTAAACAGATTTTCATCTATATAGCAGGTATTTTGCTGATCACCGGAATCGTTTCGTGCGACCGAAAAAGGGTGTTCGAAGCATACAAAACACTCGACGACAATGGATGGAACAAAGATTCGGTGGTAATTTTCGATGTCGCACTTTCCGACACCATCAAAAACCACAATTTGTATGTCAATATCCGCAACAAGGGAACCTATCCGTACAGCAACCTCTGGTTGTTTCTTTCAGTGGGCTCGCCCGATGGAAAAATGATTACCGACACGGTCGAATTTTCGCTGGCCGAAGCATCAGGTCGCTGGAAGGGCAGTGGGATTGGCGATTTGCACGACAACCAGATACTTTATAAAAGCAGTGTTTACTTTCCGCACAAAGGAAATTATACATTTCACATCAAACAGGGAATGCGCGACAACATGCTGCCTGGCATCCGCGACATTGGTATAAGAATAGAGAAAACGTATTAAGAAAAGACAGTGGGGAAGAATAAGTTAAAAAAGTTTGCCGATATGGCAACATACGAACACGTTGTTCAGGTGCCGTTCAGGCAGTTACAATCCGAAGAATTTCAGTTTAAAGGAAAATGGAGCAGCGGGTTTTTCGGGAATGATCATCCGGTTGTTCTCGAACTGGGCTGCGGAAAAGGCGAATACACTGTAAAACTTGCAAGGCATTTTCCTGAAGTTAATTTCATCGGGATCGACATCAAAGGTTCTCGAATGTGGAAAGGCGCCACGCAGTCGAAAGAGATGAACCTGAAAAATGTTGGATTTTTACGTACCAATATCGAAAATATCCGCTTGTTTTTTGCTGAAGGCGAAGTGGCCGAAATCTGGCTCACCTTCCCCGACCCGCAAATGAAAAAGACCCGCAAACGACTTACTGCCACTAATTTCTTAGCGAGTTATCGCTGGATTGTGGTTCCGAATGGCATTATTCATCTGAAGTCGGACAGCAATTTCATGTATAAATATACCGAAGCAATGGTTGACGAAAATCAGTTGGTCGTAATTCAAAAAACCGAAGATCTGTACCACTCCGAAATCCTGAATGAAGTGCTGTCGATTCGGACTTTCTACGAGAAACAATGGCTCGACCGCGGTTTAAGCATCAAGTACCTTTCATTCAGGCTCAATCATCAGGAACCGCTCCGTGAACCGGATGTTGAAATTGAGAAAGATCCGTACCGTAGTTTTGGCCGAAGCGCGAAAGAGTAGTCAGGAATTTATTTCTTCAACAGCTTAAAATTTATTTCGCCGATTTTTGCAAAGTACAGTCCGGGAGGATAGGCTGATAAATCGATGGTCTCATTTGCGCCTGAAAATAAGAGGTTTCCAACGGAATTATAAACCTGCCATTTTTTGCTGAAATTTCCGTGTATAGTAAAATGCGCTTCTGAAGGATTTGGAAAAACCGTGAGATTACCTTCCGTTTTTTTTTCTGAAAAATTGGGGATACAGGCAGTTTTACCGGTATTTCCGCCAACACAATTGTGGCATTTATCCTGATACGCTGTTCCGTTTATTTCGCCCGAACAATCTCTTTGAATTCCTGCATTTTGGGCCATGTATCCCATTAGCCAGGCCAGTTCGGCATTCCAGTAAATTCCGGGTTCGAGAGTTGGCGCCGACTGTATGTTCATAAAACGCTTCCACGGATCTTTAATAACCGGAATGGTCGCTTCGTCGAAGGCCATAATATTTCCACAGAGGTAACCGGGAGGCGCTTTAAAATTATCGTCCCAGAAAAAGCTGTAAAGATCAACTCCGTGAAAGGTGTCTCCGTAACCGGTTACAAACAGGTTGTTTACCGGATTTCTTCCCAGTATCCAATCGACCGAATTCGAAATCGCGTTCTTATATTTTACATTTCCGCTCCATTTATAAACCTGATCATAAATATATGCGTGCGTTGCAATGAGTCCCGACGAACCCCAGAACAGGTGGTTGGGCGCTGCCAGCGGGATATTGTAGGCGGTATATCCAACACGTTCGAGCGTCCAGTTAGCTTGTGTTATATAGGCCGATTTTAATTTTGTAATGATGGTTTTATTGGCATCGGGTTGTGGCGACTGGATGTAGTCCATGTATCCAAGGTTTATTTCTGTTTGTTCCAGTCCGGCGATGATGCCACCCCAGGCCTGATTTTCGTGGTAATCCCACAACGGATCGTTAAACCGCGAAGTAAACCACGTGTTGTAGGCAGCTTTGCCGGTGGCATTAAAAAGCGATATGGCAGCAACAGCACGCATTGCACGATCGTGTGCGGCATCTTTTGAATAACCGTACACTTTCCCTATCGCCGGTTCAATCGGACTCACATTTTCAGGATGATTACCAAGCCATTCCCACGATTTCTCCGCTTTTACTATTAAAGTATCAGCGTAATCGGAATAAAACGGATGCTGCTTGTACAAAGGATAGGCTTTGGCGAACAGAGCAGCCAAAACTGCTGCCGAAGAAGAGGTTACATCGCTTAGTGTCGGCGTTTTCCGTCCGTTCTGGGTTACAAAAAAATGAACAGAACCGTCGCGGTTCCATAATTTTTCGTACCACATCAGTTCGTATTTAATCAACTCATACAAGTCGTTGGCCCCGGCAGCCGATTCAGTAATATTTAAGGAGTTTTTCTGAACCTTACCTTCGAACTGCCGAAGCGTTTCGAGCAACCACCAAACAGCTTCGAAGGGCGCATGTGCATCCAGGTGAGTGTCGCCCGCATCGAACCATCCGCCTTTTACGTCGCGGGTTCCCGACTTATAATCGTAGGTTGCAACAGTGCCGTCGGCATACAGCGCCGGGCGGATATGTCCTTCAGCAAAAGGCTCTTTGATCGCTTCTCCCGACCGCGAATAATAAAAGAAACGGAGCGCATCTCTGAAAATTTGGTTGTAAGCTGTGTCAGAAATTTCGAAGACCTGCGAAACCTGACTGAGCTCATTCACCATCATGCGGTATTTCCCGGGAGTTTTAAACGTGGTAAAATTACCATGATAAACCTCGTCGCCATCCTGTCCCCAGTCCTGCGCATTGAGAGCTGTTTTTTTTGCCAGCGTTCCTGTAAAAACCACTGAATCATTACCGGCTTTCACGATCGAAAATTTGGTTGGAACAACCGTGGACGAGCCTTTTTCGAAACTGACAAACCCAATTTTTTGCTGATCGGGCAAATAACCTACCTGATTGATTTTAATGGCATCGAGGTACGGATTTGGAGCTGAAGGAACAATCTCCATTTTTTCGATGTACATTTTATTTTTTGCTGAATAATAGCCAAGTCCGGCCATTTTAAGGATGGGCACCCTGCTGAAATTAATCTTTGGATTGGCAAGTTTAAAGTCGCTGAGCGGAATGTAAACATCTGTCCACTCCTGCAAAGGTTGCGTGTATTTGCTAAGGCGCACTCCGGCGTATTGTTCTGGGAAACCCGCAGCGATGTTGTTTTCCTGGGTGTAAACCTGAATTTCGAGGTCGGCTTGCGGAGCAATCGCTTCCCATTTCAGGCGGAGATGCAGCAGGGCATTGTTCCCCATTCGCAGGTAGTTAACCGGCATTCCCCAGCCAATCCTGAAGAGGACATTCCAGTAACCCGAAGGTTTGGTCGATTCCATTACAAGAGCGCCGCTTCCCTGGGTCATGTCAACCGGCACATCGCCATTGATGTTAATAAACTGTGCGCCACCACCCTGATAAACATCCGATTTATAACTACTCCATGCTTTTGGAGCCGTGTAAGCATTAAAATAGGGAATCCTCCGGCCACTCTGACTGATCTGGCCAAATGATGTCGAAATGATTCCCAACAGTACAAACAAGAGTAGAAATAATCTTAAAATCATAAGCTTAATCCGAACAGGTTTTACGATTTGTTTGGTATTAATGGCAGGTAAATATAGGACAATACTATTGCCAGTTATAAGTTCGATATTAAATAGTTCCTATTACTCAATTATTCTACAGCGACAGTTTATTGACATTTATTTTCCCTGAAACTCGAAAGCACCGATATCTGTTGACTTGCCTTTTGGTACCGGTTTCCCAAAAAAATCGAGGGTGTATTTTCCTTTTAGATTCGCTCCAGTATCAATGGCCGGACTTTTCCGTTTTAAAGAATAATCGCTTTCATTCTTTCTTTTTTCTGAAAATTGCGGATCGGTATTGTATTTTTCGGTTGGATGAAGTGTCGCACCAACATTGGGTAAACTTCCATCGGCCGACCAGTACAGATTGTTGGTATGAAAATGATCGTTTTTCCCGGTATAAACCTGTGTAACAGAATCGACCACCACAATATTGTTCCGAATGGTCACTCCACTATAATCGCATAAAAACACTGCGGGAACGATCGCATTTTTAATTTGTTTCCGGCGAAAGATGGTATTGTTTTCTATAAATGTTTCGTGTGTTGGCGCCCAAAGCATTACAAAATCCTGGTAATCGTCGCTCACATTGTAGGCAACCCGAAGATCGTGGGTTTCTGTTTTGGCAATATCGGCAAACCAGCTCACTTCGAGAAAACCCATGTTCGAACTTGAATAATTGTGATGAATGTAAATGTCCTTTTTGGGATTCCGTCCATCGTCCAGTTCCAAAGCCCCGCCATCGGCACCAAACTCTCCGCCAACAAAATAGTAGTCTTTTATGATGTTGTATGATACTTCCTGATGGCTGTTGCCCATGTGAATGGCAATTGGTCCCCAACCGGGTGCCGAAAGCGGACGGGTATTGGCGCTGTGAAGATAGTTGTTGGTAATCAGGGCATATTCTCCGGTTGACTGAATTCCTTTTGGGCAATTCGAGAATTCGCAATTTCTGATGGTGCAATGGTTGGCTCCGAGCATGATGCGCACTGCGCCGACATCCCATACAGCGGTGTAGGTTGAATCGTTTCCTGCAGCGGCGGCGCAATCGAAAAAGTACAAACCATCCACCACCAGATAACTTCCGGATAGACGAATGGCATTTCCATTCAGGATGGATCTATCGGGATTGCTGAATTTTGGAGCAGCTCCGGTGCCGAAAGAGGTGAGCACAATCGGGTGATCAGGCAAGCCGGAAGCGGTAATTTCAATTCCACCCGTGAACGAAGATCCACAGGCAAAGTAAAGTGTGTCTCCTGCCTGTAAAGTGGCTGATTTTGCCTTGTAGAGGGATTTCCACGGAGCAGAAGCAGAACTTCCGGAATTGGTATCCAGACCACTCTGCGAATTAACATAGAAACCTTTTCCTGAAACAACCATTGCCGAGCTGGAAATGACCAGTACAATAAGAAATCGTAGAAAATTATAATTCATAACAGTCAATTCTAATCTGTGTAAATCTGTGTCATCTGTGGTGAAAAAATTATTTTTTCAGGATAAATTTCTTGCCGAAATGGTCCATAATGCGGTTGTAGGCTTCGGATGCAGCCCCATTTCCCCAGTCGTAAATGGTAAATTCACCGATCCCGATTCCATCCGAACCTGTGACTCCGCCATGTCCGTAGTTTTCCATCATAAAGCCAAAATCTTCTTTGCCAAAGAATGTCCACACTTTTTCCCATTGTTCTTTTGTTTCAGGATTTTCCGGACAGTACATCATTTCGAACGATGCGCTCAATGCTGCCAATCCGCGCTGAGTGTATTCTTTGCGTTTCAGCACTTCGCCATATTGAATAATCAGTTCAGCAAAAAGACTTTGACGCGAATCGTTCCATTCGCCGTCAACATTCATCACGCCAAAACCGCCCAGGGCTTTCACATAAATGTACGGAGGCTGCCACGATGCCTGATACATAAGCAATTCGTCGATGGTTCTTTCGCCGTATTTCAGGAATTTCGATTCACCGGTTATCTTATAGCAATTCAGCAAAGCTTCGGCTGTCCAGTAAATCGAAAGTGTATTTTGCTTGAACTGGTTATTTCGCAGCGCCTTTTTCCCGACTAAATTGTCGCTTCCATAGCGCGAACACGACCAGTAAGTTTCAAAATCTTCCCATTGTCCGGTCATTATAATGCGGTCGATAATGGCATTCATGGCTTTTAGAGCTGATTGGCGGTAAGCTTCGTTTTTAGTGATCTGGTACAAATTCAGCAGAAATGAAACCGACATGGCCGACTCGGGAGATTGGTTCAGAAAATCCATTGGCTCGAGTTTATCAAGCGACAACCATCCGGGGAAAAAGCCATCAGCAGTTTGCTTTTTGATGAGCGCATCGGCATAACTTACGGAATAATCAAGCAAACGCTGGTCGTTTTCGAGTTCCGAATACCACAAAAGCATCTGGTTGGCGGTAAAACTCATATCGAGAATATGGTAAGGAGCAACGCGCGCATTCCAGGTATAAGGGTTTCGGTTCGAGTTTCCGAAGTAATAAGTCTCCCAGCCTTTGGAACGGTTGTACTTTTTGCCTTCAATATCAACCTGATGCATTTCCGTACCGATCAGTCCGGGGAAAAAACCCTGTTTCTGCGGAAACGTCAATGCCAGCTCCTTGGTTTTTAAAGCATAACCGAGCAATTCGTTGTTATTTACCCGTTTGGCATAGCGGTATAATCCCTGGGCCGAACGGAGCGAACTAAACCAGGCCTGATTCCAAACAGAACGGAATTCCCTTTCGTTTACTTTTCCGGGATAATTGGGGCTTTGGGTCGTATTGACAATAAAAACCGGCGCACCCACTTTCTTGCCATTTAGTTCAAATTCCTGCCAAACGCTTTCTTTCCACGTATTAAATGCCCAGTTGTAGGTATGTTCCGGGTATTTTTCGATGATTTTCCGTTTAGGAAGGGTCGTTTTATATTCTTTCACTCCCTGGTTTTTCCATAGAAATGACAGCACATTTCGCCACGGATCAAACAAATCTTCCTTTTTATCGGAAACAAGTATATAAAAACCAAATTCAATTTTTCCTGAAGGATAAACAGCTCCGGGCTTCCTTACAAACAGCACGTGTTCCTTAACGTTTGATTGGCTCATGCCCAGTGTCAGCGTGTTTCCAACGGCGTCCATGTCCATGTACCAGTCAACCGGGTTTCCCTTTTTCATCAGTTCAAGGTCGGGAATAACTGACAGTTGCTTTTCTGCCGATGACACCACCAATGCCGGCGAACGAAACACGTGTTGCGCAATAATGTGTTCATCGGTTGGTGTAAGATGCGGCGCCCAGTTGAAATCTGGTAAAAAAGCCGGAGTAATATTTACCTGCCAGTCGTCTTGCCGGATGGCTTCCTTCAGATTAAAAGAAACCGACACTTTCAGAATATTATCCGACACTTTGGTATATCTGACCTGTGCCTCGTTGTTTCCCAGTTTGCCGTAATTAACCGAGCTTATATATTTGCTGAATTCGTCGGGCAAGGTGGCCTGGCTTTTAGCAGATGCATTAAAACAAAACATTATAAAGAGGGTCAGAGCCCCTAAGATTTTCATTTTCATTTTTTTATATTTAAACCACATAGGCACATAGGACACATAGTGGTTGTGTTTTTGTAGGTCAATTCTATTCCGTCCGCAAGATTGGGAACGCCTTGTTCAGCTTCATTGCGCGGACGGTTTGGCATGATTTGTTTCTTTATCTACAAATATTTCGCTCCTCCGGAGCTGAAAAACAACTGTCAACTACTTCTTCTCCAGATAAATCCGGTGAACCATAAATGTGTTTTTGCCCGATTTCTGTGGCTTGTCTTTGAGCGTTACCGTAATGGTATTGGTTCCTTCTTTGATGAACAGCGAGCCGATCTCTTCTTTTTCGATGAACGTGTTTTCGGCAGCAAAAGCATCTATCCGCTTGATAGGAATTTGCCGTTGGTTTATTTCAACCGGGCCGCAATCGGGCCCTTTGAAATACGATAGGTACAATTTGTACTCTCCGTTCGCGGGTACTTCCAGCTCAAATTTGGCAAAACCATCTTCAGGCGCAACGAGTTTGAAAACCTCATATTTCTTTGCTGATTTTGCATCTGTACAAAATTCGTTCGAAATGCCAGCGCCGCTGCTTAAAGCATTGATTGGAAGAAGTGCAAGCCAGTATTCCTGAAGGGTAGGGGATTTTACCTTTTCCAACAATTCTGTGGGAGGTAAATTGTTCGAAACCGGCGGCCTGTCGCAATAGTAATAGGCAACCGAAGTATAATCGACTGGAATCTGGTTTTTTTCGGGCCCATGTTCTATGGTAAGGTTGATAGATTGTTCAAACGAAATTTTATCGGTCAGCAAAAAGCGATAACCACCTGTGTGCGCCAAAGGAATTGAATAAGCCAGGCAGCCGTGTACCGGCAAACTAAAAGCCTGATCCCACCTGTCGGCCAGCGCGTACCAGCCACCATTAAAATAATCTTCGGAACCTGTTCCGTGAAACCTCATCTCGCCATCGATGGTGCAAACATCATCGCCTTCAAAAAAGAGGGTCATTCCGGAGTTTTGGCCTTGCGACTGCAGCGAAGTTCCCACATGATGTCCGCGTCCGGTTTTATTCAGGATTAAATAGGGTTTGCCCATTTCCGGGTTTTTCTCCCTTTTCCATTCGGCATATAATTTTCCTTCGTTCGAAGCACGTTTTACCTCGGTATAATAAACGGTTACATTCACCGGTATTTCGGTCGATTTGTTCAGCGCATTTTTTATGAATTCGAGCTCAATGCTTGCTTTTTTATCGAAAGGCATCGGAAGGTAGGAATAATGGGTACCATCTTTTACGCCCACCAGCAACGACTGCATGGATGGTTTGCCAAAAGCGTAGCCAAAGAAATCGGAAAGCGGACTGTTAATCGCGGCAACCGGTTCATCGTCCCAGCGGGTGCGGAAAATCAAATCTTTAAACTCACTGTTCAGCAGCAATTGAGGCGTAATTTCAACGCCAACCACCCGACCACCGCTGGTTGAGCTGAAAACAGACTTGATATCGCCGGGTTTCAACACGATACTCTTGGTCGTGGTTTTCACCTTTTCCATTAACGAAGGCATCAGTTTACCAAGATTTTCGCCGCTGTTTTTCCATACTTTCACCATCGCCGAGAGCGCTTCATCCTCTTCTTTCGAAAGAACTTTCGGGAATGACGACACCGTTTTTCCGCCTTTCAACTCCCGGTAATGAATCTGATGGAATTGCAGTCGTTTTCCCTTATATACAATTTTACACGATTTCTGGTAAGGGATTGGCAGATAGCAGTAATAGCCTCCCACTTCGTTGCCAACAACAGGTCGCAGAAACGGGTATTTTTTTCCTGAAAACAGATCGATAAACTTTAATTCGAGGCGGGGAGTTTTTTCGCCGTCGAAGAAAAATTGAATGGTATCGTCAGATGGTGTCGGTGTCCAGATTCGTTGAATCACGCCCGGACCTTTGAGTTCGGCAATTACTGAAATCCCGTTTTCTTTGCGCAGGAACGAATACCGACCCGAGAAACCATCGTCGTTTCCGCCGGTTGTGTCGTAGCTCGAAATTTGCTTTGTAATTACTTCCTCCTGAAACTGAGGCAATAAGTCGATTCTTGATAGTTTCAGAATCTCGTCTTTATATCCGTCGGCGGCACAAAAAAGTTGCTGCCCGATAAATAAAAGAATTAAGCCTGCTTTTAAGATTAAAGTTCTCATAGTATGTGTGTTAGTTGTTTATATTACAAGTCGGCAGCACATCTGAAACCGATGGTGCTGCAGCGGTCGATTCCCGGATAAATTAGCAATTGTTTGGCCGCAAAATTTAAAGACTGCGGGCCGCCATCGAAATACCAGTCAGATCCTTTGGCTTTGTAAAACGAGCCGCCTTTCAGGATACAAAACCGGTTTCGGCCATCAATGTGTTCGCTTTCTGTCAGCTCCCAAACATTACCGCATAAGTCGTAGCAACCAAAAACTGATTTTCCGTTCGGATATGCTTTTACAGCGGTGGTGTCACCTGATTCTCCTGCGTTGCAGAATCCGTTTTCCAACTTTTCTCCCCACGGATATTTGTTGTTTTTGGTTCCTTGTCCGGCAAATTGCCATTCATGTTCGGTCGG
This sequence comes from Bacteroidota bacterium, assembly GCA_023251435.1. Taxonomy (GTDB): domain Bacteria; phylum Bacteroidota; class Bacteroidia; order Bacteroidales; family Prolixibacteraceae; genus Aquipluma. The sequence continues at coordinate 33,811 of JAHEYU010000033.1, forward strand.
TAGCCTTTTTCCTGCCCAGGCCGCGTAAGCCCGTGCATCGTTCAGATCGACATAAACCACCGGATGATCTTCCTTTCCTACTGGAATTTTTCCATCCGGCCAATGCTTTAAAAAGTTTTGAGCCACTTTGGGCGCATATCCGGTTGCCTTCAGAAACTGATGGTACTGCGAATTGGTAACCGGAGTTTCGTCAATCAGAAAGGACGACAGATTGGCTGCTGTGGTGAATGTTTTGGTATGGTGAAGCGCCGGAGCGCCAATATTCGCAAAAGAGGAATCAATGGAACTGTAAAATCCGACCTCCCGTACCCTGAAAACTACCTCCAAAGAACCTTTAAAAGCAGGTATTTCCACCATTCCTTTCAATGGGTTTTTGGTTCGCTTTGTACTGGCAACAGGTACCGGTTTTGCCTGTATTTCAGGAAAAACAGTATTTGAACTTTGTGTTTTGTGAATTTTTGCCTGTGCCGATAAAAATTCCTGAAAATCAACTCCAAGTGAATCTTTGGTTCCGGCGATGATACAGGCAATGCCGCGGGGAGTAATTTTTCCGGAGAGAACTGCTTTTTCCTGAATTTCGCGTGCCTGAATTTCTTTTCCCTGAATTAAATCGAAATATGAATCACCCGCATTTATACTGATTTGCAGAATGTCGCCTTCGAGGGTGTTTCCTGATCTGTTTACAATCGTCCATAGCCTTATTTCATTGTCGTACCAAAGGTTGGCAAATACGTTTTGTTCAGGATTTCCGCCGTCCATCGGTATCCAGCCTTCGCCCGAAAACAATCGGGAATATCGTTTCTGAATGGGCGACATTGCCCGGAGTATCCACTTGTCCCTTTCGTTCCAGCCAACCCATTGCCCGAATACATTTTCCCAGATCATTATTCCGCTGCCATTCATCCAGGCAGTGTGCAGTTCTTTGGTGCGGTCTCTTTCCCACCGGCTGATACCATGCTGAATGTGTCGCCGTTCGAACCATTTGTTGCGCAATATTCCCGGAGCTTTGCTGTCGTAAAACCATTGCGCCCACGACATGTGGTGGTCGAATACATTTTCGACGGGCAAGGCCAGCTCGCTTTCCAGAACAACACCCGGCCTGACACGATCCAGTTTTTCCCTGAATTCTTTTGCCCCCCATGCCATTGTATCCAGAAAGATTCCATCGGCATCAATTTCCTTGATGATATTGGTAAGAGCTTCAATGTCGGATGCGTTTTCTCGCCGTGTTCCTTTGTCCCACGGATTGTAATTGATGTAAACTTTAATGCCCCGCCGATGGAATTGTGCTGATATTTTTTTGAGTTCTGAAAGTCCGCCCGGCATTTCGCGGTAAAAATCGAACTGGTTTCTGTCGTCGAGTCCAATTCGCGGATAAGCATGCCACAGCACAACAATATCCAATCGTCCAAAGTCTTTTTCGCTTACAGAAATAAACTTTTCAACCGTATATTTTCCCTCTTTCCAATTGTAAAAGAGTTCGTCATACATCATCAGGAAATAGCAATTGAAAGCGGAGGAAACCCAGTTAAATTCGGGGCGATCGTACAGCGATCCATCGTAGCCAAGCGTTTGTTTCGTGTCTTTTCTCCATGTATTCAGCAAGTTCCTGAATTCGGGCCACTCATCAGGATGATCGGGAGTTTTAATGATATCGGGCATGTACCGGGGCGCCTTTTCCTCTTCCGTTTCCGGCGAAAAACCGAAACGACCATCGGAAAAACCTGCCGAAAGGATAGGCGGTATAAATGCCAGTCCGATCGATTGTTGCGTTGCCTTTTTTATGAATGCCCTTCGTTTCATTTCCTGAATTATTATATTCTGTTTTTTCGCGGTTAAATCACTGCCTTTCCTGCGCCAACTGCGGCAGAGCCGCAAAATATCTGTAGAAAAAAGCAGATCAGAAACCAACAAGGTGCAGAGCACCGTAATAGTCAACCAATCCTATGTTGCGGTGCTCTGCACCTTGCTATTGTATATCATTCTCCTTACTACAACTATAAACGGTGCTCTGCACCTGTATAAATCACCATTCAAAACGACATCAAAATTTTAGAATTATCTCTTTACCCAATGCTGATTTGTATCTTTTCTTTCCAACAAGAACCGAAAATTCTGACTTTTCCTTATGAATTAAAATGTCTGCTTTTTTGCCGCGGATCGTCAGATTGTTTAGCGAAAGTCCCTTCATTGATGGGTGATTCACTGGTTTTACGGCAATAAAATCCTTTCCGGCAGTAATTCCGAACAGGCCAAATATGATGGTTTGTGGCGCTGCCAGTCCGGCAATCACATTGGCGCGTCCATCTTCGCGGTAGCCTATCCGGTTGGCCCGTATTGCCTGCGGATAATATGGAAACTGCCCCCACCAAAGAATCCGGTGCAAGATGTCAATTCCCTGATTTACAAAACCTGCATTCAGAAGGTCTTCAACGAGTTCCGGCGCATCACCCGCATAAACTCCGGGGCCGCCCCAGTCAACATCCGCCGGATCGTATCCTTCGTCTGTTTTTGCCAGGCTGTGAACGCCCCATTCTGTAAGGAATTCATTGGTATTTAAATGGGCGACAATTCCTTCCTGCTGTGCTTTCTCCAATGCTCCGGTTCTGAGTACATCAAAAATCTGGATTGAATAGGCCGTGGTTGGTTTGTGTTCCGGATTAAGCGAGTGAAGCCACTTATTGTCAGCATCCCAAAGTTTAGACTGAAAGACACTTTTAAACTTTTCGCCTCTTTTCACCAGATTGTTGGGGGTGGTTTTTCCCATCCACGTGTAAAAATCAGTCAGGTACCGGTAAATCAGTAATCGCTCAGCATTGGGGCTCGGCGTATAATTGCAGTAATCGGTTGTTTTTTTGAGTTCGAGCATGTTGTGGTTTCCACCAAAATCGATCAATTCCGGATCGGCATTTAAATCTTCCCTCGAAAGACAGAAGCTATAAATGGTTTCGAGATAGGTCTTCGGTCCTATTTTCGCATTCAGGATATCCAGATCGCCGGTAATGGTAATGTAATCGTGAGTGGCTTTGGCAATGCTGTAGTAATTGTATGAATACAGCACGCCCATTCCTTTGCCGGTTGCCGGATTCAGGGCGTAGGTCTTTTCAAGGTCGGAAGTCACATAAGCGATCAGCAAATTCCGCACTGCTGCAGGATCGATCATCGACATCAGGCGGCTGATGTAAACTACTCCCCAGCAATAATTATTGAGCGCCCCGCCGTCAATCCCCGATTCGGCATACCAGGGCGAAGTAATAAATTCAGGAACTTCCCAACGGCAACTTGCGAATGTGAGTAGCCCTTTTTTATAGAAAGCGTTCAATTCGGGAGAAGCACCGGTAAGTGTCGGAACTTTTGATTCGATGCCTTCCAATATTTTGTTGCAGGCAGAAAATGCATCAAACCGTACTTTTTCGGGATTGTGCAATATTTGGTCTGCCTCTTTGTTCAGAATGCCGATATCGGTTCCGGGAAGAATTACCAGACTGAATGATTTTTTTTCGTTGGGCTGAAGTACAATTTGCCGGGTGAGCGAACTTTGTTTTTCGGCGTTTGGCCTAAATCCCTGGCTTTTTACCAGAACCACCGTCTGATTATTATGGAATTCAATTGTTTCAGCATTGATTTTTACCCGCACATCCTCCGGATTACTTTTCATTGCAAACGGAGGGTACCAATCCCAGTTTTCCGAAGCGCCCACGCGTCCTTCCATTTGCCATTCAGCCGGAACTATGATTTCGCGATTCAGGGTATTGTGAAGTGTGACTTCGGCCAGCATTCCCCGCAAACCGCTTAAAGGAGTGATGGTAAGACTGGAAGAAACCCCATTTATTACAGTTCCCTGCAAGTTGGCTCCCGCCGGATACCAGTCGTAATTTTCCACAGGTACCGGTTGGTTGAAGAGCAAAAAGTGGCTAGAAAACGGATAGCAAAAGTAGGGAGGTGCAATAATGTTTCCCGTCCCCAAATGGGTTTGATTGATTCCCACAGAAGTTCCGGCGCTTTTACTGTACAGGTGACCCGGTAAAAGCAGGTTGTCGGCTGCTGAAACTTTGTACGATTGAATCAGACGGGGTACTTCAAATTCTGGATGCTTTCCCGAATCTGAATTTTGGGCATTTAAAACCAGGTACGGAAGCAGTAAAGAACCTGCTGCCAGGGTAAAAATAACCCGGCAGAAGTTTTTAATGTGTATGTTAATTTTATTTTCCAATATCCTGATTTTAATTGCTTTAATGTTATAGGTGCATTTATTTCCACTTTAGTTTCGCAATCCGGAGGCCATCGAGGTTCGGGTTCAGCGCAGCCATATAATATTGACCATTTACCTCAATGATTTCAGGAGCAGCAACATTCAGCTGCTGAATCATCCGGCTGTCGTCATTTCCTGTTCCAAAAAGCAGCGGATTGTCAGAAACATACTGTGTATTCAATCCCCCAGGCCCGTAAAGCTGGTTCCGGAAGAGATAAAACGAACCGTTGTAATCTACCACAAACGGGCATTCGCTGTCGGCGCCATACCAGGCAATTCCATTTGCCGGACTTCCACCCGAGCAAACATTGAGCGGCTCGCTCCAGTTATAAAGGTCGGTTGAAACCCTGCAAAAAATTGCACACGAATCCTGCCCGGCAGGTGGATTTGCTGTGTGTCCGGTATAATAGCAATAGAATAAACCGTTTGATTTTAAAACCATTGCATCCCGCGTATTGTGGTATGGCCCCTGAAATAAATCCGATTTTCCTTTGCTGTTTATCACCCGTTCAAAGTTTTTCCCATCGGTGCTTGTTGCAAGGCAAATTTTGTCCCAGTCGCCATAAAACATATAATACACTCCATTTTCCTTCAGCACAAAAGGAGCCTGCAAGCCACCTTCAGGTTCTCCCAGTTTGGTGTCCGACCTCATTGCAATTCCTTTGGGTTCCCAGTTGGTGTCGGTAATATTCTTCCCTTCCCAGCGATAAAATAATCGGGTGTGCCCTTTTGCAGCCGTGTTGCGGATACACGACCATGCCTGCCAGGTTCCGTCGGCAGCCTGCCATATTCCAAAATCAACCGGTTCCTGTCCGGGTTTATTAAGGTCTCCCAGGTCGGGAGTTGATGCGATTTGCCACCAGTCTCCATCAATCACCGGAATTGGTACTTTGTTGGGTTTTTCGGGTTTCGAAGCACAAATGCAGAAACCCAAAAGAATACCAAGTACAATCAGTAATGATGTTAATGTCTTCATAATTATTTTGTTCGGGTTAATAGTCGGTGTTTCCTGAATTATTTTTTCAGTTTCAAAATCATTTTCCCAAGATTATAAGAGTAGGTGATGTTTGGTTTTTTGTTTTGTCCTGAAATGGTAAACCAGTAGTAATCGGGTCCTGTTCCTTTCGAAATAATTCCTGGTTGATATCCGCCCTGCCACTCTTTTACCCCCGGACGTGTTTTCCAGGTAGTCCAGCTTCCTGCGTAAGTCCAGGGGCCCCACGGATGAGGGGCATCAAAGACATCAAAATCGGTCATAAACAGATAACGCCTGATTCCGGGATGATAAATTGCTGATCCCTGTCCAAATGTAATCGGTCCTTTTACTGGTCTTGCCAACGATTGACTGGCTGTCCATTTGGGTTCGTCTTTTTTTGAATAGCCCGCAAAGTATTCATACTGATTGTAATCCAGGATGTTTTCTTTCTTTACCCGTGCCAGAAAAACGCGTAATCCCATCCAGTGCCATTCGGTTCCAATTGCAAGGGCATATACAAAACCGTCGGTATTCAGGTTGTAGTTTTTACCCATGTTAACGAAGAACATGCAGCGGAATGGGGAATTGTTTTTCCGGAGCCACGGAGACGCATTTTCAGGTTGTTTTTCGTCCTCTCCAAAATAACCGATTCGTTTCCATGTAGTTCCGTAATCTTTCGAAAATGAAAGGTAGCCAATCCGGGCGTCGCCAAGTGGCGAATGAAATTGTCCGTAAAGGCACGAATCCAGATAAATCAGGCTTGCGGGTTTGTCGTTTATCGGCAGGGGAGGTGTTTCGTCTTCCCTGTAACGAGTCTCAGCTTTTAAATTTGGAAGTTCGCCGGTTAATTTAACAATGCCCATGTCAACCCACGGAATCTGCTCTTTGTCCGATAAGGGCCCCCTCCCGTCGCCCCAGCCAGAATATATGTTGTCGTCATCGGCCCATGTCGATAACCACAAATCTCCATCTGATGCAAACGGTTCAAGGGGCACTCCATCCACCAGAACAGTCTTTATTACCGGACTTTCAGGAGCAGCCTGTAAAATGAAAACAGGCGTTTCCGAAACCTGAATACTATTGTGTTTTATTGGTTTTTGAACCGGCACCTGAGCCGTATCCATTACCCAATACATGCCTTTTGGCAACTGAAGGTTTTGCTGAACTCTGGTTTTTGACCAGGCAACATAAACCGGTTCATCTGCAACTTTATCGGTAAAACGATAAGCGGCAATTTTATCTGAAGTTTTTACTTTTCCTTCGAACGATGCATTCACTAAAAATTCTTCGATTGCAGGAAATCTTTTCAACATTTCCTGCAACTCTGCGGGACTTTTTGCAGCCGACTGTGAAAAGGCCGCTGTGAAAAAGGTTAAAAATGCCGCGACAAGAATTAGTTTTATATGAATGGTCCGGTTGGTCATTAATTACTTCATTCAATGATTATTTATACTGAAGCGTATTTTTTGCTTACAAAAGCGCTGTAATAGGCAATAATCAGAAAGGCGATGGCTGGTACCCAGTAAGCGAGTTCGATACTTCCGATCTGATCGGATACAATACCTTGAATTTGAGTGAGTACCGCAGCTCCGGCAATGGCCATAACCATACCTGCACCACCAATTTTTGTGTCTTCGCCAAGTCCCGCGATTCCCATTCCGTAAATGGTCGGGAACATTAATGACATACAGCCCGAGATACAAACAATGCCATAAACGCCAATAAAACCAACTCCGTAAATGGTTACCAGGCAACTGATAACAGCAAGAACAGCAAGAGCTGTTAATAAATGACGCGGATTAATATACTTCATCAGCCAGGTACTTACAAATCTTGCGATGACGAATAAAATCAAAGATAAAATGTAGTAGGTTGCTCCGGCTTGTTCGGGTGTTTGTGGCAGTAAAGCATCGAGGCCAATCCATTCAGCCATATTATAGAATCCTGCTGCTATGGGTTCAACATTGCGCAGTTTTTCAATAATTTCGGCAGTTGAAGCATTGGCTCCTAATTGGGCAATTATCGCATCGAACTCTAATTGTTGCATTACATACCTGATAATGAACGACCAAACTGCTATCTGAGCACCAACATAGAAGAACTGGGCAACAACTGACCATACATAATTTTTGTTTTTCAGAAGTCTCTTAAATGTTCCGGCAAAGTCGATTCTTTTATCGTCTTCCTTAAGGTAAGGCATTTTGGTAAAATAGAAGGCAAGCAATAAACCTACCATCACCAAACCTACGGCCATATAAGTCATGGTAACCACATTTAATTCGGCTCCCTGAATTTTTATTAATTCGGCGGCAGGAATAGCGGCTCTTTCGGCGGCGGTCATCGTATTTAATTGCGACAAGATAAATACCTGGCTGATTACTACTCCTGTTATGGCTCCAAACGGATTAAACGATTGCGCAAAATTTAATCGCTGCGTGGCGGTTTCCTGCGGGCCGATGGCACACACATACGAATTTGTGGCAGTTTCGAGAACCGAAAGACCAGCAAAAAGGATGATAATGGCAAGCAAGAACATCAGGAAACTAATATGGATGTTTGTTGCAGCCATGAGCATTGCAGGGTAAAACATAAATGTACCCAAAGCGTACATGCCCAGGCCAAGCATAACGCCTGCTTTATAAGTGTATTTTTTTATGAATAAGGCCGCCGGAATGGCAAAACATCCGTAACCAAAAAGGTAACAGGCCACCTGTATCCATGCAGTTTTTGAATCGGACATGCTCATAATCCGTTTAAAGGCTGCGAGCATTGTATCGGTCAGGTTATTTGGCAATGCCCATGCAAAGAAAAGTGAAGTCAGCAGGGCAAAAGGTAACACGATACCTTTGGGGACAATTTGTCTTTTTTCCATGTTTTTTCAGAAATAGGATTTAGAATTTTGATGCAATTTCGTTTAAGTCAAGTCCAAATAAATCAGTAACGATTTTTGCCAACTTCTCTTTGTCGCCTTGTATGTGAACAACACGCTGTGAGTGTGTAAGCGATTCAGCTGGTTTTAATTCTGCAGCTGGCGACGAGGTTTCTATTTCATAAAATGGCCCCATGATTGAGCCATCCTCAACCGGCCCGTCGTTGTACGAATTAATTACATCGCCTTTGTACGGATCGTCCTGTTTTCCCCACTTTGAATTCACATAAGAAACAGGGCTTGCGGGTATTGTGCACCACAGAATGGTAAGTATATTTTTTTCTGAATCATAGCTTCCGCATAGTTCTTTGGCTCTTTCGGGAGGCAGCCCGATTTTACTGCGGTGTTTGCCGTCGATTTTAAAATATACAGTTCCGTTATCAACAATTAAACGGTCGGAAGGTACTTTGCCGAAGTATTCGTCATTTACGATTACCCCTTTTGCATCTGGGTTATAAGGAACAAAAACGGTGGTTGTTGGCGAAGGATTAAACATGCAAAGCAACCAAACTGACAACAATCCCTTGTCTTTTGTCCATGCGTTTTCACCGGTATTTGTAATCGTGTTATCTGTTTGGTAGGCAACAACATTAAGCCCTTCAGGAATATTTACCTTGAACAATGCTGAAAGTGTATCCTGCGATAAAAGCAAAACTGTTCTTTCAATTCCGATATTGAATTCGGTACTCGATGCATTTTTAAGGACCGTGTTTTTGGCAAATTTCACACTGCCCGAATCAACTTCTTTAATGTTATAACTTTCGGTATCGAGCACAGGCGGTACTACCCAGTTGCTAAATACCTGTTCAGCTCCTTCAGGAAAATAGATGGAGAATGGCCCGCCTTCAGGTCCCAGCCAAAAACGCTCCTCGCCGCCAACCGGGTTGAATTGGTTGCTTACTACGCCCGATTCAATCAGCTTATAATTGATCCAGCCAAAGCTCTCGCCTTCGTTGCCGTTGGCCGAGCTGGTCATAACGCGCCCCTGATAAGCCGGAATAAGCAGAATGCGAGCCTCTGATTTATTATCTTTTATTTCGATGGTCTGAATTTTTTTGCTTTCAAAAAATGCAACATCATAACCATAAGACCCTTTTACAAACGCGCTTTTTTCTGTTTCAGCCATTTTAGTATTTTTTTTCGCCGGAGAGCCGCAAGCTGCCATCAAAACAACTGGAGCTATTAATAAGCTTAGGCGACAGTTATTAAAAATTGAATTGTTCATGAGAATAATGAGTTAATATTATTTTAGAATAGTTGGTTCCGGGTGCTTACCGTATTTAGTATACTTCCAGTTGTTCCCATGCAGGTAATTGCGGAAATTTGGTGTGTGGGTCGGCCTGGTACCAGTAACAAACCGACGAAATATCTGATTGCTGCGGCAGATATCTGCCTCCCTGTCTCCAGCCTAAATCCTGAATGGTGATTCTCAAATCTTTTTCAAACCTGATAGGGTCTTTTATATGCCAGCGATAAAGTCCGAACCTTTGTTGCGCCTTGTAGGTTCCATCGGGGCGAATCACCTGGTGCAGCCCGGCATAAGGAGTGCAAAATTCCTTGTATTGTCCGTTGCGGTCGAAATTGTACGAACCGCAGAAATAATCTTCAGTACCGGTACCACAAATAGTCGGGAATTTTTTGTCTCCGTCCATAAAGAATTTGATTTCACCTTCGCCCCACCATCCGTTATTATTGACTCCCCAGGCCATGTAAACGCCAACAAACTGGCCTTTTCCTTTAATATTATCAACAATGGTATAGTCTGAAGTTGTATTCGGGTTAGTGCGGCGGTATTGCGCGTGGAAATAAGCGGCGTCGTTCGGAACATCGGTTAAGGTGTAATCGATCTGATAATACAGAGTCATTGGATCTTTGTCGTTAATGTTCTGCATTGTAATCCTGCATTTCTTGCGGAAGGGCATCGTCCAGTAGCAATTAAACGCGCTTCCGGGATTTACACAAACAGCCAGTGAATTGAGCGGAGCATATTCGTTCCAGCCCGTGCAAAAGAAATCGCCGACCGGACATTCGACCGAGGGTTCGGTTTCGTCGTCCCAATAAATCCGAAGAATTGAGAAACGCCAGTTGCCGGTGGGAGTCATCCAAATGTGCTGAATCGCGCCCGGACCTTCAATTTCGGCCATTGTAAAAGTTTCGCCGGGCTGAATGCGGACATAAGGATTCACTTTCCATCCCTGACCCAGATCGCGGGCGGCAAAACTGGCGTTGGCCACGTTAACCTTATCTTTATCATCGGGATGAGCCATTCCACCTTTACCTTTTTCACCGGTAAAATTTTCAGGACTAATTGATCGGGTTTGAGCATTCGACAGCCGATATAAATTTCCCAAATCAGTATCAAGTCCATTAAATGCTGGCTGCGAAAAGACTGTGCTTGTCGCCAGACAGACCATAACAAGAAATATAAATTTTTTCATGTGTTAATTGTTAAACGATTAAGCAAAAATGAAAATAATTATCAACCACCGGTGGACTCCCTAAGAATCAATCGGTGGTTTAATTCTATTTGAACGTTTTCTTTCGATCCTTTTATTTGGTCGAGCAACACCCTGACAGATTCCTTCCCCATTTCTTCGATTGGCTGTTCGATGAATGTTAGCGGCGAATAGAAAAAATCGAAGGCTTCGTTCCCGTCAAAACCAATAATGGCCATGTCATCGGGTACTCTTATTTTGTGATTTTTTAAGGCATATAATCCTGAAATTGAGAGCGCGTTGGTCGAAAAAATCATCGCATCGGGCTTATTGTTTCCATCGAATAATTTGCTCACTCCTTCTTCAATTTCCTCTTTCACACGATTATATGACAGTTCTTTGATTTGGATTGCCTGTTCCAGATGGTTGTCTTTCATTGCCTCACTATATCCGCGAATGCGTTCCTGCATGTGTACCAGCGACGACTTGTAAGCAATCAGGGCAATATTTTTATATCCTTTGGCAACCAGATGGGTTACAGCCTCATAAGTTGCCCCAAAATTGTCGAGAACAATGTAACTGGTTGATAATTCAGGAAGGAAGCGATCGACCAAAACAACCGGAATCTCTTTATTTACAAGCGATTCAATTTCCTGGTTGCAACCTTCGGAAGGGACAATGATAAATCCGTCAACCTGCCGGTCGAGAAAGGTTTCGATCAGCGATGCTGATTTTACGCAATTTTCGTCGGAACTTCCAATAATGACGGTGTAATTGTGCTTGCCGGCTTCGTCTTCAACTATTCGGGCCAGCTGACCAAAAAACGGATTGGCGATATCGGCCACAATCAATCCAATGGTATTGGTCGAACCTTTTCGCAGGCTTCGGGCAATCTGGTTGGGTTTGTAATTTAAATCTCCGGCAACTTCCCGAATTCTCTTCACAACCTCTGGTCCAACCCTTTTCTCTTTTTCCAGGCCATTTAATACATAAGACACAAGCGCTGTTGAAACACCGACTTTATTTGCTATATCTTTTAAGGAGACTCTCTTGCTCATTTGAAGGGTTATTAGAAACCAGCCAGTTATATATTCAGATTCTCAGAACATTTAATCAAATACTTTGAGATGAATGTTTATGAGCTCATCAGCAAATATATGCTTAATCGTTTAACCATTTTGGTTTGGTTTATGTGTTATAAGACATAGGAATACATTTCTGTCAAATCTTCAGTTTGATTTTCAGCTTTCCGAGCAGGGCTGTAATTCCAATAATAATTAAAGCGTAAACAAATGATTTAACCAAACCTACTGCACCTGTTTTCAGGAATATTGGAAGCGTGAATGCATAACTTGCCAAACTGTAATAAACGTATGGAATCTGGTAGCAGGTTAATGTGCTGGTTCCGGCAGGTTTAATCAGTGCGAACCAATTCGCTTTTCCTTTCAGATCGACCACAAAATAAACCAGGGCTAAAAATCCGAACGAAATTGCGTTGCACAGAAAAACCCATGTTGGTGTTGCCTGAATTTTAGAGATGATGAAAAAGTTGCGCAAAGCGAGGCCTCCAATTAACAGCAGAATGCCGATCCCGATGTACTGCAATGGCAATTTGTTGCGCTTTTCGGGACTGGTAGCCCGATCGAGCAAAAGGCTGGCGGCAATACCCGCAAACGCGAACCCCTGAAAAGCGCCTCCTCCGGGGATGAATGTTTTCATCCATCCGGCATGGTCGGCAATGTTGAGCATTGTGAAAATGAACCAGATTCCAAGCAGTGCCACTGCTGATTTACGGGCGAATAGGTAAATCGGCGCTGAAATCAGGTAGGTCCAGCCGATAAGTCCCAGAATTCCCCACCATTTTGGAGAGAGCTCTTCCTTGCTGAACCAGGCAAGTAAAACAAGTACCAAAACTCCCAGAATTTGCAAACCGATGTAAAGGTATTTTTTCCAGTCTTCGGCTTTCGGATACAAATTCCAGATCAGGAAAAATCCGGCGATCATAAAAATCTGAAACCATTTACTGCTTAATCCTGAATCGGTTATATTTAATTCTGAAATGTTCATCGAGAAAAATCCCATCACCAGAAGGGCTACCGAGCGTATGGCTATGTGCTGCAATATTTTGAAATGATTGTCGCCTTTATCGAGCCGGTTACGAATTGCATAGGGAATTGCCATTCCGACAATAAACAGGAAACAGGGGAAAATGATGTCGGAGAAACCCAGAAAATCCTGATCGGCAGCGGCATGTTCGAGCCATGCCGGAATACCCTTTAACGACCAGAAATCGTTTACAAAAATCATCAGCAACATGGTTATTGCCCGGAAAACATCGATGGAGAAAATTCGTTTTTGCATAAAAACTGTTGTGAGTGGCGGGTTATGAAAATGTTACGAGTTGCGAGTTTCGCGTTTCGGGTTTTGGAGGCTCGTAACCCGTATCCCGCAACCCGTAACATTATTTTTTGTTATTTGGTTTGGACTTCTATTTCGGTAAACATTGCTTTAAAACAATTTGCTTGTGATAAGCCATTGGGTTCAGATTCGGTTTTGCGTCCGTAAAATTCGTCCATAAACTGTTCGGCACCCGACCAAACTGTTTGCATCATTCCCTGAAAACGGTCTCTCATTACCGGGGTCACCGAAGCCCTGTACCTGAACATATCTTGTGTTTGTTTCACGGCGTTTTCGGGATTTCGCCACGGGCAGGTTACCACGTTAAATCCTTTGGTAGCAAAATACACAGCCGTTTGGTCAGGGCGTTCGTAGTGCCAGTCGCAAATTATTACGTCTTTATTAATCAGGTCGATAGCGCGGTGAGTGTTGTTCATGCTGGCTTCCCATAACCCAATTCCGGTAGTTTTTCCATCGATCAGGCGATCGCCCCAAATCCACAATTTCCGGTCTTTAAGGGCCAGATGATTGCGGATTTTGTTTACCTCTCCGGCAAATAATTCGGCCTTGTCTCTGCCCGAACAACGCGGACATTTATCGTCGCCAATGTAGAAAACTTCGTCCATTCCGGCATGAAAGGCATTGGTTTCGAAGGCATCACAAATTTCGTCCATCAACTCAAAAACAATTTTATGCACATCAGGATGCAGCGGACAGTAGCTTTTACAATACAATCCGTCAGCGTTGGGCCACTGGTATTTTTCGGGCATTTTTACATGAGGTGTTTCGTCAAATTCGGGGTAAACTTTCAATAAGTTTCCAAGGCTGCTGGCCCACGACTGGTGCCCAAGCAGGTTAACCTGCGGAATGAGCTGAATGTTGTTTTTCCGGCAAACCTCCACCAGCTTTTTCACGTCGGCTTTCGCGAGCGCTTTTTCGTTTCGCAGTTCGGGATGGCTTACGTACTGGTAATTGTAATCGACCCTCAAAATCAGGGTATTCACTTTTCTTGGGGCAAGTTCTTCGTTTATAAATTTCACGAAGTCGTCAACCCTTTCAACACCCGGTGCGGCAATGCAAAATCCTCTGACGGGGAGTTCTTTGTTTAATGGCTTTTGCGAAAATGAAGCATTCAGAAAAAAAAACGAAATGAATACAATTAAAGAAGTTGATAGTTTAGTCATGGCTTTACAGGTTTTATAGGTTAAAAAGTTCAGGGTAACAAGTTTGCAAAAAATCCGGCAAGAAAGCAAGGAGTTGTAACCGGTTTACTTTTCACTTTTTACCAATTTGTATTATACCTTATGGTATAAAAAAAAAGGCTCCACAACGTTTAGTTGTGGCGGGTTTTTCTGAATATTTTGGTGAATAATTTAATTCCTTCAGTAGTAAAAAGGTAACCCACACATCTATATGTTATAGAATATATTTTGTTATTATAATTGTAATGTTCTGGATATTAATAGAGTATAAATATTTAAATTTTAGGGGGGAGGTAAAAATATTTTGCTATTCATAATAATTGTCCTATTTTAGTTCAATCAAATTATTCCTCCAGATCAAATTTTAGAAACCACCCCTTTGACTTTCCAATGGGTGCATTCTGGTTAAAAACGGTTCGGGGAACAATAGGCACACAATCTTTAAACAAAACTACAAAAGCAGATTCTGATGAGCATTAACAAATTCATTTAGTAGGCCGCACCTGGTTATATCTCCCTGCCAGAGTCGTCGAAATCTATGCTGGGTTACGGCCCGCCGGTGCGGCCAAGAGTTGGAGCCATTCCATCTTTCAAAAACGGGTCGGCCTTATGTTGCTTGCACGAGAGTGGATAGGCTAAAAAATCACATCGTGAAATTAGTATTTTAATTTCTAAAATGATTCGTTATGAAAGAATTGAATTTTGAACAAATGGAAGTTCTTGAAGGTGGATATGAATATTGCCAACTTATTTGTCATTGGTCAAATGGAGGTGGAGGTTATCAAGGAAGCATGAATGATTTATATCTTGCGTGGTCGTCCAATTGTCGGGGTTACTGTGATTTTGAGATGGATTTTTAGAAACAAATAAACCTGGGGCTATTTAATTAATATTGAATAGCCCCAAACAAAATCAATGCTTATGAAATACAATTCTAATTGTTTTGTTCTATGCACCTATTTGTTTCCAAAGTTATAAAAATTTCTACTTTGTTTTTGATGATTGTATGGGCTCAATACTCCTATACTCAAAATTTTAAAATTGCTGGAAGTGTATATGACAGTGAAACGAATCAACCTGTTGAGTGTGCCAGTATATCAGTGCGTAATATGCCGATTGGTACCATTACAAATGCTTATGGAGATTTTATACTAAACATGCCTGACAGCATGGCAAATGGCAGATTGGAGATATCATCCATTGGATACAAAAGCTGCTCTTTACCAATCGATTCTATGATCAGGATAACCAAGTTAACAATCAAACTTAAGCCTATTGATTATCTGCTTGAAGAAGTTGTTGTTGTCCCGGGAATCAACGATGTTCAAACGATTCTAAAGAACGTCGTGTCGAGGATTAATAATAATTATTCCGAGAAAAAGTATTTTCTGGAAGCATTTTTCAGGCACAGGGTTTTTAATCAAAAAAGTAGCGATCAGACAGTTCGTCTTACCGAAGCTGCTATTTCCATACATCAGGACCATACTTCGGATGACTCGAAGAGGATAAAAATCAATGAGATTCGAAACAGTAAAAATTATGCTGACATGAATACCTCTTTAGGTCAAAAGCTATTTTATAAAGCATTAGGTGGGGACCAGAATCCGATATATGGTTTACTTATGATCGAAAAATTTACCCAAAAACAATATCTTAAAAAATTAATTAGTAGTGAACATTATACTCCTTCTTTAACTGGGGTAAGTTCGTTCGATGGAGAGTTGGTTTATGTTATAGAATTCAAGCAAACCTCCTGGAAATTTATGTATAAGAAGTACTACAACAGTCATACATATAAATTAAAAAGATACTATATTAATTCAAAAGATTTTGCCATACTGAAAGCAGAAAATGTTTCTGTTAGCCATAATACTGCCTACAAATCCTTTATAAGGAACGACTCAATTATGAGTCATCAGTTTATTCAGTATCGCAAATTTGATGGCAAATATTATCCTTCTTATGTTTATTTACTTGGGGGAATTCCTGATATGGTTAGTAAATTCGATGAGGCGCATTTTTACAATCACGAAGCCGAGATGATGGTAAATGAGATTGCGGTACGGAGAAAGGATTATGATCGGATTAAATACAGGAATCTAACCAGGAAAGATAAAGTGCTTTGGGATATGGATTATGAGTATAATTCATCATTCTGGAAAAACTACAATTTATTACTCGATTATCCACTGAACCAACAGTTTAAAAAGGATCTTGAATTTGAAAAACCACTGGAAGAACAATTTAATAGGCAGTAATATGATAAAATCGGAAATTACAAAAATCGTTGAAAAGCCTGCATGGGTATTGATTTTAGCAGCGTCTGCGTTTTATTTTGGGGGACTCTTCTTGTTTAGTCATTTCGTATGGAGCACTGATGTTTATGAGATAAATTACAGATCTGATACTGGATTTAAAGAATACATCGGAATGGTGAGGCTGGTCGATCTTGTCAGATATCTATTGTCCCCTTTATATATTTTCACAATTTCATTTATTATTTTGGGTGTGTTAAAAATTGGATTGATTATTAACAACATAAAGGTCGAAGATAAATTACTGTTTAAAGCCATTATTTTGGGAACATTCATCCTCTCGCTCCCGCTTTGGGTGAAGGCAGTATGGTTTGTACTTATAAAAGGGGACTACAGCATGAATGATGTAAAATTCTTTTATCCCCTGTCTTTTTTAAACTTTTTTGATCCGACATTGATGCACTACAATATAGCAAAAGCTTTAGGAAGAATTAATATTTATCATTTTGCATTTATGGCGTATATAGCCACTTTTATTAAACAATATGCTGACATTAAATGGTATAGAAGTTTTGGAATGGTTTGTTATACCCATGGTTTAGGATTGGTATTACTTCAATTGATTATTATTCTCTTTTATTTTTAATCATGAAGAGCTATTTACGTAAGCCTAGCTATTTCTTATTAACTGGCATTTTATTAGTATCGATGGCTTTTATCTATATAAATAAGGTGAGGAAAAAACAGGAGTTTATTATTTTAAAGGATTTCACTTATACAGATGTTGATGGGCATATTAATATGACAAAGAATCTTCCCCAACACGAAGCCTATATTATTTTTCTGTTTAACCCAGGTTGCGAAGTATGTCATAAGGAGGCCGAAAATGTTTCAGCGAATATAGATCAATTCCGAAATTACTGTATCCTATATCTCTCTCCAGACTCGTTGAATAGAATAAAATCATTCGTATATAAATACCACCTACATGAAAATGAAAATGTATTTTACGGACAGATGAATATTGATACTATTGGTGTAAAGTTTGGCAAATCCAGAGTACCATTTACATATGTTTATGGTAAAGATAAAAGACTAAAGAGGTCAGGGATTTTCATAACAGTTCAAGAAATTGAAAAATATATAACAAAATAATGTTTCAAAAGATTCTTAACCCAGACATTAAAAAAACCTTCACCCGTCAATACAGCCAGTTTTATTGCGGGTTGGCTTGCCTTACATCTATCGTAAAATATTACGGGGGCGAAGCTCTACAGGAAAAATTACGCAATAGCAGCGGCACCACTTTAAATGGCACCAGTTTATTGGGATTATATCAATCGGCTCAAAAATTAGGTTTTGAAGTAAAAGGCTACGAAGCAGACCTCGAAAACCTGAAAGCAATTGACATACCTGTTATTCTGCACATTCTTAAAGAGAATAGTCTGGAACATTTCGTGGTTTGTTACGGGTACCGGAACAATAAATTTATAATTGGCGACCCTGCATGGGGAATTGTTGAATACCGCGACGAAGAATTGGAGGCTGTTTGGAAATCGAAAGCCCTGCTTTGGCTAAAACCCGGCAACGATTTTAAGAAGGCAGAAACTTTGAAAAACGCGTAACTGTTTTGGTTTAAAGAGTTAATTAAAGACGATGTACCCGTTTTGTTGGTTGCCGCTTTTATGGGAGTTGTTCTGGCAGCGCTCGGTTTGGCAACAGCCATTTATACCCAAAAGCTGATCGATAAAATTTTACCATCGGCCAACTACGAATTACTGTTTAAAAGTCTGGCTATTTTCGTTGCGGTTTTATTTGCCAGGGCTTTCGTTGGCTATATCAGGGGAATCATGCTAATACGGCAAAGCCGCGATATGAATATAAGGGTGGTATCGTCTTTTTTTTGGAAACTCATGTATTTGCCCCAAAATTTTTTCGATGGTACATCAACCGGCGATATGACCGGACGATTGAACGACTCGCAACGGATTCAGCGTGTAGTTATTCACCTAAGCAGCAGTATCCTTATTGATGCGTTAATCGTAGTTTCCTCGTTAATTTACATTTTTTTATTGTCCGCATCAACCGGGGCAATTGGTTTGTTAGCGCTGCCAATGTTCGGTTTGCTTGCCTGGAAATACAACAAGAAAATTATCGAAAAGCAGCGGGAAGTTATGCAATCACACGCCATTTCTCAAAGCAAGTACATTGATGTTATTCAAGGCATAAAAGTGATAAAAACAGGAAACAAGGAATCGCTTGTCTCAAAGGCAGTACATTCAATTTACAGTTTCTTTCAGGAAAAGGTTTATGAATTGGGAATTTTAGGGAATACAATCAACCTTTGGGCACAGGCAGGTAGTATCCTGATTATCTCCTCAATAATTGCGTGGTCTTCTTTTCTGGTAATCGACAAGCAAGTTCAATTGGGCGAGATGATGGCCATTGTTTCCATAACAGGCACATTGATTGCTTCAGTAATCAATCTGGCAATGGCCAACATCCAGTTTCAGGAAGCCAAAACCGCTTTCGAACGTATGCACGAATTTTCTGCTGCCGAACCGGAATACGAACAAAAAGTTTCAAGTTCGGAATTCGGAGTTCAGAATTTTGAATCCAAGAAAACGGACATCAATTCCCTTGAACTCAAAGACCTTAATTTTAGGTTTCCGGGTAAAAGCTTATTACTGAAAGATATTGCCATGCACTTTGAGCGCGGAAAGATCGTAACCATTTTTGGTGAAATCGGCTGCGGAAAAAGCACCTTGATTTCAATTTTGCAACGATTCTACGCACATGAATCGGGAGAAATCTTGGTCAATCATGAGGATTGGATGAAAACTAATAACCATCAATGGAGAAGTTTGATCGGAGTTGTTTCGCAACACCTAAAACTTTTTAATGGTACAATACTCGAAAACATTTGTCTTTCAGATATTTCAAACGAAAAAGAGGTTGTCGGCTTTTGTAAGGAAATTGGGTTGCATGATTTCATTATGGGATTTCAACAAGGTTATGCAACCATAGTTTCCGAAAACAGTGTCAACCTCTCTGGCGGACAGCAACAGTTAATTGCATTGGCGCGGGCGCTATACCAAAAACCTCAAATACTCCTGCTCGACGAAGCCACCGCCGCAATGGACCGCCGGACCGAACAATTTGTTTTAAAACTGCTGAAAAAACTTAGAAAGGAAATGATCATTATTTTCGTAACCCACCGCGTACAGTTGGCCCGTCATACTGATTTTATTTATGTAATTGAAAACAAACAAATAGCCGCAATGGGTAGGCACGACGAAGTCGTACAAACCAGTCGGCTCTACCGTGAGGCGTTTGAAGAAATAGTTTTGGTAAAAGACGAAGCTCAGGTATAATCAAAAAAAATGTTGTCTTCCATAAAACCTAATTGACAACAATTTTTTCGATTTTTTGAGTCTGGCCCGATTGCACTTTTACCAGGTATAGTCCACTTACTAGGCTCCCGGCATCGATCAGCGAATCGGTGCTTTTGAGTTTTTGGGTCATCACTATTTTTCCTAAACCATCAAAAAGCTTCACTGTTTCATTCCCTTTCAGTTCAGGAAGTACAATTCTGATCTTGTGTTGTGCAGGGTCAGGAATAATCTGGATCTCAGGAACAATCATTTCGGGATTGACAGCCGTTATTTTGTCGAGTTTTGCAATCAGCCACTTGTCCGGATCAAACTCAATTTTATCGAAAGGTTGGTCGGAAATGGTAAATTCCTGATCCTGGCTGGTGTGATGAAGCCGTAAATCTTTGTATTTGTCCCCATTCCACAACCGGAGCGGCAGGTTGGCTTCAAAAAAACTAACTGACAAATGCGATTGAACCTGGTGGACCCGAAGTTTTTGTTTTGCAGGATTCAACGGATCTGGGAAATAGGTGAACGTGTAAGTTGGATATCCTTCACCATAATACCAGTCGTTAAAGAATTCGGTAAACGAAGTGTCGGCGGCAGTTTCCAGATGCTTTACAAATTTATTGTGCGTGGCAAAACCGTTGGCCACCGTCGGGTCTTCCAGATAGTTTTTCATACCGCTGAAGAAACGCTCATCGCCCATTTCCCAGCGCAACATGTGCAGCAAATAACCGCCCTTTGAATATGACAAGCGGTCGTTAAAAAGCCGGTTTACACTGGCAGTATCCGCGACATAAACTGATCCTCCGGATGATGAAATAATTCTTCGAATTTGAATGTCCTTCCACCTTGGCCAGGCAGTGCTGTCGAGAAGGTTTTCGAAAGCCAGTCCGGTAAGGTAAGTTGCAAAACCTTCGTTTAGCCAGATGTCGTGCCAGCTGGCCAAAGTAATGTAATTGCCAAACCATTGGTGAGCCATTTCGTGGGCAACCAGTTCAAAATTCAGGTTGTTCATAAAACTCATGGTTTGATGCTCCATTCCTCCGCCCCATCCGAATTGGGCATGTCCGTATTTTTCGTCGGCAAACGGGTAGGTAATAAATCTGGAATTGAAATACTTCATGATACCGCTCGTTTCGTTCGCTTTTGTTTTAGCAATTTCAACGTATTCAGGATAAAAGTAATTCAGTATTTCAATCTTTTTTCCGTCGGGAGTCTCCACAAATTCCGAGTAAGTTTCGTAGTTGGTAACCGCAATGGCAACCAGATAGGTGGCAATAGGGTAGCGGTGTTTCCAGTGTGCAGTACGTTTTTCTCCTGAAACCAAATCGGATGCCAGTTTGCCGTTGCTGGCTGCTTTGTATTGGCTGGGGCTGGTAATGAACACATCGAGCGAATCAATTTTATCCGACAAACTTTCTTTGCAGGGCCACCAATCGCGCGCCCCATAAGGCTCCGACAAGGTCCACAGTACGGGTATATTTTGGTGTTTTGAGATGATAAACGAACCGAATCCGGTTTGTGGTGGCGATCCGTGATAGAAAATTTCGATTTCGCTGAGGCTGTTTTTAGTTGCTATTTCAGGAATTACAATGGCGATTTTATTTGATTGATGCAGGAAATTAATTCTGTTCAGGTTAAAATGAATCGAATCGACAATCAACTCGGAGGCTAAGTCGAAATGAATTTCTGCGATGTTTTCCTTCAGAAACTTAACCCTCGAAAGTATCGATCCTGAAATATAATTTACAGCCGGATCGACTTCCAGGTTTAGCCGCTGATAAACCAGATCGTACAAAGCATAGCTGGTTGATTCTGTGAATTTTGCTGATTTCAGGAATGAACGAGCTTCGCCGAAAGCCATCTTTTCAGAAAAATCAGGATCGGGCTGTTGCGCCCTGGTTAACTGAAATGAAAAAATCAGAATAAGATAGAAAAGCTTTTTCATCTGTGAATAATTTGATTTTTAGTTGTCAGATGGAATAGCCATGATTGAAATGGTATTCTCATTGCCTGTTGGTGTTTGCAAATCATGGCTAATTCATTCGTTTTGGCTTTGAATTACGAAGATATGAATTCCTGGTGCTTTTCCAGAATTTGATTCTCTGCTTAACCCTGTTTCCGAAAATGTTTCCTACCTTTCGTTAAATTTAAATAACAGTATCAAATGGCAAAGCATAAAAAAGATAAAAGAGCCAAACTGGTTGAAACATTCAATAAACCAAAGCTCAAAAATGCAATTCTGAATATATTTTACGATCAACCCGAACGAACTTATAACTACAAACAAATAGCCGATCTGCTTAAGATTCAGGATCCGGAAATAGTAAAACTGGTTTTTGTTGTACTCGAAGAACTTGCCGAAAGCACCAGTTTACAGATCGTTCAGCGGGGAAAATACAAGCTTAAATCGCGTGGCGGAAGTATTATCGGCATGGTTGATATTCAACGGCAGGGTTTTGCCTACATCACTTCTGAAGAAGTGGAGAAGCCGGTACTGGTTTCGGCCCACAACCTGAACCACGCGATGGATGGCGACAAGGTAAAAGTGCTTTTGTATGCCATGCACAAAAAGCAACAACCCGAGGGCGAAGTGGTGGAGGTTTTGGAGCGTGCCAAATCGGTGTACGTGGGTACAATCACTAAATCGCGTAATTTTTCCTTTTTCATTCCTTCCGGAAAATCAGCCTTCGATATATTTATTCCGAACGAAAAGCTGAACGGCGCCAAAGACGGTCAAAAAGCCATTGCCAAGATCACCGAATGGCCCGCCCGCGCCAAGAACCCTTTCGGCGAAATCATAGAAGTATTGGGCGATGTGGGCAACAATAATACCGAAATGCATGCCATTTTAGCCGAATTCGACCTGCCTTTACGTTTTCCGGAAAATGTGCTGAAAGCCGCCGAAAAAATACCCGATCTGATTCCTGCTGAAGAAATAGAACGTCGGCGCGATATGCGTGGAATAACCACTTTAACAATCGACCCGCACGATGCCAAAGATTTCGACGATGCACTTTCTGTCCGCAAACTCGAAAATGGCCATTGGGAGGTGGGCGTTCACATTGCCGATGTTTCGTACTATGTAAGTCCGGGATCAATTCTCGATGAGGAAGCCTACGAACGCGCCACTTCGGTTTATCTGGTCGATCGGGTGGTTCCGATGCTTCCTGAAAAACTTTCGAATGGGGTTTGCTCGCTGCGACCCAACGAGGATAAGCTCTGTTTTTCAGCTATTTTTCAGCTCGACGACGAAGCCGAAATTCAGAAGCAATGGTTCGGGCGAACAGTGATTCATTCCGACAAACGATTCGCTTATGAAGATGCACAGGCAATTATTGAAACCGGCGAAGGTGAGCTGAAAGACGAAGTGCTGACCTTGCACCGCCTGGCCGTTAAATTGCGCGAAAGTCGCTTTAAAAAAGGCTCGCTCGGATTTGAACGGATTGAGGTAAAATTTAATCTCGACGAGAACGGCAAGCCACTTTCGGTTTATTTTAAGGAAGCCAAAGAAAGCAATCATCTGGTGGAAGAATTTATGTTGCTGGCCAACAAACGGGTAGCCGAATTCATCGGCAATCCTGAAGATCATAAAACGCCACGAACATTTGTTTACCGTATTCACGATAAGCCAGATCCGGACAAACTGATGAATTTCAATCATTTCATCCACAAATTCGGGTATGGATTGCAACTCGGAACTCCGGGTCAGATTTCAAAATCGATGAACCTGCTGATGACAAATGTGCGGGGAAAAAACGAGCAAAATGTAATTGAAACCCTTGCCATCCGAACAATGGCAAAAGCGGCTTATTCGACCCGGAACATTGGTCATTACGGACTTTCGTTCGAGTACTACACCCACTTTACGTCCCCCATTCGCCGCTATCCGGATGTGATGGTGCACCGCCTGCTCGAACGTTATCTCGAAGGCGGACGAACAGTAAATGCACCCAAATGGGAAGAAATGTGCAAGCATTCGTCTGACATGGAAAACAAGGCGGCCAACGCCGAAAGATCGTCCATTAAATACAAGCAGGTGGAATTTATGCAGGATAAAATCGGCGAGGAGTTCACTGGCGTCATTTCAGGAGTAACCGACTGGGGAATTTTTGTTGAGCTCGAAAACAAATGCGAAGGCATGGTTTCGGTCAGTTCGCTCGATGATGACTTCTATATTTTCGATGAGAAAAATTATTGTCTGGTGGGCAGACATTCGCACCGCAAATTTCAGTTGGGAGATGAGGTTAAAGTGGAGATTATCAGGGCAAACCTCGAGAAAAAGCAACTAGATTTCCGCCTGATAAAAGAGAAACAGAAAAGTAGAAAGTAACTCATATTTCCCTTATATCATTCAACCTGATATTGCAGAAATACGTATCAGAGTAAAAAAATTACGACGCGTGATAATCAATTTTTATGCTGAAATGCAAAAAAACGGGTGAAGATTGTAAAATTTAGAAAATGTACAGTTTCTTTGCAGTAAAGGAGGGGTTCCTCATTTACTGTGATCAACCTTATTTTTAATTACTGAATAAAAAAAATTTGTTATGGCGATGAACCTTGAAAACGGAACGAACAAAAAAGATGCAAACCGTGAGAGCATCCTGAAAATAGCTCAGGAAATATTCAGCAAGTACGGTTATAAAAAAACAACGCTCGACGATATCGCCAACGCTGTTCGTAAAGGGAAAAGCTCACTCTACTATTATTTCACGAGCAAAGAAGATCTTTTTCAGGCAGTTATACAAAAAGAAGTTGATTTGCTCCGAAAGGAACTCGACATTGTAGTTAACCGCAATACCGATCCGGTTGATAAATTACGCGATTATATCCTGACCAAACTGACCACCTTCAGGGGAATGGCCAATTTTTACAATGCACTCGAAAACGATGTAACGGCCATAGAGTTTATCGAAAACATCAAGCACCGCCACCAGCAGGAAGAAATCAGGATGATTAAACGAATCCTGATTGAAGGGGTGCGCAAAAACACCTTCGAAGTATATGACCTTACTCTGGCTGCCATCGGAATTACCACCGCCATCAAAGGTCTCGAAATGCCATTATCTGCTGGCGATTACAGCAAAGTAAACCTTGAACAAAGTGTTGACAACATCGTCAAAATCCTTTGCTACGGAGTGATGAAAAGATAGGTTTTAATTGGTCGTAGAACCCTGTGATTAAGGATGGATAGCAAACTGTAAAAATATGACAATGAAAACATTGTTATCCAAAGCCTTAACTGAAGCCGGAAAAATCCAGAAAGAAAATTTCAGGAAAAAACTATCGTTCGAGCAAAAGGAATCAATCAGCAGTATTGTTACTGAAGTTGATTTGATGTGCGACATAGTCATTACTGGCTTGATTTTGCAACAATTCCCCAATCACAACATTTTAACAGAGGAGAGCGGTCTTCTTAATAACAACTCCGAATTTACCTGGGTGATCGATCCGTTGGATGGAACTTCGAATTTTGCTGCCGGAATTCCGTGGTTTGGTGTTTTGATTGCTGTTTTCAAACACGATCAGCCAGTTTTGGCAGGGGCCTATTTGCCAATCGACGATTTACTTTATCTGGCTGAAACGGGAAAAGGTGCGTTCTTAAATGGGGTAAAACTGGAAATACCGGTGTGCGAACTAAAAAATTCGCTGTCAGGATTTTCCATTGATTATACAGATGATGCCGCTTTTGTTGATCTTGGAATGGATTGGTATCGTTTCCTGATTAAAAATACGCGGAACGTCCGCAGTACCAATTCGCTGGTCGATTTGATGCAGGTGGCCGAAGGAAGGCTTGGGTTGGCTGTCAATCTGTTTACCAAAATATGGGACATTGCTGCTCCCTGGTTGATTATCAAAGAAGCTGGAGGCCAATTGAAACATCTGACCGACAGCGAACTGATATTCGATTTAAGTAATGAAGGGTTGATGAAAAATTACCCTGTTATTGCAGGTTCCACTTCTATATTCGATCAAATAGACATCAGTTAGCTTAACTGTATGCAATTCATAATATATTTTGTTTTGTGTAATTGATAATAGTAATCATCAACTAATTATCTTTAAAATACAGTTTTAGTACACAATTTCTAACCTCAAACCTTCAATATGAACAAAAACCTGCGTTGCATTTTATGGGTGTTTTTGTCTGCTTTTTTTGTAGGGTCGCTAAGTGCCCAGAACACTATTTCCTTCGACAAATACCACACAAACAGCGAAGTTCAGCAAATTATAAAAAATTTACAGCAAAGCAATCCGGCCCAAATTCAGCTGCATACCTTGGCTACCAGTCCGGGTGGCGAACCGGTTACTGTGCTCGAAATTGGTAAGAATTCGGGCGATGGCCCTGCTATTTTTGTGGGCGCCAACTTCGAAGGCAATGTCCCATTGGCTACCGAAGGAGCGCTTCGGCTGGCCAAAATGCTTCTCGATTCTGCTCATTACATTGCCAAACAAAAATGGTATATTCTGCCTTTACCCAATCCTGATGCCGCAAAAGGCTACTTTTCAGGAGCAAAATATGAGCGTTCAGTAAATGATTTTGTGTTGAACAACGACATGGACGAGGCAACCAACGAAGATGGGTTTGAAGACTTGAATGGCGATGGCCTGATTACCCAAATGCGCGTAAAAGATTTGACCGGAAGTTACCTTGTTTCGAAAAATGACCCTCGGATAATGGTTCGTGCCGATGCCAATAAGAGCGAACGGGGCGAATATAAAATTTATACTGAAGGTAATGACAACGATGGTGATGGAGAGTACAACGAGGATGGTGAAGGTGGCATAAATATTGGGATTTCGTTCCCTCATCTGTTCCCGAAATCGAAAAAGGAGGCAGGATTGTGGCCTGGTCAATCGCCCGAAACTTATGCGATTATGAAGTTTATTTACGACCGTCCAAACATTGCCATGATTCACACATTGGGGAGTTCCAACTTTTGCTTGTACCCACCCAAGGCCGGACGTAAGGGAGATGCCAATCTCGAAAGCATCAAAGTTCCGGCCCGGATAGCTGCCCAGTTCGGAGTTGATCCGAATCAGACTTTTAGCATGAACGAGATTGTTGAACTTATGAAATCGCGCGTTCCGGCTGGCATTGAGGTTACTCCGGCACTGGTGACCAGTTACCTGGGACTTGGTGCGGCAGTCAATCCACTCGACGATGATCTGAAATTTTACACTAAATTTTCGGAAGACTATAAGAAATACCTGAAAAGCAAAAACTTCAGTATAGAAACACTCGAAGCCGCAGCTGATAAAGACGGATCGTTCGAGCTTTGGGCCTATTACCACTTGGGAGTGCCTTCGTTTAGCATGAATTTATTTTCTGCTCCTAAAATTAAAGAAGAAAAAAAAGGTGATAAATCTATTTCTCTGGAAGAGGTTGAGAAAATGAGTGGAGATCAATTTTCGGTTTTAGGTGAAGAAAAAATTGCATCGTTCCTGAAAGCCAACAATGCTCCCGCACAGTTTTCAGCAAAGGGCATTTCAGAAATGATGAAATCGGGACGCGTTACCCCGAAACAAATGGTGGAAATGATGAAGAAATCGGCAAAGCCTGAAAATGGCGAAGGATTATCCGACCGCGAAAAATCGTTGCTGGCTTATTCCGACAAAGCCTGGGCTGGAAAAGGATTTGTGAACTGGCAGAAATTTAATCATCCAACTTTGGGTGAAGTTGAAATTGGCGGGTTCGCGCCTTATTTGGAGACCACTCCGAAAGCTGAAAAAATTGATTCCCTATTGCTGGTTCAGCTGCCGTGGCTGTTGCAACTTAGCAAAAAATTGCCCGACATAGGTATTGCTGATCAGAAGATTACCGATTTGGGTGCTGGTGTTTACCGTATTGAATTGTTTATCGAAAACAAAGGTTATCTGCCCTACCCAATTTCGATTGGCGAACGTAACAAGCAACCCGCTCCGGTTGTGCTGGTTATTGATGGTGATGTTGAAATTTTGGAAGGCCTAAAGCGTACACCGGTTGGAACAATTGGTGGAAATCAGGTTAAAAAGCTGGAATGGCTGGTGAAAACAGAAAAGAAACCAACTGTTTCGGTGAAACTTGAATCGGCAGTTTTTGGCTCGGTAGTCAAACAAATTAAAATCGGAGGTCAATCATGAAACGAACTATCTTAATTTTTCAGTTTATATTAGTTGTTGTTGCCGGATTTGCTGCTGATAAAGGCAAAATAGAAGTTCCGTTGCGATTCGATCGTTATTACAACTACGAAGAAGTAACCCAAGCGCTAAACGCACTTCATAAAGCTTATCCTGAAATGACCAGGCTCGAAGTTCTGGGTAAAAGCGAGGAAGGCCGTGATATTTATGCGCTCACAATAAATAATCCTAAAACTGGAGCAGAACTATCGAAACCGGGAGTTTATGTGGATGGAAATATTCATGGGAATGAAGTTCAGGCTGGCGAAGTTTGTTTGTACTACGCAAACATGCTATTGACCAAATATGGAGAAAATGAAAAGGTAACCAAGGTGGTCGATAAAAATGTACATTACATCATTCCGGTAGTTAATGTGGATGGGCGTTTTCACTTTTTTGCTGATGCCCAGACTCCGAGTTCGAGCCGCAGTATTCGGGTACCCAATGATGATGATAACGATGGGCTATTTGACGAAGATGCTCCTGATGATCTGGATGGCGATGGAAGCATTACCCAGATGCGCATCAAAGATCCGTTCGGACAGTACAAAGCAGACCCGGAAGATAGCCGTGTTTTGGTTAGAGTTAAACCTGGAGAACAGGGTGAATACACTTTGCTGGGCTCCGAAGGAATTGACAATGACAACGATGGTAAACTGAATGAAGATGCCGAGGGCTACCTGGATCCGAACCGGAATTGGGGCTATGACTGGAAGCCCAAATACGTTCAAAGTGGTGCAGGTAATTTTCCGCTTTCGGGAGTTGGCTTAAAAGCTATCAACGAGTACATTTCTGCTCGCCCTAATATTATTATTGGTTTTGCTTTTCACAATTCCGGCGGAATGTGGCTGCGGGTTCCCTCCGAAAAATCGATTGTGATAGATCCTACTGACATTGCAGCCTACGACGTGATTGGCAAGGAAGCCATCAAAATTACTCCCGGATATGTTTACATGCCATCTTACGATTTATATGCTACTTACGGAGATTTCGATTCGCATCTTTATTATTTGCACGGGGCTTTTTCGTTTGTGGGCGAACTGTTTAAACGCGAACAGGAAACTTATCGCGAGAATGTGGCAAAACCTGCCACAACTGCCGAAACCACGGGAAGTTCAATGCGTGGAGTTAATCCTGAACTTTCTCGCGAGCAACTGAAATTTAACGACAATGTGGTTCAGGGCGAACAGTACAAAGAATGGAAATCGTATAAACATGCGGTTTATGGTGACGTTGAAATTGGTGGCTGGGTGAAAATGAGTTCTCGTTTGCCGCATCCATTTATGTTGCCCGAACTGGTTCATCGTAATGCATCGGTTGTTTTTCTGGCTGCCGAAAATACACCTGAAATTTCGATGGAAGTATTTGACAAGAAAGAGATTGGTAAAAATCTTTACCAGGTTCGGGTTCGCTTGCAGAATAAAAAGGGATTGCCATCGATGACAGCCAATGCGGTAAAAACCAAAATACACCAGCAGGATATACTCAAAGTTTCAGGTGGTAAAGTAATCGCCGGAGGTACATTAACCGACAACCGGCTTAATAAAGTTGACTACAAGGATAAAAAACCCGAAATTCAGTTTCTGGCAATACCGGGTTATGGTGTGGTTGAATATCAATTCCTGATTGAAGGCAAGGGCGAAGTTACGTTTAGCTACGAATCGTTGAAAGCAA
This sequence comes from Bacteroidota bacterium, assembly GCA_023251435.1. Lineage (GTDB taxonomy): Bacteria > Bacteroidota > Bacteroidia > Bacteroidales > Prolixibacteraceae > Aquipluma. The sequence continues at coordinate 63,474 of JAHEYU010000033.1, forward strand.
AGAATGCCAGTGCTTCGGTGAAATTGTGATATTTAGTGACTGTTTAGTTTTTGTTTTAAGGTTCCGTTAGGAATCCAAGGTCGGTAGAAAAATTGAAATTGGTAGATCTTTTGTCCCGTACGGGACAATACATCGCCCGTAAATCGGCATTGCTACCGACCGGTTTTCCCTAACGGGAAATTTTAACAGTTCCGTTTTATTTACCCGGCTCCTCCGGATATGCCTCCACCTTGCTACGTGCGGCTGTTGCTGATTTGCAATCAGCACCTCTTGGCTGCGGATCTGTGATGCGTTTGTACTTCCCGCATAAAGTTTTAAAGCAAGTTGCCTATTCAACTTCAAAAAAGGATTGCAAATCCCGGGCTTAAAAGTGCTGATTGCAATTCAGCACAAGCGCTGCCAGCTTTTGCATATCCAAATGAGCAGGGTTTTAATCTTTGCTTCGTGCTGTCCAAACCTTTGGATTTCTGCTTGTATGGAAGATCGCAATAATCCTTATAGT
>JAHEYU010000034.1:0-1736 GCA_023251435.1 Bacteroidota bacterium
AACTTGCCTTTCAAAATAATGAGAAAGAAAAACGGGCGGCAGAACTAATTATTGCCAACACTGAACTTGCTTTTCAAAATAAAGAGAAAGAAAAACGGGCAGCAGAACTAATTGTCGCCAATACTGAACTCGCTTTTCAGAATAAAGAAAAAGAGTTACGCGCCGATGAATTGATTATTGCCAACAATGAACTTGCTTTTCAAAATAATGAGAAAGAAAAACGGGCAGCAGAATTGATTATTGCTAACACTGAACTTGCCTTTCAGAATAAAGAAAAAGAGTTACGCGCCGATGAATTGGTTATTGCCAACAAAGAACTTGCCTTTCAGAATAAAGAGAAAGGAAAACGGGCGGCAGAATTGATTGTTGCCAAGGAAAAAGCGGAAGAAAGCGACCGTTTAAAATCAGCTTTTCTGGCCAATATGAGTCACGAAATCAGAACGCCGCTAAACGGTATCCTTGGGTTTACCGAACTTCTCAAAGTGTCCGAAAACACTGATGAACAGCAGAAATATTTCATCAGTGTTATAGAGATGAGCGGAGCAAGATTACTGAATATTATTAACGACATTATGAGCATCTCGAAAATTGAATCCGGACAGATGGGATTGATCTTTTCGAAAGTAAATGTGAACAAGCAAATGACTGACATATATAATAGTTTCTATCGCGAAGCTGCACTAAAAGGGATACAATTATACTGTAGCAATAAAATGCATACTCCGAATATCTTAATAAATAGCGATAGCGAAAAAATAAATGCAATTCTAACCAACCTTGTTAAAAATGCCATAAAATTCACTGAAAAAGGAACCATTGAAATTGGCTTTGATTCGATTAAACCGTCTCCCCAAAAAAACGAAATTCAGCAAGGTGTCCAAAATTCGGGAGAACTTAAGTTCTTTGTAAGAGACACCGGCATAGGTATCCGACATGATCAGCTGAAAGTTATTTTTGAAAGGTTCAGACAAGAAAATGAAACAATGAGTAGAAAATACGAAGGAGCCGGATTAGGATTGTCAATCTCGAAAGCATTTGTTGAGATGTTGGGTGGTAAGATTTGGGCCGACAGTACACCTGGAGCAGGCTCTACAATTTTTTTCACCTTGCCATTGCAAACCAGTCCTGCATAATCGCGTGTAAGTGTGAATGATGTAACTTTTCTTCGGAATTATGTAACGCTTGCGGTGCTGCCGATGCTGATCTTTGAATAGTGAAAATGAATTCACAAATAAAACTTATCAAAATGAAAAAGATATCACTAAGCCTGATGATGGGATTAATGCTATTGGTAGTTAGTCCTACCCTGCTGAAAGCAGAAACCGAACCCACAACTACAACAACTGCCACAGCAGCTCCGGTTAAATCGGCTGAAGCTACCGCAATGGAAATAAGGTTGAATGAAATAAAAGCGATGGATATGAAAACCCTAAACGCTGCCGAAAAGAAAGAACTTCGAAAAGAAGTACGTGAAATTAAAAGCGATATTAAGGCAAACGAACGTGCCGTTAGTGGTGGAGGTGTATATATTTCAGTTGGTGCCGCAATTCTGATCGTGCTTTTGTTAATCCTTTTACTGTAACAGATCCGAAATCAAAGAGCGCTGTAAAAATCATATTCATTTATCATTTAAATTAAATTATCATGGGAAATTTATTATACGTCATCGCAGTCATACTCATCATTTTATGGCTTATCGGATTTGTTGGAGTTGGGTATACCGGAGGCATCATCCA
>JAHEYU010000034.1:1746-63482 GCA_023251435.1 Bacteroidota bacterium
CACGTTCTGTTGGTTATTGCAATTATTGCGGTAATTCTTAGAGTTATTCAGGGACGAAGAATCCTATAGAACTCTACCGATGAAAATATTAGGATTAGTTCTTATTGGACTTGGTATAATCATGATGATTTATACCGGATTTAACTATGTAAGCACCGAAAAGGTAGTCGATCTGGGTCCGATTGAAATAAACGCTGAAAAGAACCACCCTGTAAAATGGTCGCCGGTCGTGGGTATTGTGCTTATTGTTGGAGGCATTGTGGTGGTTGCTATCGATAAAAAGAAATAAGAAAATCTTTGTAATAAACTTATAAAATCATTTTTATGCCACTATTATCCATTTTAATTGTAATAATTGTCGTGGGTGTTCTTTTATGGATCATCAATTCATTCATCCCGATGGATCGCAAGATCAAGCAAATTTTTAATATCGTGGTTGTTATCGCGTTAGTTATCTGGCTGTTAAAGGCATTCGGTTTGTTTTCATACCTGATGAATGTATCTGTTTAATATCAGATTTTTCGCCCAAAAAAATAAAAAAATTATGAACCTTAAAAGAATCTTTGGCGCTGTACTTACTGTACTCGGAATAGGCGGACTTATTTATGCTGCAGTATTATTTGTGAATGGAGCAGGTGAGACAGACGATGTTAAAGCACTTGTTATATACGGAATACTCGGTTTTGTTTTCTTTATCGCCGGAATAAGTTTAGTGCGTACAACAAAAGATGAATCATAGACGTGTCTGTTTTGAATAACTCCGATTATCATTTCAATTTCTGATAATAGAAGTGTTTACGACATTAGTCGCTCCTCTTTTCAACACGTAAAAGCCAGTTTCCGTTTGGAGCTGGCTTTTATGTTTCGCAAACGGATTGTTTTTATGAAGCTAATCACCTTTTTGCCAAAAACATACATAGATTCTCATTTTGCCTTAAAATTCAGAAATAAAGCTTTTTGACCAGGTAAATTATGTGAATAATGTAACTTTTTACAATAAATGTGTAAGGCTTTATAATTAGCAGAAGCTCACCTTTGTATAGTAAATACATAGCAACCCAAGTTTGATGATATGAACAAGACAGGGGCAAGGGGCAGCTGGCTTAAGACAAAAGGCAGGCTCAAACAAAAATTCGCAGCACTAACCAACAACGATATGGCCTTTTCAGGAGGTAAGAAAGATGAAGTGATTGGAAGACTTCAAATAAAGCTGGGCAAAACAAAAGAAGAGTTGATAAGGATAATTGAAGGACTTTAGTAATTGTATCGTTCTGTCAAAACATTGTCACTTGTGTTCATTCATAGTCATTTGTAATTTCAAACAATGACAACTAATGACAAATTAATGACTGAAGTTTGAAAGTTAAGCTTCAAAATCGGACACTAATTATAAAAATAAACTTAAAAACAAACAAAATGAAACTTTTAAAACTGAATACCCTGTTCATTGGAATGCTCGCCATTCTTTTACTTTTTTCAATCGAAACCCAGGCTAAGAAATACAACTTCATCACTTCATCAGTTGTTCCGGCGGCAAGGGGCTTTGCAAAAGTTACCCGAGACAATAACCGGAATTACGTTATTAAACTCAAAATTTCAAATCTGGCTGAAGTTCAACGACTTGATCCGACTAAATTATCGTATGTAGTTTGGTTGGTTACCGATCGTGATGTTGTAAAAAACATAGGGCAGATTGAAAGTGGATCAACGATGATGTCGAAGAAATTAAAAGCAAACTTCGAGACCGTATCGTCATTCACACCTGTACAAATTTTCATTACTACCGAAGACGATGCGAGTGCGCAGTATCCCGGATCGCAGGTAGTATTATCGACCAACAAATTCTAGAATTAATTGGTGTTACACAAAAAATATACATACATCGTTAATCATTGTATTATTAATCAACATTAAAACAAAAATTATGAATTCAGGAAAAGTATTATTAAGTGTATTGGCTGGCGCAGCCGCCGGTGCATTGGTTGGCGTTTTATTTGCACCTCACAAAGGTGCAGTTACACGCAAAAAAATATCGAGACAAAGTGGAGCTTATGCTGATGGCTTGAAAGAAAAATTAAGCGAAATGGTTGATAGCATCACCGAAAAATTCGAAAAGGTAAAGGAAGAAGTTTCTGAATATGCCGATCAGAAAATGTCGAAAGCTGAAAAAATGAAATAATGACATTTAATTGAAGCATTACCAAAGTAATGCAACCATTGGGCCTGTTCCGGAAAGTTTAACAGTGACGATTTTCACTTTCATCGTTTCCGGAGTAGACTCAACTTTACAACCAAAATAAAACCCATCTATGAAAGATATAACCTTGAAACCCGAATTATCTATACGGAAGTTTAACCGTTCGTCAAAAGGTATGTTGGTTATAATCAACATAACAACCTTAATTGAATTTAATAATAAGCGGAAACAAATCTTCCCGGTCAGATAATCAAATAGCCTTTCAACCCAAAATGAAGGTACAATAACAGTAGTTACATAAAACGATAACGACCGAAGTGATGAATGACAATACGAATATATTTGAAACGCTACTTGAAAGTGCTGTTGATTACAGCAAAACAGGTTATGAACTGGTAAAACTTAAAGCACTTGATAAAACAACAAATGTGCTTTCATCGTTGATTTCGCATTATGCGACATTAATACTATTTGCCTCATTCATACTTTTTATAAGTGTTGGTTTAGCTTATTGGCTGGGCGAAATTCTCGGCAAAATTTATTTCGGATTCTTTGTAGTCGGCCTTTTTTATGCTGTTACAGGAACTGTTTTGCATTTTGTTTTGCACACAAGGCTTAAGAGAGCTATTGGTGATTACCTCATTAGAAAGGTACTTAAATAATTTACCATGGAAAATATTAAATCGACGATTGGGCTAAAATATGCGATTGAACAATTAGAATACAGACATGCCAGTAACGCACAGCGTCTGGAAACTGATTTTGTAATTGTAGTTGAAAGCTTAAAGCCTGCCAATCTGATTAAAAGCGCTTTGGGGAACATTACAGAAACATCTGATGTAATGGACAATATCCTGAGTGGAGCCTTTGGTTTGGCTTCAGGTTATCTCACAAGAAAAATTACAGCAGGCACTTCAGGAAATATAGTTAAGAAACTTTTGGGTACTATTTTGCAGTTTGGGGTAACAAGTGTTGTTGCCCGGCACCCGCAAACGATTAGAGCAATTGGTAAGTTTATTTTAGGCAAAACATTCAGAAGAAAACAACATCAACAAATACAGTAAAAATCGCATATAAAAAATATAGATACAAAATGAGAGCAAATGGATTACTGGGTATTTGGATGGATCATTCGATCGCCCACCTCACTGAATTGCGAAATGGTAACCTTATGACAGAAACGATTGAAGCGAAACCTCAATCACAGGTGAAATCTGAAGATTTGTATTATAACGATGAAAGTCATACACTTAACAAAGAGCAAGCTCAACTCGCTGCCTATTATAAGAAGCTGAGTGATGCTATATTAAACTATGAAGAAGTTATTCTTTTTGGACCAACTGACGCTAAAAACGAATTAGCAAACACCATGAAGGATAATCACCTTTTTGAAAAAATAAAAATAGTAGTTAAACCCGCTGATAAAATGAATGAAAATCAGCAGCATGAATTTTTAAAGGAATTCATGAATCTATAGGCCACTCACCTTAGTTGTTGACAAGTAAAATGCCCGAAAAAAAAACAAAAACGGTTGCCATTATTGTAGCCCACCCCGATGATGAAATATTATGGGTTGGGGGTACAATATTAAACAACGCTTCATGGAAGTGTTTTGTAGTTTGTCTTTGCCGTGGAGACGATACCGATCGTAATCCAAAGTTTTATAAAGCATTAAAAATACTGAATGCTGAAGGAACAATGGGGAATTTGGACGACGGGCCGGAACAACTGCCGCTGGATGAAAAAATACTTGAAAGTACTATCCTGAAACTATTACCTCCACAACATTTCGATCTGGTGATTACCCATCATCCGAAAGGTGAATATACCAGGCATCTGCGCCACGAAGAAACTGGCAAAGCTGTTTTATCGCTCTGGAATTCCGAAAAAATATCGGCCAGCGAACTTTGGGCTTTTGCTTACGAGGATGGAAATAAGAGATACCATCCGTTGGCGATGCAAAACGCATCAATTTACACGATACTTTCCCGAACAGTTTGGCAAAATAAATATAAACTGATAACAGAAACTTATGGCTTTGAAAAAGACAGCTGGGAGGCCAAAACCACACCACGCGCTGAAGCTTTCTGGAAGTATACAAAGCCATCTGAAATAAAGAATGAAACAATTTGAAAATAAAAAATGATTGTCCGTTTTATGAACTTATTTGGCATTTTTAGTCAGTCAGTTGTGGTCAGTTATTGTCATTCTGTTGTCATTTCCTGGCACCTCAATGACTACCCAATGACAATTGAATGACTTTTATGACATTGGGTAATATTAAGGATATCTATAAAATAAATCGGGATTATCGGTTTATTGGTTATGAATAGCCCAGACCTTTAGGTCTGTGGAAAATGAGAAACGGACAAATCCCGGCTTTAGCCGAAACAATTAGATGTTTAGGCTAAAGCCAAAATAAGGATTATTCATCTTTCAACGGCATAAATGCCGTTGCTATTCAAATCAACCATATATCCGATAATTCCGAAATAAAATAAATTAAATGAATATCCGATTGAAATCAACACATTCTTAAATCTTCAAATTAAAAACCTATGAAAGTATTGGTATTGTATGATTATCCACCGTCACCGGGAGGGCTTGCAACTCAGGGAGACTTACTTTACAGGGGACTCCTCGAAATGGGTATTGATGCCCACGCCGTACATTTCGAATCGGCTCAGGAAAAAGAATGGTATTACCGCTGGTTTGAGCCGGATGTGGTTGTCGGAGTTGGTTATTGGGGACACACACCACAACTGGTACTTCATCCTCAGCGCTATGGGGTTCAGCCTGTACCCTGGTTAGTTGCCGATGGTTACATTGCCAATTATCAGGAAGTACTAAATGCTCTTCCATTAATTCTGGTCACCTCCAATTGGGTGAAGGAAATGTATGTCCGCGATGGAATTAATGCTGATAAAATTGAGGTATTACCGGTTGGATGCGACACCGATTCGTTTATTCCATTCGACAAAAATGACCCTAAAATACTGGCGGTGCGCGAAGCGCTGGGAATTTCGCCCGATCAGCTGATGATTCTCACTGTTGGTGGCGATGCTGCATCGAAAGGAGCGCAGGAAGTAATGCAGGCACTTGCCATCATCGATGCCAAAGCTCCCGATTGGAAATATGTTTGTAAAGTGTGGCCGCAGCCACGAACGAAAAAACAAAACCTGGCCGATCTGCAAATGGCTTCAGACCTTGGAATCGATAAAAATGTGATGTACGAAACCAATACCATTTCCAGAACTTTTATGCCTTACCTGGTGGGTGCCTGTGATATTTATGCAGCTCCATCGCGCCTCGAAGGATTTGGAATGCCACAAGTGGAAGCCGGGGCGTGTGGAAAACCTGTTGTGAGTATTAAAGCAATGGGAATGCTCGATACACTTATTCATGGTGAAACTGCATTCCTGGCAGAAATCGCCAGAAAGATTGTGGTGAACGAAGTAATGCTTGGGGGCGAATCCGGCTTTGAAGATCAACACCGGGTTGAATTTAAAGTACCACGTACGGTGGATTATCGGGCAAGTGTAAACGATATTGCCAAATACCTGATGACCCTAATGACTGATGCTGATCTGCGTCAAAAAATGGGAATGGCAGGCAGAGAAAGGGTTGTAGCTAATTTTGACTACCGAATTGTTGCCCAAAAATTTGTCCGGATCATCAGTGATAAATTGGGAATAAACTAATGTTGTGTTAACTCGATTTTGTCGGATCCCAGTCACCCCGAATTTATTTCGGGGTCCCACATATAAGGGATGCCGAAACAAGTTCGGCATGACGCTGAGTCAAAAGACCATTAACTTAACACTAAAGAAGTCGGAAGACAGTAGACCGGAGTTTTTTCATCCCGACTTCGGTCTCCGGTCTTCCAACAATAAAATAAAATGCCATGCAAACAGTAAGCTCACCGGAAATTGAAGAGGCAAAGAAAGCCGCGCTTGAAGTGCTGCTTCATAATGCACACGGGCCATTCCACGGATTGCCAAGAACTGCTGGCTGGGGATATCCGGAGCCATACACACGGGATCTGATGCTCTCCATTCTTGGAATTGCTGTTTCCGGAAACCAAAAATTGCTTGATAGTATCAGAAAAGTACTGCAAACATTGGCAAAAAATCAAACAGAACATGGTCATATTCCTTCACTTGTGCACAATAACGACGATCGCGGTGCAAGTGACACCACTCCCCTCTTTTTGCTGGGTGTTGGAATTTTCAGAAAAGTTACCGGAGACGAGGATTTTCTGCACGAAGCTGTTGAAAAATCATTGGTATGGATGGAATATCAAAGCCCGTCAGACCGTTACCTGGTTGCGCAGCAGCCCACAAGCGACTGGCGCGACGAGCAATGGGTAACAGGATATGGGTTGTTTGTAAATACATTGGTTTATAGTTATCTGCGTATATTGGGAAAACACGAACGGGCCAATAAAGTCAGGCACGAAATGCGCAGATTTACAATTGCCAGTGATGCCAACCACCATCATGTACACGAAGGTTTGGTAGTTAAACACAAACCCTATTATGCGTTCTGGTCATATAAAATTTATAGCAGCGAACGGTTCGATTTGCTTGGAAACAGCTTGGCCATTCTTTCAGGACTGGCATCGCAATCACGTGCCGAGGAAATGATTTCATGGATCGAAGAAGAGTGTGCAGTTATGAAAGAAAGAGGCGAATTAGCAATTGATTTGCCACCAAATTTCTTCCCGTACATCAAACCCCATGAAGCCGACTGGCTTTCCCGATATTCAACATTTAATAATCCCGGCGAATACCACAATGGAGGTATCTGGCCTTTTATATGCGGGTTTTATGTTGCCGCTTTAGTTGCTGCCAAAAGGTACACACTCGCTAAGGAAAAGCTTATGGTTCTTACACAGTTAATAAAGAAATGTAATCACCAAAAACTTGATTACGGATTTAACGAATGGATAAAAGCACAGGATGGACAGCCTATGGGGCAGGATTGGCAAACCTGGAGTGCCGCACTTTATCTTTACGCGGCAAAATGTGTAGAGCTAAAAAATACACCATTCTTTGATGAAATGCGAAGGTCGGAACCCTGGCTATCAGATAGCGACAGCACCGAAAAACCTGCCTCGCCGTCAGCTACCGTGTGCCCACAAATAATTGGGAAAGACTAATACAACAACAAAAAAATGGAACGCGGATTAAATATGATCTTGCGCCCGCCTGCCTCGGCTACCGTGTACCCACAAATAATTGGGAAATACTAATACAAAACAATAAACAATGGAACGCGGATTAAATATGATCTGGCGGATTAAAACTGATTAAAATCCCGACAAGCCGGGATGATTTTTTAAGGCAATGCATATAAAAATATCAATCATCCATTATCCCATTTGTCTTTTTTCAAATCTATTCCAATTTATTGGAATCTAAATCAGTTTTCCATCCGCTAAACCCGTGTGAATCCGCGTTACATTATTTTCCGGTATATGATACAATTGATAATATATGTGGGTACACGGTAGCTGCCTCGGGCAGGGATTAAAACTGATTAAAATCCCGACTTGTCGGGATGATTTTTAAAGAAATGCACATAAAAATATCAATCATCCATTATCCCATTTGTCTTTTTTCAAATCTATTCCAATTTATTGGAATCTAAATCCGTTTTCCATCCGCTAAACCCGTGTGAATCCGCGTTCTATTATTTTACCTATTGTCCGGTATTTAGTGTTCAATAATACCAAATGCAATTCCAAATCAGTCCAAAGACCCATCTGGTATAATGCCGATGAATAGACCTGCCCGCAGCAGGCGGGAATGTTAAGGCCAATCGAGTTTGCGATCCCGATTATTTATCGGGAGGACTGTTATATTTCTTCAATCGGTATAAGAAAAAGATTTGGGTACACGGTAGCTCACAGAGAGGCTGGTATTGGCAGTAAAAAATTGATAAAAATCGGTTAGGTGCAGCGCACCGAGATAATACAAATAATAGTTGCCTACATTTCGAAATCTGATCATACAACAAGTAAAACCCTCAAATAGAAATATTTAGCACCCTATTTTCAAATTTCTTCAAAAATACGAACTTCCAAAATGTGAGAATTGTATAAGTTTTTACAAGAGTTATGTAACACCTAAGCCGATACAGAGGTGTATATTTATAGATTAATCCTTCGCATGGATTAATGTAAATCGAAAACTCTGTAATCAATGGCAAAAAAATCTGACCAAAACAATAAGGTCGTCGTGACTTTTCTATTCAAGGTTGGTAGAAATATGTGATTTTAATTCAGTTAATTTGTATAATATACAGTTGGAATAAGCTGAAAAATTACATTTTCACTAAACAAAAACAATCGTGAAACCTGAAAAATTAAAAACGACAATCCAGTCAAAAGATAAATCTGCTGACCCGGATACAGGCCTATTTCCAATAATCGGTTTGGGTGCATCGGCCGGAGGGCTTGAAGCGCTGGAAAGTTTTCTGGCCAATGTTCCTGAAAACAGTGGGATGGCCTATGTCGTTATCCAGCATTTAGATCCGACACAAAAAGGTATGTTGCCCGAATTGCTTCAACGGGTTTCGAAAATGGAGGTTTTTCAGGCAAAAGATAAGTTGAAAGTCATGCCAAACAGTGTATATGTGATCCCTCCAAACAAAAGCATGTCGATTTTAAAAGGAGTGCTTTTCCTGTTCGATCCGATGGAAAGCAGGGGACTTCGGCTTCCGATTGATTTCTTTTTTCGTTCGCTGGCCATCGATCAGAAAGAGCTAAGTGTTGGGGTTATTCTGTCGGGAATGGGCTCCGATGGCAGCATCGGACTACATGCCATTAAAGAATATAATGGAATTGTGATGGTGCAAGACCCAACAACGGCAAAATTCGACAGTATGCCGCGCAATGCAATCGATTCTGTACTGGCCGATATTATTGCCCCGGTAAACGAACTCCCTTCAAAACTGTTTGAGCTGTTGAAACATATCCCGGTTATCAAAGCGAACAAAGAATTTGAAATTCACGACAAAAGTGCGATTGAAAAAATTATTATACTCCTGCGGGCCCAAACCGGGAACGATTTTTCGTATTATAAACGAAACACGCTTTACCGCCGTATCGAAAGGCGCATGGGCATCCATAAAATTGATAAAATAATTACCTACGTGCAGTTTCTGCAGGAAAATCCGGCCGAAATAGAGATACTTTTCAAGGAATTGCTGATTGGCGTTACGAATTTCTTTCGCGACAGGCTTGCATGGGATAAGCTGAAAGAGTCTGTTTTGCCGGGGCTTTTGGCTAATACCAGAGATGGTACTGTTTTACGAGCCTGGGTTCCAGGCTGTTCAACCGGCGAAGAGGCTTATTCGCTGGCCATTGTTTTTAAAGAAGCGCTCGAAAAAACCAATAAATATGGTGGAATTACATTACAGATATTTGCAACCGATCTCGACAACGATGCCATAGAAACTGCCAGAAAAGGCACATTTTCGGCAAATATTATATCCGATGTATCTCAAAGCAGATTGAACCGTTTTTTCATAAAAACCGACGATGGATATCGCATTAATACCGAAATAAGGGAAATGATTGTGTTTGCCCAACACAACATTATTATGCACCCGCCTTTTACCAAGATCGACTTACTTACATGCCGCAACCTGCTGATATACATGGATAGCGAGCTTCAGAAAAAATTAATCGGATTGTTTTATTACAGCCTGAATCCTGAAGGAATTATGTTGCTCGGAAGCTCCGAAACACTTGGCTCACAAAGTCCTTTATTTAATACCATCGATTCGAAATTAAAATTATACAAGCGGTCGAACATAGCACTGGTTCCGGAAATGTTCGATTTTCCGTCTTCCTATTCGCGAACAAAAATAAGTAATACCGAAAACCCGATGCCATCAAAATTACCAACCAATATTCAAACTCCGGCTGAACAATTGTTGTTGCAGTATTTCTCGCCATCAGCAGTTTTAGTAAACGAACAGGGCGACATAGTTTATATCAGCGGACGTACGGGGAAATATCTGGAACCGGCAGTGGGCAAAGCAAACCTGAACATTTTTGCCATGCTGCGCGAAGGTCTTCGAAACCATTTTCCAATTGCTTTCAGAAAAGCAGTTACAACAAAAGGACAAGTTCTTTTGCACAATATAAAAGTTGCTACCGATGGCAAATCGCAAACCATAGACGTTAACATTCAGTGGATTGACAAACCTGAATCGCTTAGAGGAATGGTAATGATCGTGTTTACCGATGTACACGAAGTTTACAGCAATGACCCAAAGGGCAACCGAAAAAAAATAGAAAAGACCATTCACTCGGAACTTGAACTTGAGTTGCAACATACCCGCGAAGAAATGCAGAATACCATGGAAGAAATGCAAACTTCGCAGGAAGAACTGAAATCGACCAACGAAGAATTGCAATCGACCAACGAAGAACTGCAATCGACCAACGAGGAGCTTACCACCTCGAAAGAAGAAATGCAGAGCCTGAACGAGGAACTGCAAACTGTGAATGCAGAACTGCAATCGAAAGTTGACGAATTTTCGAGGGTAAACAACGATATGAAAAACCTGCTGAACAGTACCGACATCGCGACTCTGTTCCTCGACAAAGAATTGAATATCAGAAGGTTTACAAATCAGACCACCAAAATTTTCAAGCTCATAAAAAGCGATATTGGCAGGCCATTTACCGATCTGGTTTCGGATCTTAATTACCCCGAACTGGCGCATGACGCCCTCGAAGTATTGCGGACACTCGTGTTTATACAAAAGCAAATTTCGACCAAAGACAAGCGGTGGTTTTCTGTACGAATTATGCCCTACCGCACTTACGACGACCGAATCGACGGACTGGTCATCACGTTTATCAACATCACCGACCTCAAACTGGTAGAAACGAAACTGCACGAAACCGGGCAGATAAACCACCTGCTAATGAATTGGGCCACCGAGGTGATTATTCAACTTTCAGACGACCTGAAAATACTCAATCTTAATCCGAAGGCCGAATTGTTGTTCGGAATGAAAAGACAGGGTGCGATTGATCAAAATTTCATTCAGCTTTTTATTCCGCAGACAGAAAGACTAATGGTTGAAAATAAGCTAAATGAGTTGATGAAGAAACCACAAACCGAAAAATTGGAAATAACGATCATAACAGCAGATGAAAAAATAAAAACAGTCGGCTGGACAGTGAACATTGTATCGGTTCACGAAAATTTACCAACAATATTAATATTAACAACTAAATAATCAGGCCATGTACGATGAAGAAACTGATTTTACTGATGCCAGAAAATTACGTCAGAATGCGGAGAAACGGCTGAAATTGAACAATGAAAAATCTGAAGCTACAACTGAAGAATACGACTCTGCAAGGCTTTTGCACGAATTGCAGGTACATCAGATTGAGCTGGAAATGCAGAACGAAGAATTACAGCAAGCATATTCGAAAGCTGAGGCAGCCCTGAGAAAATACACCATGCTTTACGATTTTGCTCCCATGGGGTACTTTACGCTCGATAGTGAAGGCAATATCTGTGATTTAAATTTCACCGGAGCCGAATTACTTGCCGACAAACGTTTTAGTTTAAAAAATAGCAACTTCAAACTGTTTATTACGGAAGATACGCTGAATCATTTCAACAATTTTTTCAGTAAATTATATACAAACAGAACCAAAGAATCGTGCGAGTTTAAAATTGGAAACGACACAAAGCGATCAATCGTTGTGTACGCCGAAGGCATTGTTACCGACGATGACCAGAAATGCCTTTTGTCAGTTATAAATATTTCAGAACTTAAAAGCTGAATGCCCTGTAAATAAGACAGATAAACGAAGTAGTTTTAACTAGTTAGACGTGGATTAGTTTTCAAGTCACATATATTTATTTTTTATAAATACATTTTTCCAAATGAAGGTCCACATCAAAAACATGGTTAGTAATCGTTGCAAGCAGATGCTGAAATCGGAGCTTGATAAGCGCGGGCTTCATTACATTATTCTGGGATTGGGCGAAGTTGAAATTATGGAAACCCTGACCGAGGATCTGAAATTTAGGATAAACAAAGGTCTAAAAGAATCGGGGCTTGCAATAATTGAAGACAAAAAAGCCATACTCATCGAGAAAATAAAGAATACAATTATTGACCTGGTTTATTATTCGGATACTCTGTTAAAAATAAATTTCTCCGATTATTTAAGCCAGAAATTAAATTACGATTACACCTACATGGCCAATATTTTTTCTGAAAATCAAGGCATTACCATTGAACATTTTTTGCTTACGAACAAAATAGAGCGTGCAAAAGAATTACTTGTTTACGACGAACTGAATATTACCGAAATAGCCAATAAACTGCATTACAGCAGCACGGGGCACCTGTCGAACCAATTTAAAAAAATGACCGGATTAACTCCTTCGTACTACAAACATCTCAAACTTAAGCGCCCCTCTGTAGATGGAAACAAGTGAATTGTGCAGCTCGTAAAAAGTTTCCCTCCCGTTAAATTCAATCAAATAAGCCGAAAATAAAGCCATGAGAGTTCGCATTAATTTCACCATCATACTACTGCTCATAGCTTTGTATGTTAATTCGCAAGAGATATTTAACCCACCGGTAAAACATGACATTGTTTTTAAGGCCGGTGAAAAACTCACTTATCAAATCAGGTATGGAATGATCGTTGCCGGAGTTACAAACCTTTCGCTTACAGAGGAAGTTTACGACAACAAAACCGTTTTTCATGCACGTACAGTTGGGCAAACTACAGGTATGGCCGACAATCTGTATAGCGTAAATGATATTTACGAAAGCTGGTTCGACAAGAAAACCAACCTTCCGTATAAACAGATACGCAATATCAGCGAGGGCCGGTACACCAAATACAACGAGGTAACCTATAACCGGAAAAACAATACTGTTCATTCAAAGCTTTCGGGCATACATAAAGTACCTGAAAAAATTCTCGATTTAGCCTCCACTTTTTATTACATCCGACGGGTTGATTTTACGAAAATTAAAGAGGGTGATGTAATTTTGGTTAACATGTATTTTAGCGACGAAATCTTTCCATTTCGGCTCATATACAGCGGGAAAGAAACCATAAAAACCAAATTCGGAAAATTAGATTGCATAAAAATCAGTCCGGTTGTTGAAGTTGGTCGCATGTTTAAAAGCTCCAACGATTTAACTATTTGGTTTACCGACGATAAAAACTGCCTTCCGGTTTTGGTAAAAATGGACATCCGATTGATAGGCTCCGTTTTGCTGAAACTTACTCAATACGAAAATATCACCTATCCGCTAATCATCCTGTAGTAAGGTTGTACGACAAAATTCCCTTAAAATCCCGACTTGTTGGGATGATTTTCTAAAGAACGCTTATGAAATCAACCAGTCCGGATGTTTTTTTTCAAATCCATTCCAATTTATTGGAATATGTATCCCTGTCCGACGGCAGGCGGGCGTTTTCCATCCCTGCCTGCGGCAGTTACCGTGTACCAACAAATAATTGGGAAATACTAATACAATGCAAAAACAATGGAACGCGGATTAAATATGATCTGGCGGATTAAAACTGATTAAAATCCTGACAAGTCAGGCTGATTTTTCAAAGAAATGCATATAAAAATATCAATCATCCATTATCCCATTTGTCTTTTTTCGAATCCATTCCAATTTATTGGAATATAAATCCGTTTTCCATCCGCTAAACCCGTGTGAATCCGCGTTCTATTATTTTACCTATTGGCCAGCATTTAGTGTGCAATAAGAAAAAGATGTGGGTACACGGTAGCCGACGGCAGGCAGGCGCTAAACCCGTGTAAATGCGCGTTCTATTATTTTCCGGTGTACGACATACAATTGATAATAAATGTGTGAAACATGTAATTTTTTGCAAAAATTTTGTAAAACAAACAACTATCGCACTTTATAATTTAGCATAGTCATTAAATGGCAATTCATTCAATTAATACACTCATGAAAAACATTCTATTTCTTTTGCTTATCGCTGGCCTTTTAGGAGGATGTGCGATGAATCTGGTAACAGGTCGCAACCAGTTGAGCCTGGTGCAGGAATCTGAATTACAGGCTATGGCCTTAGCCCAGTACAATACATTTTTGACGGAAAACAAGACTTTAAGCAACAGTAACAGCAGTGCTGCAATGGTTGACCGGGTTGGCGGCCGTATTGCGAACGCAATTACAAAATATTATGCCGGTAAGGGACAAGGAGAGGTGCTGGAAGGATATAAATGGGAATTCAATACCGTTGACAGTAAAGATGTTAATGCATGGTGTATGCCCGGTGGAAAAGTGGTAGTTTACACTGGCCTTTTGCCTGTAACCCAAACCGAAACGGCGCTTGCCATTGTAATGGGGCACGAAATTGCCCACGCCATTGCCAAACATGGCAGCGAAAGAATGAGCAGAGGAATGGTTCAGCAATTGGGAGGAACAGCTTTGGAAGTCGCATTGTCGCAAAAACCACAGCAGACCAGAGATTTATTCATGACCTCGTATGGGATTGGAAGCCAGGTTGGAGCCATGTTGCCCTGGTCGCGTCAGCAGGAAACAGAAGCTGATAAATTCGGATTGATATTCGCCGCAATGGCCGGATACGATCCGCGGGAAGCAATTCCTTTCTGGCAGCGAATGGCAGCAGCAGGAGGAGCAAAACAACCCGAATTTTTAAGCACTCACCCGTCTGATGATACAAGGATGAAAAAGCTAAATCAGTTTATGCCTGAAGCCTTGAAATATTACACCGGACGTAAATAATCATAAATAAACATGGAACAGATAAAAAAAAATCATTCACACAGAAACAGAATCGGCAATTATTCCAGACTCGTTGCTCCATTTTTATTGTTACTGTCATCATTAATGGTGAGTTCGTGTACTGCAATATCCGAAATTTTTAAAGCGGGAATGGGCTTCGGCATCTTTGCTGTTCTTGCACTTCTTGTAATTATCGTATTTATTATCATGCGTTTACGAAAATAATAACATATAACCAACATGAACAACATTTTCAGAGGATTAATATCAGGTTACGGAGCCTCAAAATTAGGCGGAGGCTGTTTCGGTACAATTGTAGTTTTTGTAATTATCTGGCTCATACTTGGGCAATGTAGTTAGAGATAGATTAAGTATGATGCTTAGCAGATAGATTAACAGCAATGAAGGGACATTTCAATTTATGATTTGTCCCTTCTTTGTTTTCTTAGTAAAGCTTTCGTGTTTCCGGGGTTAAAGCTTTCCCAAAGTTTATTCAAACTTGAAAAAAACTTTGGGAAAGTTTTTCCTTTAAATTGTTTATTTATCCCTTCTTTGTTTTCTGCTCTCCTTTCGTGTTTCCTGGGTTTTCGTAACACTACTTTTTATACCCGAAATAATTGACTTGGCGCAATAATTAAAAAAGCTTTTTTCAGGATCTCTCTCAAAACCAATAACTCCCTGTCTCACCTCCTCGCCCGGCATCGGGTTCGAATTCACGATTTTCATATTGGCGATTACAGATGCCACCCGTTCTTTTACAGCGGTAGTATCATCCGTCCGTTTATTTTTAACGGCAACATTCAATCCATCATAGCGCAGGTTCATTTGTCCGGCAGATTTGGTGTTGTTCGTCGTAAAGCTGAAACTCATCGCATCTATTTTCCCCGACGTTGCATAAATAAATGCATTTTTTTCCAGCATTGGGTTCAGTTCCATCACTTCAATTCCTGAAAGATTACCATTCACTGCAAATGTGTTCTGACTGTCGAACAGTCTGCCTTTCATTTGAACTTTCATTTTGGCTTTGCCCATTAAAAGCGCCTCGGCATTAAATCCGAGAAAAGCTTTTTCGGTTTTAAAAATAGTGTCGTTGGTAATATTGAAAATCAGCGCATTCAATTCATTAAACCTGATAACTCCCGGCTCATTGGCGCCCTCTGCATGTTCTGTATAAGTAAGTTTTCCGCCGGAAATTCCGATCGAATCAATAGTAATCTTTCCCTTATAGTTGTAAATCAAATCCTGAAATGCAGGTTTGTCCACGTGTTTAAATTCTTTGCGTTTATCGCGAAAGATGTCTATCGCCATTTTCCCGATTTCGATGTACGAACTTACCAGGTTTCCCGATTTTATAAAATCACCAGCAGAAAAATCGTGAAATACTATTTGATTGAGACCGGCTTCAATACGATCACTTTCAAATTTATTCCTGTCTGTAAATTCATAATTGCTGTAATTCGGGTGAACAGAAAAGCTATCAACTGCCAGGCTATTTGAAGTTGCTGCATAGTCAATACCAATGGCTGTCATGGTGTACATGCTGTCAGCCGAAACCGTCGCATATTTCTGCGCATTGAAATCAAATTGCCTGATTATTTCGGGAGAAATCGTATCCTGTTTTGCAACCTGAATATCGTAAACTTTCAAAACAGCATCTTCCAGTGAATAGGTCCGTGACGATAATTTATCTTTAATATCCAGAACCAGTCTGTCAAAAATCAGACTTTCAATCCTGATGTTTAATGGCGAAACTTTCGCAGGTCCGGTTTTCTCCTGAAATGGCAACTTCCCTTCAAAACGACTGTTGAAAATATTGACTTCCCTGACATCGATGTCATTTTTAAACAGCGCCTTAAACAGTTTGATCCCCTTAAATTTCACAGATACAATTTCACCTTGAAAATCAGTCAGGCTGTCATTTTGAAGCTTCGTACTCAGGGTAATATTTTCGAGCTCAATTCCTGATTGAAGAATTGAGATATTCACCTCCCCTATTTCCAAATGATATTTATCGGAGCTTTTATTAAATGCTGTCTGTATTTTTTTCGCAGCCCACGGCTCAAGAAACACCATTGTTAAGAGCATGAACAATAGCACAAAAGCAACAATTCCAATTGAAATTTTCAGTATTTTATTTTGTCTCATAATGCGCTAAATGTGCCACTAATTGCTTTATAAACCGTTGCAAAATTCCGTGAAAAACATACATCATTCTCACATTTCAATATTTCAGTTTTGAGGCCACGCAGATAAGTCGACCAATTATCCCGCCTTTCATCGGCACTCTCCTGTCTTCCGTCTCCTTGCTCCCTATCGCCAGTCTCCCATCGCTCTGTCGCCCCTTCTTCCGTCACTTTCCTTAAGTGTGAATCATGTAATTATTTCTAATAGTTCTGTAATAGCCACACAGCAATTGCAGTATAAATTAGTACTCATAAAACCATCATCAATTTTGATAAATTAAATAGTATGGAAGCAAATCAGATCAAACACGTTCTAATAGCAGTAGATTATGATTCAACGGCTCTAAAAGTAGTAGAACTAGGTTTTTCACTGGCCAAGTCAATGAGTGCCGAAGTTACTTTGCTGCATGTAATAACCGATTCGATGTATTACGCATCAACCGAATTCTCTCCTATTTTGGGAATTGGTGGTTATATAGAGACCGACCAAATTCAATTGGATACCGTTGATGGGCTCAGAAATGCAGCCAATCATTTTCTCGACAAGACCAAACGCCATTTAGGGGATGAGAACATCCAGACAATTGTTAGAGAAGGCGACATCGCAGACACCATTTTGGAGACTGCAAAAATATTTAAGGCCGACATTATTGTTCTGGGCTCTCACAGCCAAAAATGGTTGGAAAACATCCTTGTTGGGAGCGTTACGGAGGAAGTTCTGAAACAAACCCGGATTCCGCTATTCGTAATCCCAACAAAAAAAAGAAGTTAAAGAATGAAAACCAAGGAAATTATTAGGACAACAAGGTTGTTGGTAAATGACAACAAAGGAATTCTGGCGATGGATGAAAGTTTTCCAACCTGCAACAAACGATTTGCAAAACTCGGAATTCCGCAAACGGTGGAAGCCCGTCGTGCCTATCGTGAAATGCTTGTTACTACACCGGGTCTTGGTGATTTCATTAGCGGAGCGATTCTATTCGACGAAACCATTCGTCAAAAAACAAAAGATGGCACTCCATTTATTAATGTCCTCACCAATGCCGGAATTATACCTGGAATAAAAGTTGACACCGGAACAAAAGATTTGGCAGGACATCCCGGTGAGAAAATTACAGAAGGTCTAGACGGTTTGCGCGACCGCCTTACAGAATACTATCAGATGGGCGCACGGTTTGCAAAATGGCGGGCGGTAATTGCAATTGGCGATGGCATTCCCTCCAGGGCAGGCATTGAAGCCAATGCGCAAACACTTGCCATCTATGCCGCATTAAGTCAGGAAGCTGGCCTGGTTCCAATCGTAGAACCCGAAGTTTTGATGGACGGCAGTCATACCATGGCGCGATGCTTCGAAGTTTCAGAAGAAGTATTGCTGACAGTTTTTAACCAGCTGTACACACAAGGAGTGATGCTGGAAGGAATGATCTTAAAACCCAACATGATAGTGCCCGGATTAGACTGTCCTAAACAGGAATCGGTAGATGAGGTGGCTACTGCTACCATAAAATGTCTTCAGAGAGCCGTGCCGGCTGCTGTGCATGGCATTACTTTTTTATCGGGAGGCCAATCTGCCGAACTGGCTTCTGCACGGTTGAATGCCATGAATATCCATTTCAAATCAAGGTCACCCTGGGAATTGTCATTTTCGTTTGGCCGGGCCCTTCAGCAACCGGCCCTCGAAACATGGCTTGGGCTGGACGAAAACGTTCATGAGGCACAAAAAGCACTTTATCACAGGGCTGAATGCAACTATGCCGCGCGCCTTGGAGAATACAATGCCATAATGGAAACGACCTGATATTATAATGATTGTCGGTTTATTTAGCCAATTGGAATTTTGCATCAGTCAGTTGTAGTCATTCATTGTCATTCTGTTGTCATTTCCTTGCAACTTAATGACTACCAACTGACAATTGAATGACTTTTAATGACATTAGGTAAATTTTAAAACTAATACGAATGAAAACAAAAGACTTTCCGATCGTATGCGTGGGTGGATCTGCCGGAGGACTGGATGCCTATATCCGATTATTGAAAAATCTGCCATCAGACATGGGTGCTGCAATAGTGATCGTTAATCACCTGAGAACGGTTGCCACCCTGTTGCACGAAATATTGCCGCGATACACCGAAATGCCTGTCAGGCTGATTAAAGAGAAATTAGACATCGTACCAAACCAGGTTTTTATAATTCCTGAAAAGCGCGATTTGCATATTCTTAATGGAGAGTTTCGTTTGAAACCGATCTCAAAACCCTGGGGCTGGCCCGATGTGATTACTGTTTTTATGCGTTCACTTACTGAGAACTGGGACGGAAAGTTAGTCGCAGTTATAGTTTCAGGCTTTGATGGCGATGGTGCAGACGCACTATGCGGCATAAAAGAAGTTGGGGGAATTACCATTGCACAAAAGCCCGAAACAGCTGCACAGCCCGACATGCCGGAAAGCGCAATCGCAAGCGGGTGCATCGATTTTATTCTTTCGCCCGAAGATATTGCCAAAGAAATTGCACGAATTGCACACAAGGAAAAGAATAGTTGAACGGGATTGTCAGGTTGCTTACCTGTCTGGTCTCTTGTGGAAGTCAATCGTGGTCATCCTGTTGTAATTTAATGGCAATTTAATGACCACTTAATGACAATTTAATGACTTTCAATGAATAAATTAATTTAACAGATAATCATAGTTAGTGTATGCAGGAAAAAAAACAAGGAGCTGCAAGTGATCATTTGGCAAATGAACGCACCTATCTTGCATGGGTTCGCACAAGCATCGGAATTATGGCATTCGGGTTCGTGGTCGTCAAGTTTTCCTTATTTGTAAAACAAATTTCGTTACTGCTTGGAAATGAAGCCATCATCCAACCAAAAGAGTATTCTTCAATGATGGGAATTGTACTTGTACTGGTGGGCACAGTTACTGCAATTCTTTCGTACATTCGCTATAAGAACACTGAATATCAATTAAATAACAGCCAATACAAGCATTCTTCAGCGCTGATAACAATCCTTACCGCATTCATTTTCCTTGTCAGTATATTCCTGATTGTATACCTCTTACAAAGTACATAACGTGTCATGAGCTTTCCCAAAGTTTTTTTCAAGTCTTAATAAACTTTTCATGTGAGCTTTCCCAAAGTTTTTTTCAAGTCTTAATAAACTTTTCATGTGAGCTTTCCCAAAGTTTTTTTCAAGTCTTAATAAACTTTTCATGTGAGCTTTCCCAAAGTTTTTTTCAAGTCTAAATAAACTTTGGGAAAGCTTTAACAGAGAATGTGTGAATGATGTAAATTTTCCTCAAAACTTTGTAAACCATTAATTGCTAATGGTTCTCAACTTAGTTTTCTCAAAAATCAACTCTTAAAATGGAGGACTAAAAAATGAAGCAGTTCAAAAGGGAACTAATATATTTTTGCATTTCGTTGATTTTAACAATCAACTTCGATGTTGCTTTCGCTCAGAATGCCAAAGTTGTCTCTTCTTACGGGCCTGTCAATCAAGACGTAACCTTTGATCAGATTAAAGCTGACAGGATGAAGGTAAAAGCAGACCGTGCAAAAGAACACAAGGATCTGCTTAATGCCCGATACGATCTGGCAAAAAAAACATCTCCGGATGTTGTCATGTCAGGAGGAAAACCTATACCTGTTGGTCCAACAGCTAAACTTCAAGGTACAAGCTGGGCCGATCTGGATAAGTTAACTCCTGAGCAAATTAAATCGAAGGACATTTTTCCTTACAAACCTTTGCCCTTTGCTGACCATGCCGAAGGTGGAATGCTTTTCCCTCCAATGATTACAGATTCGCTTCCACGGCTTGTTCGCTTCGATCTGGATTTTGATCTTCCGGAGCATATTCTACCCGATCGGGTACCTCCCATTTATCTGACTACTCGTCCAGATTTGGGCGATGTATCGAAAGGCCGGTTAATAACCATCGATAATTACTACGAAATTTTTAATGGACTTATAAATCCAAAACAACTTGAAGGATTGCGATTGCTGGTCACCCAGTTTCCGCAACAACAGTTTAATGCTACCGAAGACCGGCGAACTGACAGGCCCGATGGCAAGTTAGGCGTTACCTGTTTTGATTGTCATGCCAACGGCCACTCCAACGGGGCAAACCACCTGGTTGGTGACATTCGCCCACAGGAATTCAGGCACCGCATAGAAACTCCGTCTCTACGGGGAGTAAGTATTCAGCGGCTCTTCGGTTCGCAACGAGGACTTAAATCGGTTGAAGATTTCACCGAATTCGAACAACGGGCAGCCTACTTTGATGGCGATCATGTAATGGCAGCCAAAAAGGGAGTTAACATTTTAGATCGTGGTTCACAAGTTCATTTTATGGCCGAATTCATGGCGATCCTGGATTTTCCGCCAGCGCCAAAGCTCGATATTTATGGTGAATTGGATAAAACCAAAGCAACTCCTTCAGAATTACAGGGAGAAGCAATTTTTAATGGCAAAGGACGGTGCTCTACCTGTCATCCTGCCCCCTACTACACCGACAATAACATGCACAATTTAAAGGCGGAACGTTTCTATAAACAGGAAATGGCCAATGGCATGATGATGGCGCATGATGGAATGATTAAAACTTTCCCGTTAAGAGGCATCAAAGACTCGCCTCCCTATTTGCACGACGGCAGATGTTTTACTTTGGAAGATGTTGTTGAATACTTCAACCTTGTTCAGGAATTACGACTGACAGCCCAGGAAAAAGCAAGTTTGGTTGCGTTTATGCGTGTTTTATAAAGTGGCTAATAATAAAAAAAAACTAAAAATGAAGAAATTAGATTCAAAGGATGCAAAAGAAATCGGTGAGGAAATCGGTATCGATTGGAATGAGGTTAAGTTGGAGGAATTCACAAAAGGTATTAATGTTGAGTTCGAACATGGGACAAAGTTTCCTGAAACTAATGTTACAAATGATGATAAAATTTTGACGGGAAAAATTGCATGGGCTCATTTAAAGGAGTTTTCTGATTATTATTCCCGATTATCAAAATTAGAAGCGGAAGCAAAGGAATATTGGGATAAGCAAAAAGGTTCATCCGAAACAAAAAAATAGGTATCAAAGAAAAATTGGAGGGGAACCCCATAGAATCACAAAAATGCTCCGTGGGCTTTTCAAGAAGGAGCATTTATATTGCCTTTTATGAATCTTACAACAGGTTTTCCATATTGGCTAATAAACAGCGGATTGCCAGCCAACTATCCAAAGTTGGAACAGTCTCTTAAAACAGATGTTGCAATAATTGGTGGTGGAATTTCAGGAGCCTTAACTGCTTATTATCTTGTTAATGCCGGCTTAAATTGTATAGTTGTTGACGCCCGAACTGTTGGCTTAGGCAGCACATGCGCAAGCACATCGCTGCTGCAATATGAGTTAGACAAACCATTGTGCGAGCTTGCAAACCAAATCGGTTTGCAGGCTGCGGTACGATCCTACAAGTTATGTTCCGAATCTATCGACATACTACAAAGCATATCACAAAAAATAGGATTCACCCAATTTGAAAAACAAAAGAGTTTGTTTTTCGCTGCATATAAAAAAGATAAAAAACTGATTGAAAAAGAATTTTTAATTCGTAAAAAATCAGGATTTCAAGTTCAACTATTGGGTGAAAAAGAAATACATCAACAATTCGGTTTCTCTTCACCGGCAGCCATTCTATCTGCGCAAGGTGCCACCACTGATGCGTATTTGTTTACCCATGCTTTGCTTCAAGCAAGTATAAAAAAAGGACTTCAGGTATTTGACAGAACTGAAATTTCAAGAATAGAATATAAAAAAAAGAGAGTGGAGTTATTTACGGAAAAGGGACACAGTATTACTGCAAATAAAATTGTGAACGCATCCGGTTACGAAATAACAGAATTTTTGGAAAAGAAAATTGTAAAACTTCATTCAACTTATGCACTTGCATCCGAACATATACAATCGCAAATACTTCCCTGGAAGGATAAAACTTTGTTGTGGAATACGGCTGACCCTTATTTATACATGCGATTAACCACCGACAACAGAATAATTATTGGCGGAAGAGACGAAGAATATTACAGCCCCGGCAAACGAGATAAGCTAATCAAAAAGAAATCTGCATTACTAAAAAGCGATTTTTCAAAATTATTTCACGCAACTGAACTCATTCCCGAATTTTGCTGGACTGGAACATTCGGCACAACAAAAGATGCGCTACCATATATCGGAACATATACCAAAACACCTCATACCTATTACACACTGGGTTTTGGCGGAAATGGAATTACCTTCAGTGTAATTGCAGCCGAAATAATACGCGACATGATTACAGGAAAGAAAAATAAAGACTCATTGCTGTTCTCATTTAACAGATAAGATTATTTATTCGGGGAATAATGTATGAATGATGTAAATATTTTCAATAATTCTGTAAAACCGCAACTGTTTCAGCCGCCTAACTTAGTTTCCTTAAATTTTAATCATTTAATCTCGCACAAAATGAAAGGAAACGAAAAATTAATAACCACATTGAATTCTCTTCTAGCTGATGAACTCACTGTTATCAACCAGTATATGGTACAATCTGAAATGTGTGCAAACTGGGGTTACGGAAAACTTCACAAGGCTATTCGAAAACAGGCCATGGACGAAATGCACCATGCCGAATGGCTGATTGAGCGAATACTTTTCTTTGAAGGTTCACCAACAGTATCAAAGCTTAATCCGATGAAGATTGGTAAAACTGTTTCAGAAATGATTAGTAATAACGATGAAACTGAACTCAAGGTCGTTACTGAATACAACGAAGCAATAAAACTTGCCCGTGAGGTTAATGATCAGGGTACTGCTGATCTGCTGACCAAGATACTAAAAGAGGAAGAAGGCCATGTTGATTGGGCAGAAATACAACGTGCACAGATTGAGCAAATGGGTCTGGAAAATTATTTGGTCAATCAAATTGACAGTCCTGCAAGCTAATTATTTAACCATCAGGAAGGATTAAGCATGAGAACACCAAAACATATTGGAATAATACCCGATGGGAACAGAAGATGGGCAGAAGAAAAAAAAATGACAAAAGAAAAGGGTTATGAAAATGGTTTGGATCCAGGTTTGGAACTTTTTAAATTGTGCAAAGAGGTTGGAATCAAAGAAGTAACTTATTATGGATTTACTACTGATAATGTGAAAAGGCCGGTAAAACAGCGTGAAGCCTTCACCAAAGCCTGTGTAAATGCAGTCAATATTTTGTCAGAAGAAGAAGCTGAATTATTGGTTGTTGGAGATTTTGAATCGCCGATGTTTCCCAAAGAGTTGAACAAATATACCACTCGACAGACCTTCGGAAATGGAGGTATTAAAGTAAATTTTTTAGTTAACTATGGTTGGGAATGGGACTTAAATAATTTAAAACTGGCTGATTCTGCTAAAAAAAACATCACCAGTAATATTAAATCCTTTGATGTTTCCAGAATAGATCTGATTATACGTTGGGGTGGTCGACGCCGCTTAAGTGGTTTTCTGCCAGTACAATCTATTTATTCAGATTTCTATGTTTTGGATGACTATTGGCCCGATTTTAATCCAGAACATTTTTATAACGCATTAAAATGGTACAACGATCAGGATGTCACATTGGGAGGATAGCAAGAATTGAATACGTATGATTTTTATCTAAAGCAATGCCATCATTAGCGTCTATATCAAAAATTGATTTCCCATATAAAGTTAAACTAAAGTATTGCTAATTAAATACGGCAGCACAAGTTCAAAATAAAACAGATTACCATGAAGCAACATCTTGTAAAAATCAAATCTATTAAACACGTCACTCACGATGTTTTACAAATTGTAACAGAAAGACCTCAGAAGTACAACTTCACCCCCGGACAGGCTACCGAAATTGCAATAAACAAAGACGGCTGGACGGATGAAAAAAGGCCATTTACTTTCACTTCCTTACCCGAGAACGATTTTCTTGAGTTTACCATCAAAACTTATCCAACACACAAGGGAGTAACAAACGAACTTCTGCAGCTAGGCAAAAATGACGAACTGATTCTGCACGATGTTTTTGGCGCAATCGAATACAAAGGCGAAGGCGTATTTATTGCAGGAGGCGCAGGAGTCACACCGTTTATTTGCATTTTCAGGTACCTCCAATCCAAAAATGAGACAAATGGGAACAAGCTGATTTTCGCCAACAAAACAAAAAATGACATCATACTGGCCTTGGAATTTAAAGAGCTGCTGGGAGAAAATTTCATCAACATTTTATCTGATGAGCTAACCGGTGAATATGCTCACGGACAAATAGATGAAGAATTTTTAAAAGAAAACATTGCCGGTTTCGACCAGCAGTATTATATATGCGGCCCTCCTCCTATGATGGATGCAATACAAACGCAACTGGCATTGCTCGGTATCGATAAAAAAGCAATTACAGTAGAAAATCTATAAAAGAGAGACGAAAGTCGGAAGATTATTTCGGTGTTCCGGCTTCCACCAAAAATTTAAAATCACAACTATGCGAAACAAAGGAACAAACATTAAAATAACGGTAAAAAATCAAACAATAAGCTACAACGACGAGGGACCAAACGCTGCACCTGTTATCATTCTAATTCATGGATTTCCATTCGATAAATCAATGTGGAACGATCAAATGGAAATGCTGACAGAAAATTTCAGGGTGATTGCGTATGATATCCGCGGGTTTGGAAACTCCGAGGCCGGAACCTACGATTTCACGGTTGAACTTTTCGTAAGCGATCTGCTCGGCCTGATGGATGCCCTCAAAATTGAAAAAGCCATGCTGTGTGGCTTGTCTATGGGAGGATACATTGCCTTGAATGCGATTGAAAATTACCCGAAACGATTCATCGGTTTAATACTTTGTGATACCAGTTGTGTGGCCGATACGCCCGAAGCTGTAGAAAAAAGGATGGTAACCATTGAGAAGATCGATAAATATGGGATAGAACTATTTGCAAATGAAAGCATTAAAAATCTTTTTTCTCCTATATCTTTTGTTATAAATCAGGAAAAAATTGCAGTAGTAAAAGAGATGATTTTGAAGACTCCCGTGAAAACGCTTTCGGCCACATTGCTTGCGTTGACAAAGCGGAAAGAAACCTGCAACAAACTGGCCGAAATAAAAGTGCCAGTGCTGATAATAGTTGGCGAAGACGATAAAATAACTCCTCCTGTTGCTGCAAGGCAAATGCATAAAAATATCAAAAGTTCAATCCTGAATGTTATTGAAAATGCAGGGCATTTAAGCAACATCGAGAATTCTTACGAATTCAATATCTGCCTCGAAAAATTTCTTAAAACAGTAAGATTAAAATAAAATGACAAACGAAGAAATTGAAAAGGATTTAAACTCCAAAATCCTGAAAGTTACCATGACAATCAAGGAGCAATATCCCGAATTGTCAGGTTTTTTGGAAGAAATGCCTGCAACAATCCCATCAGAAGAAAATGTGGAAATTACGCTAAAGAATTTAAGCGCTTATTACGAATCGCTGAATTCAATGTTGAGTAAATACAAATCGGAACATCCGAAAAGCTCAAAATAAAAATGATTTATCTGGTTCGACCAAATTTCATCAATAGTTTAAAATTAAATCATGGAAGATATCAAAGAAAAAACTCATGCCGGCAAGTGCAGGGCTGAATACATTAAAGTAGAAACGAATGTAAACCTTCATATTACAGATGCAGGCGAAGGCAAACCCATTGTTTTAATACATGGCTGGCCGTTAAGCGACGAAATGTACGAGTACCAGTACAACGATCTGGTAAATAGCAATTTCCGCGTTATTGGAATCACACTGAGGGGTTTTGGCAAATCAGACAAACCTTTTGGTGCCTACAATTACGATGTACATGCACTGGATATCAAGCGGGTTTTGGATAAGCTGGATATCAAAGATGCAATGTTGGCTGGCTTTTCAATGGGTGGTGCAATTGCTGTAAGGTTTGTATCGGCATACAATGAAGCACAGGTATCTAAATTGGTTTTGGCCGGAGCTGCAGTTCCGATTTGGACACAACGCGAAGATTTTCCTTACAATCTGCCACAAAGCGCAGTTGACGACCTGATTAAATTGAATTACAAAGACCGCCCAAAACTGTTGGCAGATTTTGCAAAGATATTTTCGGCTACCGAAACTGCATTGAACGATGGAATTGGCAATTGGCTAAATGGCATCGGTCTGAGTGCGTCGTCGCATGCAACGGCAGAATGCCTGGTCGCCTTGCGCGATACAGACCTAAGACCTGATCTGGCAAAAATCACCATTCCGACTTTGATCCTGCATGGCAAAAAAGACAAAATATGCTCGTTCGATCTTGCTGAACAGATGAAAGCCGGAATCACTGATTCACATCTGGTTGCTTTCGAAAAAAGCGGACATAGCCTGTTTCTGGAAGAAACCAAAAAGTTCAATTCTGAACTGATCAAGTTTGCAAAGAAATAAACGATAAAGTTTAAATCTATAAGTTATTTCTTTTATGATTGTCCGTTTGCATACCTATTTGGCATTTTGCGTCAGTCAGTTGTGGTCATTATTGTCATTAAGTTGTCATTTCCTGACAACTTAATGACTACCAAATGACAATTGAATGACTTTTATGACATTGGGTAAATTAAGGATATCCATATATATTTTTTACTGTCTGTTTCAAAAAAACAATGATGCACCTGTCGTTTCAAAAGATGTTTTATGCAATCGCCACAGTATTTGCGCTTTTTGCAATACTGGTTTTAGCTAAAACTATTCTCATTCCGCTTAGTATTGCTTTACTTATTTCGTTTATACTTTTACCGTTGGCAAAAAAGTTTGAGACATGGAAAATCAACAAAGAATTTGCTGCGTTTCTTTCCATTTTCTCTGTAATTCTAATAATTGTAGGGGTTGTTTACTTTTTTTCAACTCAGATTATTACGCTATCGAAAGAATTCACTGATTTTCAGGATAGGATTATCAACGCTTTTGCAGATGTTACAGTTTATATTAACAACAACGTGAGTTTTGTTGAAAACCTTGAAAAGGATGAACTTTTTAACCGGATGAAAGTATGGCTTACTAATTCAACAGGACTTTTGGTAAGCAAAACCGTTAACAGCACAGCAACATTCATGGCCGGATTGATGGCAACAATTGTATTTATTTTTCTTTTCCTCATTTACAGAGATGGATTGACACATGCATTTCTGGCTTTTTCGCCCGAAAACAAAAGGCCACAGGTTTTAAAAATGTTTAAATCGGTACAGCAGGTTGGACAAAAATATCTGTTTGGAATGCTATTTCTTACCGTTGTTATTGGATTAGCCAACAGTTTTGGATTAATGTTAATTGGCATCGACAATCCCTTCCTTTTCGGATTTTTAGGAGCTGCACTGGCCATTATCCCATACATTGGGACTGCAATGGGAGCTGTAATTCCGATTATTTATGCTTTTGTATCTTACGATTCTCTTTGGATGGCAGCGGCTGTAGCCATTTTATTTTGGTTTATTCAATTGGTTTCCGATAATTTTTTAACGCCAAGAATTGTGGGCGGAAGTTTAAAAATTAATGCTTTAACAGCCATTCTGAGTTTGTTTATTGGTGCAGCTGTGTGGGGCCTGGCTGGCATGATTCTGTTTTTGCCGTTTACCGCCATGTTAAGGGTTATTTGCGAAGAATTTGAAGAGCTTAAGCCAGTTGCGTTAATCATGGGTGAGCAAAATAATAATGAAAGCGATGGCAATGGAAAAATTTCAGTTTGGTGGGGAAAAATAAAAAAGCGGTTTTCGAAATAAACTGATTACCCATTTAGATGTGTGATTGATGTAAACTTTTAAAAAAGTTGTGTAACAATTATCATGTCAAAGCCCTAAACTTTGCACTTTCAATATTCACTAATTAAAAAGAAAATTATAATGGCAGAAATTAAAATTGAACAGAAAAAGCAGGTTTGGCCTTGGATTTTGGTAGGACTTGTTATTGCAGCATTGGTTATTTATTTTCTGATGTTTCGCGATAGCGACAATGTCAATACAGCAGAGGTAGTTACTGAAAAAGACTACATTTCCGGTACGAACGAAAGTAACCTTTTGGATGTGAAAGAGAATAACAGCACAGTGGCAGCTTTTATAAGTTTTGTGGAAAACGATACCAACAGGGCTAGCCTTGATTATGCTTACACCAACGAAGCGTTTTCAAAATTAACGGCTGCAACAAATGCAATGGCTGAAGAAATTGGTTATGATGTTAGCGCAGATTTGGATAAGGCTAAAGAATCGACATCGCTTATTGCCAAAGAAACGTTTGAATCTTCGAAGGCCAAAAACATCAGAAATGCGACTGATTTATCAACCACATCACTGCAGAACATGCAATTGGCTAAATATCCAGGTTTGTCAGATGAAGTTGAAGAATTAAAACTTGCTTCAGCCGCAATTGATCCTTTGGCTATTACACTTGAACAGAAAGATGCAGTGAAGAATTACTTTGCAAAAGCTGCTGACCTACTTAAAAAAATGAATTAATAATACATAAAAAATAAAAAAATGACAGAAACAAATAAAAATCTTTTTAATCTGGATGAATTATCAGGTTATAAAGTGGCCGAAGATTACAGTGATGTAAGGGGTTGGGATGTAAAAGATACAAATAATCGCACCATTGGAAAAGTGGAACATTTACTGGTAAATAAAATTGCCGAACGAGTAGTTTATCTTGATGTTGAAGTTGATGAAGAATTGATTGAAAATGGGAATGACACCTATGAAACCCCGGTGAGCGACGGTGTGCATCAGTTTCTAAACAAGGATGGGGAAAATCACCTGATTATTCCCATTGGGATGGCATTTATAGATGATAAGAATAAACAGGTAATTACCAATCAAATTGACAGATCGACCTTTTCCAGAGCCAAAAGATTCAGAAAGGGAGATGTACCTGATTTTGATTACGAATTAAATTTAGTACGCCATTACAAGGGAGACAACACAATTTCTGGTTCGAATACTGTTAACGAGTTTTATAATCGTGAAGAATTTAAAAATAGTTTTCCTCGCAGAGAAAGGGAATAAATGGGATCTATTCAGGAGCTCCTGACGGCAGATAAGGCGTCATGTCTTTCACTTTATAGGTCGTCACATCAGATAACATCCTGAAGTTTTCAGGATGTTATCCTTTTTTAAAACCGTGTCAAGCAATTGGAAGAATCACAATTAATTCTCCGGTGAAAATCTAGTTTAATGGTATGCCCTTTGTTATTGACATTTATCTTCTGCAGAAAATATTTAAACAGTTTTCAATTTTTAAAATCATTAAAATCAAAAACACATGAAATCAAAAATTAATAGTATCTATTTGTTGGTGGCATTTTCAATCCTTGTTTTTACCGGATGTAAAGGAAAAGACGGGGACGACGGACTTGATGGCCTCGATGCCACTGTTTATTATTCCGAATGGATTACTCCATCGGCCTGGTCGGGTAATTCAGGCGATTGGTATTTCAGTGTTGATGCTCCAGATTTAACGGCCGATATTGTAGAGAGTGGCGTAATTCTGGCCTACGTTTCGCTGGATGGCGATATCTACGAATCAAAGGCAGTGAGACCTTTACCCGCTTATGCCGTTGGGGCAAACTGGGATTTCTTAATTCCGGATTACGAAATTATAGAGTTCACTTCTGATATGATTTCACAACCGGTTACAACAGGCAATAACTTTAGGTTTATTGCATTTCCGGGTAATACCCAAACATTAAAATCGGCATCAATGAAAAACATCAGTGAAAAAGAGCTTAGAAGTATGCCGTACAAAGACGTTTGTAAATTATTCAATATCCCGGAATAACACCAAATACCGGTTACTTTTCGAAAATCATGTCGATGGTTTTGGCCAGATCGAAGTCTAGTTGGGTAATTCCTTTGGCTTCGTGATTGGTCAAAGATATGCTTACTTTATTGTATGAATTGCTCCAATCCGGATGATGGTTCAATTTCTCGGCAACCAATGCAATTGCAGTCATAAACGAAAAGGCTTCGACAAATGATTTGAATTTAAAATCCCTTTGAAGGGTATTCATTTCAAATGTCCAGTCTTTTAAATGTCCGGTCAGAAATTCTTTAACTTCTTGTTCTGAGAATGGTTTCATAGCTTCATTTTTTTAGAAAATTCAGAATAAATAAAAGGGGCTGCTTTATGCCTTATAATCCTTGCAAACTACGAACAACTTCGGAGATTAATTTGTTCAGGATAAATGACTTGCAAATGCAATAGGTTATAAAAAGTATTAATTGCCGTGTTTTTCAGAAAAAAACGAAAATCATGAACTTCAGAATAGAAACCGACACCATGGGCAAGGTTGAAGTACCTGCCGATAAATACTGGGGCGCACAAACTCAGCGTTCTTTGCAGAATTTCCGCATTGGCCATGCTGCGTCTATGCCCATTGAAATTATTCATGCGTTTGGTTATTTGAAAAAAGCAGCCGCCGTAACGAACCATAAACTCGGTTTATTAACCGCCGATAAAATGGAAATCATCTCGCAGGTGTGCGATGAAATTACTTCAGGAAGACTTGACGACCAATTTCCTTTGGTTATCTGGCAAACGGGTTCCGGAACGCACACCAATATGAATTGCAACGAGGTAATTGCAAACCGGTCGCATGTTTTACTGGGTAACAAATTGGGCGAGGGTAACAGGTTGGTTCATCCGAACGATGATGTAAATATGTCGCAATCGTCAAACGATACTTTCCCAACAGCAATGCACATTGCAGCCTACCGTAAAATTGTTGAATATACCATTCCGGCAATAGAAAAACTGAGAAATACGCTGGCTGCAAAATCAATTGTAATGGCCGAAATCGTTAAAATCGGTCGTACCCATTTTATGGATGCAACCCCTATTTCGCTCGGACAGGAATTCTCAGGTTATGTGTCGCAACTGTCGCACGGTATAAAAGCATTGAGAAATACTTTGCCTCACCTTTCGGAATTGGCAATGGGTGGAAGTGCTGTTGGAACAGGGCTGAATACTCCAAAAGGTTATGACCTTGAAGTTGCCGCTACCATTGCGCGATTAACAAACCTGCCGTTTATTACTGCCGAAAACAAGTTCGAATCGTTAGCTGCAAATGATGCCATTGTTGAAACGCACGGGGCAATCAAGCAACTGGCCGTTAGCCTGATGAAAATTGCAAACGACATCAGGATGCTGGCTTCAGGCCCCCGTTCCGGAATTGGCGAAATAACTATTCCGGCAAACGAACCAGGGTCATCCATCATGCCGGGAAAAGTAAACCCAACCCAAATAGAGGCACTCACCATGGTTTGTGTCCAGATCATGGGGAACGATACAACCATCTCGATCGCAGGTTCGACCGGGCACTTCGAGCTAAATGTTTTTAAACCTGTCATGATAAATGCCCTTTTGCAATCGGCCACACTTATTGCCGATGCCTGCCAGTCGTTCAACAATCATTGTGTCAATGGAATAGAACCAAATCAAGAACGAATTGAAGAAAACCTCCGTAATTCACTGATGCTTGTTACTGCATTAAACCCTCATATTGGTTATGAAAATGCTGCACGAATTGCAAAAAAGGCTTACGCCGAAAACACAAGTTTGAAAGAATCTGCTTTAAAATCGCGCCTTTTAACTGAACAGCAATTTGATGAATGGGTTGTTCCACGCGATATGATCGGGCCTAAATGAATCGGATTTATCCTGCTATTCTACTCTCTAAATGTGTGAATGATGTAACTTATTGCCAAAGTTTTGTAACCCTTGGCACAAGCAAACTATTTATCTTTATCATGCTATTAATATATAGGCAAAACTGCTCCGCCAGCCGCGGCATTTATATAAAAAACCAATAATGCAGAAAAATAAACTCGAAAAACTGGCTTCAGAGCGAAGCTACCCATGTGTTACCATTTCAATGAACACAAACAGATCATATCCCGATAATCAAAAAGATTCTATCGAACTCAAAAAACTCGTGAAAGAAGCGCACGAGCATGTGGTTGATGAGTTTGGCCAGCATGAGGTGAGTAATTTACTTGAGAAAATTGATTTTCTGGAAGAGTTAATTGATTTTAACATGAATCTGGAGAGTTTGCATATTTTCCTTTCAGAAACAACCTCAGAAATCGTAAAATCAACTTGGCCGATTTTGAAAAATGTTGTTTCTGTTGCCGAAAGTTTTGTGATTAAACCATTGATTAAAGACTTTAACCGGATTGAAGATTATATGATTTTGGAGCTTTCGCAGACTGATATTCGTTTGCTACATGCCATCAACGACACCATTTTAGGAGAAATGCCGCACGAACTTTTTCCGATAGGAAAAAACATGCAGTCTTCATCCAATCAGGATAAAGCGACCGATGGCAAGCAGACTGATAACCGGATTCGTGAATTTTTCAATCAAATTGACAAAGCCCTGGTTAAAATCCACAATCAAACGGAGATGAATGTTGTAGTGATTTGTACCGAAGCGAATTGGAGCAAGCTGCTGCAGGTTGCCGACAAACCATCCATTTACTATGGAAATATCAACAAGAACTTCAACGATTCTTCCGCTAATTCTCTAGGTTCAGAAACCTGGAAATTGGTAGTTGCCATTCAGGAAGAAACCAGAGCCGAGGCAATTAAAGAAATGCAGGAAGCGGCTGGTCATGGTAAGGTTTTAACCGATTTACTTGATATTTTCCTTGCAGTTCAGGCTGGCAGAGGCGATTTACTGATTACCCACGACGACTATCAGCAGGCAGTGAAAATGAACGGACAATATTCTTTCTATCCGGTAGATGATCTGACGCTACCAGGCGTAATTGACGACATTACGAGCGAGATTGCCTGGGATGTGATTTCTAAAAAAGGCCGTGCAATATTTACCAGTCAGGAACAATTTAAATCCTTTGGAAATATTGCTTTAAAAGTTCGGTATTGATGAACCCGAAAAATCTTGAATTATGAAAACAACTCTGATTGCAGTAAATGAATTTTGTAAAAGTAACGACATCGAAATATCGTTTGTCAATTCTTTGGAGGAAAATGGATTGTTAGAAATTACAAGAATTGAACAAACCAGTTTTTTCAATTTCGAACAACTTCAGGAATTGGATAGGTATATCCGGTTTTATTACGAATTAAATATTGATCTTGATGGAATTGATACCATCAAACATTTGTTTCGCAGGGTCAATGTAATATGCGACAAAATTGAGTTATCGAAAAACAAGGAATACCTTTATAGCTATAACGGTATCTGATAATTATATATGAGCAGCGTTAAATCGGTGATCAAAACAATACTAAAGGCGATCGTATGGGTCGCCCTTGGTTTTGTGCTTTTATTTCTGATCTTTGCCGCGCTCATTCAAATACCTTCGGTTCAAACAAAAATCGTCCATTTTGCTACTTCATTCATCAGCAACAAAACCGATACAAAGGTTGAAATTGGTCGCGTAAGTATTGCATTTCCCAAATCTGTAGTCCTTGAAGGTCTTTATCTGGAAGACCTTAATCAGGACACTTTAATTTATGCCGGAAAGGCCAAGGTAAACATTGCACTTTACGACTTGCTCAAAAATAAGATCGCCATCAGTTCGTTCGGTCTGGAAGACGCGACCGTTAAGCTGCACAGCACGCCGACAGATCCGCTGTTCAATTACAATTTTCTGCTTACCGCATTTGGCGACACAACTACCCAGGTAAAAACAGATACACTTTCAGCATCCAAATGGACATTCAGTCTCGATGAAATCTCGTTGGAAAACATCCGGTTTACCTACCACGATGCTTATGCAGGAATGAATGTTTTTGCCGCAATTAAAAGTACAGAAATCGCCGTAGAAACTATTGATCCCGGAAAATCGTTGTATCAATTCGACGAAATGGCTGTAAAAGGATTAACGGCTGTTGTCAGGAGAATAAAAACCGAAAATATTTCAACAGGTAATCCTGAAAACATTTTGCCCAAAATAGTCGCAAATAACATTCAGATTGCCAATTCCAAGATCAGCTTTGCCGATTCAATTGGCAATCTGTCAGTTAACGCAGTTGTTTATGAGTCGGATCTGGAATATTTTTCCATCGACCTGCAAAAGGAAATGCTGAATATTGAATCAATCAACCTGTCTGAAAGTCAGATCCGCTACCACGATTTCACCCCCGAATTGCCTTTGGATTCAGTTGTTGCAACTTCAGGAAACAACTGGCAGGTTTCGGTTAAAAGCCTTGAAATGATGGACAATGTGTTTGTCTATAAAATCGGAAATTTGCCTGAACTGAAAGGACTATTTGATCCCAAAAATTTAACATTCAACCATTTGAATCTCGTGGCAACTGATTTCTTTTATTCATCTGTCCTGACAAAAGCATCGGTCAAAGAATTCAGTGCAATCGATCAAAATAACTTCGCTTTCACCGGGCTTGAAACTGATTTCAGTATGGAACCAAATTCCATTACCACCAACAAACTGAAATTCACCACCGTTAATTCTACCATTGATGCTGATTTCAATATACAATTCTCATCTCTGAACACATTAATTGATTCGCTGGAATTCAAGCATCTGGATTTGACACTTCGAAATTTACGTTTCAGAAATTCCGATCTGTTGTATTTCAATCCTGAATTAATTGCACAACCGTTCTTTAAAAACAGGTCGAACATTACCACCGCTTCAGGAAAAGTGAATGGATCGCTGAATAATCTGAAAGCGAAAAATCTGTCGTTTAAAACCGGCACCAATACGATCTTAAAAACCAATTTTCACATCAAGGGCCTGCCCGAATATGAAACAGCCTTTTATGATTTCCCCAATCTGAAGTTCATTTCAGGCAAAAAAGATTTGGTGACATTTGCAGGTCCCTACCTTCCGGAAAGCATGGAAATTCCAGAAAACATCAATCTGGAAATGGCTTTCAAGGGAAAGATAAAGGAGTTTGCAACCACCGCGAACCTGACCAGCAGTTTTGGAGCTGCAAATCTGATTGCCTCCATCGATCCGGCAGAAAATTTCAACGGAAAAGTGATCCTAAGTAATCTCAACGTTGGCCTATTTTTAAAAGATACCGTAATGTATGGTCCGGTATCGCTCACCGCCGAAGCCGATGGGCAGGGTTTGGACATGAACACGATCAAAGCGAAAATCAAAGCTGACGTATCAGAAATTTACCTGAATAAATATACCTATCACAAGCTGACCCTGGATGGAACGGTTAACGGCAAAC
This sequence comes from Bacteroidota bacterium, assembly GCA_023251435.1. GTDB lineage: Bacteria > Bacteroidota > Bacteroidia > Bacteroidales > Prolixibacteraceae > Aquipluma. The sequence goes on from JAHEYU010000034.1 coordinate 38,171, forward strand.
AATTCGAGGGAAAAGCAAAGCTGGACGATGAAAATGCGGCAATCGATTTCGATGGTTTGGTGAACCTGAACCCCAATCAGGAACAGTATAAATTTAAGCTGAACGTGTTGGGCGCCGACCTCAAAAAACTAAAATTAACCGAAGCCGATGTGCAGATAAGTTTTATTTCGGCAGCCGATTTGAAAGGCGGATCTGTTGATAAAATGAACGGCACAGCGGGAATCACCAAAATCATCGTTGCCCGCGAAGGAAAAAAGTACATACTCGATTCGTTTTTAACCGCTTCGGTAAACGAACCCAACAAAAGCGAAATCAATGTCAGCAGTGCGCTGATCGACATCAAATATTCGGGCACGGTCTCTCCTATTGCCTTGCCTGCATTACTCAACCGATTCATAAACAACTATTTCCCAGTATCCGATTCAATACAGCAAGTAAAGAAAACCGACCGGTCGAATTTCAATTTCGAAATACAATTTCACAACCATCCCATTCTGTCGAAAGTGCTTTTGCCTGAACTTTTGGAATTCGAACCGGGAGTTATTAAGGGAAGTTTTGACAGTGAGAAAAACGATTTGAAGCTGAATGCCTCAATGAAAAAGATTGTTTACGGAAGTACTGTAATCAGGGATTTTGCGGTGGACATAAATTCAGACAACACCGCGTTGAATTACAAATTTACGAGTGCCGCCATTTCGAATTCACAAATTAGTTTAGACAATTTTTCGCTGGATGGAAAACTGGCTGACAACATCCTGTTTGCAAATGTCTCCTCAACCGACGACAAAAAAAAGAAACTGCTGATCATGTCGCAGATTACAAAAAACAATGGAACTTACAAGCTGACATTCGATCCGAAAGAATTTTATCTGGCAAATAACCAATGGAACATTGCTCCCAATCATTCAATCGAATTCGGGAAATCGGGATTACGAATCCTCAATTTTTTCATAGAACACAATGAGAGTAAGTTCATTGTAGAATCGGTTCACAACCGGTTTAACGACGATCTGAACATAGCCATGCAAAATTTCAATATCAGAGACATTTCGCAGATTATTGAAAAGGATACTGCTTTGGTGAAAGGAACCATTAACGGAAATGTATTGCTTAAACGTGTTGCCGAATCGTACGGATTAATATCTGATATAAAGGTAAATAACCTGATAGTTCGTGAAGTTCCGATTGGCAATGTGAGCTTAAAAGCAGAGCGTCTGGACGCCGGGAAATTTGACCTTGACCTGAATTTATCCGGCCCTGATAACAATATGACCGTAAATGGTTATTTTATCCCAAGTGGCGACGCCAATTCGATCAACATAAAAACAGCCATTCAATCACTGTCGATGAAAACCTTAGAAGCTTTTTCGATGGGACAAATCACCGAAGCTGACGGAACGCTGACCGGAAATTTTCTGGTTGAAGGAACAACCGATGCGCCTGAACTTACCGGAGAGCTGACTTTCAACAATGCGTTTCTGAAACCTTCGTTCCTGAATAACCGGCTCGAAATAAAAAATGAAACCATTCAACTAAAAAAAGAAGGAATCTATTTCGACACATTTACCATGCTGGATGTCGATCAAAATACTGCCATCATTGATGGTTCGGTGCTGATGAAACAATTCAGCGATTTTGTTTTTGCCCTACAGGTGAATACGATGGACTTTTTGTTATTCAACACTTCAGCAAAAAACAACAAAGAATTCTTTGGCCGGATGGTTGTTGACAGCAAAATTAACGTAACCGGACCCATGAGCCTTCCGGTTGTGAATGCAAGGGTGACTATGAAAAAAGGCTCGAACTTTACTTTTTCCGTTCCTGAAGACAAACTGACTACCGACAAAGGCGAGGATGTGGTGGAGTTTGTAAACAAATTGAAATTCCACCCGATCCTGACCAGAAATGATAAAAAAGCAGGGCGAACCACCGGAACGACTGGCTATGATATCTCCTCCATTATTTCAATCGATAAAGAAGCAACACTCCGTTTGCTGATGGATCCGGCATCAACCGACTCACTGGTAGTTAAAGGCGAGGCTGCCTTGAGTTTCACCATGGATCAGAGCGGAAAAATGAGCCTTACCGGCGCCTACAATTTAAGTGACGGAAGTTACCTGGTTTCGTTGGAATCGGTTATTAAAAAGAAATTTGCCATTAATTCAGGAAGTACAATTATCTGGAATGGTGATCCGATGGATGCCAATATATCCATCGATGCAACCTATACCGTTCGGGCTTCGCCTTATGATCTGGTGGTCAGTCAGATAGAGAACCTAAGCGATATCGAGAAGGGCGGCTATAAACAGCGGTATCCATTTTTGGTTTTGCTGAAACTCCGCGGCGAAATCCTTCGTCCTGAAATTAGTTTCGAAATACAATTATCGCCTGAAGATAAAGGAATATTGGGTGGTGCTGTGAATCAGAAACTTAACATGCTGAATGAAGATGAATCGGCTTTGAACAAGCAGGTTTTTGCATTGCTGGTGTTGGGCCGCTTTACGCAGGAAAATCCATTTCAAACCGAATCGGCAGGAGGAACTTCCACCATCATCCGGTCAACGGTGAGCAAATTTTTATCGGCACAATTAAATCAGCTGAGCTCCAAAATGATTCCCGGAGTGGAGTTGAATTTCGACATTCAATCGTACGAAGATTATCAGACCGGGTCTGCAAAAGGAAGAACTGAAGTTGAAATTGGTGTCAAAAAGCAACTTTTTAATGAACGATTGTCGGTAGAATTGGGCGGTTCTGTCGATGTGGAAGGAGATCAGGCCAAACAAAATACGGCAAGCGAAATTACCAGTGATGTAACAATAGAATATAAACTGAACAAGGATGGCACTTTCAGGATGAAGGGATTCCGGCACAATCAGTACGAAGGAGCAATTGAAGGTCAGTTGGTCGAAACCGGAGTCGGGTTGGTATATGTGCGCGATTTTAACAGCTGGAAGAGATTTTTAAAGCCGTATAAAAGAAAAGCAGAACCAGCAAAATTGCCGGAAGAAATAATATTGGAGGACGTAGAAAAGGAATAATATTCCGGTGCTCTGCACCTTGAGTACTTGAAACAATTTATTGTCGCATTTATTAATTAACTCACCCCGAAGTCCGCAAGCGGCCTTCCCCTTTTAAAAGGGGAAGAGCCCCGAGCACTCTGGGCGAAGGGGTGAGTCAAAATATTTGAATTATGAAAAATTACATATTCCTGATATTAATTTCCCTGCTGCTGGCAGCATGCAGCGGTACGAAGCATTTGCCGAACGGTGAAAAGCTTTATACCGGTGCGGAAATTAAACTGGAAAATGCAGATAAACTGAATAAAAAATTGGTCAAAGCTGCGGCTGAAGGTGCTGTGCGTCCGTCACCAAATAAAAGCTATTTTGGGTTACGCCCTAAATTATGGATGTACAATATTGCCGGAGACGAGCCCAAATCGAAATTAAAAAAATGGCTGAAGAAAACAGGTGAAGCCCCTGTACTGTTGAGTAGTGTGAAGCCAGCTGTTACCGCAGAAATAATCGATGCGCAACTTTTCAACATGGGGATATTTAAAAGTTTTACCGAATCGAAAACCATTGAAAAAGAACTTACTGCCAAAGTAATATACACCAGCCACGTTCATAAGCCATACATTGTTAAAGATTTAAGTTACGATATTTCTGACGATAGTTTAAGCCGCCTTATTCTTTCTGAAAAAGACAAAACACTGATTAAGCCCGGCGACAATTATAACCTCGATGCTCTGAAAACCGAACGGATGCGAATCGATGCTTTTCTTAAAAACAAGGGTTATTTCTACTTCAACCCCGATCACCTGCTTTTCAAAGCCGACACTTCAAACATCAATCAGGATGTTTCGTTCAAACTAACTTTAAAAGACAGTATCCCGAAAGATGCGTTGACAGTTTATCACATTAACAATGTGCATATCAATCAGAACTATTCGTTGAATGAAAGGCGTTTGCGTAGCGCACAAGATACCATAATAGTGGAGAATATGGTGTTTTTCGGCAAGGAAGAGCGAATGGCGATTAAACCAAAAGTACTGGTGAATTCAATCTATTTGCATAAAAACGATGTTTTTTCGCGACAGAACCACATCATTACCCTTAACCGTTTGATGTCGATGGGAAATTTTAAACTGGTACAGGTGAACTTTGCCGAAAACAATGATTCAGGTCCGGGATTACTGGATGTAAATATTCTGATGACGCCCATGCCCAAACGCACTTTCAGAGCTGAATTAGACCTTGTCTCAAAATCGAACAATTACGCCGGACCACGAATGAATTTGAGTATTCTGAACCGAAACACCTTTAGCGGAGCCGAACTGCTCAATCTAAATCTGGCCGGATCATTCGAGGCTCAAATTGGTAATAAGGAAGAAAATTTGTATTCCTATTCCTATAATCCGCAAATGGAACTTACATTTCCACGTTTTCTGCTTCCATTTAAGATCAAGAGCTCCAGTAGTTTTTACGTTCCAAAAACACGGTTATTGCTCTCTTACAACTATTTGAAGCGAGTCAACTATTTCGACATGCGCACTTTCCAATTCGTTTATGGCTTTAAGTGGAAAGAAAATATCAGGAAAGAACATGAACTGAATCCAATAGATATCAGTTATACCAAAGTCGGAAACCAATCAGATGCATTTTCCACTTTGTTGGATTCCATCCCGTTTCTGAAAAAAAGTTACGAAGAACAATTTATTGCTGGCGGAAGCTACTCGTTTACATATAACGAGCAAATGCTAACCGGGAAAAAACTTCAATCCTATTTTCGTTTGGAATCGGAGCTTGCCGGAAATGTTTTTTCACTGGCCAACAGAATTGGTGGAGTAAAGGTATCATCCGCCAATCCTTCAACCATACTTGGTTCAATTTATTCGCAATATGCAAAACTAAGCATTGACGGTCGTACCTACTACAATTTTAAGGATAAAAACAAACTGGCTGTTCGGCTTTTTGCAGGTGTGGCAAAGCCATTCGGCAACTCTGCCGTTATGCCTTATTCCAAACAGTTTTTTAGCGGAGGTCCAAACAGTATTCGCGCATTTCAGATTAATTCCGTAGGACCAGGTACTTATGATCAGAAAACCGATACATTGGGAATAGTACAAATTGGTGGTGATATAAAACTGGAAATGAATGCAGAATATCGTTTTGGTATTTACCGCTTTTTTAAAGGTGCCTTGTTTGTCGATGCCGGAAATGTATGGTTGCAAAAATCCAATCCATCAAATCTGGGGACTCCATTCCAGTTCTCCGGATTCATGAAAGAGTTGGCCGTTGGAGCAGGTGTCGGTATGCGAATTGATGTTTCCTTTTTCATTTTACGTTTCGATCTGGCCATGCCATTAAGAAAAAAGCCCGAGTTGGAAGATAATTTCAGGTGGGTAACCAACGAAATCAACTTCGGAAGCTCGGCCTGGCGAAACGATAATCTGGTTCTGAATGTAGCAATTGGATATCCTTTTTAAGTTCTATAATAATTTGTATGGATAAAATAATGCAGGAATTTAAGGTGCAGAGCCCCGGTGATATTTGTAGGTTATATTATGATGCGATTCCCACAAGAGTTGCAGAGCACCGGGATATGGGTATTCATTTTATTATTTCGGTGCGTTGCACCTTACATGCTTATATCAACGTTTTTGCTACAAATATTTTGCGGCTCTGCCGCCTCGAAAGCTGTTACAAAGAAGCCGTTTATTGTCTTATTTCAATTTCTTATATACATACCCGTCCCGAAAGGTGCAACAATCAAAATACAATATGTGGTTTACCAAATCAAACGAAGAAGTTCTGAATGAACTAGATGTCGATTTATTGCAGGGGCTTTCTGAAGAAGAAGCAAAAATCAGGCTGGAGAAATATGGCCTGAATAAACTCCTTGCGAAAAAGAAGAAAAACATTCTCCAACTGTTTGTTGCCCAACTTCAGGAATGGCTGATCTATATTTTGTTTGCGGCTGTTGTAATTACCCTGTTCATGGGCGAGTACATCGATTCTGTAATCATTTTGCTCGTTATAATTGTAAATGCCGTACTGGGCGTTGTTCAGGAAGTGAAAGCCGGAAAGGCCATTGAGGCGCTTCAGAAAATGTCGTTTCCTAAGGCGCTTGTCCGCAGAAACGGCGAAGTAAAAGAGGTTGATTCTGAAAAAATTGTACCCGGAGATATTATAATCCTCGATGCCGGACGGTTCATTGCTGCCGATATTCGTTTAATCGAATCGGCCAATCTGCAAATAGAAGAATCGGCGCTGACCGGCGAATCCGTGCCTTCAGAAAAAGACGCATCGCTGCTGCACCCCGATCCGAAAACTCCTTTGGGCGATCGCGCAAATACTGCATTTATGTCGACCATGGTTACCAACGGAAGAGGCATTGGAGTGGTGGTTGAAACCGGTATGAATACCGAAGTTGGCAAAATCGCGAACATCATCAATACTGAAGAAAAGTCGAAAACACCTTTGGAAATCCGTCTCGACCAATTGGGGAAAACACTTGGAAAGATTGCCATCGGAATCTGTGTTTTCATTTTCCTGATTGCTTTAATCCAGGGCCGCGAGTTGGTAGAAATGTTCCTGATGTCGGTTTCGCTGGCTGTAGCTGCTATTCCTGAAGGACTTGCTGCGATCGTGGCGGTAGTTCTTTCGATCGGCGTAACCAGTATGTCGAAGAAAAATGCCATCATCAAAAAGTTACCGGCTGTTGAAACACTCGGATCTGTAAACATTATTTGTTCCGATAAAACCGGAACATTGACGCAGAACAAAATGACTGTTCTGCGTTATTTCAATCTGGAGGGCGAAATAGCTGTTGAGCGCGGGAAAGAAAATGCTGCCACAGAAGATGTCAAACTGCTTTCAAAAGCGATGGTGCTTAGCTCCGACGCAACTTATGAGAACGGAACCGGAACAGGCGACCCAACAGAAATTGCCTTGCTGCTTTTAGGCGACGATCTGGGAATTGACCGCAAAGCAGTAAATGCCGAAAACAAACGGGTGGATGAGTATTCATTCGATTCCGACCGCAAGTTAATGTCAACCCTCAACGAAAACGGGGGAAAGTTTACGGTTTACACAAAAGGTGCCATCGGTAACTTAATTAAAATTTCAACGCATGTTTTGCTGAATGGGGAAATTGTTCCCATTACCGATGAGCACAAATTAAAATACCACGACGCTACCGATGCCATGTCGAACAATGCGCTTCGTACGTTGGGCGTAGCATTTAAAGAGGTAGATTCAGCCATTCCGGCTTCGGAAATGGAAAAAAATCTGGTATTTGCCGGACTTGTAGGAATGATCGACCCTCCCCGATCGGAAGTAAAGGAATCTATTCTGAAAGCAAAAATGGCCGGAATCACCACCATCATGATTACCGGCGACCACAAGAACACCGCGTTCGCCATTGCAAAAGAACTTGGAATTGCTGAAAACATTGATCAGGCAATTACAGGTCAGGACATTGAGGATTTCCCGGAAGCAGAATTTATTGAAAAATCTGTCGGATTTCGTGTATTTGCACGTGTATCGCCCGAGCACAAAGTACGCATTGTACATGCCCTGAAATCTCATGGAAACATTGTATCCATGACGGGCGACGGGGTGAACGATGCGCCTTCGCTGAATGCCGCCGATATTGGTGTTGCCATGGGAATTACTGGTACCGATGTTGCCAAAGGCGCGTCGGATATGATTCTGACCGATGATAACTTTGCCACCATTGTTTCGGCGATTGAACATGGCCGGAACATCTACAACAACATTAAAAAGTCGGTCATCTTTTTGCTTACCTGTAACCTCGGTGAAGTAATTACCATGTTTGCCGCAATTCTGATTGGCTGGGAAGCGCCGCTCATTGCGACTCAACTTCTTTGGATTAACCTGATTACCGATTCGTTTCCGGCGGTTGCATTGGGCATGGATCCGGGAAGTCCGGATGTGATGAAAGAAAAGCCCCGCGATGCAAAAGAGAGTTTCTTTGCCAATGGTGCCGGATTGCATGTGATCCTTGGTGGCGTTCTGATTGGAATATTAACTATTCTGGCTTTCTGGTTCGGATATTACGAACACGGATACAGCCCATTCGACCATACCGTTCCGCTAGAAACAGTGGAATATGCACGTACAATGGCTTTTATGGTTCTGGTGATGTGCCAGTTATTTTATTCGTTAGCAGTCAGGAACAGTTCAAAATCAATTTTCCAAATTGGCATTTTCTCCAATAAATATCTCGTAGGAGCTATTCTTCTGGGTATATTTCTTCAATTATTCGTTATAGAGATTCCTGTCATGCAGCGCGCTTTCCATTTGCAGATGCTCGATTTGGGTGGCTGGCTAATTGCCATTTCTCTTGGGTTGGTTCCTCTGTTCTTCAATGAGATCTTCAAAATATTTATCAGGGCACGTATAAAGAAAAATGGACAGTAAGCTCTCCTGAATGTGTGAATGATGTAACTTATTCACAGAATAGTATAATTACTTAAAGGGGCTTGTCTCCTACTTTTAATCATATCAATTAATTAAAAATTCATAAGATGAAAAAGACTTTCTATTTTGCTATTCTGATGATTTTCACATTGAGTACTACGACTGCCTTTGCAGGTAAAAATGACCTGAAACAGACAACTACGGCCGCAACCGAAAATAAGTTATCAGCAGAAGAATTAAACCGCATGACAAAGCGTGTCGAGGAAATACGCAACCTTGACAAATCAGAAATGACAGTTTCGGAAAAGCGTGAGTTGAGAAAAGAAAGCAAAGGAATTAAAGAAAATGTAAACAAAGGTGGCGAAATCATTTATATCAGTGGTGGAACCATTTTGCTGATTATTCTTATTATCCTTTTAATCTGAGTAATTTGAGTAAATATTACCGCATTCATATTTTCAGGCAGCTACTTTTTAGCTGTCTGATTATTATTTTGCCTTTTTCTGAAGTTAAATCACAGGAGTATTTTCAGCAGGAAGTAAATTTTACAATTCAGGTTTCATTAAACGATCAGCAACATGAATTAAATGCCTTCGAAACAGTCGAATATATCAATAATTCTCCCGACACCCTGCACTATTTATTCTTCCACCTTTGGCCAAATGCCTATACAGATAATAACACTGAATTAGCCAAACAGCTATTCAAATTAAAAGGAAAACAAAAGCTGTTTCGTGATCCGGAGTTGAATGGAAATATTGATTCACTGAACTTCGAAATTGACGGACACCCAGTTGAATGGAACTTATTACCGGATCAATCCGACATCTGCCGTATTATTCCAAATGTATCGCTCAAGCCTGGCGACACCATAAATATCACCACACCTTTTCGTATTAAAATCCCCAAAGGAGTCTCGTCAAGATTAGGCCATATTGGCGAATCGTATCAAATTTCGCAGTGGTATCCCAAACCGGCTGTTTACGACGAAAGGGGCTGGCATCCAATGTCAAATTACGATCAGGGAGAATTCTATTCCGAATTTGGTAATTTTGACGTAAGTATAACTTTACCTGAAAACTACATTGTCGGGTCAACAGGTATTCTGCAAAATACAATTGAAGCCCGAATGCTCGACCAGCTTGCTGCCGACACTACCTGGATGTCAGATTTAGCCACCAAAACTGCCGATTTTCCTCCTTCATCGCCACGGATGAAAACGCTCCGATACATCGAAAGTAATATTCACGATTTTGCATGGTTTGCCGATAAGCGCTTCCATGTGCTGAAGGGGAAAGTAAAATTACCCGAATCGGGCAGAGAAGTTACCACCTGGGCCATGTTTACCAGTTTACAGGCCGATCTCTGGAAAAATGCCATACCCAATATGAACAGCGCCATCTGGCATTTTTCGAAATGGAATGGCGATTATCCGTACCAAAGTTTTTCGGCCGTGCAAAGCGCTTTAAGTGCCGGCGATGGAATGGAATATCCCGGAATTACAGTTATCGGAATGGCAAAAAATGCCTATGCACTCGATGAGGTAATTGCACACGAAATTGGCCATAGTTGGTTTTACAGTGCACTGGGATCAGACGAAAGAAGATATCCATTTATGGACGAAGGAATTACAAGCATGAATGAGGTACGTTATATGCAGCAAAGATTTCCTCTGAAAAAGCTTTGGGAAGTAAGTGTACCTTACCGCAAACTGGCCAGATTTTTTCACATTGAGCACATGCCGGTTAAGCTCATGCAGGAACTCGAATGGCTTGCCCAGGCCCGCGCAAACCAGGAACAACCAATTAATCTGGCATCTTCAGACTACTCTGCATTGAACTATTATCTGGTTATTTATAACAAATCAGGAATAGCTTTTAACTATCTGCGGGCTTATCTTGGTGACTCACTTTTTGATTCAACCATGCACGATTACTTTTCTAAATGGAAATTCAGGCATCCGCAACCCGACGATCTTCGCAAGGTATTTGAAACTAATTCGGGCAAAGATTTAAGCTGGTTTTTTGACGACTTGATTGGAACTACCAAACGGATGGACTATGAAATGGTGCGCTTTGAAGATAACCGCTTACTCGTTAAGAATAAAGGTGAGCTGAAATCGCCATTAATAATCGCCGGAATGAAAGGTGATTCAATCTGTTACAAAAAATGGATTGAAGGATTTGACGGGCAGCAATGGATTGATATTCAACCCGGCAATTATTCTGAACTAAAAATCGATCCGGAACATGTAACACCTGAATTATTCAGGCTTAATAACAACATCCGGACAACAGGAATATTCGCAAAAGCAGACCCGATCAAGGGCCAGTTGTATTTTACGCTTGAAGATCCGGAGAAAAGATATTTCAACTATTTCACCGCGTTTAACTGGACCCGTGAAAACGGTTTTATGCTTGGAATGGCTTTCCACAGTGGATTTCTCGTGCCCAAGCCGTTCGAATACTTTGTCATGCCTTTCTATTCTTTCCGTAATTCCGGCCTGGCCGGATTTGGGAGAATAGCCTATAACATCACGCCTTACGGGAATTTAATCAGGAAAGCAACCATTTCGCTTGAAGGCACACAATTTGGTGCTCCCGGAAATCAAAATTACCAGAAAATAAAGGCAGGTCTATACTTGTACTTCCGGAATGACAAGATGAATAATTCAATATCACAACAGGTATTTGGATACTTTACCGAGGCAACCAACCTCTTTCAGATTCAGCTTCAGGAAAAAGCAAAAATGAGTTCTTTTATGCAGTTCGGTTACCTGCTTGAAAAGACCAGTGCTATCAATCCTTTTAACGTGCTGGTTTCTTCAGAATCGGGTTATTCATTTCTGAAAACATCGGTAGAACTTAATTACCGTGTAAGTTATTACGGAAAGAAAAGAGGTCTGGATATCCGCCTGTTTGCCGGAACCATGCTGAAAAATAATCCGGATATTCCATTTTATGCACTTTCGGCAGGAGGCCGGGGCGGACAGGAGCAATATCTTTTCCAGGGCACGTTTCCTGATCGGTTTAGTGCTTTTCCAACAACACTTTGGTCGAGACAAATGACTTTATCTGAAGGCGGACTGGTATCGCCCGTTAACAACCTGCTTGGTTATAGCCAATGGCTCATTTCTTTATCATTCACAAGCAATTTGCCCGGAAAAATGAATCGGTTACCAGTAAAACCCTTTGTCAACATGCTGCTGAATGACCACGGAAATACAACCGCATATAAATCGCCATTCTTTTACGAAGCAGGCCTGAAAGCCGGATTATGGAATTTTCTTGAAATTTATATTCCGTTGGTTGTTTCAGGAAACATTGAACACATTACCGGTCCGTTCAAAGACAGGATAAGGCTGACATTTAACCTCGATTCGTTTAATCAGGTAAAGCTGAATTCAGGAATAGGTTTTGAAATCAGGTGATTATAGCTGTTATTGTGAATGTGGGAATCTTGTAACTCTTTTCAATTCTTGTGTAACACATCCCGGTCGTTAAGTACCCACCTTTGCTATGTGAAAACATTTTCACATCTGTTCCGCCAGAAGCGGAGAAATACCAATACCTGAAAAAATGTTCAAATTAAGAAAAGGAATAATTCTGCTAACAATGATTACAGCGGTAATTTTTATGGCTGGTGGATGCGATAAAGATGATGCTCCAAACCGAAGTAAATCTTACGATCTTGCTGTAAAAGACGTTCTCGGTGTATCCGGAAAAGTTACTTTCACCGAAACCAGCACTACTTCAACAACCATAGATATTGTGCTTACCAATGCCCCATCTGGAACTCATCCGGCAAACCTGTATATGTATTCAACCGTCGAAGACGGCACAGTTGCAAAAACGCTTAACCAGGTTGATGCAACCGGAAAAAGTTCTACAGTTGTAAATATGAGCTTCAGTCAGCTGATTACATACGATGGAAGTATCCGAGTTCTTAAAAGCAGCAGCGAACCCACTGTAATTCTTGCACAAGGCGAGATTGGTGGCAATGTAATAACCACTACCAATAAATCATATAACCTAAGTACGATAGGTGTTTTTGGCGTATCGGGAACTGCACTGTTCGAAAAAAGAGAGAATGGAAATACACTGGTTACAATTTCGCTTACTGGTACTATTCCGGGCGAATCATACCCCGCCACCATCAACCTTGGCTCAATTGCTTCTGTTGACGACGGAACAATCAGAAAAACGCTTGTGAATGTTGACGGAACCACCGGAAAAAGTTATACCAACATACGGAAACTTGACAGCGGAACAGACATTACTTATGAAAATTGGCTGGTATATGTTGGTTATATCAACATTTATCAAACATCGATACTTACCGCGAACATTATAAGTCATGGTAATATTGGAACCAATTAGAATTCTGTAATTTATTTTTCAGAATTCTATAATTATGGCACCCGCAAGTTTCCCCCTCGAAATTTGTGGGTGTTAATTTATCATTTTTCGTCAAAAACCTGATGATAGAATAATATGATTGTCTGTTTACACGCCCATATTGCATCAGTCAGTTGTTCATTTATAGTCATTCGGTTGTCCTTTCCTGGCCACTTAATGACCACTAATGACTAGTAAATGACTTTTATGACATTGGAAAATATTACGGATATCCTTTTAAAATAAAATATCACCATAATTCACTAAAAAATGGATTTCATAGACTATTACAAAGTTCTGGGGATCGACAAAACGGCCACCTCAAAAGACATTAAAAATGCTTACCGGAAAATGGCCAGAAAGTTTCATCCCGATTTGAATCCGAACGACAAGGATGCGAAAAAGAATTTTCAGCATATTAATGAAGCCAACGAAGTTTTGAGCGATCCTGAAAAAAGGAAGAAATACGATCAATACGGAAAAGATTGGCAACATGCTGACGAATATGAAAAACAAAAGCAATATCAGCAACAATCATCCGGTTCGAGGGGAACGAGAAACTCTGGACAGCAATCAGGAGGAGATTTTTCTGATTTTTTCGAATCCATGTTTGGTGGTTCAGGATTTGGCAACAGCGGCAGGCAGGTAAAATACAGGGGCGAAGATTATACTTCTGAAATCCATCTCAACCTCACCGATGCTTATAAAACCCACCAGCAAACCATCAACGTAAACGGGCAGAAAATCAGGATAACAATACCTGCTGGGATTGAAAACGGGCAGACAATTAAAATTTCAGGACATGGCGGCCCCGGTGTAAATGGCGGGCCAAATGGCGATTTGTACATTGCCTTTGCAATTGCCAATCATCCGGTATTTAAGCGACTTGGAAACAATCTTTACGCAACAGTTGAATTGGATTTATACACTGCAGTTTTGGGTGGCGAAGTTCTATTAAATACCCTCGACGGACAAGTGAAATTGAAGGTAAAACCGGAAACGCAAAACGGGAGTAAAGTGAAGTTGAAAGGCAAGGGATTTCCGGTTTATAAAAATGACGGGCAGTCCGGAGATTTACTGGTGACCTGGGATATTAAAATTCCAACCAATTTAACCGATAAGCAAAAAGAATTATTTACCGAAATATCTAAATCGTAAGCCATGCAAACCGAATATTTAATAGCTGTCGATAAATTTTGTGCATTTCATAACATCGAAATTTCATTTATCCGCTCACTTCAACAAAATGGATTGATCGAAATTACTACCATCGAAGAATCTAATTTCATTGATGCAGAACAACTTCAGCAACTAGAGAGGATTGTTCGATTTTATTACGAATTGGATATTAACCTCGAAGGAATTGAAACCATTACTCACCTTTTGCAACGGTTAAGTATGGTGCAAGAGGAGAATAAAGCACTCCGAAACCGGCTTCGGCTCTATGAAAAATAGGATGACGAACTTTCGTTTATATTTAATTGGAACTGTGAATAATGTAACTCTTTGCACAAATTGTGTAACACATTAAGCCAATTTAAAAACATCTTTACTGATTAAATAAAACTGGTTAAAATTTCTTTTTATGTATCATTTCACTACAAAAACGGGCTTTTCAGTCTCAAAAAAAATTCTCTTTATTATCCTGTCGGGTTGCTTTTTTGCCATTAGTTGCGTGCCGAAAACTACTCCGATGAAAATTGTGTCGGAAGATGCTCTGGTCCAGGATTTTTATGCCTTCAACAGCAACAATCAGTTATGGTTTTCATCGAAAAAAAGCATCATAAAGGCCAACGAATGGTTGGATGCAATTGATTCGTCAAATAAATACGGGTTTATTTCTGATAAAATTAAAACCGAACAGATTCGTGTTGCCTTATCCGAAAAAAATAAGACAGACATTGTAATAAAGGAAGCTGCAGATCAACAGTTAACAGGTTTGGTACTGAATTTCATAAAATCGATTCAGGAAGGTATTGTTAAGTTTGATTACGATGAGGTTAGCGCTCCAAGAGATTCAGTTTACGTTTCACAATTGCTGGATTCAGACAACAGCGAATCCGTTTCAGATATGATTGCCCGCCTCGAATGTAAAGATCCTGATTATGTGGTCTATAAACAATTCCTGAATGATTCAATCACTCCGAATGATACATTGAAGTATAAAACAATACTTCTGGCGATGAATTACCGGAAATATCTTTCTCTCAACGGTCAATCGGAATATATTGTTGCAAACATTCCTGCAACTGAAGTTGAATATTACCTGAAAGGCAAATCCGCATTATTAATGCGCTCGGTGGCCGGAAAGAAGAAAAACCCCACTCCCACTATTGCTTCATACATTACAGATATTGTGACTTTTCCTTTCTGGAACGTACCTTTTTCAATCGCATCAAAAGAAATGCTGCCAAAAGTACAAAAGGACGAGTCGTACCTCGAACGGAATAATCTTGAGGTAGTCGATGCAAAAGGCAATGTTGTTGACGACTACGATTTAAACTGGGGCAAGTACACTGAAAAAACCTTTCCTTATTTTTTCCGCGAATCAACCGGGCCAAATAATTCACTGGGTATTTTAAAGTTCAACCTAAAAAATCCTTTCAGCATATTCCTGCACGATACCAACTCAAAGAAAGGTTTCGCAAAAGATTCACGGTTTTTAAGTCACGGTTGTATCCGTTTGGAAAAACCAGTTGAACTTGCTGATTTACTTACCGAGGGTAAGATTGATACCACTTTGTTAAAAACCGGCGTAAAAGATACAGAATCAAAAATAATAAAGCTGGAGAAAAAAGTGCCTGTATTTATTACCTATTTGCCGGTAAAGATTGAGGCCGGTAAAGTAGTTTTTCTGAAAGACGTTTACGGACTAATTAAGTAAGGACGAACTGCTAATATATTTTTTATCAGGATTATAAACGAACAGGCATGTTCCTCCTTTAATGATCTCGATAATCGCTTTATTCATATCTGGCGGAAGTACTGGACATCCTAAACTTCGACCTAGCCTGCCATATTTTTTTATGAATTTTTCGGTTGCATATTCGGCGGCATGAATAATAATCTCACGCTTTGACGCATGATCATTAAATCCTTTTTCAACACCCTTAATCAGCAAAGCGAATCCGGTGTGAGATCCGACGATAGGTTTTTCAGTAATATAAAAACCCAGGCTGCTTTTAAAAGAGCCTTCCTCGTTCGAAAACGATTCGGCATACTCGTCGCCAGTGTTTCGGCCATGTGCCACGTAGGTATTAAACAACAACTTCTTGTTCTTTAAATCAATCACATAAAGTCGTTTACAGGTACTGGATTGTGAGTAGTCGGCAATGGTAACCAAATCTGGATTAAGTAACTTGCCTTCGGTGTTCAGTTTATTCAAACCTTTAAGTGCCATTAAAAACACATCTTTCGACAAACCGGTTTCGGCCAGTTGTGGAACCGAAAAAAAATCATCATATAATTCCTTGCCATGATCGAATTCTTTAATGCGGGCATTATTTACAATCGGAATCAGGATGAAAATAAGATAGATTATAGCTTTTTTCATTCGGGCAAAGGTACTCGAATAATTAAGAAACGTGTATCTATTGGTTTTTCCAAGAGTTAAAAGAAAAGTATTTTTCTTAAATTATCGAAAACAAACAGATTATTAAACATTTATGCCTATCTTGCGCCGAAATTAATTATTATTATAATGAACAAAGGAACAGTAAAATTTTTCAACGAATCTAAAGGATTTGGATTTATTACAGACAGTGCATCAAGTAGTGAATATTTCGTTCACGTATCAGGTTTAAACGATCAGATCAGAGAAAACGACGAAGTAACTTTTGACCTTCAGGATGGACGAAAGGGATTAAATGCCGTAAATGTTAAACTAGCTTAGTTTATAATTATATAAGACATTTATTACTGAAAAGCCGTCTCAATTTATTTTGAGACGGCTTTTTTTGTACCCTAAGTTTTAAGGTCTTTGGGTTTGGGTTCTTCAATTACGTTTTCCTTATGGATTTGTACCGAATACCTGTTCGGAATTATTTTCTGCCCGTGGGTATAGGCAAATACTTTGGTGAATTCGGCTCCAAAATAAAGTATGATGGCCGAATAATATACCCAAACCAGGATAATAATGATTGAACCGGCAGCGCCATAGATGGAAGCCATATTGTAACTTCCAAGGTAAAAACCAATTCCGAATTTACCTATAATAAAGAGAATGGCAGTAAAGGATGCACCTATAACGCAATCGCGAAGAGCAATTTTTCCATCGGGCAGCGTTTTGAAAATAATGGTAAATAATAATGTAATAATGCTGAATACCAGAAATGTATTCAGAACATAAAACAGAACAACCAAATCCTTTGGAAAAATTTCAGATAACCGATTGCTTAGGATATCGACCAAAGAATTTACGATTAAACCAACAAGCAATAAAAACCCAACAGAGCCGATCATTGAAAATGACATGAGACGGTTGTATGCATATCTGATTATGCCACGTTTTGGTTTTGCCTCAATGCCCCAAATATAATTAATGGAGTCCTGTATTTCGGCAAATACACCCGAAGCGCCGATCAGCAAAATAACTCCACCGAAAATTGCCGCATAAGTGTTGCTGTTCGAAAGTTTTACATTCTTTATTATTTCCTGAATCTGCAAGGCTGCTTCACTTCCTACCAGGCCGCTGATCTGCCCGAAAATACGACCACTTACCGCCTCATCGCCAAAAAATATACCACTCAATGAAATGATAATAATCAGCAATGGCGCCAACGAAAAAATGGTGTAATACGATAAAGCTGCGCTCAATTTAATCGCATTGTCGTTAATAAATCCATTAAATGTTTCTTTCAGTAAATAACCTACTTTTTTTGCCGAGCTTTTAAATTGCATCATAGTTGAGCGAGTATTAATTCTATTGATTATTCGATATTAACCTGTCTAATCTTAATGACAGTCAATGGTTGTCATTCTTTGTCATTTATTGTTTAAGAACAACAGAATGACAACCAATGACCATTTATTGACTACAAAAACCCTTTCCCTTACCGAAATTCTACGACTCCAGGTTTCCCGATTTCAAAATCACGGAAGCCAAAATCATCGGTCGAAAACGAGTTGATTTTAAATATATTTTGCCCTATACCGGGAATAATCGGATAAAATGAAATGGATATTTGAAAGGAATTCATGACCAGATGCTCATTCTTAATTAAAACTCCCACACCCAACTGCGAATAAACCTTGCTGTTTTTGAAACCCATCAGGTCGTTGCCAAGCATTCCCATCGAATAGCTTATAAATGGACCAAACCTGAACCCGATAAAATCCCATGGAGCATACGACTGTGTCTGTATGGTAAATAAGAAGCGGCTGGTACCCGTCAATTCACGACTTCGGAACCCATTCAGCCCATAATGGTCATTGAGCGTTAAACTATCCAGCGATAAGCGGTTTACTCCAATAGTAAGATGTGGTTTCACAAAATGCCTGAATTTCCATTTGCCAATTTCTATTAATCCGGTGAAATAATTTACATCCAGCTTTATAACTCCCTGATCGGCATTTGCCCCCCGGAAAAAAGTTCCGAACTCAATATTGGAACTCATGTATCCCCAATCAAAATAATTACCCATAGAAACACGCCCGCCCAAATAAAAACGACCTGCATTGTTTTTTTCCTGATAACCCCCAGTCAGGTTGTAAACCTTGCCGATTGGAACATCTTCGGTAATGCCGTATTTAAAAATGTATTTATCCTGAACATATCTTCGTGTTGAAACGCCAATACTTCCCATATAGAAATTTTCGTCGGAAAGAAATTGTTGCGGATCAATCGTTTCGTTTGGTTTTTCCAGAAAACGAACCCGTAAAAACCGCGCAGCAGCAATAAAATTTGTTGTCCGGCTGTATTCTGTTTTGCTCTTGTAAAGTTGAATGGCGCTACCCGCCCAATAGTCCTGAGCGTTAAATCTATACCGGTTTTGCCGGTAAACTGCATTTACAAATGTGGGTATCGAATCGTCGCTGAATTGCTGCATGAAATTAACTCCTGCTGCCCATTTGGCAAAAGGCGAAAAAAACGGGCGGTCAATATTCAGACTTTTGCTGAAATACCGGTCGCCGTCAATTGCATAATCCAGAGTTGTACTTACATACGTGTTCTTTATATTGGGAATCGAATAATTGGTGTGAAACGCATAATTACCCTTTTTATAGTTGCGGGTAATTTCGTTCTGAAATTCATGGCCAAAGCCTAGAAAGTTCTGATCGGTTAAACCTATTGAAGTGCGGGAAGTTGAGGTTGAAAAGTTGGGAATAATGCTCCAGATATCGAGCGCACGGATGAAAACATCAACCGAATCGGAGCCTTTTGATGCTGATTTTACGAAGAATGAAACATCGCGGATATATCCCATACTTCGAACCAATCGTTCAGATTCTTTCACCAGCAGCGAATCGAACTGTTGATTTTGGCGGATCAGCAAAAGATTTCGAATCGTAATGCCATGAGACTTGATATGCATTTTGTTACCGGTTTTCGATAACCAATTGAGTGATGCCTTAATAGTATCGCCAATTGAACTGCCAAACGGATCGAGTGTTTCAATGTTAATGTTCCTTATGATTTTTCCTTCAAAAGCACTGTATGGTTTCTGAATCAGTTTCTTATACACTTTTCTCCCACCTTTCCTTTTTACAGGAGCAGGTGCAATCGGTTTGAAAAATAAGCGGTAAACAAATTTCGTAAAGTTGCTCCGGCCTGAATAGGCTTCAATATTTTCATAAAGATTTGTCGAATCCTTTTTTGCAACAGTTTGCTGGGCAAATGCAAAATCACTTGTTAGTACTGAAACAAAAAGAAACATGAAAATAATTTTGAATCCCATTTGCATCTGCCATTTTTGAATAGTTTTGAAGAAGCCGTTTTATCAGGGGTTTTGCCCTGCTGCTTTTCTTGCTTCTGCTTCCCTGGCCTTCCGTTCAGTTTCTCTTTTCTTTTTGTTGAAAAATCCTTTCAACAAAAAATTATGTTTTGCGGCCTCCATGTTTTCATCCAATCCCTTCGAGCTTTTCTTCAGATTAAGAATTGTCTGATCTATGTTTCGGGCAATTGTCGTATCCTGAATTAACCTGCCAAGCGTTCCTTCTCCCTGATTTATGTTGAGCATAATTTCAGCTAGTTGTTCGGTAATAATTTCAGCATTGGCTGCGGTGATCTGTACACTTTCCATAATAGCATCGGTTTCAATAGGTTCAACTGAAGCCAACTCCTCTCCTTCTCTCGCCAAAGTTGCATCGGCGCTTCCCTGGGTAATAATCAGTAAACGGTCACCAATTAATCCTTCCGAACCTATGGCCACCACGCAATCCGATTTTATGAACTGCTTTACCTCTTGCCTCACCAGCATGTCAACCCTTACTGTCGAATCGTTTACGATGCTGATATTGTCAACAGTACCCACATTAATTCCTGAAAATCGGATATTGTTCCCAACCTGCAGTCCGCTTACATTATAGAATGTGGTCGTCAGCTTAAATACCGGGTTGAAAAGGTTTTTTTGTTTCCCGATAATAAATATGGCCAGTACAAAAAGTGCCAGTCCGCCTACGACAAACAACCCTAAACGAACTTTGAATTTTGATGAATGATTATCCATGATGCTATTATTTTATAGTTACTTAAAAAATGATTTGATTAAAGGGTCAGTCGATTTTTCGAAATCGTCGATGGAACCTTCAGTATAAACTTCCCCGTCTTTCAGCATGATTATACGGTCGGCTGTAGCCCGTGCACATTCAATATCGTGGGTGATGATGATGGACGATGTTTTGTATTTTTCCTGAACCTCATTGATCAATTCGCTGATTTCGTCCGAAGTTACCGGATCGAGTCCTGTGGTAGGTTCGTCGTACAGCATAATCAGGGGATCGACTACAATGGTGCGGGCCAGGCTGATCCGTTTACGCATTCCTCCTGAAAGTTGCGAAGGCATTTTATTTAAAGCATCGGCCAACCCAACATTTTCTAAAGCTTCAATTACTTTTTCTGAAATTTCTTTTTCAGAAAGACCTTTCTTTATTCGTCGCAAGGGGAATTCAAGGTTTTCCCTTACCGTCATCGAATCATATAATGCGCCACTCTGAAAAAGGAATCCTAGTTTCTGTCTTAACAAGCCCAAAGCATCAGTATTTAAAGCACTTAAATTTTCGCCGAGCACATTAATTGTTCCGGCATCCGGATTCATTAACCTGACAATACATTTAATCAGTACCGATTTTCCAGAACCAGATTTGCCAAGTATTACCAGATTTTCGCCGGTATAAAGTTTTATTGATACATCTTTCAGTACCTCCTGGGTTCCAAACGATTTTTTAAGGTTATTAATTTCGATAACCGATTCTTTGCTAGTCTTTACCTGCGAAGCACTTGTAGTTTTTTCTGTTTGAGTTGTGTTCATGATATTATCATATCAGTAATTTGAACTGCAATCATATCAACTATAATTACCAGAAGCGAAGCCAGAACCACCGCCGAATTTGCTGCAATTCCAACACTTTCGGTACCTCGACCGGCATTGTATCCTTTGTAAGTTCCAACCAGGCCGATTACAGCACCAAAAAAGAATGTTTTTATCACTGCAGGTAAAAAGTCGAGAAAGCCAACAGAACTAAATGCTTGTGAGAAAAATAAAGTAAACGTTACAGAACCTTTAATATTTGCGCCTCCCCAACTTCCGAGTATGCCAAGTAAATCGGCATATAATACGAGCAACGGGATCATTATGGTGGCAGCCAGTACTCTGGTAACCACTAAAAACCGCATCGGATTGGTTGACGAAACTTCCATGGCTTCAATTTGCTCGGTCACTTTCATCGACCCTAACTCCGCTCCCATTCCCGAACCAATTTTTCCGGCGCAAATTAAGGCTGTAATAACCGGACCCATTTCTCTAATCAACGAAACAGCCACCATTCCGGGAAGCATGGAAACGGCACCAAAATCTGCGAGTACAGGCCTCGACTGAATAGTAAGCACCAAACCCATGATAGCTCCGGTAATTGAAATAAGCGGCAAGGTTTTGTTTCCGATTTGATAACACTGATGCAGAAATTCTTTCCATTCAAAGTGACCTGAAAACAGTTCTTTGTTAAACCGCGCCATAAACATGAATACGTCGGCAACATCCATTAAAAATCGGCTGAATATTCCAGTTTGTTCCAGCGTTTTTTCGCTAAGCTTCGTCATCGAATTTGCTGTTGCATCGCGGAGCTTTGGAATTACATTTATTACAGGACTAAATTTTCCCATTTCTATTATGCTTTGCTTGTTATTGTTACAAATTTATGCCTATTATCCTGCTATTGTGTTACATAACTTTGGAAATAAGTTGCAAAATTCACACTTGTAGAAGAGTTCGAAGACGGGAGACGGAAGTAGAAAGACCGGAGGTAGAAGTCGGATTTTACCTATGGAGGATAACTTGAACGAATTTTGAAAAGCTTTTAAATTGAGTTGTTTTATTCGTCCCTTTAGGGATAAAATATTTATAGAAAACCGATTCAGCCAAATTCAATTGTCCCTTTAGGGACAAAACATTAAATTATTGGCCAATAATGATTTTTTGTGGCGTACCTAAAGGCACGCTGGTTACGCTGTTCTCTTTTAATTTCTAGGAATTTGCATGCCCTATTTCCCAATCGAATCCTTTTCGGCTTCTTTTGCTTTTTTCTTGAAAAACCCACGGAGCAGAATATTGTGCTGGGCTGCTTCCAGGTCTTCATCCAGTTTTTTCGAGCTGCTTTCGAGGTTTTTAAGCGATGCTTTTAAATGCGCACCTGCTTCTTCATCGTGGAGTAAAACTCCGATAGACGACTTCGGATTGCTGCTTATTTGCTTAATGTTAGCAATTAGCACAGTTGCTGTATCGGCCATTTGCTGCAATTGCAAAACCGAAGCCTTCACCGATTTAAAAACCACAGTATCAGTGGTCAGTTCGTTGGCCAGTGTTCCTTTTTTATTCAGGTTCGAACTAAAATCGGCCAGTGAACCAAGCATTTGCTGTGCTTTTGCTGAAGCTTTCTGAAGTGACACAATGGTGGCATTGATGTTTGTGTACATCAAACTGTCGTCGAGCATTTTGCCGATAGAACCTTCGCCGGCAGCCAACTTTTTTGTGATGGTTTTTACATCGTTGGTAATGGCCAGAATATTTTTGTTATTCTCCTGGGCAGTGTTGATCATATCTTCGGAGGTAAAAGTTTTTTCAACCTCCAGCGTATCGCCTTCCTGAACCTGAGCAAATGCATCGGTACCACCGTAAATGACCAAAATTTTATTCCCAATCAGACCGTCGTTGCTAATTTTAACCTTGGCATCTTTCCTGATATATTTCTGAGCTGAAATGGCAACATTCATACTTACTTCCACCTGCGATTTGCCGTGAAAATTCAGACTGCTTACCGTACCAATTTTAACACCCGAAAACCAGATGTTATTACCCGGCTGCAATCCGCTGATATCATCGAAAAGCGAAACCAACTCCATTTTCCGGTTAAAAGTTTCGCGCAGATTGCCAATAATAAGTATTCCGGCTAAAAAAAAGATTAATCCTATAAAAACAAAAAGTCCAACTATTATTGCGCGTTTATTTGGTGATTCGTTCATCGTTTTATTGTATAAAATTGTAATTAAAGAAACCTTGTACCTGTTTATTATCATTTTCGGCAGCGAAAACCTCTTCAAAAGTTCCGACTTTTAAAAACCTTCCTTTGTGCAACATGGCAATCCGGTTGGCTGTATTTTTTGCACAGGTTAGGTCGTGTGTAATTATGACCGAACTTGTGTTGTGTCTCGCCTGAACTTCATTTATCAGGTTTATAATTTCGGCGCTTGTAATGGGGTCGAGCCCCGATGTGGGTTCATCGTACAACATGATTTCGGGCTTCAAAATTAAGGTTCGGGCAATGCCAATTCTTTTTCGCTGTCCACCTGAAAGATCAGAAGGCATTTGTTTGCATTTATCCTTTAATCCCACCGAATCCAGCACTTCATCAACGGCATAATCGATCTCTGCTTTCGACATTGTTTTGATATTCATAGATAGTGGAAATGCCAGGTTCTGATGAACATTCATGCTATCGTACAATGCACTGCTTTGAAACGAAAACCCAATACGCAAGCGCAAAGCGTCCAACTCTTTTCCAATCAATTGATCGACGTGTTGTCCCAAAACCAACACTTCTCCCTGGTCAGGTTTTAACAATCCGACAATCACTTTTATCAGAACCGATTTACCGGTACCCGATTTACCGAGAACTGCCACATTTTCGCCTTTTAAAAGGTTAAAATCAACACCTTTCAAAACCTGCAGATCACCAAACGCCTTGTGCAATCCGGTGATTGAAATGACGGTTTCCTCTTTGTGTATAATATTTTTTAGCTCTTTCATATTAAAAAAATCTGAACCAATTGGCTACCTGAACGATCATTACTTCTTCAATAAAAATAAGGAACATAGCGAGCACAACCGCCTGATTGGCTGCCCGGCCCACGCCACGTGTTCCTTGTGTGGCATTAAAACCCTTGTAAGTTCCAACGATGCCAATGGTAAACCCATAAACAATTGATTTGGTTACCGAAGTGAAAACATCGAGGAAGGAGATGGTTTTAAACGCGCTTTGATAAAAACTGATCATACTGGCTGTTTCTTCAGCATGAACATTTATGTAAGAACCATACAGTGCGACAAAACTGCAATACAAAGCCAGCACCGGAATGGTGATTGTGGTGGCCAGAACCCTGGTAACAACCAGGTATTTATACGGGTTGATGGCTGATACTTCCATCGCATCAATTTGCTCGGTGACCTTCATCGAACCAAGTTCAGCACCAATTCCCGAGCCTACTTTTCCGGCACAAATAAGCGCGGTGACCAAAGGCCCGAGCGCTTTCACAATGGCGATTCCGATTAAAGACGGAAGCCAGGATGTTGCCCCAAAATCTTCGAGCGAAGGTCGAGATTGTTTGGTAAAAACGATGCCGACTATAAAACCTGTTAGCGAGATTAACGGCAGGGATTTTAACCCGATTTCGAAGCATTGATTGATTACCTCGCGCAAGTGAAAAGGTCGTTTAATGACTTCTTTAAAAAAGAGACCAGTAAATTTCCAGGCACTGTGAACTCCGGTAAAAAAGTCGTCAAGCCTTCTTGATAAAATATACTTTTTTGTTGTTTTCAGCGACATTTATTGAGGAAGTTTAAAGGCGTAAAAATCAGAACAACCGAGAGAAAATGTGTTATATAACTTTGTAAGAAATTTGTATAATTCACACTTTGCGCACAATCGAGTAGGTAGGGGGATTGCTCCCCCGCCCTCTCACACCACCGTGCATGCTCTCGCACACGGCGGTTTCTAAAGATTGGTTAGCCGCTCGTAATTTAATGTGAGGTTGTATAAGCC
>JAHEYU010000136.1 GCA_023251435.1 Bacteroidota bacterium
TTCGGAATTGCAAATATCATGTTTGTATCGGTAAAAGAACGCACTAAAATCATTGGGATTCAAAAGTCGCTCGGCGCAAAAAAATACTTCATTTTACTACAATTTATATTCGAGGCAGTAGTTTTGTCGATGGTGGGCGGATTGCTGGGGCTGGTACTCATATTTATAGGTACCACCATTTTTAGCTATGTGGCCGATATGACCATTGCCCTTTCAATGGCAAACATTGTTCTGGGACTTACCATCTCAGGAGTAATTGGCGTGCTGGCCGGTTTTATCCCTGCACTTTCGGCCTCACGGCTCGACCCTGTTGCGGCGATGAATAGCGTATAAACGGGTTGCTGGATTCGGAATGCAGGTTGCGAGTTGATTCAACCGATTCAGTGAGGGTTTCACTCCAAAAGTGAAGCCCTCACTGGTTTTATTCAAGAAAAAACATCCATCTTCTTATATTTATGTTTATAAACATGTACTGCAGAAGCAACCTTTTGATTATTTTCAGCCTCTTTGCTATATGTTTACTAACTTCGATCATCCTAAAAACCAAAATATCTGACTGTGAAATATCTCTTTTGTTTTATCTCCCTTTTGATGTTTAATTTTTCAATGAATGGGCAGGAAAAATTCGAAAGATTTACTATAAACTTTGGATTAACACACCCGGTTTATAAAGATTCTAATCCTGTAGAAAAATTTACGATTGTCCCAGAGGTCGAATTTTTGTTAAATCTCCCACTTTATAAAACCTTTCAATTATCAACAGGAATTGGGATTGAATCTGGTAAACACATTGTAGTTGAAGATGTGGCAAAATTAGTTTGGAGAAATGATGTAAAGGAATGGTGGCCGTATAGAGGTAGAAATTACTGGAATCTGGAGTTCCTTAGCATGAAAGTGCCTGTATATATCTCTGTACCATTAAACAATTCTTTTTTAGATTCTTTCACATTTGGCTATGGTTTGGGATGGTTATTGAGCTATGAGCTTATAGAGGAGGCTATGCCAAATACATCCCACATAAAGATTAACCGATCCTTTTTGGATTTAAGTTTTGGGGTGAAAAAAAAGCTTTTACAATTCAATAAAGTATCGCTGAGCTGCAATCCGGATATTGGCTACCGTGCTTATTTAACAGATCGTAACGACTGGCAAAAAAAATGCTTTCTGGGTGAATTGAAAATTAATGTCAACTTTTAAATACATTAAGTAGTCCAGGCCCTACAAAATCTTGAAAAACATTTGCGCAACGGTCATGTAAATTAGCAGGCCGAGAATATCGTTGGTAGTAGTGATAAAAGGACCGGTAGCCACCGCGGGGTCAATTTTGAGCTTATTCAGCACCAGTGGTATCAGGGTTCCAAACAGTGAAGCGAAAATCATCACAATAAACAAAGTAATGCTTACCGAATAAGTAAGGCGCATATTTCCAGTAAAAAAGAAATTGTACATGAAAATAAGTACCGAAAACAAAAGCGCGGTACTAAAAGCAACTGAAAGCTCTTTAACCAGTTTCCGGCCTACCGAATCGAAACTGCGTGTTCCACTGGCAATGCTCTGTACAATAATCGACGATGATTGTACTCCTACGTTTCCGGCCATCGCGGCAATCAGCGGAATAAAAAATGCCATCGCCGGAATCTGTTGTAGTTGCGATGAGTGCGAACCAAGTACGCCCGCCCCGATAATTCCTCCGATCATACCGATAAACAGCCAGGGAATGCGTGTCCATGCGCGTTTAAATACATTGTCGCCGGCCTCAACATCACCAGAAATACCCGAAGCCATCTGGTAATCTTTGTCGGCTTCTTCGCGAATAATATCCAGAACGTCGTCGATCGTAATCCGGCCTTTCAGGCGTCCAATCTGATCGACCACCGGCAGCGCTACCAAATCGTATTTTTCCATTACCTGGGCTACCTCTTCCTGACTGGCATCGGTGCGTACGGAGTGTACACCCTCGGTTACCAGACTTTTTATTGGGGTGTGCGTGGGCATCATAATCAGCTTTTTAAGTGAAAGCACACCCTTTAAAATATGGTTGTCGTCAACAATATATACGTAATAGATTTCGTCGATGTCTTCGGCCTGAATGCTGATTTCTTTCAAACAGGTTTGCACGGTCCAGTTTTCGTTTACCGCTACCAACTCTGTGGCCATGATACCCCCTGCAGTGTCCTCGTCGTATTCCAGAAGGTCGGCAATGTCGCCGGCTTGTTCCTTGTCGTCGATGTGCTGTAAAATTTCATCCTGAACGTCTTCGTCAAGATCGGCCATTACGTCGGCGGCATCATCCGACTCCATGAATTCGATGAACCGGTGGGCAATTACATCAGGGGGTAACCCGCGCAGGAAGCGGCGTTGATCGGCTTCCGGTATTTCAAGCAAAACATCCGAAGCCAATTCCCCGTCGAGCAACAAAAAGAGATACTGCGCCTCGTCGGAGTCAAGTTCCTCCATGATTTCGGCAATATCGGCCGGGTGTAGTTCGCTGATGATCTGAATGACATTCTGATCTGCTTTTTGTTCTATCAGCTCCTTAAGCTGATCAATTAAATCCCTGTTCAGTTCAATTTTCATAACTTAATACAGTTCAAAGTTTCAGGTTTAAAGTTCAAAGTTTGTCCGCTGTGTTATGGCATCAGGAATACGGAGGTCATTCGGTATCATATTTTAACTTAGTTGTAATTGTAAATGATTTCTCACCTTCACATTATCCCATCATCTCAATTTCCTTTTTTCTGTCTACTGGGACTGGGACTGATCACTGCTCACTGCTCACTGTTCCGGCCTGTTCCGCAATCAGCCTGGTAATCATTTCAAATTGGGCCACCCCGAGTTGCTCCGGTCGTTTGTCGAATATCGGATTTGCTTTTAGTTCGTCGCTTAGAATTCTGCTTTTTAACGAATTACGCATGGTTTTTCTCCGCTGGTTAAACGCCATTTTCACAACGCCCCAAAAGAGTTTTTCATCGCAGTCTAATTTTTCCTTCTGGTTGCGGGTAAGTCTAATTACACCTGATTTTACTTTTGGCGGAGGCGAAAAAACATCTTCGTTTACCGTAAACAAGTATTCGATATTGTAATATGCCTGAAGGAAAACGCTTAAAATTCCATAAGTTTTTGAACCCGGAGGCGCTGCCAGCCGCTCGGCTACTTCTTTCTGAAGCATTCCAACGATTTCGGGAATTTGGTTGTGGTATTCGAGTACTTTGAAAAATATTTGTGAAGAGATGTTGTAAGGGAAATTGCCGATGATGGCAAACGGTTGGTCGAAATGCTGGTCGAGTCTCATCCGAAGGAAATCGGCAGAGATAATTCGTTCCCTCAATTCAGGAAAATGGTTGTTCAGATACTCAACCGATTCGCGGTCGATTTCGACAACAGAAGTTTCGAACGACTTGTTTTTCAGCAGATACTGGGTTAAAACACCCATTCCCGGACCAATTTCCAATACTTTGTCAACATTGACGGCCTGCAGGCTGTCAACAATTTTTTGAGCGATGTCAAGGTCTTTCAGGAAGTGTTGCCCCAGATTTTTCTTTGCCCTTACGTTCACCATATTTCTGCTATTGATTATTGTTTGTAATCTGAAATTGTTCACAAAAAACAGCCCTAATTGAAACAAATCTGTATTTTTGCCTTGATCGTCAAATTCCGGAGAAACATTAAATGTATAATACACCGGATTGTCGCAGCAAAAGTACGTTAAAAACATTGCTAAAAGAACCTGTATTCATATTAACAATAGTCAATTGAAACAAAATACACTAAAAACCCTCAAGTTTCTCTCGTTCTTTTTACTTGGAATCCTCATTTTCTGGTGGGTTTACAAAGATCAGGATATCAGCCGGATTAAAAGTATATTAAGTAACGAAGTCAATTATTTTTGGATCGCCGCCTCTGTTTTTTTAGGGATGCTGAGCCATATAAGCCGCACTATCAGGTGGAATCTGATGATTGAGCCGCTTGGTCATAAGCCGCGAACACTGAATACTTTTCTGGCGGTTATGATTGGTTATCTGATGAACCTTGCCTTGCCGCGCATGGGCGAGATTTCGAGGTGCGGCGTGCTTGCCCGATACGAGAAAATTCCTTTTACCAAACTGGTCGGTACGGTTGTTCTGGAGCGTTTGATCGACGTTTTAATGTTGCTGCTGCTGCTCGTAATTGTGATCTTTACCCAATTTGGCCAAGTCATCGAGTTTCTAAACAACAATCCTGAAGTTCAGGAGAAACTTGAAAAGATTTTGTATTCGCCCATTTTGCCGGTTTCGATTGTGCTGTTTTTATTGGTTATATGGCTTTCACGGCACAAAATACGAGCCAGCGGACTTGCCCAAAAAGTGCTTGGCCTTTTTAACCAGTTTGCCGAAGGATTCAGAAGTATCCGGGATATTAAAAATAAAGGAGCATTCGTTTTTCATTCAGTATTTATCTGGGTTTTGTATTACCTGATGCTTTACTGTGTTTTCTTTTCATTCGAATTTACTTCGCATTTAACGGCCTGGGCCGGATTGACCGTTTTTGTACTTGGCAGCTTCGGAATGGTGGCGCCGGTGCAGGGCGGTATTGGCGCCTG
The DNA here is from genome assembly GCA_023251435.1 of Bacteroidota bacterium. GTDB lineage: Bacteria > Bacteroidota > Bacteroidia > Bacteroidales > Prolixibacteraceae > Aquipluma. The sequence goes on from JAHEYU010000136.1 coordinate 4,580, forward strand.
GCATTTTATGGTGATTGAAGGCCTTGCATTATATGGTATCGACAAAGCCGACGGTAAAGTGTTTGCTCTGCTTGCACATGGAAGCACAACAGTTATGTTGATTGTTGTGGGTTTGATTGCCCTGCTGGTATTACCTTTTGTAAATGAACGGGGAGAAAAACATTGAATACCAACTTATTTATAGCACGTAGAATTTTTTCGGCGAAGGAGAACAGGAATAACCTGTCGCACCGGATTGTGAATATTGCCCTTTTTGGCATTGTGCTGGGACTGGTGGTGCTCATTTTGTCGGTTGCAATTGTTACTGGTTACAAAACCGAGGTTGGCCGAAAAGTGATCGGGTTTGGATCTCATTTGAACATTGTAAACCTCGACTCCAACCAATCGTTCGAAACCAGTCCGATTAGCCAGG
>JAHEYU010000094.1 GCA_023251435.1 Bacteroidota bacterium
CGGATCGACTGTGTTTTGCCGGTTGCTTTATCTTTGGCAGTTACGTGCAAAATACCGTTGGCGTCGATGTCGAACATTACTTCAATCTGCGGAACTCCGCGCATTGCTGGTGGAAGTCCGTCGAGGTGGAAACGGCCGATGGTTTTGTTTCCGTTTGCCATGGGGCGTTCGCCTTGCAGCACGTGAATTTCAACCGATGGTTGATTGTCGGACGCTGTTGTAAATGTTTCTGATTTTTTGGTTGGAATAGTGGTGTTCGATTCAATCAAACGAGTCATTACGCCACCCATAGTTTCGATACCCAACGAAAGTGGGGTTACGTCGAGCAACAACACGTCTTTTACTTCGCCGGTTAATACACCACCCTGAATTGCTGCACCAATTGCAACCACTTCGTCAGGATTTACACCTTTTGAAGGAGCTTTTCCGAACAACTGCTGTACTTTTTCCTGAACGGCAGGAATACGAGTTGAACCACCTACCAGAATAACTTCGTCGATGTCGCTTGCCTGTAAACCAGCATTTTTCAATGCTTTGCGGCAAGGTTCCATGGTAGCCTGAATCAGTTTGTCGGCCAACTGTTCAAATTTGGCACGGGTCAATGTTTTTACTAAGTGCTTTGGGATACCGTTTACCGGCATAATATATGGCAGATTGATTTCGGTCTGGGTTGAACTTGAAAGTTCGATTTTGGCTTTTTCAGCAGCTTCTTTCAAACGCTGTAAAGCCATCGGGTCCTGACGTAAATCAATTCCTTCGTCGTTTTTAAATTCGGCAGCCAACCAGTCAATAATGGTCTGGTCAAAATCGTCACCACCAAGGTGTGTATCACCGTCGGTTGATTTTACTTCAAATACGCCTTCACCCAATTCGAGGATAGAAATATCGAAAGTACCACCACCAAGGTCGAATACAGCGATTTTCATTTCGCGGTGCATTTTATCCAATCCGTAAGCCAAAGCTGCAGCAGTTGGTTCGTTGATGATACGACGAACATTCAAACCTGCAATTTCGCCGGCTTCTTTGGTTGCCTGACGCTGTGAATCGTTGAAATAAGCCGGAACAGTAATAACTGCATCGGTAACTTCCTGACCCAAATAGTCTTCAGCTGTTTTCTTCATTTTCTGAAGAATCATGGCCGAGATTTCCTGCGGTGAATATTTGCGGTCTTCAATAACCACACGTGGCGTATTGTTATCGCCTTGAACCACAGTATAAGGAACGCGTTTAATTTCTTTGGTAAGGTTTGAGAAACTCTCGCCCATTAACCGTTTGATTGAATAAACCGTTTTTGCAGGGTTGGTAATTGCCTGACGTTTAGCCGGATCACCCACTTTACGTTCGCCATTCTCAACAAAACCCACGATTGACGGAGTTGTGCGTTTGCCTTCGTTATTGGGGATAACAATAGGCTCATTACCTTCCATTACAGATACGCACGAGTTGGTGGTACCTAAGTCAATTCCAATAATTTTTCCCATTTTATGATATTTTTAAACTTGTTATTTTCTGTGAAATTTTAATACGAGCAGTTCTATTCAATCGCTATGCCACAAACCTGACAGACAAAAATATGGCAAAATTGACATCGAATTCTTTTGGCATACGTTTATAGTGTCATTGTGGGTGACAAAAAGACAGCGGAAAGCTTGAAAATGGTTATTTCGGATGGTCGTTCATTGTCATTGGTGGTCATTACCAGTTGTCAGGTTGTCGGTTGTTTCTATTCTGTTGAAAATGACAGTTATCAGAAAATGAAAATTGAAATCAGGGGAAATGAAACACAAAACTGCACAGGTCGTTTCACGGGAGCGACTTCTTTCTCTTGACGGTGTACGAGGATTTGACATGTTCTGGATTACCGGCGGAAGGTATCTGGTGACCGTTATCGCCAACTATACCGCGTTTGAGCTGGTAATATCCTGATTGTATGGTTGTTACTTTATTACATGTACAAAAAAAATATTTTCATTCGGGTATAAACAACGAAGCCGGCTCTTTCGAACCGGCTTCGTTGTTTTAGAAGAGTTTAGAAGATGGCGTAGCGGAGACCAAGGTTGTAGTTTAGTTCATTTCTTTTTTCTGAATGAAGCGTTGAAGACGATAAATTATCTGAAATATTTCCGGATATTTGAAGTTGAGGTGATATATAATAAGCTATTTCAAAGTTTAAGCGAAAATTATTTCTCCAGCCTTTGATCATTTCTTCCCCAGAGTAATACGAAAATTCATATCCGTAATATTGACCATTTAGCCTAATTTTTGTTCTTGTGTCTGGATAGAAAGCATATCCAAACGATGCAGTTGTCTCAATCAGATTTTTTTGTGTATTTTTTTCTACATAGCTATTTTTAAAAATCAATGTTTTGTTGCTAAAATCAACGTCTAAATTTCGTTCCCAGAAAAGATTAATTTGTTTAGCCCAACTATATGAAGCTGAAGAAATGAGTTGAATATAAGCTGGAGAAGAGGAGGGGGTGAGGTCCGATTTGTTATAGTATCTAGTAAATTGGGGAGAAACTTTAAGTTTAAGTTCTTTCCCTGTTCTTCGCTCAAAGTATATTGGAAAACTCCAATAATCATTAAGTGTTGTAAAATATGAAATGTCATTATTCACAATTAGGTTTTGTTCATGCAACATTGAATCAAGGGATTGTAGTTCAGCAATTCTCCTAAGTCTTAAATCAAAGAATCGTTTATTACTTAGTTTCGATATTAATTTTGAAAATTCGAAAATATCATTTTCGCTTAAATCCTGCCGGATTGATTGATTTTGCTTTAGTTTTTCAAGGATATAGTATCCTTTCCAGAGATCTTGAACATATTCAATTCGCCCGGTTCCGATTCCAAAAGCCCCATTTACTGTTAAGGAATTACTTTTTCTGGTTGATTTTGCCTGATTCTGGTAAAATTGATTTGTTCTTGAAGCGTAAAAACTCATATAAGTAGATCCTTCCAGAAAAAGCTTATCTTCAGTAATGTAATTTCTTCTTGTAGCACTGACGTGTCCCCAAATTTGAGGGGTATTGTTTTTTGAATATGAATTCTCGTTTTCTGATTTGTAAAATTCATATTGTCCATTGAGTGCTGAACTAAACATGTCAATACGTTTTCTGGTAAAATGATTGAATTGGTAATTAACCTGTATTTTTGAATTAAAACTTGAAGTTGAGTTATCAATTAAATATCCAGACTGGTTAGCTGTAACAGGTTCTTTCATGTAGCTACTATAAGAATTTCCATTCGAATTAAAGCTAAACTCCATTTCATGCCGCTTGTAATCCGGAAATTTGTACTTCGATAAATCGAAATTTTTGTCCTGCGCCTGACTTGTAAGTACTATTGCAATAAAGCAAAGCAGTGATAATAGTTGTTTCATGATTTTTGGTTTTAATGTTTTTTATGTGTGGAACAAGTTCCCCAATCAGCAAAAACAATGCCCAATACGTCATAATAATTAATATTTTATGGGGGGGCGTGTTCTTGAGCATAAATATATCTCAAAAACAACGGTTCAAAATAAAACGAACACATCAATGTATAAATTCTTACTTTTGTAGCCCATTTGAATACAAAACCATGTCAGTACATAAAGAAATAAAAAGGGTTACCACCCATGTGCTTTCAGAAATGAAGCTGAAAGGCGAAAAAATTGCGATGCTTACCTCGTACGATTACAGCATGGCAAAGCTTGTTGATCAGGCCGGTATCGACATTATTCTGGTAGGCGATTCTGCGTCGAACGTGATGGCCGGAAACGAAACCACGCTGCCCATTACCCTCGACCAGATGATTTATCATGGCAAGTCGGTAGTTAAAGCAGTGAACCGCGCTTTGGTGGTGGTGGATATGCCTTTCGGATCTTATCAGGGAAATTCGCTGGAGGCCTTAAATTCAGCCATCAAAATCATGAAAGTAACCCATGCTGATGCTGTAAAAGTGGAGGGTGGAAAGGAAATCATTGAATCGGTTGAACGAATTCTGTCGGCAGGTATTCCGGTGATGGGACATTTGGGACTGATGCCGCAGTCGATTAACAAATATGGAACTTACACCGTTCGTGCCAAAGAGGAAGTGGAAGCCCTGAAACTAATCGATGACGCAAAATTGCTCGAAGAAGCTGGATGTTTTGCCATCGTTCTGGAAAAAATTCCGGCAGAACTGGGAACCAAAGTTGCTCAAGCGCTGAAGATTCCGGTAATCGGAATTGGTGCCGGAGGCGGTGTTGATGGCCAGGTGCTGGTAATTCACGACATGCTTGGAATTACCCAGACATTTTCGCCACGCTTTCTTCGCAGGTATCTGAATCTGGCTGATGAAATTAAAGGTGCAGTAAATAACTATGTTCAGGATGTGAAATCGAAAGACTTCCCCAACGAACGAGAGCAATATTAGGAAAGTTTCAAGTTTCAGGTTCAAAGTTTCAAGTTTCCGGGTGCGAAGGTTTGGACATTGAATATTGGTGTTGGTTACTGGACATTTTTTAAATTCAAGAATAAAGTTTTCCAATCGCCTGATAAAATCAAAATTTAAAAATCACAATACAATTCATAATGGACGTAATTTACGAAGACAACCATATCATCGCCGTTAACAAAGCTTGTGGCGAGATCGTTCAGGGCGATAAAACCGGAGACGAGACTTTGATAGACAAAGTAAAGGAATACATCAAGGTGAAATATAAAAAACCGGGCGATGTTTATCTCGGATCACCTCATCGTTTAGATCGCCCCACCAGCGGAGTTATTCTTTTTGCGCGTACCAGCAAAGCGCTTAACCGCCTGAATGAAATGTTTCAGGATAAAGAAGCAATGAAAAAGACCTACTGGGCTGTGGTTGATGCACTTCCGGAGGAGGAAGAGGGAACTTTGCACCACTGGCTGCTAAAGGACGAAGAAAAGAACAAATCGCACGCACACAATAAGGAGCGCAGAGGTTCAAAGGAAGGAATTCTGCACTACCGTCATGTTGCCACTCTCAGTCATTACCATTTGCTCGAAATCGACCTGAAAACCGGACGACATCACCAGATTCGTGCACAATTGAACCGCATTGGCCTTCATATAAAAGGCGATCTGAAATACGGAGCAGCCCGCAGCAACGAAAATGGCGGAATTCATTTACATGCACGAAAAATAGAATTCATCCATCCTGTGACGAAAGAACCGGTTAAAATTGTTGCCAAACCGCCAAAAGATCCAATCTGGAACGATCTGGTTCAGATTGATTACCTCAAAGATTAAACGGGGAAATACCTGTAAAAGAAAAATGCATCGGGAGTTCCGATGCATTTTTCGCTTAAAGCTATGGTTGCTATAACTTTTGGATCGCAATATTTCTCCAACTTACTTTAATGCCGCCACCATCGTGAATCTGAAGAGCGATGGAGCCTTTGCCCTCTCCTATTTTATCATCAGTCAGGTCGGTCATTAGGTGACCATTAAGCCAGGTCATAACGCGCTTGCCAACCACCTGAATTTTCATTTTATTCCAGTCACCCATTTTCAGAAAACCTTCCTGTTCATCGGGTATCTGGTGAAGCCAGCCTCGGCCATACGATTCGTAAATACCACCGGTATCATGATTTGGTGGAGCAACTTCTACCTGCCAGCCTTTAATTTTTGTTCCATCGATGGTAGAGCGGAAAAATACCCCGCTATTTCCGTTGGCTTCCTGCTTAAATTCCAGTTCGAGCACAAAATTATCGTACCATTTTTCGGTGGCAAGGTAGCCGTATTGCTTGTCAGGTCCGCTTTCGCACACCAGCAAACCATCTTCAACCATCCATTTTTCGGTACCATATATTTTCCATCCATCCAGATTCTTACCGTTAAATAAAGATTCTACAGGATTTTGCGCTCTTGCAAGCAAAGCACTTGCAACCAATACTGCAATCAGAAAAAATGTTTTCATTTTGTTATTTTTATGTATGTTAAATCTGGTTTCTGAAACTTGTGATTATAAGGTGCGAACAACCACCGAAAGTAATGTTATCCTTTTAAAATTCTGAATTTCCCAATTAATATTTTTCTAAAAAATTACCTAAATCTTGTTCGACACCATTTCGATTGATAAAACCTTATTTTTAAAGGAGAACCTTAGTACAAAAAATGCAACCCCCAACACAAACCTTATTAATATGTCATATTTTAACACAAAATAAGGTTCAACCTGGATGGTGGCTACCATGCTACTATACACTAAATATTGGACAAAAGGTAAAATAATAGAACGCGGATTCACACGGGTTTAGCGGATGGGAAACTGATTTATATTCCAATAAATTGGAATGGATTTGAAAAAAGACAAATGGAATAAAGGATGATTGATAATTTCATAAGCGTTTTTTTAGAAAATCATCCCGACAAGTCGGGATTTTAATCAGTTTTAATCCGCCAGATCATATTTAATCCGCGTTCCATTGTTTTTGTTTTGTATTAGTATTTCCCAATTATTTGTGGGTACACGTTAGCCGCAGTAGGCAGGCTTTTACAAACTCTGTCCGCACCAGCTACCGTTTACTCATATCTTTTTCTTATTGCATACAAAGTACTGAACAATAGGTAAAATAATAGAACGCGGATTTACACGGGTTTAGCGCCTGCCTGCTGCAGGCAGGGATGGGAAACGCCCGCCTGCCGTCGGGCAGGGATTTATATTCCAATAAATTGGAATGGATTTGAAAAAAGACAAATGGAATAAAGGATGATTGATAATTTCATAAGCGTTTCTTTAGAAAATCATCCCGACAAGTCGGGATTTTAATCAGTTTTAATCCGCCAGATCATATTTAATCCGCGTTCCATTGTTTTTTGTTTTGTATTAGTATTTCCCAATTATTTGTGGGTACACGGTAGCTGCGGTAGCCAGTGATGAAAAGGAAGCAAAAATTATTTATCTCAAACGAGCTTCTGAAACCCTTCCCGGAAAAGCATTCTGATGGTTGTGAACAAATAAATTGGAAAGTTAAATTTTAATAATCCTTAATAAACCTAAAATCAGGCAATTAAAAAGCTTTAGGAACAACATTTTTCCGATCTTTGGGGTTGTAAAGAGGATAAAGTTGGAGTTTGGTATGATCTTGATTTTAAAATTCATTCAGGTATTTTTGCTTGCTACTGTTAAATATGTATTGACATTCCCATTTGCCATCCTTATTGGGTTAAACTTCGAGCAAACATTAATTGCTGTTACCCTTGGCGGAATAGCAGGATTCTTTTTCTTTTATCATTTCAGCGGTTTTGCTATTAAGCAATTTCATCACGTAAAAACCTTTATCTGGATATTTAGTCCGCCCTCTTTTCGCAAAAAATACCGACAAGTTATTTCATGGAGAAGAAGTTTGACGGGTGAAAAGGTTTTCACCAAAAGAAATAGGTTTATTGCCAGATTTCGTTCAAAATACGGATTGCCGGGAATTATTATTGCATCACCGGTAGTTTTGAGTCTCCCGATTGGCGCTTTTTTACTGAACAAATATTATCCAAATCACAAATTAGTGATGCCGTACATGATTCTGTCGATACTCAGTTGGTCAGCTGTATTTATCGCTTTTGCACTCATCTTTCCAAATTTGGTAAGGTAAAATTGTCAGAGCTCAAAAAATCATTCAGGTTTTTTCTAAAGAAACTGTTTAAAATTGGTTAATTTTGATTTTTCGGGTTACCCCTTGCCCTGAAGGGAGCCCGAAAAATCAAAAAATCACCCTTGAGGCAGGGGTAAATTTTTTGATTTTGGACATCAATTCAAAATTTAAACAATTTCTTCTAAAAATATTTTTCCTGAATAAGTAATTTTAAACTTTCCTTGTTTGTCTTTAGCAATTCATCATCAGCTTCCGACCAATCCATCGTTTCCAATTCGTCAAAGCGAAGCCATTTCTGTGCAATATGCTCGGTTAGTTTTATTTCTCCTGAAATAATTTTGCACACGAATGGAATCAGGCATATTTGCTTCGTGCCATAATCAAATTCAACAGGAACAAGCCGTTTTTCGACTTCAATCCCGATGGTCAGTTCTTCCGCAATTTCTCTCACAATGCATTGGTCAGCAGATTCTTCAGGATGAATTTTTCCTCCCGGAAATTCCCATTTCAGCGGATGGCTGCTCGCCGCCCCGCGCTGAACTGCCAGTATTTTAGAGCCTTCCAGAATGATTGCACAACAAACATCGATCATTTTATCAGTTTTTATCCGAAAAAAAGTTTGTAAAAGAGAAAAATAAGTATTACCCGTGACTGCCAAATAAACAGACAAAAATCCCGAGGAGGAGTTTTTATCGTATCAAAGTTAATTTATCTTTATTGTAAGAAAACAGCAGATAACAAATTTCCAAGATGACCGAAAAAGATATCCATACCCTGATCAAATCGTGGGAAAACATCGCCTTGCTGGTAAGATACATCGCCGATTATCCTGAACATATAGATGTTATAATGACCAAAGCACTGGACGACAGTCAGCCAGAAAACTGGCGCGCCGCATGGATGATCGATAAAATCAACGAAAAGAATCCAGCCGTGGTTTTACCTTATCTTCCGGCTATGACAGACTTTTTGCTTGCCACAAAAAATGACAGTAAAAGACGACATCTTTTGAAACTGATCGGCTTGCATGATATTCCGGAAGAAAGAATGGGCGTTCTGCTTAATTATTGTCTCGATGTTTTCACAGATGCAGCAATACCGATTGCCGTGCGTGTTCATGCTATGCAAATTCTCTACAATATTGCCCAAAAAGAACCTGATTTTGCGAGCGAACTGATTGATTTGATTGAACATGAAATAGACTATCACGGTTCAGCCGGAATAAAATCAAGAGGACAAAAATTGTTGAAAAAGCTTCACCAAATGGAAAAATAGAAATCTGCTATTTCTTCAGAAAAGCTTCTTTCAACTCCTGCAATTGTTCATCGTTCAGACCTTCGGGTTCGTTTCCGGTTTGCATCGCCATAAACCATATCTGTGCCGATTTTGTTAGGATATCAATCATATCGAAAGCATCCGAAACGGTTTCTCCAATGGCAAAAGCGCCATGTTTTTCCCAAATCACAACTTCATGACCTTTTTTAAATCCCTCAATGGTTGCATCGGCAATTTTGTGACTTCCGGGCAGGATATAAGGCACCATGAAAACACCGCGCGGAACAAAAACAAATGCTTCAGGATGCATTCCCCACAGGGTTTTATTCAGCATTTCGGCCGTCTGAAACTTCGGAATCTGTGTCATGGCCACCAATTCGTTCGGATGCGTATGTACCACCGCTTTGTTTTTAGAACCTGATTTAACCAATAAATCATGAACCGCCAAATGGGTTGGCAATTCTGAAGTTGGCCTGAAATTATAAAGATTCCGCTTCTTCATGGTAATGATATGGTAGGCATTCCCCTTTTTATTCATCTTGATGATGCAGGCATTTTTCATCGGACTGATCGCCAAATCGCGCATTCGTTTGCCGGTTCCTGTAACGAAGAAGTACAGGTTCGCCAAAGCATCGTAACTGCGTTCGAGTTGAAACATCGGATAATGATCCAATTCAAACTCATTTTCAGTCATCCATTCCGAGAGATTGACCGAAATATTACCTGCATTGCGTTCGGCCCACCCCTTTTGCCAAAGGTAATTTGCCAGGCCGGCCACTTCGGTTATAATCTTGGCGATCTTTTTATTTTCCTGAAAAAATTCTTTCATACTAAATATCCGTATTCGTTTTTCCTGAATTGGTTTTGCCATGCAAATTTACTCGACACAAATCAATTTCCATCTAGTTTAACGAATGAATGAATACGAATCTTAACAATCAGTTTATAATGCGTAACAAATCCAATGAATTACGCATCCTAACAATATCCAACCAACATTAAATACTGATTATGAGACAACTAAGTAAAGTTTTAATGTTAAGGTGAAAAATTACAGGCAAAAAAGGCGTTAAAAAAATAATTTTTCTAATTTTGCACCGTCTTTAAAGAAAAGACAACGAAGGATTGACCCATGGTGTAATTGGCAACACAACTGATTTTGGTTCAGTAGAGTCTAAGTTCGAGCCTTAGTGGGTCAACAAGAAACAAACAATTAAAGCTTCGGCAAATTGAAATTTGTTTACTTATTGAAAATTGTCCTGTGGTGTAATTGGCAACACGTCTGATTCTGGATCAGAAGAGTTTAGGTTCGAGACCTAACAGGACAACTGAAAATCAAAGAGTTACAATTTATTTTGTAGCTCTTTTTTTATTTGTACTAACAAAATAACTAACAAGAAACAACTTCTCACCATAAAGTGACATAACACAAATTTGTTGGAATTGATATTGATTTGTTTAGTTTATCCTACGGTTCCCCCATTTCCTATGTCCAACAATTTAAATTTTCGGTCAAGGAAGCTCTATAACCTTCCACGGGTAGCTTGCTGATATGCAAAGTGTTTTTTCGAATGCTCTTAAAACAACTCGAATTAGTCGAATTTATTTATGCCGTATTCCTTGAAAAATCGATCAAAACGACTTGAATACTTCTCAATAAACGATTTTTCAGAAAGAGAATCTCCAGCAATTAATATAGTATCTGTTACTTCAAATTTTTTCAAATTTTCCTTTTGCGGTACATTTAAACCTAAAATAATAAATTTATCATCTATTATCACTTGCCAATCAGTAGTTAAAAAGTCAAAATACCTTATGTCAAGTTTTTTGATTACGCCCTTTTCTTCGAGCTTCAACCATTCCTTAACAATTGTTTTAAAATAACCTTTATAATCTGACTCATTCTCATCGCAATTTTTATCTGGCTTTCTTAGTAAAATTTGCATGTCTATAACCTTTAGACCTGAAGATTGGAAAGCAGGCAAAAAGAGGTTTGTCACATTTGCTAATATCTTGATTGTTTTAATGTCTGGACATGTCCTTTTTATGATAGTTAAAAATTCATTTAAATCGCCATGTTTAATAGTATGACGAAATCTCAATGAAAACTTTCTTTTATAAAACCAAGTTGAAGTACTGGTGATAATTACCACAAGTAAGCCAGCTATTACTTTTCCAATTATATCATCCATGTTAATATTTGGTTAGTTCAATTTAAATCAAAACGAGTTAGCGAATGTCTTTTAAATTTTACTGTTCTTTATTACGCCTGCAATCTCTTCAGCTATCTCTTCGACAGTATATGAAGAAGTATTTCTTGCTAATTTATCTGCAAGCGAAGGGCTAAAATCTATTACTTCCTTCTTCGTAATATTATGCCAGATTGGAAGAACTACTTGTTCACCAGTTACGGCTTTCGTAATTATTCCATCTAATTCATAGTTTGTCCATCCCTTTCTTATGAATTCTTTTGATAACACAACAATTCCAAACTTGCTATTTGCTAATCCTTTATCAATTTTTCTTCTAAGACTGTCTCCAATTTTTAGTTCAAATTCATCATACCAAACAGTCAAACCCTCACTTTGCAAAGCATAGGCTAATGGTCTAACTATTTCATCTTTATCTTCTGAGGCATGAGAAATAAACACATTATACTCCTTATGGTTGTTTTCAGAATCAGAGTAGGGTACATGGTCGTGTCTTTGAATAAGAGAAGGAACTGTCGATAACGCTGGTGGTCTTAGTTCTGGTAATGCACCCGGCAACATCCGAATCGAAGAACGAACAGTACCTCTTAGACCTTGCATATCTACAGTAACATGCCAATGTCCCGAATTAGGAATTTGTAATCGAACAGGAGATTGCTTCGCTAAACCTCCAAAATACCTGTGTTGTCTACCATTTCTATAGCTTTGAAAATTGGATGAATCCATTAATCTGACATTTGCGGCACTACCAGATAATATAATTTCAACAATTTCACCTCTGTCTTTATTGCCTAAATCGTAATGAGTAAATTGCATTTTAAATCAGGTTATAGTTGAATAATGCGGTTTCTTAACATTTTGCATATCGTAGGAAGCTACATGCAAGGGCGGATGGGCGATTTCCTGTAAAACCGAAAGACGGACTGAGCGGAAAGATATACACCGAAAACCACCGCTGCCGAACTTGACGGTTAGCTGATTAGCGGCTGCTTTATTTTTTTTCAATAATATATTCCTCTATTTCGCCTTCTGTAACTTTTACAGCTGATAAATCATCAACTAAAATATCATTGTACTCTGTTTCAATGTCTGGTTGAACGTTTACAATGAGTTGCCCCTCATCTTTAAAGTCTTTAGATAATAGTTTCCAGTTAACTACAACCTGAGATACTACTGGTTGTGACTTAACGAATATCTCATCACTTGTTAAAGTATCGTCCCTAACTAAAATCTTTGTTTTCGAAACTACTTCTCCAGTAAGTGAATCTGCCCATAAATAAGTTGTTGGCACATATGCACTTATATGTCCGAATATGCCAGAACTTTTTTTGTTGGTATCTGTCAAATCTTGAATCTGACCTTGAAATTCCAAAAGAAGCTTATAATCTTCAATTGGGTCAGTACCAGTATTGTGAATACGAACTGAAAAACTAAAATAGCTCAAATTTATTTTTGTTGAGAATAAAGGTGTATGGACAACAGTTACCGCACCATACATTTGATGTCTATTTAATATACTGTCAGCTAGTTTGTTTGCGTAAAGCATGCTAGCTGGTGGAACAAATTTTTGTCTAAAGCGTGTAATTGTCTTTTTATATTTTGGGAGACAAATTATTTCAGTTGAACCATTTTGAAAAGTAACGGAAACGCTTTTTTGGGTTTTATAGTTTTGACTTTTTACATACCAATCATGTGTTCTTTGGTTTTCGTCTATAAGTTCGACAATATCTTCCCATGCGTATAATTCTATGCTGAAAAGGCCTGATTGAATATGTTCGACATTTTTTTGTCTAACAAATTGTTCTATTGCCTCATTTTTGACTGCTGTGGTGGCTAGATAATATTTTTTTAATGGAGGCAAAAATGTTTTTGCTTTCTCAATTTCACTTGTAATCTCATCTTCGCAAAATTGTTTATCGGTGTATTCGTCTTTACCTTTACATTGGATTCCATAATATTCAGTTTCTCCCATTGGTATTCCACATACATCAACTCCATGTTGATTATTTCCACTTCGGCCATTTTTTCTGACATCTGGACAATTCCATATTTCTCCCCATAATTTTTTGCAAAGCGATTCAAAATCCTGCCAATTAGCTGGTCGTCTTAGTGTTTGGGATGCTTTCATCGTATTTCTTTATTTCAAATATTTATGTTGATAGAGGCGCATTAAGTTACAGCTAACCTATAAAGCTCCACGCAGGCTGAGCGGAAACATACACTCCGCTTAAAGGCCTATATAATAGCAGAGGTTCTTCTTTTGTCAATCCAGTCATACATAGCTTTTAAGTCGGGAACATCATATAGGTATTTCAAATTGTCTTGCTCTAAAGGATAAAAAGTGAGTGTAATTTGCGAACCTTCGTCCTTAAATTTTTTATTCAACTTAGCAATCACATCTATAATTGAGTTTAAAGGCAACGGTAACATTGTTCCAAACATTCTTTCGGTGTTACCAGTGTCAAGGTTAAACATAGCCACTAAACATTCAAGTCCTTTGTCTAAAATGAAATATACTCCTGTCATTGATTTTGGATATGGTGGAGAAAACCAAAATCCTTCTGGATAAACTCGTTCTTCTGGATTTTTTAGTTGCTGTCTGATAATGTCAAAGCAATTGTCGAGAATCAGAGAATAACCGAACCGTTCAAACATCATTAAGTATCCAGTTTTAAGAAGAGCATATTCCAAATTCTCAGGAACTACGCGGCTCTTTAAAAAGTCCATATTTATTATTTTGCCACCCTTGACTTGTGCCATTGTCTTATCTAACTTTTCAGGATGATTGTTCTTTTTACTATGAAACATTGTCATAGTTCCGTCTTCTGCAACCGTGATTTTTCCTTGAAAAGTCTCACCATCAATATTTACTTTAACGGCCGTTTCTGTCCCAGGAATAAACTTGCCACTGTCAATTTCCCGAAGTCTTTCAGTTAAATGAAAATCAATTTTATGTCCAGCAGTATTGTTGCAAGACTTACAAGTCAACGTGTTTGCAGAGCCGCCTAAGGATTTCGGTGGGGCATCTTCAAGGGTCAATGGGTCGTCCGAATTTATGTCCTTGTGAGGTCGTAAACAAACAGGACATAGATAAACATCTTTGTCACCAGATACTAAGCCATTGTCAATAAGAAGGTTTAAGTTATCTTTAAACTTATCGAAAATCACTTGTCGTCTGTCTTCACCTTTGCTCATTAGTTTGTGGTTTAAAATCTCTGCTAATTAATAAATGGCACTATAAACTAGGTACTTTTAATTATCTTGAAAAAGTGGTTTAAAAATATCAAATACATTATCCCAGAAAAAACCCCAGTAGAACTGAGGTTAATTAATCCTTAAAACCATGCTTTACTATGGCAGTAATAAAGTAACCCAAGTTAACACTTCTAATTATGAAAGTCAATAGCTTTCAGGCAATAAAACAATAATACGAAAAAATAATCTATCAACTATTCCTCATTCCCTAACACTTTAGTTATTCAGTTCAGAAATACTTAGAATTTTGTATCCCAATTATATCAAATATTCTTTAATCTCATTATCATGGACAAGATTACATTAACTCGTGACCAGCTTTACGATATAGTTTGGTCAAAGCCAATATCAGTATTGGCAAAAGAATTTGGTCTTTCAGACAACGATTTAAGAAAGATTTGCAAAAATCACAATATTCCTTTGCCGTATATGGGATACTGGTCAAAGCTAAGACATGGCAAGCCTGTGAGAAAAGTTATGCTGCCAACAGGTGATGGGACGGAAATAATCATTACCCCATCCAATGAAGTACCACAAGCGAATCAAAATCAGGGTATATCCGGAACCATTTTAGAGAAGGAGATGAAACCCAAGTACAAGCATCTTCTCCAAGTACCAGCAAGACTATCAAACCCTGATGATTTGATTGTAAATGTAAAAAATGCACTTGCAGATAAAAACTTTTACCCACATTATGGTTTGATTTCAGCAGGTTCAGGATTTTTAAATATTACTGTTGCTCCTGAAAATGTCCCAAGGGCATTAAGATTTATGGATACCCTGATAAAACTTCTAAGAGCCAGAGGTCATGAGACCAATAATGTAAAGGACACTTCGCATTTAGTTGTTTTTGGGGAACCATTGGTTATTCGACTTCAGGAAAAACTTAGGTATGAATACGTAATTGAAGGTAAATACCATTGGAAAACCCGACATGAACACCCGACTGGCATTTTCATGTTAAGAACTTGGAAAAACTACCATTGGCATCAAAAGGTATGGAGTGATGGCAAGGTTCTAATTGAAGAAGTATTGGAAAAAATTGTTGTTGGAATTGAACTATTAGCACAAAAAGAAAAAGCCAAACAAATTGAGTTGGAAGAGTACTGGGCACAACAGGAAGAAGAGCAACGTATTAAAAAAGAAAGACATGACAGAGAAGAACTTGATGGTGCAAACTTCCAAGCACTATTGGCACAATCCCAGATATGGAAACGATCACAAGTTCTCTGTGAATTTATAACAGCTATTGAAAGCAAATTAATTGTCGATAGTGAACTAACAGATGAAAGCAGAGAGTGGCTGGACTGGGCAAAAAAGAAAGCTGAAAAATTTAATCCTCTGAATAATATTGAGCTAATTATTTCCTAACAACATACTATTATGTTCCTTAGCTTAAAAGTCCTTTTGTTTTTTTGTGTAGGGGTAAGACATTTAGCTCAATTCAATCAAAAACGGGGGTACCCGTCATCGTGGGGTGCTGTTTGTGTGGTGGCGGGGGGTGTTGCCTATGAATGGAACGCGACGGAGCGATGGACACAATTCAAAGGAATGGTAAAACAGTCACGAATCGGAAAATCAGGTCTGAAATGACAGAAAAAAGGCATGGAACCACATATGAGGAGGACAGCCTCGATGATATTTTACGACATTCGTGTTTTCTCCCTCTTTACTCCTCTTCCCGGCTCCTGAAAATATCAGACTAAATTTTTAGTCATTTGTCCTAGAACTATTATTGTGTTCAATAGAAATATCAATTAACTATCTGATATTTAATACATTACCATATATTATTTATATTTAGCAATTTTTGTTCAGATAAATACAATGTTAAATAAATCATGCCATTGATTTTCAGCAACTTACCGTTTTGAATTTTCTATCTGCCAGATAGTGAAACCGGATAAAAAAAAGTGCAGCGCACACACATATTTTCCCCTAGTTTTCTGTCCATCATTTTAACACTATTTACTTGATTTTATATCAGAAATGATATATTTACTCTCTTTATACTCTAAATAAGCCAAATATAAGTTTAATTAAACCCCCTCTTAAATTACTTATGTGTTTGATGCTCTTTGTATCTCTAATTATAATATCTACATACTAGAGCGGAAAGTCAAACGTCTTATTCCTCCTTTTATTTTCCGCTGTTACATCGAGTTTAAATATCGGGTTAGTTTCAACGGGTTATTCATTAACATCGGATTTTTATCCAACTCAATTACCTGTTCCATAGTCAGATTCCATATAAGCACTTTAGGTGTTTCTTCGTTCGTAGTCTTGACAATAATTAAAGAACCCATTTTCATTGCTGCATTGGGATAGTCTTTAACTGCTTCCATTAATGATTTGGCTGCTTCGCTGTTATTCTTATTTACCTCTGATTGGATTTTATCAAGATATGCTAATTCCAATGCCTTTTTCCCTTTATATATTAGCTCATTAGCGTCATCGCTATTAGCTGCTCGCTGAATTAATTGGATACCTTTTCTTATCCAAGAGCCTTTAAGAAATTCTCCATCATTAATGAACTCAAATCCGATGGTAGCTGCAAATTGCCGATATTCCAAATATGATTTTTCAGCCATTGAAAGATTCTCCGTCTCAAAAAAGATATAGCCAGTTCCACTCTTGCTATACTGAACTTCTTTATCGGCGGCGGCTCTCAGAACGTCATTTTCGATATATCGGACTTTAAGTGACCTTTCAAAATCATCGCATAATTGATTAACAATGTCTTGGGTCTCCTTAATGAAAAACTCTGTCAGATCTTTGTTTCGTCGGATAAACTTGCGGTATAGCTTTGCAAAATCGTCGTAAATTTCTTCTGAATCAAAGGCTAAGCCTTCATCCTGCATTTTTGCAATTAGTCGTTTGCCTGAATCATCACTTTTTACATACTCAA
>JAHEYU010000095.1 GCA_023251435.1 Bacteroidota bacterium
AGAAGGGATGCACTAAAATCAGCCGGTTCCGTTGAAACGACAGGACCTTGTTACGATTATGCCTACACTGTTTATGGATGGGAATGTGGGAAGGATAAAAAATGGAATCGATCTTCGCATGGGATTACATTTATCGGAAGAATTTGTCCGGCAACCGGCACTGGTACTGACTGGGGTTGGGGTTGGAGCCCGGGCGGAGGCGACCCTTCCAGAGGAGGAACGGGTATCTCGTATTACGATACAGGCAACTATACGCCGGTGATTTCTTCACCAACCATTGGTTGCGACAATTGTTTGATATCGTTGGCTTCAACAATAATTGGGTGCGTTCCAATTGCCGGGGATGCCTGGAAGGTTGTTAAAACTGGATCGTCGATACTTAGCTGTCTTAAAAGTGTGGCCGACCTGGAGGTTAGTTTAAAAGATGCTGTAGGTTGTGGCAAGACTATCGCTTCATTTTTTGTAAAATTAGGACCTTGGGGGTGTGTATATTCACTTTTCAGCACAGCATATACCTGCTATAAAGATCCACCTATTTTCGTCAAGGGTGCCTCTCTTACTGCACTTGAAAAACAAACGATGCCACCAATCTTAAAACAATCTTTACGGGATTTGGAATATTATGCTTTTGCCCGTGAATATCTTGATAGTTTGACAATTGAGATAATTGGAAAATGGGATTGGCAATCAAAGGAAAGTTTTGTGGATTTTGACAATGAGATAGATTCTTTTATCAAAAATAATATCCCTTTCAGACCGCAAGATATCACTCTGCTTGAACAAAAAATGTTAGGCACAGATATTACTGTAAATGAAATTCATGTTTTTACGTCAAGATGGAATAATTCTCTTATCGCATGGGGACTAAAGATTTATTCGCCAACGAATGAGCATCCTGGCATAATTGATAAATTAAAATTATCACTGTTTGCTTCCAAAGTAGATTCAGCCATGAATTATGCTACTTCCCGCGGATATGAGAATATATTTGATATGTACAATCAAGCTTTGGCTACAACCAAAGAACAAATTGAAACCGGACGCAGTTCTGTATGTGCTTCTGTAACCATCCAGATCACCCAAAAAGTGGTGATGACCCGCGAGGCTTTTGAAGGTACACTCACCATTTTCAATGGCCATACTTCGGTAGCCATGAAGGAAATCAAATTAGATCTGGAGATAAAGGATGAAAATGGCGTATTGAGTAACGATCTTTTCCAGATCGATACCAAAGCACTCTCGATTCTGACTGGCATTGACGGAACAGGAACATTGGGTGCACAGGAAAAAGGAAGTGCTACTGTACTGTTTATTCCTGAAAAAGGAGCCGCTCCTACTGTACCTAAAAGCTATTCATTTGGAGGTTCATTCTCCTACCTCGATCCGTTTACAGGTTTAGTAGTCACCAAACCATTGTTCCCGGTTACGCTCGATGTGAATCCAAGTCCTGATTTGTATCTGCACTACTTTATGCAACGCGACATTCTGGGCGACGATGCATTGACAACCAATGTGGTAGAACCAATTGTTCCGGCCGAATTTGCTGTAATGATTCAAAACAATGGTTATGGTACGGCCAGAAATGTTCGTATCGAAAGTGGACAACCAAAAATTATTGAAAACGAAAAAGGACTGGCTATCAATTTCGCATTGATCGGTTCGAACCTGAACGGACAACCACGTCAGTTGGGATTAACAAACATTGACTTCGGGAACATTGCTCCAATGAAAGCAACTATCGGGCAATGGTGGTTTACCAGCGACCTGATGGGCCATTTTATTTCGTACGAAGCGAAAGTGACCCATCTGGACAGCCGTGGCAATCCTGATTTGAGTCTGATAAGCGGAGCAACGCTTCATGAACTGATCAGAAGCGTTCGGGTTTATTCAGGAGTCGAAGATAACATCAACGATTTTCTGGTCAACGAAGTTCAGGATTCAAAAGAGTTCCCTGATATTATTTTCCTATCAAATGGAGGAACTCTTGATGTTTATCCGGCAGTTTCACAAAGTACTTCCGGTTCAATTTCTACAGGAAATCATGAGATTGAACTGACAGTTACTCCGGTACAAATGGGCTGGAACTACCTCAATTTCAGCGATCTAGGCAATGGAGTTTACAAAATTGCAAGCGTAACACGCGAAGATGGACAGATAATTCCGCTTGACAATGTGTGGCAGACTTTTGTCACCATGCCCGATGGAAAAGAACCTGTATATGAAAACATGATGCATTTTCTGGATGTATTTGCGGCAAATACGCCTCAAAAATATACCATCCGGTTTACTGCGCCAGCTCAGGATCCACCGGCCATTGTGCGTTTCGAAAATGTTCCAACTTCATTTGTAACCAATCAGGTAACTTCAATAAATGTGGTTTTCAACAAACCGATTGATGCGGCTACCTTCAATTATGCTGACATGACCCTGAGGGTACAGGGTGGTGCTGACATTATGGATAACACTGTTTTGGTGACAGCCATCGATCAAACAACCTACAAAGTTGACCTCACAACTAAGTCAATCGCGGATGGATATTATGCTTTGAATGTACAAACAACCGGAATCAAAGACCTGGTTGGAACCAGCGGTGTGGAAGGCAAGCAGGCAAACTGGACCCAGTTTATCGGTATTCCGGCTGTCAGTGAGTTTATCGGATTGCCCAACAATAATGTTGGCGCACCCATCGACTTAATCCTGCTTCGCTTCAATGTACCGATCGACAAAACAACTGTACTTCCGGCCCGGTTTACCTGGAAAAAAGACGGAAAACCAATTACAGGAACAGTAATAATTACTCCGATGGACACCGAGGGTAAATTATACCAGCTTTCAGGATTATTGGTATTTATGTCGGCTGATGGCAAATATTCGCTTTCTGTTGATTTGCCGAATATCAAATCGCTGGATGGAATTAACGGAATGCTGGTTCAGAGTGTTGATTGGAAAATCGACCAGACAGCTCCACTGGTAAGCAAAATTACTCCTTCCATTGATGGCGGTTACGACTGGCAACATCGCACAGCCTTTAATATTCTGTTTAGCGAACCTGTGAAAGGATTTGGGGTGAGCTCTCTGGAATTGTGGAAAGACGGGCTGAGACAACCACTTTCGCAACTGGATTTCAAAATGAACAATGATTCGGATTATCTTTTCACACAGTTCAGGATGCTGACCTATTACGAAGGAAGTTACCAGTTGAAGGTTAAAATGAAGGACATTACCGATTTTGCAGGCAACTCGCGCACCGACACAGTCAAGTACAACTGGATAGTAAACCGGAAGTTGCCAAAACCGGTAACCAATTTGCGAATTACTCCGGATATGGGATTTTCGGCCACAGACAACATCACTGCGACTAAAATAGTAGTTGCTCACATGACTGTAAACGAACCCAATTCACGAATACAGCTCTATCAAACCGACCAGGTAAATCCAATACTATTGGCTGATACATTAAATGTAAACACTGGACCACTTTCGTTACCGGTTACTTTCAGCTATTCAGGAAACCTGACTTTGCAGGCTTATTGTATCGACCAGTACACCAACTTCTCCATAGCAGAAATACCTGTTGTTATAGATGAGAATGCACTTGTCAGTACCTGGAAAAATGCACCGGTATCCCCACTTACAACGCAGCTTACTTCAATTCAGATTGAGTTCTCCGACAAACTGCTTGATGATAGCAAATTGCTTGAAAACCTGAAATTTGAGCGCGATGGCCAATCTTTGGGGACCCTCAATCTGAGCATTGTGAAATCAACTGATAAACTTTACGTCTTATCAGGAATGAACCAATACGGGAATGCAAACGGTACATACCAGTTAATTCTTGATCTTACCAAATTCAGGAAGTACAACAGTGGAAAAGAAGGCGTATCAACGTCCAAAATTCAGTGGAATATCGACGGTTCGAACCAGGCTCCAAATGCCAATGCCGGCCCCAATCAGACTGTGAATGAAAATACACTGGTAACGCTGGATGGGTCAGGTTCGACCGATGCAAACAGCGATGCACTGACTTACAGCTGGACAGCTCCATCGGGAATTACCCTGAGCTCTGCAACGGTTGCCAAACCTACTTTTACAGCTCCGAATGTAACTACCGATCAAACATTTACTTTCAGTCTGGTAGTAAACGACGGAAAAGTGAACTCCGCTGCTGATGAAGTGGTCATCACTGTAAAAAACCTGGATATTCTGAGCAATCAGGCAGAAATTCTGAGCGTTCAGGTATTGAATGCCGATTCGACAAAGGTTGATCAGGCTACCTTACAGGTATTCCTATACATGCCTTACGGATACGATATCCGGACTTTGGCACCAACTTTCCAGATATCTCCAAAGGCTTCCATTGCGCCTGCAAGCGGATCAATATGGAATTTCACCACGCCTGTTTCCTATATGGTAACTGCTGAAAATGGTACAACAAAAAAGACCTATTCAGTAAAAGTTAATGTACCAAACGTCAACCTGAAACGAACGCTGGCTGCTGGCTGGAACTGGATTTCATTAAGCGCGACTCCTCCCGATATGAAAGTAGGAAGTGTTTTAGGAAGTTTGACTCTGACAAACCTTGACTATATAAAATCGGCAACAACTTCGGCAGTATATTATACAGCTTCAGGCTGGTTTGGCGATTTGAGCAATGTTCCGCAATTAGAGATGTTAAAATTCAAAAAGGCAACGTCTCAGGTATTCACACTTTCAGGAAAAGAAATTAATCCGACAATGGTTTCCATTCCGGTTTCGACAGGATGGAACCGAATTGGATATATCATGAAAGGCAATGCAAAACTGAGCGAAGCATTTGTATCAAGCAGTCTGCCTACCGGAGAACTGTTGCTAAAGAGCAAGGAAGCTTCAGCTATTTACTACCCGATCTCGGGATGGGCAGGCGACCTCGACTCACTTAAAGTACTGAATGGGTACATGATGAAAACAGCTTCAAATGCGAACTTGAAATACATGGCCAGTGGCGCCAGATTAAAATCGGCACAACAATCACTTTTCACCCGCAGCGAATTATACCGCGAATACCAGATTAATCCGCCGGCATTCGAAAATTCGGCCAACCTGATTGGGGAACTGGTAAATTCGAACAACGAAAATGTGATTCGTAAAGGAGACCTGCTCCTTGCCTATTCGCAAAACGAACCACGAGGTGTTACCGAAGCCTGTTTTGTTCCGGAGTTAAACCGGTATGTTTTTGTACTGACCTTGTTCTCGAATTCGAATCAGGAAAAACTAAATTTCAGGTTAAAATCATTGGCTAATAATTCTGATGAACCAATTTCTGACGAACTGATTTTCAATGCCGACGAAATTTATGGAAAGGCAATGAATCCATATCCGCTTCATCTGACCAATCCAACCGGAATTAAGGAAACAATGACCGATCAATCAGTTTTGGTGTATCCGAATCCGGTGACCGATGAACTTCACATCCTATCGGAATCCAAAATTCAATCAGTCAGCCTTTCAGGAATGTCAGGCAATTGCATTCAAATTCTCTCAAATATTTCAGAATATACCTTGCTGATGAATACCAGAAATCTGGTGCCGGGAATGTATATGCTGAAAATTGAAACATCGAATGGCATCGTAATCAGGAAACTGATTAAATCAACCAACTGATAAGGGCTCATAATCAAACACGCAAATAGATGGAAAAAGTGAACAGAAATCCATTAAGCTGTTGGAAATGTGATTTACTAATGAGAAAAACCCAACCGATTATGAAAAAATCTATCCATAATAGTATCCACGGAATTCAGGATGAATTCAGGATTAGTAAATGGAGCTTTAACCGAATCAAAACCAAAATGATACGGAATTTAGCCCTTGTCTTGCTCGTTTGGTTACCGATGGTCGTAAACGCCGCGCTGACACTGCCTGCCATTCCGAGCAATGGCAGCCTTGCCAAACGGTTTGAGCTGAGCACTGAAATGATTTTCAGGGTGAAAGTGGGCGAAACCTATTTGCCTAACGGAGCCCTGATTGCATACATCAATGGAGAAATCCGGGGCGCCCAAACCACTTCGGTAATTTTTCCGGCTACCGGGAATAAGGTGTATAAAATTCTGGTTTTCAACGATAAACCAAGCGGCGATTCAATCAGTTTCAAATATTACGACATTCCCAGCGAGAAAATTTATGACATCAAAGAGAAAATTGAGTTTGTTTTCGACATGGTTCCGGATTATGCCAATCCGATCATCCTGAATGCATTTTGCAAACCGATTGACAAAGTCGTTACTGGCCTTGTACCGGAAGATGGAAAAACAAACCTGAATACCACATTGGATTTGTTTTGGCAACCATCGTCCAATACAACTTACTACAATCTGTATATCTGGGAAGATGGAGCTACCATACCAACAACTCCCACTTATTCAAACATTTACAGTACAACAAAACAGATATCCAACCTGAAGTACGGACAGTTGTACCGCTGGAAAATTGGTTCGGTAAACGACTGTTCATCGGTTGAAAGCTCCACGCAATCATTCAGAATCAGGCAACTTCCGGATCTCACAATTACAGAAGTATTGGCTCCGCCCAACATCGAATCAGGGAGCAGTTTTACTGTCAGTTTCAAAATAAAAAACATTGGTGGCGGTAACACGGCGGGAGCATCATGGAACGATGCCGTATATGTTTCGAATGATGCAACTTTCAGTAATGATGACTTGCTACTTTCGAGTACCATCAATGTCAGGCAACTCGACCCTGACAGTATTTACTCCCGGTCAGTAACAGTATCTTTGCCAATAGATTACACCGGAAGCTATTATTTCTTTGTCAAAACTGACCATTCCAATTCAGTAGTTGAATTACAGGAGAATAACAATGAAGCAAAGACTGCAACTGCAACCACAGTTACCTTAAAAACCCTTCCTGATATTCTGGTAAAAGACATCCAACCTGGAACAACCAATGTTAATCCAGGTGATTCGATTTTAATTAGCTGGAAAGTTGAAAACATCGGTGGAACAATTGCTACCGGTGGTTGGTCTGAAAGAATTACTATTGTTCCGGTTTCGGGACTGAAAATTACGATTTCGCCTAATACCGAATACAAATTGCCACTGGCAAAGGGAAGTACAATTAACAGGAGCCGAAAAATAAAAATTCCTGACCTTCCAAAATTTTCAGGAGAAGCAATCATCGAGGTTGAATTGTTCCCATTCCCCGAACTTCAGGAATATGCAGCAAACAAAGCCAATAACAAAGCACTGTCAGCCGGCAAGATTAACATCACTGATGTTCTTTCGCTTGATATTCAGGCAACATCGGTTCTTGAAAGCAATCCGCTTCCGGTACGGTGCATTGTTACCAGAAGTGGCGATTTTTCAGCAGAATTGTTGGTCAACCTGTCTGCATCAGCAGCCGGACAGGTTACCATTCCGGCAACAGTTACCATACCGGCCAACCAATCATCCATCGTTTTCAACCTGACTGCAGTAAACAACGTAGTTCTGGATGGTCCGCGAAATGTTGACATCACAGCAAGCGCTGCAACTTATACGAATTCCGTAAAACCAATTACGATACTCGATGATGAAATTCCAAAGCTTACTGCTGCATTAAGTAACAGTTCTCCTACCGAAGGTGATAATATTGAACTGACTGTAACCAGGGATTTGGTTACCGATCAGGCTTTAAATGTGAGCATCACTACCAACAGACCGAACCAGTGGACATTCCCGGCATCGCTTGTTATTCCGGCAAATGTAGCATCAGGAAAGGTTTCCGTGGCTGTTACCAACGACTTGATTCCTGAATTAAAAGCCGATGCAGTAATCTATGTCAGTTCAGCCGGGGTTTCGCCCGGACAGGTTACCGGAAGTATTGTCGATAACGATATTCCGCAGGTAACCTTCGAAATATTATCAGATACCGTTTCCGAAACAGCCGGAATATTTGCAACCTGGGGAATAATTACAAGGGTAAAGGGCGATGATAATATTACGGTAAATTTAACCCAATCACCTGCCGGTGCATTGTTCTTCCCGACAACTATTACATTGCCAAAAGGTGTGGGTTCGCAAAAATTCAATATTGGAGTAGTCGATAATGGCGATGTGGATGGTTACCGGAAAATAACAATATCCGGATCGATCTTTATCTCGTCGTGCAATTGTGGTACAACTCCTGATAATGGCGGAGTAGTTACCAATAAACTGGTGATTGCCGACAACGACGGAGCGTCACTCTCGGTTTCAGTCAATCCGCTTTCATTGCCCGAAGGAAAAACAAATGCGGGCAACCTGACAATTTCACGCAATACGCCAACTGATGCAGCATTGAATGTGACCATTTCTCACAACGACGATACAGAGGTCAGCATTCAAACATCAGCAACCATTTTGGCCGGAGCGAAATCGGTAATTGTACCGATTAATACAATCAATGATAACATTGAAGATGGAAATCAGATGATTTCCATTCAGGCCAATGCTACCGGCTTCACATCAGGTTTTGGCTATGTTTTCGTTTCAGATCAGAATAAACCTGATTTGATAATCACCGATATTGCCCTGAACAAAACAACGGCAGCAACCAACGAAATAATTGAAATAACAGGTGCTGCTTTTAACAGTGGTTTTTCCACCGCACCTTCAGGAGTAAAAATAAACTTCTATTCGTCGAAGGACAAAATCATTGATGCAAAAGACCAGTTATTGGGTGAATTTGTATTTCCGGCACAAATGCTTCAGGGAACGTCTGCCAATTTTATGAAGACAGTGGATGTTCCGGATGAGACCGGAAACTTCTTCATGCTGGCAAAAATTAATCCCAACGAGCAAATCACCGAACTTGTTTACTTTAACAATGAGTCGGAAGCGTTAAATCTAACCATTGTTCCTGAATACGGGGCTACTGCCATTACCGACGAAGTCATTTATCAGCCCAACATTCCGGTGCCAATTCATGGTGTAGCTTTAAATTCGTTGAACGTACCAATGCCCAATGTGGATGTTGATGTGTATGTAATTACCAACGAATTGCGCAGGGTAGTTAAAGCGAAAACGAACAATCTGGGTGAATACACCGTCGATTTTGTGCCAAACATGAATGAATCAGGGCACTACATCATTGGCGCCTGTTATCCGGGACAAGACATTAGCATTGAACAGGACAACTTTGACATTCCGGGTTTGATGCGAACCTCAACCGAAAACATCATCTGGGAAATGAAGCTGGGGCAGTCGATTGTAGGAAAAATAGCAATTAAAAATACCAGCGAAGCCACTTTAAATAAAATCAAAATTGTGCCCGATAATCTTCCGTTGGGTTGTGAACTTAAATTTGATACCATCGCAGTCCTAGCAGGAAATCAGACCAAAGAATTCACTTTCACCCTGAAAGCAACCGAACTCACCAGCGGAAAGGATTATGAAAAGATAAACTTCATGGTAAGTTCGCTGGAAGGTGCTTCCACCAGTTTTCCCGCATACTATTATTGCCAGGCATTGCAGGCTCAGTTAAAAACCGATCCGTCGAGCATCAATACCACGATGACCAAAGGCAAATCGAGAATTTACGAGCTTTACCTTTACAACAACGGAGCGGGCGCATCAGGAGCAGTTACCATTAGTCTTCCAAATGTTGACTGGATGACGCTGATTAGTCCGGCCACAATAACAAATCTGGCGGCACAGGATACTGCCAAAGTTATTTTGAGCCTTACCCCAACAGCCGACACGCCGCTAAATACGCCAATTTCAGGAAGTATTGCCGTAAATTGTGTTAACGGCAGCGGTGTTCAACTTCCATACAGAATTGAAACAGTTTCGGAAGAAACCGGTGGATTAAAAGTGGATGTGATTGACGAATACACGTATTTTACCGAAGCCAAACCGCACGTAAAGAATGCGCATGTGGTAGTCAGGCATCCTTTCTCCGGAAAAATTATGGCCGATGGATTTACCGGTGACGACGGTATTTTCGAAGTTGCCAATTTGCCTGAAGGCGCCTACAAAATGAATGTGGAAGCTGAAAAACACGAAGGATTTCAAACAACTTTGATTATTGATCCGGGACGTGTAAACGAACAAACCGTATTTCTAAGTTTCCAGGCAATTACTTATACATGGGAAGTGGTGCCTACTGAAATAGAAGATAACTATGAGGTAAAACTCGTCATGAAATTCGAAACCAATGTTCCGGCGCCGGTGGTTATCATGGAAATGCCTACTGAAATGCCACAGCTTTTCAACGACGAGACTTTCCCGTTTATGGTTACCCTGACCAACAAAGGATTGATTACAGCCCTGGATGTAGAGCTTAACTTACCGCAAAACGATCCGGAATATGTATTTATCACCAATTTCACGAAAATGAACCTTCTGGCACAACAGGCTATTCAGGTTCCGGTAGTAATGAAATTAAGGTCGTCATTAAAATCTGCCAGCACCATTGAATCATCCGGTCCATGCACCGATTACGCATTCACTATTTATGGATTTGAATGTGGTAAAGACAAAAAATGGCACCAAACAAACCATGGAATCACTTTTAGCGGAAGAGTTTGTCCGGGTACAGGTGTCCCTGGTGGAGGAGGTTGGGGCCCTGGTGGAGGAGGTTGGGGTCCTTCCAGGGGTGGAGGAGGTTCGTCGTATTACGACCCCTGGAACTATACCTCATCGGTTGATGCACCTACTGTTGAATGTGACAACTGCCTGATTGATCTGGCACTTGCAATTGCCGGTTGTTTTCCTCCAACGGAGGCAGTTTCAGGCATCATTGGTTGTCTAAAATCGGCCGCCGACGGAGAATTTAGTGCAGAAGATGCATTCCTCTGCGGCGCAGGATTTACACCGGCTGGTTGTGTGCTTGGAATACTTGCATTGATCAGAACATGTTATGAGGATCCGCCTTTCTTCCTGAAGAACGCATCGCTCATTGCCGATATTCAGGCGAAACAAAATATGCCTCCTATTCTCAAGCAGGCCGCCATCGATATGAGTTATGTTCTTTATAAAAAAGAAGCCATCGATAATTGGATGAGTCAACTCATGGGTACTTTAGATTGGCAATCAAAGGAAAGTTTTCACGACTTTATAGGTCTGGTTGATATGTTTATTAAAAACAGAACAACAATTCAACCTGCTGATCTTTTATTGATTCAGCAAAACATGAACGGAACAGATATCAGTGCTAACGAAATTAGTGCGTTTGCCACCCGTTGGAACAATACAGTCACAGCGTGGAACCTTGGTATTTTCTCACCAACTACCGAATACCCTGACATTATTAACGACAATCTGCTGAAAGAATACGTTGAAAAAGCTGATTCAGCCGAACATTATGCATTTTCAAGGGGATATATTTCTGCCCTTGATATGTATAAGGATGCATTTAAAACCATGAAGGAACAAATTGAAGGCGGACGTAATTCAGTATGTGCTTCGGTAACCATTCAGATTACACAAAAAGTGGTAATGACGCGTGAAGCATTTAAGGGAACACTTACCATTTTCAATGGCCATCCTTCAGAGGCTATGAAGGAAATCGAACTAAATCTTGAAATTAAAGACGAAAACGGAATTTTAAGCAACGACCTTTTCCACATCGAAACCTCCGCACTTGATATACTAACTGGAATCGACGGTACCGGAACACTTGGTTCTCAGAAAAAAGGAAGCGCTACCATATTATTTATTCCTGAAAGAGGAGCAGCTCCTGAAGTTCCTAAAAGTTATTCATTTGGCGGCTCGTTCTCCTATCTGGATCCATACACTGGCGTAAGGGTAACCAGGCCATTGTTCCCGGTAACGCTTGATGTAAATCCAAGTCCTGATTTATACCTGCATTACTTTATGCAGCGCGATATCCTTGGCGACGATGCTTTGACAGTGCCAATAGAACCGGTCGTTCCGGCCGAATTTGCCGTGATGGTTCAGAATAATGGTTTTGGAACTGCCAGAAATGTTCGTATCGAAAGCGGGCAACCTGAAATTATTGAGAATGAAAAAGGGTTGGCCATTCATTTTGCATTGATTGGTTCGAACCTGAACGGACAGCCAAAACAATTGGGCCTGACCAATATTGATTTTGGAAATATTGCCCCCAAAAAATCAACAATCGGACAATGGTGGTTTACCAGCGATTTGATGGGTCATTTTATTTCGTATGAAGCAAATTTAACCCATCTGGATAGCCGCGGTAATCCGGAATTGAGTCTGATAAGCGGAGCAACGCTGCATGAACTGATCAGAAGTGTTCGGGTTTATTCGGGAGTTGAAGACAATATCAACGATTTCCTTGTAAACGAAGTTCAGGATTCAAAAGAAACACCTGATATTATCTACCTCTCAAACGGTGGAACACTCGATGTGTATCCGGCTATTTCTTCAAGCACATCAGGTTCGGTAGCTTCCGGAATTGAACTTTTGGTTACACCAAAACAGATTGGATGGAATTATCACAAGTTAAACGACCCCGGAAATGGCAATTACAAAATTATTAGTGTAACACGCGAAGATGGCCAGGTTATTCCGCTTGACAATGTTTGGCAAACCCATGTAACAATGCCAGATGGTAAAGATCCTGTTTATGAAAATATGATTCATTTTCTGGATGTATTTGCTAATAACACCTCACAAAAATACACCATCCGATTTAGTACACCAGCCCAAAATCCTCCAGCCATTGTGCGGTTCGAAAATGTTCCAACTTCGGTTGTAACCGATCCGGTAACCTCGATCAATGTGGTTTTCAACAAACCGATCGATGCGACGACCTTCGACTTCCACGATTTGACCTTGCGCGTACAAGGCGGTGTTGACATTATGGATGCCACTGTTTTGGTAACAGAAATCAACCAAACAACCTTCAAAGTTGACCTGACAACCAAATCAACGCTCGATGGGTATTATGTACTGAACGTACAAACAACAGGAATTAAAGATTTAATCGGTACCAATGGCGTGGAAGGCAAGCAGGCAAACTGGACCCAGTTTATTGGTGTTCCGGCCATTAGTGAATTTATCGGTTTGCCCAACAACAATGTTGGTGCACCTTTCGATTTGTTACTGCTCCGTTTTAACGTACCGATCGACAAGACAACTTTACTTCCTGCACGTTTCTCTTGGACGAAAGACGGAACTACAGTTTCAGGAACCGTTGTTATTACCGAAATGGACACCGAAGGCAAATTGTTCCAGCTTTCTGGATTGCAGACCTTGATGTCGGCTGATGGTAAATACGCACTAACAGTTGATTTGCCGAATATAAAATCACTGGATGGAATTAACGGAATACTGCCACAAACTGTTGAATGGGAAACTGACCAGACAGCCCCACTTGTAAGTCAGATCATTCCTTCAACCGATGGCGGTTACGATTCGCAACACCGGACAGCGTTTACGGTTAAGTTTAACGAGGCTGTGAAAGGATTCGGGGTTAGTTCCCTGGAATTGTGGAAAGACGGGTTGAGGCAACCTCTTTCACAACTGGAATTCAAGAAGAATACGGATTCTGAATATCTTTTCACCCAATTCAGACTGCTAACTTATTCTGAAGGTAGCTACCAGTTGAAGGTTAAAATGAAGGATATTACAGACAATGCAGGTAATTCACGAAAAGACACAGTTAAGTACAATTGGAACGTGTACCGCACTCCACCGAAAGCTGTAACCAATTTACGTATCACTCCTGATATGGGATTCTCGGATGCTGATGCGATAACAGCAACCAAAATTCTGATCGCTCAAATGACTGTTAACGAACCGAACACACGCATTCAGCTTTATCAAACCGATCAGGTTAATCCAATATTACTGGCCGATACAGCAAATGTCAGTGCAGGTCCTTTGTCCTTGCCAGTCAATCTCATCTACCCCGGAAACGTAAAACTTCAGGCGCATTGCACCGACATTTTCACCAACAATACAATTACCGAAATCCAGGTATTTATCGACGATGCTGCATTGGTTTCTACCTGGAAGAATGTACCGCCAGCTGCTGTCACCACTCAGTTAACTTCACTTCAGCTTGAATTCTCGGATAAGTTGCTTGATGATACCAAATTGAAAGAAAACCTGAAGTTTGAACGAAATGGACAATCATTGGGAACACAAGATCTGAGTATTTCAAAATCGAGTGATAAGCTCTATGTTGTTTCTGGTTTGGATAAGACCGGGAATGCTACCGGAGCTTACAATTTAACCCTCGATCTTACCAAATTAAACAAACACCTGAGCGGGAAACAGGGAGTTTCGACTTCAAAAGCACAATGGACGATTCAGGGAATAAACACAGCGCCAAATGCTTTTGCCGGAATCAATCAAATAGTTGACGAAAATACCGTGGTTACTTTAGACGGTTCAGGCTCAAAAGACCCGGACAATGATGGTCTTACTTACAGTTGGACAGCTCCGTCAGGAATTACACTGAGCTCCACAACAGTCGGGAAACCAACATTCACTGCTCCGGAAATAACTGCAGATCAAATATTCACTTTTAGTCTGACAGTAAATGACGGAAAAATAAATTCGTCGGTTTCGGAAGTAACTGTAACTGTTAAAGATTTAACGGGTTTGAGCACACAATCAATCCAACTGTCTGCCGGATGGAATATTTTCTCAGCCAACGTCATCCCTTCCAATCCTAATATGCAGGCCATTTTCCAATCACTTATTGATGCCGGGAAACTCAAAAAAGTAATGGATGAAGCTGGTAATGCATTGGAAGATTGGGGAGTATTTGGAGGAGGATGGCAAAATAAAATTGGCAACCTGACTATCAACGAAGGTTATAAGGTGAATTTGAAAGAACCTGCCTTAATTGATTTGCAGGGGATACCAGCATCATTGCCAATGAATATCAACCTGACTGCAGGCTGGAATATCATCTCCTTCCCTGCAACTGTGCCACAAGATGCAATGAAGATTTTTCAACCATTGATTGATGCCGGAAAACTTAAAAAGGTGATGGATGAGGCTGGATTTGCACTTGAAAACTATGGCATTTTTGGTGGCTGGACAAACAACATCGGGAACCTGTTGCCAAACAAAGGCTACAAGGTGAATGTGTTATCCAATGCAACATTAACGATTCCTGCTAATGGAAGCAAACAGGCAGTTATTCATACTGAATTACTTGCATCGGAGCATTTCCTGAAAGTATTTTCCGGAAACGGAACCGATCACATGAATATTAATCTGGTTGATCTTTCGAAAGGTGGATTTAAAATCGGTGATGAAATAGGAATATTCGATGGAAACCTTTGTGTTGGAGCTGCCCAAATCGGTCCGGATCAATTAATGATCGATCAGATCAGCATCCCAGCTTCCTGCAACGATGGATTGGAAACTGAATTTAATGGATTTGTGTCTGGAAATCGGCTAATAATCCGGTTGTTCAGAAACAATCAAGAGTATCTGCTTACACCTGAATTGCTCTTCAACAGCAAAAGCATCTTCATAAAAGATGAATCAATGTTTGCACGTATAAATACTGAATTAGCAACCAGTTTGATTAACCTGGCATCCAATTTTTCTGTGAATTGTTATCCCAATCCGTTTAGCAATCAGCTTACAATTGAAATGGATATTCCAATTCACCAGAATCTGGACGTAAAAATCTATGATGTCAGTGGTCGTTTAATCTGTAATCTTTATCACGGGGATGGAATAAATAAGAAAATAATGATTTGGGATGGCAAAAATGATCGTGGAATAAAGATGGCCAGTGGCAACTATTACCTGAAAGTGAACAATACGGTCAAGAAAGTAATATTGAAACACTAACAAGTTCAATGTTTGCTAACAATGTTTAAACCTAAAAAATCATTCACATGAAACGGATTACTTATTTTTTAGCAATTCTCTTTCTGACAATAAATAGTTTTGCTCAGGGGCATTTTGTTGTAGCTTTTTCAGGTAAAGGCCAGGAGCACATGAATATTACCGTAATTACCGCAACAATTGGGGAACTAGACCTTAAAGCCGGAGACGAAATCGCTGTATTCGACGGCTCTATTTGTTGTGGCAAATCAATTCTTACCGGCCCAATTGATAAGTATTCGAAAATAACCTTTGCTGCAATCGCTGCTTCAAAAGAAGACGATGGGCAATTAAACGGTTATATCGTCGGAAATTCAATCAGTTATAAATTCTGGGATTCAACAAATAACAAGGAAATATCTGGAATTTCAGCCGAATACCTCAATCCTGATAACGGTTCAACAATTACTGCACCTACCTTTTCAATTAACGGATCGGCCTTTGTAAAGCTAAGCGTACCTGCTAATCGATTGCCTGTTGCAAACGCCGGGCCCGACCAAACAGTAAACGAAGGCGATTTGGTGACTTTTGATGGTTCAGGTTCTTCCGATCCTGACAGCGATCCGCTTACTTACAAATGGACTGCACCTTCAGGAATAACATTGAGTTCATCAATAGCTGACAAGCCAACCTTTACAGCTCCGGAAGTTATCACCGATACCGATTTCAAATTTTCATTGATTGTGAATGATGGAACAGTTAACTCTCCTGCCAATGAAATTGTAGTCACTGTAAAGCAGGTGAATAAAGCGCCGACTGCCAATGCCGGAGCAGATCAATCGGTTTTAAAAGGAACATTGGTTGCATTGAATGGTTTGGCTTCTTCCGATCCAGATAGCGATCCGTTGACCTTCAAATGGACTGCACCGACCGGAATCACATTGAGTTCATCAATAGCTGACAAGCCAACCTTTACAGCTCCGGAAGTTATTACCGACACCGATTATAAATTTACGCTGGTTGTAAATGATGGCACAGTTGATTCACCTTTGGATGAAGTCATAATTACCGTAAAACAGGTGAACAAAGCGCCGACTGCCAATGCCGGACCAAATCAAATTGTCAACGAAATTGCTCTGGTAACCCTCGACGGTTCAGGTTCATCTGATCCTGACAGCGATCCGTTGACCTACAATTGGACTGCGCCTTCAGGAATCACATTGAGTTCATCAATAGCTGATAAGCCAACCTTTACAACTCCGGAAGTTATCACCGACACGGATTTAAAATTTATGCTGGTTGTAAATGATGGAACAATTGATTCACCTTTGGATGAAGTCATAATTACCGTAAAAC
>JAHEYU010000137.1 GCA_023251435.1 Bacteroidota bacterium
ATCAATGGTAAGCAGGAAATACCTTATCAGGATTGGCCAATGATTGAAAGCCCTTACGTAAATATGGAGAATAGCATCCTTAAGATAGATGATGGCAAAACCAAAATTACAGTTAACTGGAGCGGGAATATACCCGTAATTACCAAAGATTAGTACTAATTCGTATTTTTATATAGTGAAATGAAAAGGTTCGTGATCATGCTGATGGCTTTACATTTTTTGTAAGATCCGAAGTTTTTCTAATGATGGAAAATGGACAGTATCTTTTAAGCAACACATATGCCGGCATATCTACGGTTCAAATGATTCAATTTAGATATTTAAATGCGTCTAAATACTTTAAAATTATGAACAGAAATTTTTTATGCGGACTACTGCTTTTTTTCTTTGCAATTTCGGGCTATGGACAAGTCCGCAATGACAAAATACCTCTTGCACCCAAACAAAACCGAAGGCCTGACAATTTTCAACCAATCAAATACAAATATTCCCTGGAAGAATTGAAAAACAATTTTTCAGAAAAGACGATGAGCCTTGCTGCCATACAACATGAAAAGGTTACAGAAGTTAATGCAAAAGGTAAATGGAAGCCAACTCCAGCGTCAATAGACACCCACAATGCACCCGAATGGTTTCAAGATGCAAAATTCGGGATGTTTATCGACTGGGGGCTCTGGTCTGTTGCCGGTTGGGCTCCAAAAATGGAAAAAGGGGCCATGTACCCCGATTGGTATGAATTCAGGCATGATACCATTCCTGAATTTGTTAAATACCATAATAAGAATTGGGGTAAAGATTTTAAACGGGACGATTTTATTCCTTTGTTTACTGCCAGAGATTACAATCCCGAAAAATTGGCAAAACTAGCCGTTGATGCCGGAATGAAATATATAGTTCCATTTAGCAAGCACCACGGGGGATTTTGCTTATGGCCATCATCTTATACACAGAGAGATGCTGGAGACATGGGGCCAAAAAAAGATTTAATCAAGCCTATGGTTGAAAGTTGTAAAAAGCAAAACCTGAAATTTGGATTCTACTTTAGTATTGAAGAATGGGAATACCCATTGATTGATAGCAAAGGTAATTTGCAAAAACGCGGATGGGGATGGAAGAAAGGAATAAAGCCCTATACCCCTGAACTGGAAAAAAAGATATCCGGTAAAATTGCGGTAAAGGATTTTGCATCGGACTACCTTGTTCCACAAGCTACTGAATTTATTGACAAATACGACCCCGACCTGATCTGGTATGATGGAGATATGTCATCAATTAGTGCAGAAGGACTTAAAACATATGAAATTGCTTCCTATTTCTATAACAATGCAGAAGGGCGCAAAGAAGTGGCCGTTAACGACCGTTATGGTACATTGGACAAAAAATGGTTGCGATCGGTAAGGGGTGATTTTTTTACCAATGAGTATGGTGATATGGAGAAGCAAGCCAAACAAACTACCCATGCGTGGGAAGCATGTTGGGGCATCAGTCAGTCTTTTGGATATAACTGGCAGGATACCGAGGCAAATGTGATTAGTTCAAAGGAATTTATCGATAAGTTCGTCGATATAGTAGCCCACGGGGGTAACCTTCTTTTAATTGTGAATTTAGATGGACATGGAGCTTTACCAAAAATTCAGGTAATTCGGTTGAAAGATATTGGGAAATGGTTAAAAGTGAATGGAGAAGGCATCTATTCGACCCGACCATTCACGCGTCAAATTGATGGTCCAGTTGCTTTTACCCGTAGCAAAGACAATAAATATCTTTACGCAATCATGAAAGAGTGGCCCGGGCAAGAATTGTACCTCAAGGGGATAAAAGCAGAAAAAGGTAGTAAAATTGAAATTCTGGGCTACAATAAACCTTTGGATTGGATTAACTCAGGAGATGGAATTAATGTAAAACTGCCGACTAAATTACAAAATGAGAAAAACAGGCCATGTGAGTATGCTTGGATATTAAAAATTAGATTAACAGACATTTAAAGGGTTTTTAGCTTGAACTAAATTATTAAATAACTTAAAAACTAAAATAAAGAGTAACAAAAGTGATGGTAATAGCCTATCTTCAAATGGTGACAAGAGAAAATTAAAGCAAAAAGCAATCACTTGCAGGATGAAAAATACTTAGGAAAAGCTTAAAAACCAATCAAAAGTTGTTAGTGCAAAATTTTAGCAAGTTGATTTATATCTTCTCTCAGCAAAAATCCCGCAAGCCTGGTTCTGCATTCTTTCATCGCAACATTTGCAGGCAGTAACAGATCTAGGTATTCAACTAATTTGGCCGCAATTGACTTGCTATTGCCCATATAATGGTACATCTCTGATTCAAAAAATTCAATTTAGATATTTAAGAAGTATTGATTTCACAACTAAATAATTTAAGCAAATGAGTTTAAATGGAAATTCGCGCCGATCGTTCTTAAAAAACGCAGTTTTACTTTCGGCAGCAACTGCTCTTCCCACGATCTGGACAAAAGCCTCGGCCAAAACAGCGCCTTCCTTAGGATTGGCAAAGGCTGGTGAACGTGTTAACCTTGCCTGCATCGGAATTGGAAATCAGGGAGGTTTGGATGTCATGTCCCTATTTCGCACAGGGTTGGCAAACATAGTCGCCTTTTGCGATGTTGACATGGGCGCGCCCCATACGCTTAAGGTGCTCGAAAAATTTCCCGATGTACCTCGCTTCAAGGATTTCAGAACAATGTTCGACAAAATGGGAAGTAAAATTGAAGCCGTTTCAGTGGGCGTACCCGACCATTCGCATTTCGCGATTACAATGATGGCTTTGGGATTGGGCATACATGTTTATGTTGAAAAGCCGATGGCGCGCACGTTCAACGAAATTGAACTGATGATGAAATCGGCTAAAAAACACAATAAGGTAGTTACCCAGATGGGAAACCAGGGTCACTCCGAAGCGAACTATTTCCAGTTTAAAGCCTGGGCAGAAGCGGGTATTATCAAAGATGTAACAGACATTACTGCCCATATGAACGGTGCCCGTCGCTGGCATGGCTGGGATACCAACATAAAAAATTTCCCGCCTGCTCAACCAATCCCTGGCACGCTCGATTGGGATATCTGGCTGGGAGTAGTTCAGCAACACGGTTACAACAAGGACTTTATCAACGGGCAATGGCGTGGCTGGTACGATTTCGGTTTAGGTGCACTTGGCGATTGGGGCGCACACATCATCGATACTGCCCACCAGTTTCTGAACCTGGGACTGCCAACTGAAGTGAATATGCTGAAAGCCGATGGACACAATCCTTTTTTCTACCCGATGGCTTCAACGATATTGTTCAAATTTCCTGAACGTGGCAATATGCCGCCACTCAACATCACGTGGTATGATGGAAAAAACAATATTCCTACTATTCCAGAAGGTTATGGCGTTTCTGAACTCGATCCTAATATTCCGTCAACCAGTGTAGGCAAGATTCCGTCCGCCAAACTGAATCCGGGCAAGATTATTTACAGCAAGGAGCTTACCTTCAAAGGGGGCTCGCATGGAAGCACCTTATCAATTATCCCTGCTGAAAAAGCCAAAGAGATGGCATCAAAACTGCCGGAAGTTCCCAAAAGTCCTTCAAATCATTATGCCAACTTCCTCAAGGCTTGTAAAGGTGAAGAGAAAAC
This sequence comes from Bacteroidota bacterium, assembly GCA_023251435.1. Lineage (GTDB taxonomy): Bacteria > Bacteroidota > Bacteroidia > Bacteroidales > Prolixibacteraceae > Aquipluma. The sequence goes on from JAHEYU010000137.1 coordinate 3,642, forward strand.
CCGTTCTCCATTCGAAATTGCTGGTCCGCTGAGCCAGGTGTTTGCCTTAGGTGTGATGGCGCAAAAATTGAATACAAAACTACTTTTCGACAGGAATTCAAAAAATATCACCAACAATAAACTGGCCAATGACCTGCTGGTTGGCCTTCCTCCCCGGAAAGGTTGGGAGCAATACTACAAAGTTTAGGTTGGTGTAATTTAATAATTAAAATTGATATGAATTTAGGGGTTTCCGCAATTAGGGGACCCCCTTTTCTGTATTCAAAACCATAAAATAAGGAGCTGCACAAGATGTAGCCAAGGCCAACTGAGTAATAATATTTTCAGTATGTCCTAATGCCGAAAGCAAGATAATCATATAGGAGAGCATCAAATTTAGGTAATGAGAATATTATAATATGATATTCGTTTGGTAATGTTAAATAGTATATTTATCATATTATGAGATATGCAATATTAAAACAGAGGAAATAAAAGCACTTGAAGAGGGATGTCCAAAGACCTGGCCGGCATAAATTACGACAACAGTATACCGGGTTTTAAACATATCATCATACATCCACATTTTGTAAAAGAGTTGCAGTGGGTGAAAGGAGAATACAATTCCGTGAATGGGATGGTACGGTCTGAATGGAGAAGAGTTGGTGATAAGATCATCTTAACGGTGACAATACCTCCAAATACTACCGCAACTGTATTTACGGATAAGGAGGAAAGCGTGGCAGGTGGTAGTCATATTTTTACCGTTAAAAATCATTTTGGTCCCCCCTGTAATTCTTCCAAAAGCAATTATTGACTGCAAACAGGAGGTGGAGGTTAACAAGGGGCACTGATCTCGAATCCGATGATTGATTTGAACAAAGGAAATACAAATATTAAAATGGATTGTCATTCGGAATGCAGATGATCTGAAAGCGGTGATAATGGATTTGCAAACCTGAATGATCCTGGAATTGCGACAGAATAAACTCAAAAACATATTATTATGAACTTGAATGTATTGATATTTATTGCCTATGTTTGTTTCCCGCTATTAACATGGGGGCAAACATCAGCGCCAAATCCACTCCGAGTTCCGGATGCGGGCAACTGGCATTTGCGCACCTATAATGAGAACTTTTTTAAGGGAAGGTTGGTT
>JAHEYU010000138.1 GCA_023251435.1 Bacteroidota bacterium
GGCTGGCCAGACGAACACCAAAGCTGGAACTGGGCGGGCAGCGAAGGCCAGAAACTTCAGGTAAATGTGTATTCAAATTATCCTGAAATCAGGCTGGAACTGAATGGAAAAGTAATTGCTACCAAACCGGTTTCGGCTGAAACCAAACTGACCACCGCATTTGAAGTACCATTCGAAGCCGGCGAATTGAAAGCTATTGCGCTGAAAGAGGGCAAAGAAATAGAAACCAAAATTCTGAAAACTACGGGAAACCCTGCAAAAATCCGTTTGACTGCTGACCGTTCGGAATTAAAAGCCAGTCGCAACGACCTTTCGTATGTAACTGTTGAAATAACCGACGAAGCAGGAAATCTGGTTCCTGATGCTGTTCTGCCTGTTCAGTTTAAAGTTGATGGAGCAGGAGAGCTGGCTGCCGTTGAAAACGGAAATCCGAAAGACATGAAAAGTTTCCGGAAACCGGAAGTAACCAGTTTCAAAGGGAAATGTCTGGTTATTTTACGACCTTCAGGAACAGCCGGTGAAATAAAACTAAAAGCTGAATCGGAAGGATTGGCAGGAACTGAAATGATTGTGGTGACAAAATAAGAAGCAAAAACATACAGGACGAACCCATTGAGAGGGCTCGTCCTGTTTGTTTCCAATTAACCGTGATTTGGGTTAGTGATGTCCTTCGAATTTGAACGACACCTTTAGTTTTGTGCGGTAAGCTTCAATCTTGCCATCTTTAATGGTCATGTCCATTGCACTAACTTCGGCAATCCGAAGTTCGCGTAAAGTCTCGGAAGCTTTGAAAATAGCATTTTGGGCGGCTTTTTCCCATGATTCGCTGCTCGAACCAACCAGTTCAATAATTTTATAAACGCTGTCGGGCATAATAACTCCTTTCGTTAAAAGTTTACAACATTTACTGTAATACATGAAAAAGGGTTTCGTTAAACCTGGTGTTTGATAATAGGTTTTAATTACCTTACCATGGTTGTTTTCCCTACCTGACGAGGGCCAAATACCACTTGAACAAACTGCCGTTTCTCGAGCGATAACCTGCTCAATAAAAGTGCCTTATGGTGTCTTTCAAAATTCATATTGCAATTTACTCAATAAGTGGATCAAAACAAACCGAAACAATTTTTACTTCAACTTAACTTGGGCATCAATGGCCAATCAATCGAAATCAATAAAGAAACCGGTGAGGTTACTATGAAATTTAAGCTGCCGGTTTAAAAAATAATCACCACAGATTACAAAAATTACTACAGATTTTTATTTCAATATCTGTGGTAATCAGAGTAATCTGTGGTGACAAAATTCAACCTATTTTGCAGGAACCAGTCTTACAACAATTCCCGGACTTTCCATTGCAACATAAATATAACCATCAGGGCTCATCGTTACATGGCGCACACGACCGGCATTTTCGAGCAGCTTTTCCTGTTCAGTAACTTTGCCATTTACCAAACGAACGCGTTCCAGATATTTAAAACTCAACGATCCATTCATGATGTCGCCTTTCCAGCCTGGATATTTATCTCCCACCACAAATTTCATACTGCTGGGGCCAATCGATGGAGTCCACTGAAATACCGGTTGCTCCATTCCTTCTTTTGCCTTAAATTCGGATAGAATGGTTCCGTCGTAATTAATACCATAAGTGATAACCGGCCAGCCGTAATTGTTGCCTTTCCCAACCAGGTTGATTTCGTCGCCGCCACGTGGGCCGTGTTCGTTGTTGTAAATCCGGCGGCTTACCGGATGAATATCAATCCCCTGTGGATTACGGTGCCCGTAAGAATAGATAGTTGGCATGGCTCCCGGAGTTTTCACAAATGGATTGTCGGTCGGAATACGGCCATCGTCAAAAATACGGTGAATCTTACCACAATGGTTGGTTAAATTTTGAGCATTTTCCTTGTTGCCCCGTTCGCCAACAGAAAAGAATAAATAACCCTGATCGTCAAAAACCATCCTGCATCCGAAGTGAACACCGCTGGTGGTATTGGGCATCGCTTTAAACAATTCCTGCTGCTCAACCAACTGGTCATTTTTTAATTTTGCTCTGAAGATGGCAGTATTTCCACCTTTCCCGTCGGGTGCTTTTTGCGAATACGAAATATAAATCCAGCCATTCTGTTTATATTTTGGATGCAAAACAACATCCATCAATCCACCTTGCCCCTGTGCCATTACTTCAGGAACTCCACCAATAATTGCTTTTAATTTGCCACCGCCAAAACGAAACAATTCTCCGCTGCGTTCGGTCACCAATAAATCGCCATCAGGCAAAAAAGCAATACCCCATGGAACACTTAATCCTTTTGCAACAGTGTCAATTTTGAAAGCCTGATGTTTGGTGCGAACTATAGAAGGGAATTTTGTGGGTATCGGCACTTCTTTTTTATTTTTCATTTCCAGTATATAATCCGAAATGGCTTTCATTTCGGTCTGGCTAAATGCCTTTTCGAACGATGGCATTCCCAGTTGAGGTAACCCGCTTCTGATAACACCTGTTAAATCGCCACCGGCTTTAAAGGCTTCCCAGGTATTTCCGGCAAAACGTTCCATCTTTTGGCCATGGCAACCTGCACAATATTTCAGGAAGTTGTCTTTTGCAGATGGTTGGGCCGATGTACTTTTTGGATTTATGAGCAGTAATGCGGATATCACAATTACTGACAAATTAAGTATTACAAGTGATTTCATAGTTGGTTATTAAATTTACATAGCCGTTTAAACAAACATATAGTGATAAATGTTGATTGACATCTGAATCCAGTGGAAAAATGTTCGTGATGAAAGCCGGATGTGTATCGGCGATTGGTAAAATCAGGAAAAATCTGACATAAAAACAGCGGAATTGTGATGATTTAAGAAATCACTGACATTTTTTCGGTTGCATTTTCAAATTTCCTTAACTTTTTTAAACTGGCCTGTATTTTGATTTTTTAGATTTGTTTAGGCTACTGTTAAAATCTGTTAAACAATTTGAATGAAATTCAAATTTCATAACACTTTTAATGGTTGTGCGTTATAAAGCAAAATCGAATATTACAAATCATTATTTACTAACAACAAAAAGTAAACAAGCGATGAATAACATTAAAAAAGGATTTTTTACATTGTTAATAGCACTGGTCGGCGGATTTATTGCTCTTTGGGCTTACACACGCTATTTTAACGATCCGCAGATCGTAACCGTTCAGCAGGATCAGTCGATGAGATATGCCAGTTTGCCGACGACCTATTCCGGAGAATTGCCTGATTTAACTTTTGCTGCGGAGAATTCTATTCATTCGGTGGTACATATTAAGGTTACTCAAAAGGGCAGCTATTCAAGTTCCGGCAATTTATTTAATTATTTTTTTGGTGAAGGTTATCATTCACAACAAATGCCACTCAGACAGGGAGCAGGCTCGGGCGTGATTTTATCTTCTGATGGGTTTATTGTTACAAATAATCATGTGATTGATCAGGCCGATGAAATTTCGGTTGTTCTGAACGATAAAAGAGAGTTCAAAGCAAAACTGATTGGAACTGACCCCTCGACTGATTTGGCAGTGCTTAAAATTGATGCATCAGGATTACCTGTTCTTAAATTCAGCAATTCGGATAATCTTAAACTTGGGGAATGGGTATTGGCTGTAGGAAATCCGTTTAATCTGACCTCGACTGTTACTGCCGGGATTGTCAGCGCCAAAAGTCGTGACATTGGGATTAATCCGGATCAGATGCGCATCGAATCATTTATTCAGACCGATGCTGCTGTAAACCCAGGCAACAGTGGTGGCGCTTTGGTCAATACAAGGGGAGACCTGGTCGGAATCAATACTGCTATTGCATCGCAAACGGGATCTTACAGTGGATACTCTTTCGCGATTCCTTCAAATATTGTTCAGAAAGTTGTTGCCGACCTAAAAGAGCATGGTGAGGTGCAACGGGCTTTATTAAACGTTCAGATCGGAGACGTTACTGCAAAAGTTGCAGAAGATTACGGACTGGATAAAATTGAGGGAGTTTTCATCGGAAAAGTTCAGGAAGGTGGAGCTGCAGAACTTGCAGGAATTAAGGATAACGATGTTATTATCAGTGTAGATGGTATTCCAGTTAATTCAACAGCCGAGCTTCAGGAGCAGATAAGTAAACATCGACCGGGCGATAAAGTTACCGTAGTGGTAAAAAGAGACAATAAAAAGAAACCATTTAACGTAACGCTTCGTAACAAGCACGGAGATACGGAAATTGTGAAAGATGATAATCCCGACAATATATTTGGTTCGAAATTTGTTGCGGTAAACGACCGCGATAAACAGGAGTTGGGAATACGTTATGGGGTAAAAATCACTGAACTTGGGAATGGTAAATTTAAGGATGCAGGAATTAAAAAGGGATTTATAATTACCCAGGTGAACAAGAATCCCATTTCGGAAGTTAACGATTTATTACGCATTATTAAAAACGCAAGAGGTGGAATATTAGTTGAAGGAATTTATCCGGATGGAGAGGTAGCTTACTATGTTTTTGGCATCGATACCAAATAATATAACGGCGCTGGTTATGAAAACGTAAACAATAACCATAAATAAATTATCCATTTGAATTATTGACCTCAAAAGCCTATATTTGCACGCTATTTTTTTGAAGGGTATATGAGACAATTAAAGATTACAAAATCGATTACCAACCGTGAGAGTGCTTCTTTAGACAAGTATTTGCAAGAAATTGGAAAAGAAGAACTTATTACCGTTGAGGAAGAAGTGGAATTGGCGCAGCGGATTAA
>JAHEYU010000096.1 GCA_023251435.1 Bacteroidota bacterium
AGGTGAAAGTTTAAGAAAAAAACGGTAAAATTGTCAGTCATTCAAGTTCTCTGAACCATAATCCTTGTGGGGGGTCAACATCACCGGACAAGGGGGGTCAGCATCGCCGGAATATCCAGCAGGTTTACATTGTACCTGTAAGTAATGAACTTCATTCACTCACCGTTATTAATCTTACCTGCTCAGATGTCAGTCCTCCAGGCAATTATCTGATACACGCTGTAAGCTTGCCCAAAATTTGTGTTTTCCTGATTTGATGTAAATCCCCTAGTCTTATAGTTTGAAAGGTTATGCAACCTTTTCTGTTATGGATTTTTTGTCCTGATACGTGATCCGTATTCCTACGGATGATGCTATTAATCAATTTATTAACATCAATTTTAAAAAATGAAAAAAATGAAAAATTCAAAAAGTGAAAAAAAGGAAGCAGGGATAATCTATACCTGTTCCATGCATCCTGAGGTAAGATCGGATAAACCCGGCAAATGCCCAAAATGCGGAATGGTCTTGATAGAGAAAAAATAAAGTAATCGGGCAACAGCGAACCTGAAGGCTGGGTAACAGCGGAACTGAAGAAAATTTAAATAGTTAAACAAAATGAAAACAAAAATTATAGTAACAGTGCTCGCTTTAATAATAAGCGGCACAATGGCTTTTGCACAAAGCAAAACCAAATCAGACAAAGAACAATCAACATTAACAAAAACAGAAATGCAGAAGAATTCAATTTACTATACCTGTCCTATGCATCCTGATGTGAAGTCGGATAAGCCCGGCAAATGTCCTAAATGCGGAATGGATTTGAAAGAAATGAATAATGTTGCAAAATCCTATACCTGCCCTATGCACACGGATGTAGTAAGCGACAAGCCCGGCAAATGTCCCAAATGCGGAATGGATTTGAAAGAAGTGGATAATGTGGCAATATCATACAACTGCCCTATGCACCCGAAGGTAGTAAGCGACGAGCCTGGGAAATGTACAAAGTGCGGAATGAACCTGGTAGAAAAGAAGCTACCGGTAAAATCTAAAGCTAAAACCAAAGGTAAAAGTTGCTGCGGATAGTTTCACGTAAGATTTTTAGATAAACGTTATGAAAATACTTTTAGCGATAGATGGCTCTGCACATAGCAAAGCAGCAATTGAGGAGGTTGCCCGAAGATTATTTCCGCTCAACACGAAAGTACGCATTGTTTCTGCATACGAAAAGATTCCGGTAATAACGAATGAGGGACCGTTGGGTGTGTCTCAAGATTTTTATGCTGAATCCGACCGCTTGGCTTTAAAAGCGGCAGAGGATACAATCGAAAATGCAGCGAAAATTTTGCGTAAAAAAAATCCCACGTTAATTATTACAACTATTGTTATTGAAGGTGCTCCAAAGAGTGTCATTCTCGAAGAAGCCGAAACATTCGGTGCTGATTTGATAGTCGTTGGCTCCCATGGGGGTGGAGTTGTTGAACGCTTTCTGCTGGGCTCTGTTTCTCACGCAGTTTCATTACATGCAAAATGTTCTGTGTTGATTGTACGTAAATAAAGTAATCGGGCAACAGCGAACCTGAAGGCTGGGTAACAGCGGAACTGAAAAATAAATAAAATGGAAAATTCTAAAAATTGCATTGACGCTTGTTTGGCATGCGCCATTGAATGTGAAGATTGTGCAACTTGTTGTATCAACATGTGCGACAAAAACCATTTAAAAGCTATTGCACTTTGTCGTGACTGTGCAGACATTTGTGCCCTGTGTGCGAGATTTGAAGCAAGGGGTTCATCATTTGCAGCTGCTCTTTGCAAACTTTGTGCAGAACTTTGTGTGGCTTGTGCTGCTGAATGTGAAAAGCCTTCAGCCCCTGATTGTTGTAAAAAAACTGCCGGTGCTTGCAAAAAATGTGCAGTTGAATGCAGCAAAATGTAATCAATTAAAATTTCACCTGTGCAGGGTCTCTTAAGGGAGACTCTGCGTAGGGGAAAATTAAAAAACGATACAATGAACAAGCATTTATTTTGGATGATTATCGGTTGCACAGTTCCCCTGTTGCTGATTTTCCTTATGCCATTATTTGGCATTTCCGGAAATTACACAATTCTCATTTTTATAGTTGCAATGTTCGCCTGTCATTTATTGATGCCCATGCATCATGGGGATCATGAACATGACGGACATAAAGAACATTCTGAAACCACTAATACAGATAAACATGAATCACATCATCATTAAACGATTCGGATTAGCATTCGGTTTAACGGGTGCATTGCTATATTTCGGTTGTGTACTGGTCAGGCTCATATTAGGCCCTGACAGTACAATAAAATTTTTCAATACGCTGCTACATGGCGTTGATGTTTCTACCATCATAAGGCTGGAAATCTCACCAGTAGAAGCGCTCTTGGGTCTTGTGCAAACTTTTATTCTTTGTTGGCTGATCGGTGCTTGCATTGCAGCCATATATAATGTTTCATTCAATAAAAAATAATAAATATTAACAAGTAAATCAATTCACTTTTAAAAACAAATATCATGTTCTACGATGGTTATCATTTGTGGGGAATGCACCTTATATGGTGGTTCATTTGGCTAATCCTGCTTTTTTGGATATTCGCAACGCCTTATGGTGTCCCCGGTCAGCGAAAGAAAAAAGATTCTCCACTTGACATTTTGCAGAAGCGATTTGCTTCCGGGCAAATTACAAAAGAAGAGTATCATGAAAGTAAAAAAATGTTGGAAAACGATTCGGCAAAATAAGCTTTCTGAATTATCTCCCCTGCGTAGAGTCTCCGATTTGGTACTTTATGTAAGGATACTTGATAAAATCATTAATATTTAAAAATAGAAATTATGAAAACGAACAATTATTTAAAGTTACTTCTGTTGGCATTCGTTGGAACTTTCGTATTTGGCGCCTGTCAGAAAGATAATCAATCAGTAAACAAGAACGTTGAAGGCACCTATGTTGGAAATTTCACAACAACAAGCACTTTGAAAAGCGCACAACTTGATGCAAATATCAATAGTTTGGCCACTGCGGTAGTGAGCAAATTAAATGATGAACAAATTAAAATTCATTGTTTTGGCGATGAATTGGATTCAACTTTTATTCTCAACATGTACGACAACGGAGATAGCCTGATGGTTTGCCTTAACGGTCAGGATTTTAAAAACGAGTACGGACACATGATGGGCGACGGAATGATGGGAAATGGTGGTATGATGGGAAATAATTCAACAGAATGGGGTCAGCACATGAATGGAGAACACCAGGTTGGAGATAATCATTTCGGAGGATTCGACATGCAGAATGGCACATTTGGCTATAGCTTCAAAATGATGACAGGTAGCTCAACAAACTACAAAAAATTTCAGGGCACGAAGAAATAAGTAAACCGTATTGATATTCAATACTTTAATTATTTCAGTCATTTTAGTTGGTATCGTCATGCTGGTATTGAGAGTGAAACTTCTCTTCAAAAAAGATGCTGTATTATAGCACACTCCTGTGCCCTTGACGATGGCAATTCAGGCAAGAATGAAGCTTGCTCCAAATGCAGGCTGAAAGATTTGGTGGATTGTCCTGAAAATAAAAAGGATTTGTGATATGAATTTAAACATTTAATGCAGAAACAAATGATACTAAGAAAACGATTTTTACAATTAGCCGCATTCTCTGTTTTCTTCGCATTTACAGCCTGCGGTGGAAGTAACCAGCAAAAAGCGAATAAACAAAGTGAAAAGTCTGCCGAACAGGGAACCATGGCAAATCAAAATCCGGAGGGAAATACAACGGATATGCACCAGCAGCACAATAGCCTGGCCAATAATTTTGAGCACCGGGACATTGTTATCCTTAATCAGGTATATCAACCAGCCAATGAAACAAAAGCTGAGATGGAACAGGTAATCGATGCTTATCTCCAATTAAAGGATGCATTTGTTAAGGATGATGAACAAGCGACGGAGAAGGCCACCTTGTTAATGGCTGAAAAAGTAGCTGCTGTTATTCCAACCAAACTGGAAGGCGAAGGCCTTAAAGCATGGCAGAATCATAAGGCTATTTATGAATCAAAGCTGAAAGAAATGCAGCACATCAAAGGGCTGGATAATAAACGCTCCTATTTCAGCCATATTTCTGAACTCATGTATTGTACCATTAAAAGTTTCGGATTGAAGCAGGGCAATTTATTCGCGATCTTCTGCCCTATGGCTTTTGATGGAAAAGGCGCCTATTGGATCAGCGACAGCAAAACTGTTCAAAATCCATATCTGGGAAGTAAAATGCCAACCTGTGGTGAAGTCAAAGAAGAGTTATAATACTTTAAAAGTAGATGATTTGATGTTTAAAAATAAATTTTAAAGTCATGGAAAAAGAGAAACAATATTCTGAACAGGAAATGGAGATTATAATTTATCAGTGCCCCTTGAGGTGTATAGAAAATAAAAAATACAACCACCAAGGGAATTGCCCGGTGTGTAATATGAAACTGATTCCGATCCATGATCAAAAATCACATGCATTTCATCATTTTTTCGGTTAATAAATTCAATACTAAAATGGAACAGAAACAACAACCCGAAGCGCCTGCAAAAAAGGCAACTGAGGATCATTCAAAAATGGACCACGGCTCCATGAAACAAGGAGACAACCCATCAATGGGAATGGAAGGGCATAATCATCATGCCATGATGATTGCTGATTTTAAAAAGCGGTTTTACCTGGTGCTAATCCTGACGGTTCCCATCATGCTGTTATCAGCCATGATTCAGAAATTCATGGGTGTCGATTGGCAGTTTACAGGATCTAAATATATATTACTTGCTTTATCGTCGGTGGTGTTTTTCGTCGGTGGCTGGCCCTTTTTTAAAGGATTGGTTACTGAAATAAAAACAAAGAATCCCGGCATGATGTTTTTAATTGGCTTTGCCATAACGGCGGCTTATATCTACAGTGTTGCCGTTGTTTTTGGCCTGGATGGCATGGATTTTTTCTGGGAACTGGCAACGCTGATCCTGATCATGCTTTTGGGACATTGGATCGAAATGAAATCGATTGCAGGGGCATCAAAAGAATTAGAGTTACTGGTTCAGTTGATGCCAGCCGATGCCCACATGGTAATGCCTGATATGGTGCATGATGTAAAGACTGAAACGCTGAAAGAGAACGATATCATACTGGTGAAACCAGGTGAAAAAGTTGCAGCCGATGGAATAATCCTGGAAGGGGAAAGCTACCTGAATGAATCCATGCTTACCGGAGAGTCAAAGCCTGTTCAGAAAGTAAAAGGTCAAAAAGTAATTGCCGGTTCAATTAATGGTAATGGATCGATTAAAGTGACCGTATCTCATGCCTCAAAAGATTCTTACATCTCACAATTAGTAAAGTTGGTTGATGATGCTCAAAAATCAAAATCCAAAACCCAATTACTCGCAGACACGGCCGCAAAATGGTTAACCGTTATTGCACTTGTTGCAGGTATCGGTACATTTCTATTTTGGTTTTTAACAGGCGAAACGTTAGCATTTGCAATGGAAAGAATGGTTACGGTAATCGTTATTTGCTGTCCTCATGCTTTAGGATTGGCAGTACCTTTGGTAGTAGCAAAATCAACCGCATTATCGGCTAAAAACGGATTGCTGATCAAAAACAGATCAGCTTTTGAAAATTCAAGGAAAATCACTACAATCGTTTTTGATAAAACGGGTACACTTACTGTTGGGAAGTTTGAAGTCTCAAAAATCGTTTCCCTGAAAAAAGAACTTGCTGAAGATGAAATCATTCGGATAGCATCCGCATTGGAACAAGAATCAGAACATCCCATTGCAACCGGTATTCTTCTGAAAGCAAAAGACTTATCTGTCAAAATTCCTTCAACAGAAAACTTTAAAGCCATCACCGGAAAAGGTATTGAAGCCACCGTGGAAGGTAAAAAGGTATTGGTAGTCAGCCCCGGCTATTTGAAAGAAAATAAGATAGCTGTTCCTGAAGGCTTTACAGCCGATGAAAATGAAACAGTTGTATTTGTAATCATCAATAATGAACTGGCTGGTTACATTGCTTTGTCTGATGAAATACGGCCGGAATCAGCCGAAGCGATCAAGACTTTAAAAGAAAACCACATTAAATCAATATTGCTCACCGGCGATAACAGTAAAGTCGCAAAAAGTGTCAGCGACAAATTGGGATTGGATAGTTTTATTGCCGAAGTATTGCCCGATCAGAAATTAGAAAAGATAAAAGAACTTCAAAGTAAGGGCGAATTTGTAGCCATGACAGGCGATGGTGTAAATGATGCACCAGCGCTTGCTCAGGCCGATGTGGGCATTGCGGTAGGTTCAGGAAGTGATATTGCGGCAGAAACAGCAGGCATTATTCTGGTAAACAGCAATCCAAAAGATATCGTGAACCTGATTCTGTTTGGAAAAGCAACACATCGAAAAATGATTCAAAACCTGATCTGGGCAACAGGTTACAATATTGTGGCATTGCCCCTAGCCGCCGGAATTCTTTATTCCTGGAAGATACTACTCACTCCTGCCATGGGTGCAGTGTTTATGTCTGTAAGCACGGTGATCGTTGCCATCAACGCGAGTATGTTGCGACTGAAAGACGAGCCTAAATCAGATTCCAAAGCTGAATCTCAAACAGAAGGCAAAGACGAAAATAAGGATGAAGCTAAAGACGAATCTCTGTCAGAATCAAAGGATAAGTCCAAACCTGAAGCAACATCTGAACCTCAAGCAGAAGGCAAAGACGAGCCGATGCCTGAAGCAAAGGATGATTCTCAGCCTGAAGTAAAGGATGAGTCCAAACCTGAAGCAACATCTGAACCTCAAACAGAAGACAAAGACAAAGACAAGACCATGACTGAAGCCAAAGACGATTCTCAGCCTGAAGCAAAGGATGAATCCAAACCTGAAGCAACATCTGAACCACAGCCAGAAGTTAAAGAAGAAAATGAAACTAAAGGAGGAAATAAGCCAGAAGAAGATGCCAAAATTCCTTCCTCAGTGAGTCCTGAGATCGTCCAACGGGTTCATGAATTTTACGAAGAACTGGGACGCGGTGACGTTCGGGCAGTAATGGATATGGAGAAAACGGAGCAGGAAATTCCGAAAACGGAAACCAAAGCTGAAGCTCAACCAGTAACTAAAAGCGAACCTAAAACCAATGCCAAACCCAAACCTGAAATCGATGCCATGAATCAACCTAAAGTCATTGTAGAACATTACTCTGATGCGAAAGCTAAGGCTAAACCTAAAGTAAAAACCGAACATCAACATACAGTCAAGGCCAAGCCTAAGCTATAGTACTCACGAAAGGTTCAGAACGAAAGACAGGCCTGGCGAAATATCTGTAAATGTGAGAATTATATAAATATATTCATGAATTGTATAACATCTTACAGACTCAATATCAACATCTTTGTAAATTGAAGTTTTATTCACTTATAAAAATTAAAATCATGAAAACATTACAAAAAATCACCTTGTTTATTGCTTTAGTTGCACTGTTCACATCGTGTCAATCCAGTACTGATGTTGCTAAAATTCTTGCAAATCAGGAAACAAAAAAGGCCATCATTGACACAATTGCAAATGATAGTAATCTCTCAATAGAAATGATGGAGGCTATGATGAATAACGAAAATAGTAAAATGATGATGAAGGGAAATGATAAGATGACCATGATGATGATGGAAGACCATGGAACAATGATGAAAATGATGAAAGAAAATCCCGCTATGATGCAAAGTATGATGACCGGTATGATGGAATCATGTAAAAATGACACTGCAATGATGTCTTCAATGTGTAAAAACATGATGGAAAATCCGGAAATGATGGAAATGATGCATAAAAAAATGGGCGGAATGATGGATATGAAGGGTATGAAAGATATGAAAGGTATGGATCATAAAATGAAATAGATTATGATGGACGGAATGAATAATATTTGGGGAATGGGAAATGGATATGGTTGGATTTTTGGTCTAATCGTAATTGTCGTTTTTATTTGGCTGGTAGTTAAAGTTGTGAATAAAAACAAAAAATAAAATCTTCCAAATAATTAATCTCCTCTTAACTGCAAAACTTGCTGGCTGAGGATAAAATATGAACCCTTTTCAAACTATAATGATGAAAATCTTACCAAGTTTTCAGAGTATAATTTTAAACTGATCCGGTGAATTATAACCATAGGATCAGTTGTTAATAGTCAAAAAAATAAATTTCAAATAGTTACCTTTGACCCATATCATATCAAAAATGAATTTCTGTGAAAAGTGACTCAGAAAAACAGCTCGAAACCAGAAACATCAAGCCAACCGCCATGCGTGAGTTGGTTTTGAAGGTTTTAAGTGAGCAAGCGACAGCCATTAGTTTAACCGATCTGGAACAAAAATTTGAGAAAGCCGACAAAGTTACCCTTTACCGGACACTCAAAACCTTCGAAGAAAACAAACTCATTCACGGTATCGACGATGGTACCGGTTCAGTAAAATATGCGTTATGCCGTGAAACTTGTCAGTGCCATCCCGAGGATTTGCATGTCCATTTTCTCTGTACCAAATGCAAGCAAACGTATTGCCTAACCGATATTCCTGTTCCTTCAGTAAATCTTCCGGTTCATTTTATGATCGAAAATATCAATATGGTTGTGAAAGGCGTTTGCTCAAACTGCGCAAAATAACTTTGCAACTCAGTTGCAAAACTTTTTCTATATCTTTGCCGTTAAATATCAGGAATGAAACTTTTAGCATTCATATTGTCCGTTTATGTTTTGGTTCTCACCGCAATTCCTTGCGTTGATGTTCCAAAGGACAATAGTTTGCACAAAATCGAACTTTCCAATACTTCTTCCGACCATCATGAGCATGACACCGACCTTTGCTCACCATTTTGCACTTGTGATTGTTGCGTTTCCCCGATTATAAACAATTCGACTATTCAATTTACTTGCACTCCTATTGCACAAAAATTAATAACAGAGTACAATAATTTCTTCGTTTCTTCCCTTTTTGCCACCATTTGGCAACCGCCTAAATTAAGCTAATACATTTTTCTGTTTTTTAGTTTCACTTGTCCGCTCTGGGCATGTGAAAGAACTTTATGTATTAACTTTTTTTATATTCATTATGATTGAACTAATCATTCGATTTTCGATAAAGAACAAGATAATTATCGGGTTATTTGCCCTTGCACTGGTTGCATGGGGAACATATTCGCTTGTTCATCTGCCCATTGATGCAGTTCCCGATATTACCAATAATCAGGTGCAGGTTATTTCGCGTGCGCCGTCACTGGCAGTACAGGAAGTGGAAAGCTTCATTACTGCCCCTGTAGAAGTGGCTGTTGCAAACATTCCCGATGTGTTAGAGCTTCGTTCAATATCACGTTTGGGTTTGTCGGTGGTTACCGTAGTTTTTAAAGACAATGTAGATATTTACTGGGCACGGCAGCAAATTGGCGAACGGCTTCGTGAGGCAGAAGAGGCTATTCCTGCTGGTTTGGCTAAAATTGAAATGGCTCCGATTTCGACTGGTTTAGGTGAAATATTTCAATATACTCTTGAAGTACAAAAAGGGTTCGAGGATAAATACACACCAATGGATTTGCGAACACATCAGGACTGGATTGTACGCCGCCAAATGCTTGGAACTCCCGGTGTAGCCGATGTAAACAGCTATGGAGGTTTCGTAAAACAATACGAGATAGCAGTAAACCCTGAAAGACTCCGTGCAATGGGGCTTTCGCTCACCGATATTTTCGGAGCGCTCGAAAACAACAACGAGAACACAGGTAGTGCTTATATCGACAAAAAGCCCGAAGCTTATTTTATCCGTGGCATTGGACTGGTTAAGACACTTGAAGATATTGAGAACATTGTTGTAAAAAGTATAAATGGCATTCCTGTGCTTGTTCGCGATGTGGCAACAGTTCAATTCGGGAGTGCAACCCGTTACGGGGCATTAGTGTCTGACAATAAAGAGGCCGTTGGTGGTGTGGTAATGATGCTCAAAGGGGCAAATGCCAACGAAGTAATCAAGGATGTAAAAACAAAAATTGAATCCATTCAAAAATCATTGCCCGAAGGCATCGAAATTACCCCTTACCTCGACCGTACCCATTTGGTTGACCGTGCTATTGGTACAGTTTCACGCAACCTTGTTGAAGGAGCATTGATAGTTATTTTTATTCTGGTTCTTTTGTTAGGTAATCTTAGGGCAGGGCTTATTGTGGCTTCCGTTATCCCTTTGGCTATGCTTTTTGCAATATCGATGATGCGACTTTTTGGTGTGTCAGGAAACCTGATGAGCCTTGGTGCTATCGACTTTGGATTAATTGTAGATGGTGCTGTAATTATTGTTGAAAGCATAGTTCATCGAATATCGTTGAGCAAACACCACCATCAGGGAATTATCCGGTTTACTCAAAAACAGATGGACGATGAAGTATTTCAGGCATCGAGCAAAATTAGGACAGCCGCAGCATTTGGCGAAATCATTATACTCATTGTTTACCTTCCGATACTGGCTTTGGTGGGTATCGAAGGTAAAATGTTCCGTCCAATGGGGCAGGTAGTAGGGTTTGCCATTTTAGGGGCTTTCATTCTATCCCTTACATGGGTTCCTATGATTTCAGCTTTGTTCCTCAGTAAAGAAACAGAACACAAGCGAAATATTTCTGACCGGATAATGGATGTACTTCAAAAGGCATTCAACCCAATGATAAAACTTGCATTGCGCCATAAAATATCGGTGGTACTTATTTCCGTAACGATGTTAGTGGGCAGTATCTTTTTATTTAATCGTTTGGGGGGCGAATTTATCCCACAACTCGAAGAGGGCGACCTTGCCGGGTTGGTCATTACCCTTCAGGGCGGGTCACCCGCAAACACCGTTGAAGTTGTACAAAAAGCGAATAAAATATTGCGCGACAATTTTCCCGAGGTAAAGCATCTGGTATGTAAAATTGGTCCGGGCGAAATACCTACCGACCCTACCCCAATGGAAACGGGCGATTATATTATTACACTTAAAGATAAAGATGAGTGGACTTCAGCAGAAACCCGCGAAGAGCTGGTAGAGAAGATGGAAGAGAAACTGGGTGTTCTTGCTGGTGTAAAATTCGAATTCTCACAACCTATTCAACTTCGTTTTAATGAATTAATGACCGGGTCACGGCAAGACGTAGCTATAAAATTATTCGGAGACAACCTCGACACCCTTGCCTTAAAAGCTACTGAAATCGAAAAATTGATTCAAAATACCGTTGGAATTGAAGATATTAGCGTTGAGAAGGTAACCGGGCTTGCTCAAATTCAGGTGGAATATAACCGACAGCGTTTGGCGCAATATGGTTTATCTGTTGCCGAGGTTAACAGTGTACTAAGAGCAGCTTTTGCAGGTAGTTCAGCTGGTGTTGTATTCGATGAAGAAAAACGTTTCGACCTCGTTGTACGACTCGATAAAGAATACCGTCAGGACATTTCTGATGTAAGGAACCTTTCGGTTGCCTTGCCCGATGGTCGTTTGATCCCTCTTGAACAGGTTGCCAGCATTGAAATAAAAACCGGACCAGCACAGGTTTCAAGAGAAAACACAAAACGCAGGCTTACCATTGGCTTCAACGTGCGTGGCCGAGATGTTGAAAGTGTTGTGCGTGAAGCGCAATCAAACATCAATACAAACCTCGATTTACCAGTGGGATATTATACCACTTTCGGCGGTCAGTTCGAAAACCTTATTGCTGCCCGTGACCGTCTGGCCATTGCTGTTCCGGTAGCTTTACTGCTTATTTTTGTGTTGCTGTTTTTCACGTTTCATTCGTTAAAACAAACCCTACTCATTTTTACCGCTGTACCTATGGCTGCCATTGGCGGGGTGGTTGCATTATGGATGCGCGACATGAATTTCTCCATTTCGGCAGGTGTCGGTTTCATTGCCCTGTTTGGTGTAGCTGTGTTGAACGGCATTGTGCTCATTGCAGAATTTAACAGGCTGGAGAAAGAGGGAATTGCTGATATTACCGAAAGGGTACTAAAAGGGTTACACACCCGTTTGCGCCCGGTGGTAATGACAGCGGCAGTGGCTTCGCTTGGCTTTCTACCTATGGCTTTATCTTCTTCAGCAGGGGCAGAAGTTCAAAAACCGTTGGCAACCGTTGTGATTGGTGGCCTCATTACATCAACCCTATTAACGCTGGTTGTATTACCCGTGTTGTATATCCTGTTTTCCAAACGTAATTCCAGAAATTCTTCGGGAAAGAGAAATCTAAACGCAGGAATTGCAATACTGTTGTTATTTTTTTGTATTTCTACATTCAACACTGTAAATGCGCAATCTGCAAAAACTGTCACTTTGCAACAAGCTCTTCAAATGGCATTAGACAGCAACTTGATGGTACGTTCTTCTGCCTACTCGGTCGATGCTCAAAAGGCGTTAAAAGGGGCTTCGTGGGATATTCCAAAAACCAACGTTGACGGAGAGTACGGACAGTTTAATTCCTATTCAAAAGATAACAGTGTCGCCATTTCGCAATCACTTGCTTTTCCTACGGTTTATATCAACCAAAGCAAGCTTGCCGATGCCAATGTGAAAAGCAGCGAATGGCAACTCAAAGCTTCGCAACTCGAAATAGCAACGCAGGTAAAACAAGTGTACTGGCAATTGGCTTATCTTTATTCAAAGCAAAAATTGTTGATGTATCAGGACAGTCTTTTTTCCGGTTTTCTGAGGGCTGCCGAGTTAAGGGCAAAAACAGGGGAAACAAATCGTCTCGAAATGATTACCGCCCGTTCGCAGAGCATGGAAATAAAAAACCTGTTGCAGCAAACAACTGCGGATTTGAGTATTTTCAGGAATAAACTGCAAACACTCTTAAATACCGATGCGGAATTAAGCCCTGCCGATACGGTTCTTCGTCGTTCGGGGTCAATATCTTCTGCGGAAAATATGGTCACTGATGCCAATCCATCGTTAGGGTTTATGAAGCAACAATCCGAAGTATCGAGAATTGAAAAGAACCTTGCACGTAGCCGCCTGATGCCCGATTTATCAGTGGGATATTTCAGCCAAACCATACAGGGGACTCAGGAAGTTGACGGTTTGCCTCGCACTTTTGGCACCGGCGACAGGTTTAACGGGGTTCAGGCAGGTATTGCAATTCCGCTGTGGTTTGCTCCCCATTCGGCAAAAATAAAAGCGGCAAAAATAAAAGAACAGGTTGCTGGCACAAATGCTGAATATTACAGGAAATCGCTCAATGGAACCTACCATTCGCTACTCGAAGAATATAGCAAGTTCAACAACAGTATTGGCTATTACGAGAAACAAGCCATCCCCGAAGCTGATTTGATTATCGATCAGGCTACCCGTAGCTACAAAGCCGGGGCTTTGGATTATCTCGATTATATCCTAACACTGAACAGGGCGTTAACCATTAAGCAAAACTATATTGATGCGCTGAACGGCTACAACCAAACTATCATATCAATTGATTTTATCACAGGTAAAACATTTTAATTCATACGAAAATGAAAACATTAAAATATAGCATCTTTCTTTTATTAATGATTAGTGTGGCTGCATTTACGGGCTGCAAAGGGAAAAAAACCGACGAACACGGACATGCTGCCGAAACCCATGCAGAAGCAGGTGAAAAAGAGGGTGAAAAAGAACATGCTCATGTTGAAGGCGAAGAGGAAGGCGAACATGAAGAACTGCCCGAAGACATTGTGGAACTTAATGCCGAACAAATTGCCTATGCCGGAATTCAAATGGGTACAGTTGGGTTGCGTCAGGTGAGCGGGGCAATCAAAGCAAACGGTTTGGTTTCTACCGTACCCCAAAATACCGCATCGGTTAGTGTACCATTGGGAGGGTTTGTAAAATCATCAAATCTACTGCCCGGTAGCGTTGTTCGCAAGGGTCAAACACTCGCCATTGTCGAGAATACCGAATTTGTCGATCTTCAGCAAAACTATTTCGAAATCAAAAATAAATTTGAATTTGCCGAAGCGGAATACAACCGCCATCAGGAACTCTACAAAGAAGATGTGTATTCACAAAAAAGTATGCAACAAAATACTTCGGAATACAAGAACCTTAAAGCGCAATTAAAAGGGATTGAACAGAAACTCATGGTGATTGGAATTAATCCGGCAACATTTACCGAAGACAAAATTTCGGCCTCAATTTCCATTATTTCGCCAATCAGTGGGTCTGTAAAAACAGCCAATATAAGTATTGGCAGATATGTTTCTCCATCCGATGTCCTATTCGAAATTGTGAACACAGACAAAATGTTGCTCGAACTTTCACTTTTCGAAAAAGACGCAAACCGCATAACAGTTGGTCAGGAGGTTCATTTTTCAATCAATAACGAAAACCACGAACACAAGGCAGTAATTTATCAGGTAGGCAAGTCAATTAACGCCGACAAAACCTACAAGGTATATGCAACCATTCAGCAACCTTGCCCTAATGTAATGCCGGGCATGTATGTGTTGGCGCACATCGAGAAAACCGACAAACAGGTCACCGCTGTGCCTTCCGATGCGGTGGTTTCATTCGACAACAAGTATTACATTTTTTCATTCGAAAAAGAGAAGGAGGAAGCTGGAAAACCATTTACAGAATATCGATTTATTGAAATTACCAAAGGCGACACCAACGATGGGTACACAGAAATCATGCTTCCTGTAAACTTCGATAAGGAAAATACAAGAATCGTGGTCAAAGGGGCTTATGACCTGCTTTCAGCAAAAAAGAACGCTGGTGAAATGAGTTGCGGTTAATCATTTTTGGGGTTGCAATTTGGATATATCCAGATTGCAGCCCCTTAAACTAAAAAGTACCAAACACAATTGCGCTTTCTATTCTATTGTTATATAAAACATTAACATAGTGACCGTTCACTAAGTAAAATATTTTCTAATGAAAAAATATACGCTAAAAAATCTGGATTGCGCTTCGTGTGCTTCAAAAATTGAAGACAACCTGACAAAGCTGGGTGAAGTAAAATTTGTGACCGTGAATTTTGCTAATTCAACCATGACGATTGATACCGATA
Organism: Bacteroidota bacterium; assembly: GCA_023251435.1. Lineage (GTDB taxonomy): Bacteria > Bacteroidota > Bacteroidia > Bacteroidales > Prolixibacteraceae > Aquipluma. The sequence continues at coordinate 15,065 of JAHEYU010000096.1, forward strand.
ACATCGAAAAGGTAAAAATTAAAATAAAGGAAATTGAGCCGGAAGTTGAGATTGAAGATGCTGATGTAGAAAAAGCAATCGTTTCAACAAGCGAACTTGCCGAAAACAAATGGACAATTATTAAAGCAGTTTCAGGCATTCTGCTTTTAGTTGCCGGAATGATGTTTCAAAAAGAAATTCATGATACACCTTTTCACATTGGCGAGTATCTGGTATTTGGCACTGGCTATCTGATTGTAGGTTGGAATGTTATTTCATCGGCTGTAAAAAATATCATCAGGGGTCAGTTTTTTGACGAACAGTTCTTAATGACTATTGCTACACTTGGAGCTTTCGCAATTGATCAAATGCCCGAAGCTATGGCTGTAATGCTGTTTTATGTGGTGGGCGAATTGTTTCAGGATATTGCAGTAAACCGTTCCCGAAAATCAATCAAAGCATTGCTCGAAATAAAGCCGGAATATGCCAATTTATTGACCGATGGAGAAACGGCCAAGGTTTCGCCCGAAAGCATCAAGGTTGGCGATACAATTATCGTAAAGGCTGGAGAAAAAATCCCCCTCGATGGCGAAGTTATTGATGGTAGTTCATTTGTCGATACTTCAGCCTTAACAGGTGAAAGCGTTCCACGAAAAGTGAAAGAAAAAGATATGGCTTTGTCCGGTACTATCAACCAAACCGGAGTGCTAACAATCAAGGTTACCAAAATATTCAGTGAATCGTCTGTGTCGAAAATTCTGGAACTGGTTGAAAACGCCTCATCAAAAAAAGCAGAAACCGAAAAGTTCATCACCACTTTTGCCAAATACTATACGCCAATAGTGGTTATCGGCGCTTTGTTATTGGCTATTTTGCCACCTCTTTTATTTAGCGGCCAAACATTCGGCGAATGGATTTACCGTGCATTGGTGGTGTTGGTTATTTCCTGCCCCTGTGCATTGGTTATAAGCATCCCGTTAGGATATTTCGGTGGTATCGGCAGCGCTTCGAGAAAAGGAATTCTGGTGAAAGGTTCCAACTTTCTGGATGCTTTAACACAGGTAAAAACCGTGGTATTTGATAAAACAGGCACACTCACTAAGGGTGAGTTTAAAGTTTCGGAGGTAGTTACCTCCAATGGTTTTACTAAAGAAGAAATACTGGAATATGCCGCGTATGCCGAAACCAATTCAAACCATCCGGTTGCTAAATCAATTTCAGATGCCTTTGGGAAAGACATAGAAAGTAAAAGAATTAAGCAGGTTGATGAAATTTCAGGACATGGCATTAAAGCTGTAATTGACGGGAAAACTGTGCTTGCCGGTAATGATAAGTTGCTGCATAAGGAAAGCATTGTCCACCCGGTTTGTAACGTGGAAGGAACTGTTGTGCATGTTGCTATTGATACGGTTTATGCGGGGTACATAATTATTTCGGACACCCTGAAAGATGATGCCATTGAAGCAATCGAAAAACTAAAAGCAAAGAATATTCAAACAGTAATGCTTACCGGCGATAACCAATTTGCCGCAGCAGCCTTTGCCAAAAAACTAAACATCGACAAATACTTTTATGAACTGTTGCCCGAAGATAAGGTAAAGCATATCGAAACATTAATGCTGGAAAGCAAAGGGGGCAAAGTCGCTTTTGTTGGCGATGGAATAAACGATGCTCCGGTAATTGCCCGTGCCGATATTGGAATAGCAATGGGTGCCCTTGG
>JAHEYU010000097.1 GCA_023251435.1 Bacteroidota bacterium
TTATTTTGCATTTTATGTCACCTCTGCCCTGAGGGTTTTTTATGGCTGGCTCTCCAATTAATTTTGAGCCAATTGCACATTGAGCAGACAGGATTCTAGTCAAGGGCGGACTTCGACACGCCTCGGTTCGTCTGCTTCGCGCTCACCGACCGGTTCAGTTACCGATCGAAGTGAGCTTGTATACCCTTGACTTTTCCGGGATGCGATCAATAGATTTGCGATAAAATTGAGTGAGAGTAGTACCTACTTTGTATTGTTTAAAAATCAAATAGATAATTGACTATTGGACTTTTAATTGGATATTTATTAGTGAATAGCGCAGAGCTAAAGTAAAAAGAGTAAAGTGCTAAAAACTTATCTTAACAAAGATCCTGCTGATAATACCGTTTTGATCCAAAGCCTTTACTTTTATCTTCAAGTTTTTGGCACTACCAGGAAAAAAAACACGGGAGTGAATTTTTTTAATATAGCCCACCTGAATGCCATCTTTAAAAACCTTCACTGCATATTTATCAAACTCATTTTCGGGCTCTGTTTTAAATGTCAGGAAATCACCAACTTTTATTGTTCCGGGCATAATTTTACGAGACCGAACACTGGCTAGGTCGGTAACAAATGATAGATCTTTTCTGACTTTGTAATCAGCTAAAAACTCAAAGTTATCGGTGGTTACCATGCCTTGAGTATGCGCCAACAAATAATATTTATCAGTCTTAAATTCTGGTTTAATTTCCCAGAAGTCGTAAAACGACTGAATGTCAGCACGTTCAGATTTCATTAATCTTTGACCAAAAATATCTAATACATTATCGGTATAGGTTTTTGCAACATCAGAAAATTCGGTATAAGGCGAAAATCCATCCTGAATGGCAGCTTGAATATTCTTTTTGATATAGGAAAAGCGCACGCCTTCAGTAGCATTTCGTCGGATAATTCCAACTAAATGCCTACGGTGTGATTGGCCTTTTCTCCAGCAGAGATATATGTTTCCTATTGATTTCAAGCTAAGTAATGCATTAATTTTTCGAACCGCAAAGCTACCAATATTACTAATAATTCCTTTCTGTTTGGTGGAATTTTACAGAATTGTAATTCAGGTGGTACACAATCATCAATCGTATTTATGATAGTTTCAATTTTCTCTTTATCGTGTTTTGCTTTTAGTCGGTTCAAAATTGATAGTAACTCAGGGGCATATTGGCTTTGTTTAATGTATTCTATCATTCTGAAAAACTTTGGTTTTTCTTTTTCCCAATGTATTTCAGATTCCCCTCTGTTAATATAAGCCTCTAATTCCTGTGTGTTTTTAAGCATCGATTCCACTTTATGCTCTACCAATTCGCGACCTAAACTACTGCCACTATCATAGATTGGCGAAAATCGTGCATTTTTATTGAAATGCAACTTCATTTGCTTGCCAGTCTCATTTAAGTCAGATTCATCCTTATTCAACAGTACTTTCTTAATAAGGTTTCTGAAAAGCAAAGGATAGGAATCCATTTTCTTGTTTTTTACGAAATCTTCAATGTTTTTAATACCGTGACCAACTAGAGATAGTTTTGTTATGAATGCCCAATTCTCTTGATGTCGGTCACTATTTCCGATCAACGCATCAAAAACCAGAATCTCGATAATATCCTTGATCGTTTTATCGTATTCAAAGAATTTCAAGGTGCTTTCTATCAGTTGAAAAGAGTACATTTTACGAAGTTGACGGTCTGATGGATCAAAGGTATTATCAAATCCCTGTAGAAATTTTCCCCCTTCAATAAGTTCTTCCTGCCCAGGTATAAACATTGATTTACTGATGCATCCCACCTTAACTCCATCGAAGGCGACATTGTAAGGCAACATGTCAAACCCATACAAAAGTCCTATTTGCGAGGCTATTACCTCGCTCCAAAATTCATATTTATAGTCTTTGCCTGGTTTAAGCATCGAGGTTTTGAAGTAATAGAATTCTCCTTCGGGGCTTTGTACATACTTTTTATCCCGGGTTCCACCGGTATTGAACCATTGTTGCTCGTTCCAGCTTTGTATGTCGAAGAATTTTACTTCCATTGTCGGTTCATAAAATTATTTGCTACTGTTCGCCTGATATTTTCCTTCCGGTTCTGCTGCCATTAAAACCTGTTCTTCTGCATGTTTTAGGGTTAACTCTCCCCGAAACGCACGCTGGCTTAAACTGCCGTATAAATTCTCCAACTCCTGCAAACTGTTTTGGTATTGCACTTTGAGTGCTTCGGTTTTTCCTACGATTTGGGCGAATTGGGTTTGAAGTTCGATTGGTGGAATTGGCAATTTCAGTTTCTTTAGATTTTCACCTGTTAGATGTGAAATGGTTGCTGCCCCCATATATATTTTTAAACCTCCGTTAGAAGTATAAAGCCTAAACATGTATACAAAGTATGCGGGTAATACGAATTCTTCATTGAGTCTAATTCGATGAATTGCTTTTTGAAAGTAGCAATCTTGCAATTGGTTTTTCCAGATTGCACATCTACCAATTTCACCACCTTCACACATCAAAATATCACCATATTTCAAACTGAACTCTAACTTGTCTTTTTCATCGAAATCCATTTCTAATAAATCGTCCAGCTTGAAGGAAAACCATTGTACATTAGAGTTTCTAAGATAAGGTTTTAAGTTGTTCCCAATTATTTGCTTTGCGTCAAGCATTTTGCCTAAACGAGATTTTCCGCAATCAGAAAGTAGCTTTAATTTCCAACCTTTCTCATTCCTAACCGGATCTCCAAACATTTCCAAAAACGTGCTTTTCAAAAACTCATCAAGCAAGGCAATGCTTTGTTTGCGCTGGGTTATCAGATTTTCGGCTTTGCATAAAAGGTTGGCAATGTGAAGCTGTTCTTGCTGAGAGAACTCAGGTATTTTTAAACTGTCAATATCTTCGTTTCTCAGATTATTGATATTAACACCTTGAATCAGACTTCGTATGTGCCTTTTATATAGTGGGGTTTTGAAGAAAACGCTAAGAAATCTGGGATAAATATTCTGATTAGGTCTAACAACTTTACAAAATGCACCAAAAGAGCCATTAAAGTCATTTTCAAAAAAGACATTCTTGCCGACAATATCTTTACTTCCACTTGAAGCAGCTAAAAGCAAATCACCTTTTTTTATAAGTTGTTCCTCTTTTATTTTGCTTTTATGAATGTATATAAGTTTAGATGTTTCCAATCCATTTTCTTGAATGTTGTTTGCTTTTAAAATTGGCAAATAATCTTCTAATTGAACTTCTGAAATATCTTTCGGATTATAAGAAATTCCTCTTATCTGTTTTATATATTTATCAAGTCTATTCATCTAATAATCCTTCTAAATCTTTTATTCCATTTGAGATATTTCCTTCTAAATTCTTTAATTTATTGAAAATCACTTTTGAAGATTCATAAACCACTTCTTCGTAAACTTCTTCCTTGTATTTGCTGATACTTAAATCGTAATCGTTTTCAATGATTTCGGCTTTGGGAACAAAGAAGTATTTGGCTTCTCTATCATTTTTTTTTTGATTGTTTCGTGCTTTGAATTGCACGACAATGTCGGGCAAATCGCTGGCTTCAATCTTATTTCGTTTATCGTCAAGTGTGTAGCCGTCGGCCTGCATATCGTAAAACCAAACATTATTTGTTTCGCCTCCTTTGGTAAAAATCAGGATGGCAGTGCTTACCCCGGCATAGGGTTTAAATACGCCGCTGGGCATGGCAATAACCGCTTTCAGTTCTGCTTTTTCAATCAGTATTTTCCGGAGCGTTACAAAGGCATTGCCGCTTCCAAACAAAACGCCTTGTGGCACAATTACGGCAGAAGTACCACCCATTTTCAGCATGGTAAAAATGCGTTCCACAAAAAGCAATTCGGTTTTGGTAGTCGGCAATTTTAAACTGGCATTGATGTCGCCTTTGTCGATATTGCCCGTAAATGGCGGGTTGGCCATGATGATATCATACTGCGCATCCTCATTGAAACTCTTGCTCAGCGTGTCTTTATAATCAATCCGTGGTTCGTCAATGCCGTGCATCATCAGGTTCATCAGCCCGAGGCGTACCATGGTGGTATCGATGTCGAAACCAAACATGCTTTTCTCCAGTATTTGTTTCACCTCTTCAGTCAAAAATGCGCTCATGGTGGCCCGTTCAAAACCATCCTCGTCAACCACCAATTTCGCTGGATCGGCTTTGCGAACCAAATCGGTCAGAATATACTGGTAATAGCCCAGGATAAAACCGCCGGTTCCGCTGCTTGGATCGGCCATGCGCTGCCCCAATTGCGGCGCAACCAGTTCCGACATCAGTTTAATGATGTGGCGCGGCGTGCGGAATTGTCCGTTTTTACCGGCACTGGCAATTTCGCTCAACAGTAATTCGTACACATCGCCTTGTATATCCTGAAAAGCCTGTCCGCCTTCGCTGGCATCTTTTTCAATTTCGGTAAAAAGTTGCTCAATAATGTTTATGGCTTCGACCAGCAACGAAGCTTTTGGCATAATAAACACGGCATTGGCCATGTGTTTAGTAAAAAGCCCCTCGGCGGCATTCAGCGTGGCAGGAGAATTACTTTCCGATTGAAATTCTTTCAGAAACGGGAAAACTTTGGTTTGCACATGCAGCAACATTTCGTCGGCAGGGCGGCGTTTGAAATTGCTCCACCGTAAATCGCTTTTATCAATTTCGTCGCTGCTGCCCGGCACTTTATACTTTCCGCTGAAACGCGAATCGTATTTCTCGCCGGTAAATTCGGCATCGCGTTCACGCTTGGCTTCCAGATCGTCGAGCCGTTTCATGAAAATTAAATAAGTGATCTGCTCAATGGCAGTAAGCGGATTGCTGATTCCGCCACTCCAGAAGTTATTCCAAAGTTTGTCGATGAGCGATTTTATGCTGGAGTTGTTTTGTAACATGCTAAGCTGCAATTAATTTTTCGGTCAATTTTAATATTTCATCAATCTCATTCGGGTTGAAAATGCCCCGGATGCCTTCCGGATGAAGCAAGGTAAAAGGCGATTCGATCAGGTTTTTCCGCGTCAACTCACCCTTTTCGATGATGAAGGTGCGAAGTAAGTCTAAAAACTGCAATTGACGGCTCGAAAGGTAGGAATGTGCGGCAATAAATTCATCGAAGCCTTTCGAAACGGTTTCAGGAAACGACTGCAGAATCTCAATGCCCAAAATGTGTTTGATGAATTGTACAAAAACCGCCTTCCGGTGATTATACACCCTGCGTAGCAGGTCGATGGTAATGTGTGGATGTTCGTCGTGCAATTCTTCCGACAACTGTTCGGCTTCGGCTTCGCTGATTTCCTGACCTTCTTTCAGCTTTTGCAAAATCGAATTGGCCAATACCAGCTCATTGATTTTCTGCTCCAACAATTCGCGGTATTTGGCAATGCTCAACGCTTCGTGCTGCGGACCAAACTCCACATATTCCTTTTTGCTGATTAGGTCTTTTAGATTGAATTTTTCGGGTCCAAGTGGAATAACAGATTCGCGATATTTCATCAGCGGAGCCAGCTTTTCAATTAACTCATCGAATTTTTCTTCTGAAATGGTCGCCCAGTAATGATTGGTTTGTGCCTGACGGATCAGGTGTTCCTGTTTGGCAACCACATTCACACTTAGCGGAAGTTCCCCGATCTCCTCAATGATGCTTAATTTCAGGGTTTCGTATTTCGTGAAAATCACATCGTTCGGTGAAAACGGTTTCGAATAGGGAGCATCGTCTCCTTTGAGTCGTTCCAGCGAAACTTCAACAATATCTTTTTCAAATCGCATGGCCTTAAAGTCGGTATCGGCAACCGTCCGGAACAATGGTTTTACTACTGTTTTCATGAATTCCAATTTATCGCTGGTCAAATTGATCCAAAAATTCTCATCCTCCAACCTTTGCAATTCATTCCGGGCTTCCATAATCACAATCGAGTTTGGAGGTAAAGTGGAAAGCTGCGCTTTCAGTTTTTGAGTTTCCTTTTCGGCTGTTTCAGTAAGGTTTAATTCAATTGCCTTTTCTATTTTTTCAAGCCTCAAACCAAACAGCCTGACCGGTAGCGGAATCTGCGGTTTTAGCTCTTTACCTCTCGGATTAAGCTTGAAATATTCAAAATTGTCCCAACAATCCAGAATCAGGAATTCATCTTTTTTTGTACACCAGGGATTTATTTTGGAACTTTCGAGCAGGCGTGTGCCTCGGCCAATCATTTGCCAGAATTTGGTGTATGAATAAACTGGCTTGGCAAATACCAGATTGGTGATTTCATGAATGTCAATACCCGTATCGAGCATGTCCACACTCAAAGCCACACGAGGCATATCGTTGTGCTTAAATTGATCTAAAAGCCCGCCTTTGCCATAAACACGCGGATCTTCACTTACAATCACCTTGGCCAATTCTCCTTTGTATTCAGGATAAAGCGAATCGAATATTTCTTCGATGCGCCGTGCATGAGCTTTGGTGATGCAAAAGAAGATGGTTTTCCCGGGCAATACACCGTTGTTGTCTTTGATCGATTCTTCCATAAATTCGCGAACGATCAAGGCATTTGTTCCCCGGTTGATTACTGTCTTTTCCAGTTCAGTGCCTTCGTAATTTATTTCCTCAATCTCTTTTCCTTCCAGAATTAAATTCTTCTGGTCTTCCAGTGCAATGGTTCGTTTGCTGATTCCTTCATCCTGAAACTTGGTCTTGATTTTCATGACCTGGAAGTTGCACAAGTAGGGTGGGAGGTGATTCACCGCTTCGTCATATGAATAGGCGAAGGTTGGAACTCCATCCTCGGTTTCAAACAACTGAAACGTGTTGTGGTCAATCACATCGGTTGGAGTGGCGGTTAATCCAAGAGTTATGGTGTTGAAGTAAGTCAGGACTTCCTGATAAGTATTGTAAATGCTTCGGTGGCTTTCGTCCACCACAATTAAATCGAAGAAATGAGGTGAAAGTGAATTTCCTTCATCACGAATAACATTAAGCATGGTTGGATACGTAGAAACGTAAATCCGCCGATCCGATGCAATTTCCTTTTCTCCTTGTTTGGGCCAGCGCGGTTCGTTTGGTAAATGTTCTTTGAATGCCTCCAGTGCCTGATCACGCAGCGCAATCCGGTCAACCAGAAACAAAACCCGTTCGGCCCAGCCTGCCCTCATTAAGGCATCAACCAATGCAATGCAGGTTCTGGTTTTGCCAGTTCCGGTAGCCATGACCAGCAAAAACATGCGTTTACGTTTTTCAATGGCTTCCATCACGGCACGAATAGCACGGATTTGATAATCACGTCCGGCAATTTTGGTATTGATCAGTTCACCAGCCAGTGCTTTTCGAGCTTTGCGAATGTAGGCGTATCGCTCCAAATCATCACGTGAAGGGAAACCGTACACCTTTTTCGGCGGGTAGTTGTCTAAATCCCAAAAGTAGATGTCGTGTCCGTTGGTGTAAAAGCAAAAAGGCAATCCATTGTTGGTGGATTTATGAATGTGGTGGCAGTATTGTTTGGCCTGTTCACGTCCGATCGCAGCATCAACCGAAGTTTTCTTCGCTTCCACTACTGCAAGTGGTTTACCGTCTTTGCCCAATAAAACATAGTCGCTGAATTGGTGGCCTGCGTATGGAGTTGAAGCTTCCTCCGCCTTATTTTTATCCACAATAATATCAAATTCCTCAATTACCTGAGAACGGTCGGTAACATTCCAACCAGCCTGTTTAAGTCGGTAGTCAATGATTTCCTTGCGTGTCAGTTTTTCGTTTTTCAACATTGAGTGGATTGATTTTTCAAATGTAATAATAATGTTAAAGAGATTTGGAAAATAATGACTAAAAAAGTGGCTTTGCCACTTTTCGAACTCAACTGTAGTAAGGATTTCCCCTTCCGGAATAGACTTCTTCATCAGCAGCCGATGAAAGAAATTCCCTTTATGGAATTTCAGCGCATTTCAGGCAGAAAACCTTTCTGTCGGATGGCCAGTAATATTCAGCTAATACAGCTGATTTTAAACTTCATTACAATGATTTGAATATTATATATTGGATAATCAAATCAGATTACAAAACGTGACGATTTAGAGAACCTATTTTGATTATTTTTGATTTCCGGGCAACTGAAAATCCAAAATTCGAATATGTTTATTTTCTTTGTGTTACCCAATTATCATATTGGCTTGCTATCGTGATAAACATGACCAATTATTCACATAAAATAATAATCGCCGATTCGCAGTTTCCGGTTGTTGAAACGCTGAAAACATTGCTGGGAAATGACGAGCGGTATATTATTTCAGGCGTTGTAAATTCAAAATTTGAGTTACTAAAAATTTTGGAACACGAACTTTGCGGACTATTAATCACCGACTTTAATCTGGTCGATTATGAAAGCATTGCTGATCTTCAAAAAGTAAAACGAACGTTTATATGGAGAACTATAAAACAACCAGCCTTTCTTATATAATCGAGCAGTATAAATTTGATAATCAATCGGTTTATAATACGTGGTTTATAAACAATGAGGACAGATTAAAGGCTTTTCGCTCCATCAGGCGAGGTATTTTACAGATTATAGACGATATCAAAAGTAGAAAATTTGGTAATGACTTCAAGGGCAGTTCTCTGGAATTTGTGTTAACGTGTATTACCGAACAGAAACAGGTATTTGAAGGGGCCGCACATCCATTCTACTGGAAACCGAAATTGAGAATTCCTGATATTTATGAAAACGAGAAAAATAAAATTGCTTTTGGTCAATTTCTGGAAAATGTGTTGAAAGCCACAAATGAAGAACAAATTGTCAAAGAGATTATTCATTTAGACGATCTGAAAATCAAAGGACTTGGTCCTGCTGTTGCAAGCATACTCTATTTTCTTCATCCAACAATTATTCCGCCTTCCAATACAGCCATAATAAACGGGTTTAATTTCTTATTCAAGGATAAGAAAAAATTAGGTTCGTGGAGTGAGTATCTAAAAATCAGAGAAGTATTAATAGATGTCAATAAGCAATATAAGAATGAATTATCTCTTGACCTTGGAGCAATTTCGGGATTAATGTTTGAAATAGGAACACAAAAATTGCTGCTTGGAAATGATGAATACCTCTCGGAGCAGGAACGGAAAAAACTGGAATTGCTAATTGAAAAACGGCAAAACAAGATTCAGGAAGATAAATTAGAAGAAAGTTTGCATACCGAAATGCAATATCATCTGATAAAAATAGGAACAGCGTTGGGTTATGATGTAATATGTGCACAAAACGACCAATCAAGATCATTTAGTGGCACCAGCTTTTCGTTTCACTGCCTTTCAGCTTTTCCAACGATGAACGCAGACAAGGATACCGTCAAAACCATAAAGATGATTGATGTACTTTGGTTTCAAAAATCAACGAACAATATCATCGGGGCATTTGAGGTGGAGAAAAGCACCAGCATTTATTCTGGCATTTTACGGTTGACTGATCTTGCCTATTCTATTACTGATGGCGATGAAGTATTGTACATCATTATTCCGGATAGCAGGGAAAAGGATGTAAGAATGCAACTATCAAGACCTTCGATAAAAAGCATCAAAGTACCAATCAACTATATTTTGTTTTCCGATTTACGGCAGAATTGTGAAGCTCTTTGCAAGTTTGGCGAAAATCATCACATTATGAAGAAGATCGCTAAGTCGATATAAGACAGAAAAGGTTATATATATTTGAAAAGAACACAGACTTCGGAAACTTCAGGTTAAATGTATTATTAGGTAATGATGTTTCTAAGGTTTCTGCAACCTCTAAGTATTTTTTATTCACGGAATCGATGCGCTGATGAACAACAGTAGTTTGAGAGGCGCACTGGCGGGGCGCTATAATCAGTTAGCCGTCTTTGTTACCGGGCATTACATCAAAGGCGAATCAAATGAAGTTTGTTAAAATACTATTCTCCAGTATTCTATGTCTTATCTGTAAATTTTCAAAAGATAATACACTATAAAAGTAGGGTAAGAGCTCTGGAATACGGATAAAGGTTAAAACAATAAAATTTTAATTTTTAATAAATTTCAAAATCATGAAAACAACAATTAAGGCTTTACTCGTATTTTTTGCTTTCGCATTTTTCTCCTGTCAGAAGAATGATGTAATTCAACCTTCAACTGATTTAAGTGCACCGCAATTAAAATCGGCCACTATTGCAGTCAATGATATAGTTGTTGAAAGCGTATCGGAAGAAGCGAATTATGAAACTTATTTTTATGGCGAATACGAACATATACTACGCCAATTGTCGCGCGAAAAGGGGAAAAACAGTAATTTGATGGAAGGACAGGGCAATATGCATTACATGAACGGTCAGGCACCAATCGTCTCAATTGATAATGCTTCAGGATATCCGATGAAAATTACCATTGATTATGGGAAAAGTACGGAAACTCAGCATGGAATGAAGATCAGTGGTAAGGTAGTCATTGATATTTCAGGACCTAAAGGTACAGACGGAAGCACCCGCAAGGTCACTTATATTGATTGTAAAATTGACTTAATCGGAATTGCTGGCACCAGCACCGAAACATTTTCAGGAAATAATACCACAACACGTAAAACGACGATGGTGAGTGAAGTAACCTTTACATTAGCCGACGGAACTGTAATCAACCGTGCCGGAAATGATGTCAAGGAATGGTTAAAAGGTTTAACAACTCCACTTGACAGGTCTGATGATATGATTCAGATAACCGGAACCGTAAATGTGAAAAGTTCAACCGGAGATAATTACTCACGAGTAATTACTGTACCTCTCATCCGCCTGGGAGATTGCAATAATCCGGTACAGGGAACTGTAGCATATAGTAAGAATGGAAGTATGATTGCTACACTAGACTACGGAACAGGTGTTTGCGATAATTTAGCAAATCTTACTACCAATGGTGCAACTATTGAAATCGTGTTAAAAGATCACGGAATGCCGAAAGCAATGACTGATGGCCAGCACATGGGCGGAAACGGTGGCATGGGCGGACACGGTAGCACTGGAGGCATGAACGGTAACGGTGGTATGGGCGGAAACGGCAGCACTGGAGGCATGAACGGAAACGGTGGTATGGGTGGTCATTGAAAATAAATTAAAGAAACTTATTTCATTAAAAGAGAGTTGCAAATGGCAACTCTCTTTTAAAATTATTCGAAGAACAAATTCCAGAACGATTAAGGGTAAACTAATTTTTAATGCGGTTATAACCCTATCTGACATTCAGCTAATAAAAATAAAATATGAAACGCAAAATCAATATTCTAGTAATCATTTTTTCAATACTTTTCGGCTTTACAAGTTGTATGGGAGTTTCCCATCTGGCTCATTCCACAGAAGCACAAGCAACGAATACAATGGAATCATACGATACAAATCAGAACAACCAGGGAGCAGTTCAAGGTATTTCAAAAGTTTATACCTGCCCCATGCATCCTGACGTGATTTCTAACATGCCTGGCAAATGCCCAAAGTGCGGCATGCAACTAGTTGTTCAAAACTCAGTCGCAAATTCACATGAACCAATGAAAATGGGGTGCATGAGTATGATGCACTCCAATAACCACAAATCACATATTGGAATGTATCTTGGTGGAGGGGTAATGATGGTTGGGATGATGACACTCATGGTTTTGAGATTTCTATAAGTATATAGATATATAAGTTAATCAATTTTCATCTATCTTTGGGGGCAATGAAAAATGAAAGAAGTTGAAAAAAGAAGAGTTCGAAACCTTATTCAAGACCTATTTTGAGGATATAAGAAGATACATTCTTTACCGCTCCGGAAATGAAGAAATGGCAACTGATATTGCTCAGGATACTTTTCTGCGAATCTGGGAAAAGCAATTAATGATCGACCCAAAAACGGTAAAAGGATTGCTCTTGAAAATTGCAGGCGATTTGTTTATCAATCAGTATCGCCGAAATCAGGTAGCTTTTAATTTCTTCAACACATTCCAGCCTGCCAATAAAAGCACAACACCAGAAGACGAGTTAAACTTTCAGGAATTGAAAAAGGCGTATGAAAAAGCGTTGGAATCGATGCCGGAAAAACAACGAACAGTATTTCTAATGAACCGGATTGATGAATTGAAATACAAAGAAATAGCTGACCGGCTCGAACTTAGTGTAAAAGCCATTGAAAAAAGGATGAGCCAGGCACTTGAACATTTAAAAATACAGTTGAAAGACAAAACATCGGGCTTAATTTTATTCTTAATGGGATTTCGGCTTGACCGAACCAAAACTGAAAAATAAAAGTGAAACAAAACGACGAACATATTGATCTGAATGCTGTTGACCAACGAAGCAAAGCTTTCTTTTCCGGAGGAAAATTCCGATGGAAAAAGAGCGAAACGGAAATTTGGGCAAGTATTGAGGTTCAATTGGCCGATCAACCTAAAGGTCGTTTGTTGAATATTAATTTTGGTTTGGCCAAATGGATGGTAGCTGCAAGCATCGTTATTTTATTTTCAATCGGAAGTTTTTTGCGTTTTTACACCACAACGATTGAAAATCCAGCCGGACAGCATCTGGAGGCCATGCTGCCCGATCAATCGAGAGTTAATCTGAATGCACAAAGTTCAATAAGCTATAATCCACACTGGTGGAAAATAAGCCGGAAGGTAATGCTTGAAGGGGAAGCATTTTTCGAAGTTCAAAAAGGAAAAAAATTTACAGTGGTTTCGGAGAAAGGAACCACCCATGTTTTGGGTACCAGTTTCAATATATTTGCCCGTGAAGAAATTTATAAAGTGACTTGCATTACAGGTACAGTAAATGTCAGGTCTCGACTGGGATACGAGGCCATTATTAAACCAAACAGCAAAGCGGAGATTAACCTGAATGGCGAAATAAACGTTTTGACAAACATTGAAACTTTTCCTGAAATTTCGTGGAAGAAAAATATATTCTTATTTACAGCCAGCCCTATTTATGCGGTATTTACCGAAATTGAACGACAGTATGGTGTAAAGATTGACACTAAAATTAACGATGAATCGTTGTACACCGGAAACTTTAACAAAGATCAAAATGTTGAAGATATATTGGAATATGTTTGCCCGGCTTTGGGTTTAAAATATGTCAGAAAATCGGTTGGTGAGTATCTCATTATTCAAAAAGGTGAATGATCAGGAAACTAATAATATCATATTTTTTTATTGTGTTGCTTTTGGTGTCGGGCTTTGCTCAAACCCGGAGTATTCGGGTTGAAGTCAGCAATCAGCCGCTCAATCAGGTACTTTTGCAATTACGTGATCAGTACGATTTTCATTTCTCATACAACGAAAGTCAATTGGCACAATATCGTGTCACAATTTCCAAAACTTTTTCATCGAAAGAAGAAGCTTTAAATTTTCTGTTAAACGGCCTTCCTTTTCATTTCAGAAAAACCGGCGAGGTGTTTGTTATCATTCCTGACAAAATGAAACTGAAGGAAGAACAGAAAAAAGATCAGACCCAAATTGCAGGGCAGATTGTGGAGGCCGGATCGTTTGAACCACTCCCGTTTTCGCAGATTCTGATTAACAACCATCCGATGATTGCCGATGTTACCGGAAACTTTAATTATACGGCAACGGCTGACAGTACTTTCCATGTTCGTATTTCGCATTTAGGGTATTATATTTACGATACACTGCTTTATGCTGGTATCAATCAGCGATTCAAGCTTATCCCAGCTACCCAAACCCTTCCTGAAGTGGTTGTTCATGATAACAGGATTGAGAAAGCAACCATCGTGGGCGAAAAGGCCGGAAAAATTACCATCAATCCTAACATTGCCCGATTTCTGCCAGGTCAAGGCGATAACTCAGTTTTCAATATGATCAGGTTAATGCCGGGCATTCAGGCTGCCGGTGAGCAATCAAGCGATCTGTTGATTTGGGGAAGTTCTGAAGGACAAAGTCTGGTTACGTTTGATGAATTTACCCTTTTCGGACTAAAAAATTACAACGACAATATTAGTGTGGTAAATCCTTTCCTGGTAAAAAATATCGAAATTTTAAAAGGAGGTTTCGAGGCTAAATATGGTAACCGTGTTGGAGGAATTGTAAATATTACAGCCAAAAATGGTAACATTCAAAAACCAACTTTCAGCCTGAACATTAACCCTACTACCTTGAACGGCATGGTTGAGATACCGTTGTTTAAAAAATCGTCGCTTTTGTTTGCTTATCGCCAAACCTATTATAATTTATATAATTCCAGCGATTTCAACCTCTTTACTCCGACCTTTAGATCAACTAACGACCATTCAACATCTACACAGCATCGAAATATTGCTTTTGATATGGATGTTTATCCAAACGATTACCAGTTCAGGGACCTAAACCTGAAGTACAGTTATCATTTCGACAATGGCGATCAGTTATATGTCAGCATGTATGGTGGAGGTGACAATTTTAGCCTGAAAGCCAGTACCAATACGACCCGCGAAATGAATATGAGTATGGGAATGCATCAAGGGGAAAATAATCCAACTCCGCTAACCATCAGTCTGTTTGACAAGGAGGAAAACAGGCAGCTCGGCATTTCGGCTTTCTACCGTAAAAAATGGTCAGATAATCTGGTTTCAAAATTTGTTGCTACGAATTCCAATTTTTCAAAATCGCAGTCAGATGATGTAAATTCGAAAAATACAAATACGCAATCAACATACAATAATGATCAGGTAAATACGAAAAATAGTGCGCTGGAGAATTCTTTCAGAATGGAGAATCTGCTTACACTTTTAAATGGACATCAGTTGGAATTCGGCGGTGGCTATTATAATAATGAAGCGCAAATTGATCTTAAAACCAATCTGACGGATACGATTTCAATTAATACTTTGAATAAGTTTAGCTCCAAAAGAGTATTCGTATATGTTCAGGATAATTTACCAATCGGCGACCGCCTGATCCTGAAAGCCGGAATACGAGCAAATCTGTCTTTAGATCGGAATAAAGTCTACGTTGAGCCCCGAATAAGCGCCTCTTATAAGCTTTCCGAAAAGTTGAAAATCAATGCCTCATGGGGGCGTTACAACCAATTCATTTATAAATTGGCCAATGTTGACCGGAATCAAAACTATACTTATTTGTGGGTTACCGGTAATGAAAATATCCCGGTATTAAACGCTACGCATTGGGTGGGTGAACTTAATTATTTCAAAAACAATATAACATTGAATGTCCAGGCTTATTACAAACCAACCAGAAACCTCACAGAACGTGTATTTGAGCAACGGGTTGTCAAGGGCATTCCTACAGGCGGTTATTTCTCTTACTTTGGCGATGCCAAAACCTATGGCATCGACCTTTATGCCAAAAAAGATTTTGGGAAACATTCGGTATGGGCCTCATACACCCTAAGCAAGGCGCTCGAACGATTTGCTCCGGCTAATGTTGCCCTGCCTGCATATTCACTGGCACCGCAGCACCAATTGCATGAATTTAAGGCAGCTGGACTATTTAATATTCATAAATTCTATTTTTCTGCTGACTATGTTTATGGTTCGGGAATGCAAATTTTGCGCGAAGTATTTAAAGCTAAGGCGAGCAATGTATCGTACAACCGCGTTGATGCAGCTGTAACCTACAAATTCACTCCCAGGCGATTTACCGGAGAACTTGGTTTGTCGGTTCTTAATGTATTCGACACCCAAAACCTTAGGTACGCCAACCTCAAAAATTTCCAGTTAACAAAACAGTTTGGCGATTTCCGTGTCTATTCCAGCTCCGTACCTTTTACACCTGTTTTATTCCTGAAGGTGGTGTTCTAAGATTTAATTGACTGTAAAGATCGTCAAGGTTATTTGACGTTCAAGTTCCATTTTGTTGAAAATTTCCCTTGGGGTTGTTCAAACCTTAAGCTTCATCTCCTCTATTGCATAACTAAGAAAAGGGAATCCGTCTCTCAAAGCCGAAATATCTTTTTTACAAAAAATCGGTCTTTGAATATGAACCTGACAGTGTAGATTCCACTTTTTAAAGTACTCGCATTAAGAGTAACGGGAAATCCTGAAATTTCTTGATTAAAGCAAAGCTGTCCCAAATCGTTTCTAATTTCAATTATTACAGAACTTCTGTCAATATCAAAAGCTTCAATCGTTAGATGATCAGTCATTGGGTTCGGATAAATCCGAATTATAGGATCATCAATCAGCGTTTTCTGTCCAGTTGGAAGCCCTGTTACAAGGAATTGCCCCATCATACCATCATCTTCGTGCGATAACATGTGGCAATGAAACATGTATGGTATTTCCGGATCTGAAAAATCATCGAATTTCATAATCAACCTTACAGATTGCATGGCAGGCACCAAAACGACATCTTTACGACCCTGTCTTGAACGATCAGGCGCAGTGCCTCCAATGTCGGTGATGAAAAACTGAAGCCCATGAATATGAAAAGGGTGAGCGATGGCTGTCTGATTGGATATTTGCCAAATTTCTGTAGCTCCCAGTTTTGCTGAAAAGTCAATTCGCTCCATCGCAAATGATTGTCCATTGATCAGAAACGGGCCGCTAAGATTACCCATTCCCATACCGCTGGTAGATAGAGTAAAGATTCGTGTTACAGATGATTTGGACTGATCGGGCTTTTGATAGGTAACCAGCTTGGAA
>JAHEYU010000098.1 GCA_023251435.1 Bacteroidota bacterium
ATAAGATCCAATCCTTTCAATGTTTCTACCATCCCGTGGCGCCCTGCTATCAGCTATCACAATGTGATAGTAAGCATACCGTTTGCGACCATGTCGCTGCAATCTGATTTTTGCTGGCATGTTGCTTAAATTTAAATGATAAACAGTTATTTAAAAATTGTGGCGCAAAGTTAAAACATTAATCCTGAAATCAAAATGGAGTTTTGAAATAAATGTCCTGTGAATCTTTGCTTATCGTTGTTAGCCGTTTTATGCTAATTTTACTGAATTACAGATTGATTTTCAGAACATGGATATAGCAACACGATTCCTGCAAAACCCGCTACTTCGACCGGCCGATCTGCAACCCGCCAGTGATGGAATGGAAATTCTCTGCCTGCTTAACCCGGGCGTATTTTTATTCGAAGGGAAAATCTGGTTGCTGCTTCGCGTTGCCGAAAGACCCAAACAGATTGAAGGCAAAATCAGTTTCCCTGTATATAATAGCAAAGGAAAAATTGAAGTTCTCAGTTTCGATATGAATGATCCCGATTTGGATGCGTCCGATCCGCGGATTATCAACTATAAGAAGAAAGACTACTTAACCACACTCTCACACTTGCGGCTTGTTTGCAGCGAAGACGGAATTCATTTTTCGGAACCCGATGGTTACTTGCCAATTTTTGGGAAGGGCGAACTCGAAACTTTTGGCATCGAAGACTGCCGGGTTGCCACCATAGATGGCGGATTCAGCCTTACCTTCACTGAAGTGTCTGAATTTGGCGTAGGCGTTGGATTGATCCACACCAAAGACTGGAAGACTTTCGACCGCGAAGGAATGATTTTCCCGCCTCACAACAAGGATTGCGCCCTTTTTGAAGAAAAGATAAACGGAAAATACTACGCATTGCACCGTCCCAGCAGCCCTGAACTGGGTGGAAACTACATCTGGCTGGCCCAATCGCCCGATATGATTCACTGGGGCCGACACAAATGTATTGCTACTGTGCGTCGCGGAAGTTGGGATTCAGCGCGCGTTGGAGCTGGTGGCGCACCTATTCGGACCGAAAAAGGCTGGCTCGAAATTTATCACGGAGCCAATAATAACCACAGATATTGTCTCGGCGCATTGTTACTCGACATCAACGATCCGTCCAAAGTACTTGCACGCAGCGTTGAACCCATCATGGAACCCACTGAAACATACGAACAAACCGGATTCTTTGGGAATGTGGTATTTACCAATGGCCATTATGTGAAAGGCGACGATATTTTTATGTATTACGGTGCAAGCGACGAAGTGATTTGTGGCGCGAAACTCTCTATCTCAAAGATACTTTCAACGCTCAAAACCCTTGTACCTGAATAGTGGAAGTCGATCCGAAAACCATAGCCAATAAAACCCGTCCTTCTTCAAGTTAAGTTATTGTGCAAATAAATATCTTTGCAATGAGACAACCTTTCGTTTCTCAATCGCATCTAAAGTTCTAAACTCAATTTTTTCAGAAAACATAAAAACATGAAACATTTTAAAATTTTACCCGTTCTACTGTCCGTTTTTTTGCTCACATCATGTATGGATACCGACAATAAACCCATCGGTGTAGGCGATGTGCTGGTCGTATCGAAACAGATTGGGAACAGCACTGTATATGGCATTTCTATTTATGCCTACTCGTTAAGTCCGTTCGAAAGTGTTAAAGCTGTAAGCCATGCCGATAAGGCTAAAACATATACACTGAAAGCAAATCAGGGCTACAAAACAAATTTTTACTACGAGATGCCCGATAACGAATATACTACTACTAAGCCAGCTGCATCGACCTACGACTTTACCGCCACTTTCTCCGAAGGCAGCACACAATTATTTCAGGATGTTATTACCGACAAGGTTTTACCACTCCCAATAATCGAGAAATGTGCATACAACACAAACATTCATGCGCTCGAGATTGCCTGGACATTAATTGAAAATGCGAGTAGCTATGCCATCAATATTTTAGATGGGCAGACCCTTGTTTTTGGAACCACCGAACTGTTACCTACAAACAAAACATATTCGGTGAGAGCCGATGGCGGAGGTTGGGCGAATGGATTTACACCTACAAGCGGTAAAACATATACAGTTAAGGTGTTTGCCTATTTATATGAACAAGGGGGAAACAGCTATAATATTCAATCAACATCGGTTTCCGAAACGACTGCTGCATGGGGCAATTAGTTTTTCGCATATAATAATCCCGATTGATTTCCTACTTTTGCTTCAGTAAACTATAAATCGAAAGAATGATTCTCAAAGAACAATTAAAAGGTCTTGTTGATCGCCGGGATGCGTTAAGGAGGCATCTTTGACTACGATCAGAAATTGATCCAACTACAGGAAGAGGAACTGAAAACACAGGATCCGGTTTTCTGGAACAACCCCAAAGATGCTGAAGCGCAGATGAAAGTCATCAGGTCAATAAAAATATGGACGGATGGTTATAGTGCTGTGGCCAAAAACATGGACGATCTTTTGGTTTTGTACGAGTTTTTTGAAGCCGGCGAAGCCACTGAAGAGGATATTGAACAGCACTTCAACGAAGCATTGTCTTTAATTGAAGCGCTCGAAACCAAAAATATGCTCCGGAAGGAGGAAGACAAACTGGGCGCAATTCTTCGCATAAATGCCGGTGCCGGCGGAACAGAAAGTAACGACTGGGCCGAAATGCTGATGCGCATGTACATGCGTTATGGCGAAAAACAGGGTTACACGGTTAAAACTGTGGAGTATCATGCCGGCGACGAGGTAGGTGTAAAAAGTTGCACCATCGAGTTTGAAGGCGATTATGCTTACGGTTATCTGAAAAGTGAAAATGGGGTACACCGCCTTGTGCGCCTGTCTCCCTTTAATGCGCAAAGTAAGCGAATGACCACTTTTGCCTCGGTATTTGTTTCGCCTTCGATTGACGATACCATCGAAGTTGAAATAAATCCGGCCGATATTACCTGGGAAACCTTTCGATCGGGTGGTGCCGGTGGGCAGAACGTAAATAAAGTTGAAACCGGCGTGAGGCTTCGGCATGCTCCCACAGGAATTATCATCGAAAACACCGAAAGCCGCTCGCAATTCGGGAATAAAGACAATGCACTTCGTCTGCTAAAATCTCAATTGTACGAACTCGAACTGCGCAAACGCCGCGAAGCTGAACAGCTGATTAATTCGACCAAGAAAAAAATTGAATGGGGTTCTCAAATCCGATCCTATACAATGCAGCCTTACAAACTGGTGAAAGATGTTCGAACCGGTTTCGAATCGGGTAACGTTCAGGCAGTAATGGATGGGGAAATCAACGGGTTCATCAAAGCATATCTGATGGAATTCAGCGACGAAATGAATTAGGATAGCGACTGGGTATTCGCAATGGTCATTGATTGTCAGTAGTTTCACGTCATTCAGTTGTCATTTGTTCATGACAATTAAATGACTAACAATGACAATTGAATGACCACCAATGACAAACTTAAAACTTGAAATATTAAATCAATATGAATGCTTCCATACGCCTTGCAGAAAAGCGCGATGTTCAGGGAATATTGGAGATTTATGCTCCGTTTATTCTGGAAACAGCCGTTACTTTTGAAGAAACAATTCCTGAAGAAGAATCATTCTGGGAACGTATTCAGGGGATTATGACAGAATTACCTTTCCTTGTGTGCGAAATAGATGGCCGGATTGCAGGTTATGCATACGCTTCAGGATATCGGAGCCGTGCGTCGTACCGTTGGACAAAGGAAGTTTCGGTGTACATTCATCCCGATTTTCATCGAAAAAAAGTGGCTCAAGCCCTTTACTCAAGCCTGAATGAAATGGTTCGCTACCAGGGAATTGCCGATTTACTTGCCATTATTACCATGCCCAACGAACCCAGCGTGGCGTTTCACGAACAGTTTGGATACCGAAAATGTGCCGAATTCTCGAAAGTTGGCTACAAAATGGGTCAATGGCAAAATGTTGGCTGGTTCGAGCTTTTTCTTCAGGATGAAACACAGGCACCCAAAGACCGGATATTAACCTTGAAAGAAATTATTGACTTGCCGATATTTCAGGAAGCCATCCAAAATGGATTGGAAAAGCTGGAAATTAATTGAGATAAAGAAAAATCGAATTAACTTACCGGCAAAAATTTATTATACTCAAAAAAATGGGTGCATCGGGTAAATATAACAACCGCGAAATTAGCTGGCTTTCGTTTAACGAACGGGTACTTCAGGAGGCTGAAGATCCCTCAGTGCCACTGTTTGAGCGAATCCGCTTTCTTGGAATTTTCTCGAATAACCTTGATGAATTTTTCAGGGTACGTGTGGCTGCCGTTCGTCGGATGTTAGAATTTGGCAAAGACGAAGAAACCCTTCTGGGAAATTATTCGCCTGCCGAATTGTACGATAAAATACAGGAAACGGTCATCAGCCATCAGCAAAAGGCCCAGGAAATTTACCGGAATATCTGGCAGGAACTGGCCAACGAAAATATCTTCATGATAGATGAGAAACAACTGACACATGAACAGGGTGTTTTTGTCCGGAAGTATTTTAACCTGAAAGTGCTGCCGAACATCGTGCCGATTATGCTCGGTAAATCGATGAAATTTCCATATCTGCGCGATAAATCAGTTTATCTGGCAGTAAAATTGTCAAAAACAAGCTCGCCCGATAAATTTGCGTATGCGCTAATCAGGGTTCCAAGTCGCTCGGTTTCAAGATTTCTGGTTTTGCCCGAACAGGGGAACAAGAAATATGTAATTATGGTTGACGATATCATTCGTTTTTGCCTGAATGAAGTTTTTCCAATTTTCAATTACAACCATTTCGAGGCATATACAATTAAAGTGACTCGTGATGCAGAGCTGGACATCGACGATGATATTTCGAAAAGTTTCATCGAAAAGATGGAAATTGGTCTGAAAAAACGCAAAGTCGGTATTCCCGTGCGACTGATTTACGACCGCGATATGCCTGTTGATTTGCTCGAATTCATCATGAAAAAGATGAAACTCGACGGAGCCGACAAAACCGTGGCCGGAGGAAGATACCACAACCACAAAGATTTTATGAATTTCCCTGACATTGGGAAACCTCATCATTATTATCAAAGCTTGCCACCAATACCGCACAAGGATTTGGTTCCACGGCAAAGTATCCTGAAAAAACTTCGCAAAAAGGATATTCTGCTGCATTATCCGTATCAGAGTTTTTCGCATTTCATCGATCTTTTGCGCGAGGCAGCTATCGACCCGAAAGTTCGCGAAATAGGGATAACCATTTACCGGGTTTCCGAAACTTCCAAAGTAGTAAATGCCCTTCTCAACGCTATTCGTAACGGGAAGAAAGTAACGGTAGTCATCGAGCTTCAGGCACGGTTCGACGAGGAGGCCAACATCTTCTGGTCAAATAAACTTCAGGAAGAAGGAGCGCATGTAATTAACGGAATTCCCGGCCTGAAAATACATAGCAAACTGGCATGGATTCAACGAAAAGAGAAAAACGGGCTTCGAAATTACGCGTACATCGGAACTGGCAACTTTCATGAAGGTACTGCGCGCGTTTATGCCGACAAGGGTTTGATGACTGCCGATCCGCAGATTACAAGGGATGTGGCCAATATGTTCGAGTTTTTCAAACACACCTACACCCATTTCAATTTCGAGCAGATCATTGTCAGCCCTTTCTCGATGCGTAATTTCTTTATCCACAAAATTGATCAGGAAATTGCAAATGCCCGGAAAGGTAAAAAAGCTTATATTATACTGAAAATGAACAGCCTGATTGATCAGAAAATGATTGATAAATTGTATGAAGCAAGTCAGGCGGGAGTAAAAATTCAGCTTATCATCAGGGGAATTTTTGGTCTTAAAACCGACGATCCTGTTTTGAGCAAGAACATTGAAGCCATCAGCATCGTCGATAAATTTTTGGAGCACACAAGGGTTTTCCTGTTCGCGAATGGCGGAAAAGAGAGCATTTACATTTCGTCGGCCGACTGGATGCCGCGAAACCTCGACCGTCGTATCGAAGTTGCCTGCCCAATCAATTCGCCTGAAATAAAAGCAGAACTGAAAGAATTGCTTCGGATTCAGCTGCGCGACAACACTAAGGCGCGAATTCTGGACAGCGAACTAACCAACCGGTACAACAATCAAAATAACGGATCGCGCTACCGTGCACAGGAAGATTACCACAATTACATCAGAAAAAGACACCAGAATATGATGAAAATATACCACAACCCACGCTGTTCGAAAAGTCGTGAAGGACTTTTGTATCTTGAACAAAAAGGATACGAATTTGAAGTAATCAACTACATGAAAGAAGGTATTTCCGCCAGGGAAATCAAGGATTTTCTGAATAAATCGGGTTTAAAAGTTGAACAGATTATCCGCACCAACGAAGAATTATACAAATTAGAGTTTAAAGGAAAAGAGTTGACCGAAGACGAATGGATAAAAGTACTGACCGAAAATCCAAAACTAATTCAGCGACCGCTTGTAATTAAAGGAACACACGCAGTTCTTGCCCGCCCTGTTGATGAAATACAGAAACTCTTTTAGAAATGAGTTTTCAGCAGCAAAGCCTTTCCTCAATCGAAAGGCTTTGTTGTTATTATTGATTTTCTTTATTGAAAGTTGGAGTTGACCAGCCAAACTTTCCTGTTCCGTTTGGAATACGTGCGTAAGACTGCTCGATGAGTGTTGGTGGATATTCAACCAGATCAATAACTTCTTTTTTGGGCGAAAGAAATACAACATTCTCGCCATCAGCCGATAGTTTGTAGTTGGTGTGAAGTCCTGCCTGTAATGTATCTGCATCGGCCCAAATAATCAGGTAACCGTTTTTTACGATCGTAGTTCCTGCCGGAAATTTCCATTTGGTCGGTTCCTTTTTGCTGTCGGTCAGGTAAAATCCCGAAAGGTCGATATCCTGGGCAGAGAGGTTATACAATTCAATCCAATCGTCGAACTGGCCATTCTGGTCGGAGCCAAAACGTGAATTTTTTGGCATTAATTCATTAATAACTACACTTTTATTGATGTCGATTCCAGGTTCTTCATCATCCTTACCACAGTTAATCAGTCCAATTGTCATCAGTCCGATTAATGCCAGTGCTATTCGTTTCATGTCTGATTTCTTTATTTGTTAGCCGAACCAAATATAGGTCAATGGTTTTTAAAACCCGAATATATTGTGATGAAATAGAGAAATACGAATGCAACATATCAAACATTTATACCTTTGATCATTCTTCCAATAATATTAAAATTCTTCGATGACAACTAAAAGGGCAATCCCTACCACCGAAAAATCAGGTTTGCACCCACGAAATCCGCATCGCTTCAGGTACGATTTTAAACAACTTACCAATGTAAGCCCGGATCTTGCACCTTTTGTGCTGCTCAATAAATACAACAGTGAGTCGGTCGATTTTGCCAATCCCGAAGCTGTAAAAGCGCTCAATAAAGCCATTCTGAAACAGTTTTACGATATTGCAGTCTGGGATATTCCTGCGAATTACCTTTGCCCGCCCATTCCCGGACGTGCTGATTACATTCATCATGTAGCCGATTTGCTTGCTTCGTGCAACAACGGCCAAATTCCGGTCGGGTCGTCAGTTTCGGTACTCGATATTGGGGTAGGAGCGAACTGTGTTTACCCGATCATCGGCCATCAATCTTATGGCTGGCATTTCATGGGTTCAGATGTCGATCCGGTAGCAATTCGTTCAGCGAACCAAATTGTTGCATCCAATCCGGCACTTCGGGGGGCTGTTGAGTGTCGGCTGCAAAGCTCTTCGTCCAATATTTTCAGCAAAATAATAAAGGCTGGCGAACAATTCGAACTCACAATCTGTAATCCACCGTTTCATTCTTCTCCTGAAGATGCTTTACGCGGGACACAGCGCAAAACGGAAAACTTAAGTTCAGGAAAAGAAACAAATGCTAAATTGAATTTTGGCGGACAAAGTAATGAGTTATGGTGCAATGGGGGCGAAGCCGAGTTTATTCGCCGCATGGTGAAACAGAGTTCCGAATTACCCAACCGTTGTCTTTGGTTCTCAAGTCTGGTCTCGAAAAAAGAAAACTTATACGGAATTTACAAAGCTCTTCAGAAAGCGGGTGCAAAAGATGTCAGGACCATTGAAATGGCGCACGGACAAAAACATAGTCGCATTGTAGCCTGGACTTTTCTCACTCCGGGGCAACAAACCGAATGGCTGAAGAAATTCGATTTGTAAAAAATCCCTACTTTTAGGGATTTTACACCAATTACAGAGCATGTACTTTTGGCAGTATAAAAACTCACTTAAAAAGTATATGAAACGAATTTATTTTACTGCCGCACTAGTGTTTACTATCCTGTTTTCGCAGGCACAAACATCGGAAAAAACAAACTCGGTTTATCTGAATGCTGCCGACCAGCTTTTGTCATCAAACAGCAAGCTCACCATTGGTGGCTATGGAGAGGTGCATTATCACCAACCTTTCAACTCCAAAACACGTCAAAATGGTGAGCTGGATGTGCACCGCGTCGTCATGCTTTTTGGTTACCAATTTAGCGAACGTACCCAGTTTGTTACCGAACTCGAATTCGAACATGTTTCGGAAGTATATGTAGAGCAGGCATTTCTTCAGCACAAAATCAATAAATCCATTAATTTTCGCGGAGGTTTGCTTTTGGTGCCAATGGGAATTGTGAACGAATACCACGAGCCAAATACCTTTAATGGTGTTGAACGCCCGCTCATAGACAGCAAAATTGCACCAACCACATGGCGCGAGATTGGTTTTGGACTTGCCGGTAACATTCAACCTGCTTCGTTAAAATACCAGGCTTATCTGGTGAACGGATTTAATGGATTCGATGGTACCGCCAAACTGAATGGAAAAAGCGGCTTGCGAAGCGGACGTCAGAAAGGTGCTTCATCCTACATCAGTGCTCCAAACTTTTCAGGAAAAATTGAGTACTATGGAATCAGGGGGCTGAATGTTGGATTGTCTGGATATTTTGGAGATACCCAAAGCAAATTATACAACGGAATTGCAAAAGACAACGATGCAGCTTTGGCAAAGGCTGACTCATCAGTTGTTGGTATTTCGATGATTGGCCTTGATGCACGGTACACGCTGAAAGGGCTTCAGTTGCGTGGACAATTTTATCAGGTTGGCTTGTCGAATGCCGACCAGTATAATAAATTTACCGGCAAAAAAGGTGGACCGCTGAATGATTTGGGAAGTTCGATGACCGGTTATTACCTTGAAGCTGGGTACAATGTATTCCGCCATTTAGATAAAGTAAATACCGAGCTGGTTCCTTTTGTGCGACTTGAAGGGTACGACACACATGCCAGTGTGCCATCGAATATTTCAAGGAACAATACATACAAAAATTCAATAATAACAACCGGTTTGACATTTAAACTGGCACAGGGCGCTGTACTGAAAGCCGATCTTCAGTTCGTAAAACCTGATGGAGCCGTAAGCTATTCGAAAGTATTCAGTACCGGTTTGGGAATAATGTTTTAATAAAGAAAATCGCTATGTTAAAATTGTCTGTAATTACTGCTGTCTTTTTGTTTGTGATGGGATTTTTCCCCTCAAGAGGTCTGGATTTTGAAGACAAGCTGCTCCTGAAAGAACTTCAGAAAGTAAGTGGAACAGACAACCCCGAATGGAAAGAAATTGCTGTCCCTGAATCACTGCTTGTTTCAAACTCAATTCAGGGTAAATTTCTTACACTCTCCGGTAATACAATTGAGCTTAATAAATATGTTTATGTTGGAAGGGTGAACAGCTGCCGTCAGGGTGGCTGTTCAAACTCCGCTCAGCCCTTGAATATGGAAACATCCGAATATTTTGATTATCTGATTGTTTTCGACTCTGCACCTAAAGTTCAACTTGTAAAAGTGTATAATTATCATGCTACCCACGGGCAGGAAATGACAAATAAAGGTTGGCTGAAACAATTTCAGGGATACGACGGCGCGCGTCCACTCACAGTTGGCAAAAGTATCGATGCTATTTCGGGCGCAACAGTGTCAGTTTTCAGTATAACCGACGATATTCAGGAAAAAACAAGGTTGCTCAAAAAAATTGTTTCAAAATAAAAGCCTGCAAAGTTTTTAAACTCTGCAGGCTTTCCGGTAACAACACCAGTCAACACATCTACCTTTTCAATTCATATTCGTAAATTTCATCTCCCGAAGCAAAAACGATTCTGTAATCACCGCTGTAGAGTTTCGATAAATTGAATCCCTTCTGAACAACAAACTCCTCGTTCATTTCTTTTTTCCACACCAGATCTCTGTTGTCGTAAATGTACAATTCCATCTTGTTGCTGCTGTAATTCAAATACGAGATTTTTAGAATATCATCGCTGAAACTAAAAAGCGGATCGGTTTTTTTCACCGGATTGCCAACTTCAATTCCGCTTTTTCCGATAGTCAGCAATTGTTCGTTCGATGCCCCGTCTATTTTAACTTCAACTTTGTAAATGCCGTGATCAAGCTTCGAAAAATCAAACAGCTTACTGTGATTTGTGAGATTTTCTTTTGTTTCATGGTAATAAACCATTTCTCCTGTTGAACTCGAAATGTTGATTTCATACTGATTTGCTTCATTGTTTGAAATCTCCAAAAGTGCTTTCGCTTCTGTTTTGGGTACAAGATTAATTGTGAAACTGCCACTTGCAAAAGCAAGTTGCGACAATAATGTGGTTGCTATTAAAAAGCTAAATGCAATAATTGTTTTCATGTTTTTGTTATTTTAAATTTAACACTTAAAGGAATTTGAAGCTAAAATGTTTAATGAAATATCGAAAAGAATAAACAAAAATCACTTAATAAGCATTTAAGCAATTGATATAAAGGAATATAAATAATTGTTAATGTTCGTTAATGCTGAATAATATATAAAACAATCTAAGAATCACTGGTGGTTTGTGTTATCAAAATTTTACTTTTGACGATCATTTTGCTTATTAGCTAACCCATGCAAATTGTTGTTGCTCCCGATTCGTTCAAAGAATGCTTGTCGTCGGCTCTCGTTGCCGCGGCTATTGCCGAAGGTATCGGGCGTGTTTATCCTGAAGCCAATATAATCAGCATTCCAATGGCTGATGGAGGCGAAGGAACTGTGGCGGCGCTGGTTGCTGCTACCGGTGGTAAAATTATCCCAACTCCCTCGGTTGATGCTTTGAACAGGCCAATTCAATCGTTCTACGGAATTTTAGGTGACGAAAAAACTGTTATCATCGAAATGGCAGCTGCATCAGGAATTGAATTAATTGCTCCTGAAGAGCGAAATCCATTAATTACTACCACTTTTGGAACCGGACTATTAATAAAGGCTGCACTCGATGCAGGTTTCACCCGAATTATTGTTGGTATTGGCGGAAGTGCCACCAACGATGGCGGCTCCGGGATGGCACAGGCGCTGGGTTTTAAACTGCTGGACAAAACAGGGAAATCAATTGAATTTGGCGGAGGCTCACTTAAAAATCTTTTTATCATAGATGATTTGGAAGTGCATCCCCGACTTGCAGAAGTTGTAATTACCGTTGCCTGCGATGTTCGAAATCCGCTTTTAGGTTCTTTCGGAGCTACTATGGTTTATGGCCCGCAAAAAGGAGCAACTCCCGAAATGCTCATAAAACTCGAACAAAATATGGCGCATTTTTCCTGTAAGCTGCAGGAGAAATTTAGGCTAAACATTTCAGATGCTCCAGGAGCAGGTGCTGCAGGTGGTTTGGGCGGCGGAATGTTGGCCTTTTGCAATGCTAAAATAGCATCAGGATTTGAAACTATTAGTAGATTAACAAACCTTGAAAAACATATAAGCGGAGCTACGCTGGTTTTTACAGCCGAAGGCAAAATAGATGCCCAAACGGCTAGTGGAAAAACAATCAGCGGAGTTGCTCAACTGGCCAAAAAATACGATCTTCTGGTAATTGCCCTCGCCGGTGTAGTGGCCGATAGTATGAAAGAGCTTTATAATCAGGGAGTAACTGCCGTTTTTTCAATCGGAAATCCATCTGTTAGTATCGCTGAATCGAAAGCGAGGGCTGCCGAATTGCTGGCTGATAAAGCGGAACAGATTATGCTTATGGTCAAAAAATCGGAGCTGTACTAATTAGAATTCTTAATATTGTACCCAAATCATTTTTTTAATTACAACTATGAAACAGATTTTCACAATTACTTTGCTTCTAGCAATAATTACTTCCGGAAGTTTTGCGCAGAAAACCGTTGGCTTAGACAATTGGTTTAACCATGAAACCCACGCCAAAACAGGAAAGATTTTTCATTATACCTGGGACGATACCGAAAATAGTGGTTTTGCGGAGTTGGGCGAATTGTTTGTAAATAGAGGTGCCAAGCTGCAAACCATTGCTTCGAAGCCCAACAGTAAATCGATGAAATGTGTTGATATTTATATTATTGTAGATCCAGATACACTTAAAGAAAATCCAAACCCGAATTATGTGCAACCGGGTGATATTAAATTCCTGAAGAAATGGGTGAGCAAAGGCGGCGTTCTGCTGCTGATGGCCAATGACGGGCCGAACTGCGAATTTACACACTTTAACCAGCTGGCCGAAGTTTTCGGGTTTCGTTTTCAAACACAGTCGCTCAATCCGGTAATTAACCGCGTCTGGGAAATGGGTGCTGAAATAAATCTTCCGGAACATCAGTTATTTTCAGGCGTGAAGAAAATATACATGAAAGAGGTTGGCCCTATTATCTTGTCGAAAAATGCCAAGCCTGTTTTGACTGATGGCGACGGGAAATCGGTTTTTATTGCTGAAACCAGGTTCGGAAAGGGCTATGTTATGGCTGTTGGCGATCCGTGGCTGTACAACGAATACATTCACCACAAGTTGTTGCCCGAAAGTTTCGAGAACCTTAAAGCTGCAAACAATCTGGTTGATTTGCTGTTGATGAAGGCAAAATAATTGCAGATTGGCATTTTTTGAACACTGAGACTGATCACTCTTTTGAGTATCACGCTATATAAATAGGATAAACCATGGGCATGATTGAAAATTTTATTGCTGGAATTCCGAAAGCGGAACTTCATTTACATATCGAAGGAACTTTCGAGCCTGAACTGATGTTCGAAATTGCCCGACGGAACAATCTTCAGCTCAAATACAATTCGATTGAAGATTTGAAATTGGCTTACAATTTCAATAACCTTCAGGAGTTTTTGGATATTTATTACAGTGGCGCCGATGTGCTGCTTGAAGAGCAGGATTTCTACGATTTAACTTGGGCGTATCTTCAGAAAATACATTCGCAAAATGTTCTTCACACCGAAATTTTCTTCGATCCGCAAACGCATTCTTTAAGGGGAGTTCCTTTCAGTAAAGTAATTACAGGTATTCACCGTGCGTTGGAAGATGGGCAAACAAAGCTGGGAATCAGCTCAAGACTGATTCTGTCGATTCTTCGCCATCTTAGCGAAGAGTCTGCTTTTCAGACTATTGACGACGCGCTCGAATATAAAAGCTGGATTACTGCCATTGGTTTGGATTCATCGGAGAAAGGTCATCCGCCATCCAAATTTCAGCGCATTTTCGAAAAGGTCCTTGAAGAGGGATTCCTCACGGTTGCTCATGCCGGCGAGGAAGGACCTCCCGAATATGTGTGGGAAGCACTGAATTTACTGCAGGTTTCGCGTATCGATCACGGAAACCGCTCGCTCGAAGATCATACATTGGTTACTGAACTGGCGATGCGAAAGATCCCGCTCACAGTATGCCCACTCTCGAACCTGAAATTGAAAGTCGTGAATGATATGACCATACATCCACTTGCCGAAATGCTTGACAAGGGTTTGATGGCAACTGTTAATTCCGACGATCCGGCTTATTTCGGGGGCTATGTGAACGAAAACTATCTGGCAGTTGCTTACGCACTGAATCTTTCGAAAGAGCAAATTGTACAACTGGCCACGAATTCATTTATCGCAAGCTTTCTGGAAGAAAAGAAGAAGCTGCTGATGATTGAAAAGGTGCAACATTATTAT
The DNA here is from genome assembly GCA_023251435.1 of Bacteroidota bacterium. Lineage (GTDB taxonomy): Bacteria > Bacteroidota > Bacteroidia > Bacteroidales > Prolixibacteraceae > Aquipluma. The sequence goes on from JAHEYU010000098.1 coordinate 14,040, forward strand.
CTTTCAGAATAACAGGATGGAAATCGTCATCATTTGTCTTGCTGCGTTTTTTACTTCAATTCTTACATTCTTTTCAGGATTTGGTCTGGGAACCATTTTGGCTCCTGTTTTTGCCATCTTTTTCCCGATTGATGTTGCCATTGCGTTAACCGGCGTTGTTCATTTTAGTAACAACCTGTTTAAAATTGCATTGATCGGAAAGAATACCGACAAGGCTGTACTGCTAAGATTTGGAATCCCCGCAATATTAGCATCCTTTGCAGGAGCATGGCTTTTATTGAAAATTACTGTTTTACCCTCTATATTTCAGTATCAGATGTGGGGAAAGGAGTTTGAGATTACGCCTGTAAAACTCATCGTTGCCATTTTACTCATCATCTTCTCCATTCTCGAAATTGTCCCATCATTTCAGAAAGTACAATTTGGTCGCGACAAATTGGTTCTTGGGGGTATCCTTAGTGGATTCTTTGGTGGGTTGTCTGGGATTCAGGGAGCTATCAGAAGTGCATTTCTAATAAAGAGTGGTTTAAATAAGGAAGCATACATTGCAACCGGAGTTGTAATTGCCTGTCTCGTAGATCTTACCCGACTGTCTGTTTATGCCTCAAGGTTTACTACGGCAAACCTGCACGAAAACCTCACATTGCTTGTTTCTGCAACATTGGCAGCCATCACTGGAGCAATTATAGGCAGCAAACTGCTCCGAAAAGTAACACTTCGTTTTATTCAACTTATTGTTGCTGCGATGCTGATGATCATTTCAGTCGCTTTGGGTTTGGGAATTCTGTAAACTTCTCACACAAAGGCAAAAAGTACACAAATGAAAATGAACTCCTTTGTGCCCTTAGTGTCTTAGTGGGATTCACTGTTTATAAATTGCTGCCAGAAAGTCAATTTTGGCGATCGCGTTTTCAGGATTGAATTCAGGATCGGCTTCGCTTTCCACAACGGCAAACTGATCAATCAACGTTTGCTGCTCATCGGCACTAAATATCTGATCAGCCATCGGGAATAAAATGTTGTTTTCTTTCGAAATGTGGTTTTGCAGCAGGATTGCATAACCGATTAAATTTTCAAAAACCTGCTGAATGGCCCCGTTATTGCCTTTTTTCAAGTCCACAATTCCATCGCTGATACCCTTCACAAAATTACGTCCCTGCACATGTTCCATAAGCATCACGGCAACAGGTCCGTGTTCCTGAGAGAATCCCTTTTCACCCAGCATAGGGAATAAAAGTTCTTCTTCCTTTGCATGATGCAGCCCATCGGCAAATTTGCGAATCAAGTTCACAACCAGTTCAAAATGATCAGTTTCCTTACATTTTTGGTCAACCATTGCAAGCATGATGTCTGTCAGGCGCAGAATGTGAACATGATCGTTTTCAAGGTTTTGTGTAGCTGTATTCATGTTTTATTGTTTTGCGAGTAACAATGCTTTGAGAAATAGAATGTTATTTTCGAGATGAACGTGCGTATGCAAATCATCTTCAAACTCTTCCAGAAGTTTAAAAGCCACGCGGTAAGTATTGCAGGCATCATCAGGAAGCACATATCCGCTGGTAATCTCATTAATTTTATCCATCGCACCGCCGGCAAATTCATGTTCTCCGCTCATGCGCGAAATTTCGCTGATGATTGTAGCTTTTGATTCTGATGAATTGCTTTTAATCACCTCTTTTATTGCCGGGAAAAGAACTTCCTCTTCCTGTTTCAGGTGTTGTATCAATTCACTGTTTATTTCTGAAAACAGTGAAGCCACTTCCAATAACTCCGGATGGTTTTCTCCATGAACGTCGGCAATTTTTCCGGTGTAAAACACCAGCTCCGGAAGGGTTTTCAATACATATTTATGATGCGTATTGTTAATATAGTCGGCCAGGAAACCCAACTCCCAATTTTTAAAATCCTGATGTTTCCCGGGTGAACTTAGCTCCAGGTCTTTTAATTCGATGCTCAACTTTTTCGCATCAAGGTTTTTTTCGCTGCAAGCCAGTTCTATCGATTTGTTTCCACCACAGCAGAAGTCTATACCTGCCTGTTTAAAAATTGCGGCTGCCCGATAATCGTCTGCCACGATTTGTCCTATTGTTCTTGATTCAATTTTTTCTGTTGTCATACTGTCTGTATTAATTATTTCGGATACAAAAGTATGAATTTATTTATAATGGACAAGAATATCCACTAAAAATTTTAATTTAGTATAGTAGTGGATGATTTGTTTTCGACAAATCGAAACCTATAATTTGTATCTTTAAAGCTCATTATACCAACCCACTAATTCCAGTTTCTGTATGAAAAAACTTATCTTCCTTTCCCTTTTTTTGCTGATTGCCGTAATGCTTTTTTCATCGTGTGCCGAAGTTCAAAACATTGATGCATGTAAAACCGGAGATACTTATGGTTTTTTAGGTGGATTATGGCATGGCATTATTGCCCCGGTTTCGTTTGTTATCAGCTTATTCAGCGACAATGTTG
>JAHEYU010000099.1 GCA_023251435.1 Bacteroidota bacterium
TAAGTAAATACCTGAATGTAATGTTCGTGTTTAGCGGGCATGTATTGAATGATGGCGCCGGAACGCTTGTAAGTGAAGGCAAGTACGGAAACAAGGTTTACCAGATGTTGGCCAATTACCAGGGAGGGGTTGAAGGCACCGAAAAAGGTGGAAACGGGTTTCTGCGGACAATTCAAATTGATCCTCAAAATTCTACGATTTCAGTAAAAACCTATTCACCTTACGTGGATAAATACAAAACGGAGCCCGATCAGCAATTTACTTTTGAGAAGGTGAAATTCTAAATATATGTATCTTTACGAAAAACAAATGCGATGATTTTAGAAATTACAAAGAAAACCGGACTTGCTCAAATTAATGAAGCATTGAAAAAAATTAAACCGGGCAAACAATTCAATGCAAAAAAACATTGTGGAAAGGTTAAATGGGATGTTGACGGTGTAACCTACCAAAAAAACTTACGGGATGAGTGGGATTAGCGTTCTAATTGATACAAACATAGCCATTGCATTACTAAATGGTGATGACCAAATAGCTTCGCTTTTTGACGAGAAGGATGTTCGTATTTCATTTATCACCGAATTGGAATTGCTGTGTAAACCCGGAATGAACAGTTCAGAAAAGAAAAATATTCATGCATTTATTGATGACTGCACTATTCTGGAAATAAATCCTTCAATAAAAGAAATAACAATCTCAATAAAGCAATCCAACAAAATCAAACTTCCTGATGCGATTATAGCCGCAACCAGCATTTTCTGGAACTTACCATTCTTCACCCGCGATGAAGACTTTAAAAACATAAAAGGTCTAAATTGCTTCTTTGTTAATTTCTAATTCCAATTATTCCCCCTCAATCACCACCTCATTTTTCAACTTCTTCTTTTCACGTTTTTCTTCCACCCAATAATAAATGATTGGTAAAACCAACAAGGTCAGGAAGGTGGAAGTAATCAGCCCGCCAATCACAACTGTTGCAAGTGGTCGCTGAACCTCGGAGCCGGGGCCTGAATTAAATGCCATCGGGATAAAGCCTAAACTGGCCACAAGTGCCGTCATTAAAACCGGGCGCAAACGGTCGGCTGATCCGTCGATGATGGTTTTTCGAAGCGGTCCGCCTTCTTTCCGGAGTTCGTTGATATGGTCGAGCAGCACAATACCATTCAGAACCGCCACCCCAAACAAAGCTACAAAACCAATACTGGCCGACACTGAAAGGTACATTCCGCGCATCCAAAGCAGAAAAATACCTCCTGAAAATGCGAATGGCAGGTTCATTAAAATGATGATCGCATAGCGCATTTTCCCGAAGTTGAGGTACATAAGGCCGACAATAATGAACAGCGACAAAGGTACGACCAGCAATAAATGATTCATGGCACGTTTCTGGTTTTCGAAGGTTCCGCCGTATTCCAGAAAATAACCTGCCGGAACGTTAGCCTTTTGATCGATGGCTTCCTGCAATTGGGTGACGTACGTTCCCATATCAATATTTTTAATGTTGATGCCGACAATCAGTCGCCGCCAGCCGTTTTCACGCTGTATTTCGCGAGGCCCTTCCTGCGCAACAATATGGCTCACCCGTTTAATCGGGATAAATTCGCCGTTGGGAAGTGGCACAGGTATCTCCTGAATTTTCTGCAATTCGGAACGAAATTCTGCCGGATACCGCACCTGAATATCGAAACGGCGCTGGCCTTCGTACAACTGACCGGCAACCTGTCCGCCAATCCCGGCTTCAATTACCGCCTGCACATCATTCACATTCAGGCCAAAGGTAGCCAGCGCTTCACGATCAATTTCAATCGTCAGATACGGTTGTCCGATAGGTTGTTCCACAAAAAAGTTAGCTGTTCCTGCCATTTCGGAAACGATCGCAGAAATATTCTCTCCAATCTGATTGAGCTGATCAAGATCTTCACCGTAAATTTTTACGGCCAGATCGGACTTTACACCGCTGGTCAGTTCGTCAACACGCATGGCAATCGGCTGTGTAAAATTGTAGGCCAATCCGGGTTCTGTCTTCAGGAACGGTTCAATTTGCGCCACAATATCTTCTTTCGAAATCCCATCGCGCCATTCGTCGGTTGGTTTCAGTACCACCCAAACATCGGTCTGGTGCACGCCCATCCAATCGTTGGCCAAATCGGAGCGACCGGTTTTTGGCACCACCGTTTTTATCTCAGGAATATTTTCCATCAGTTTTCCGCCCAGCCAGTTCGCGTTGTCCATCGACTCTTTCAGGGTGACCGATGGCATGCGAACTTGCTCAACCAAAATAGAACCTTCATCCAATTCAGGAAGGAATTCAGTTCCAAGGCGGGTCATTACAATCATCGACAAACCGAAGATGACTGCTGCCGCAATACTCACAAACTTGCGCCGATCCAGATTTTTGTCCAATCCGCTGTAATAGCGTGGTTTGATCCAGTCGATCAGGTAATTCCGGCGAACCTTTACGCCTTTCCTGAAAATAATGGATGAAATGGCCGGCACAAAAATCAGGGCAAGCAACAGCGAACCCAGAACGGCGGCCGCAACGGTAATGGCCATGGGTCGGTACAAAATACCCTCCATTCCGCTGAAAGTCATGATCGGAACATACACCATCAAGATAATCAGTACTCCGAAGAAAATGGGACGAACCACCTGTTTGGAGGCTGAAATAACCACATCATCCACGTTTTCACCTTTGTTTTTTTGCAGCCGGTGAACGATATTTTCGATCATCACCACCGAACCATCTACCACCATCCCGAAGTCGATAGCGCCCAAACTCATCAGGTTGGCAGCCAGGCCGAATTCGCGCATTCCGATGAACGCAAACAGCATCGAAAACGGGATAACCGCAGCCACAATCAATGCGCCGGAAATTTCGCCCAGTAGCAGCAACAGCACTACAATAACCAGAAAACCGCCTTCAAGCAGGTTGGTCGAAATGGTTGAAGTTGTGCGGTCGATCAGGTCTGACTGGTCATAAAATTTTTCAATTTGCACGCCATCCGGGAGCGATTTGTTGATGACTTCAATTTTATCTTCGATTTCCGCAATCACCTGCCGTCCGTTTCCTCCGCGAAGCATCATCACAATACCGCTTACAATTTCGCCTTTTCCGTCCTGCGTAACCCCGCCCTGACGGATTTGCGTGCTCACTACCACATCGGCAATATCTTTGATATACACCGGTTTATTGTTTATGCTCCGGATAATGATGTTGCGGATGTCTTCGGGCTTGTTGATTTGGCCGTACCCGCGAATGATGTATTGCTCGCGGTTGTGTTCCAGAAAATTTCCACCTGAAACACTATTGTTGTTGGCAATGGCGTCGGTAATTTCCTTAATTCCGATGCCGTAAGTGCGAATTTTTTCAGGCGAAACCACTACTTCGTATTGCTTGACAAAACCACCGAATGAGTTGATTTCGGTCACGCCTTTCACCACTTTCAATTGCGGTGCAATGATCCAGTCCTGAATTTCGCGCAATTCGGTGAGCGATTTGTTTTCGCCCCGGACGGCGTACTGGTAAATCTCACCCAATGCCGTTGAAATGGGCCCCAGTTGCGGCGCAGAAACATCAGGCGGCAAATCAGAAGAAATGGATTGCAGCCGCTGACTGACCATTTGCCGGGCAAAATAAATATCGGTGCCTTCTTCAAATTCGATGGTAACGGCCGAAAGCGCGAATTGCGAAGTGGAGCGAACCTGCTTCACTTTGGGCAAACCGTTCATAGCCGTTTCAATTGGGTAACTGACCAGTTTTTCGACGTCGAAAGGCGAAAAGCGGCCTGCCTTGGTGATGACCAAAACCTGAACAGGCGTAACATCGGGCAGGGAGTTGATCGGTAGCTGGATGAGCGAGAAATAACCCGCAACTGCCATCAGGATAACCAGCGAAAGTGCCACGAATTTTTGCCTGACACTGAAAGTGATAATTTGATTGAGCATATTTTTTAGGTTTGTTTTTTAAGTTTATACAAATTAAATGTACTAATCTACTTGTCTTTAAACCTTATTTTAAATGGCTACCTCAGTAGAAAAACAGCACGCAAAACAAAAAACCTTATTACCTTATTTGGGCTTTATAGTCTTCTGATAGAACTTAATAAATGTCTCATATTCTTCCATGTAACTAATCTTTCGATGATGTTCTGGCTGATTGTAGATGTAATTACATACTTTTTCGACATCCCATTTTGATACCGAAAATGCGGAACAGGTATCCTGCCATTTAAATTTGCCCTGACAAAATTTGTTTTCATTTATAAACCGTTCTGAACTATTTGCCACAATGGTTGCGATTATTTCTTCTGATACATTTGGTGCGCGTGAAATAAGAAAGTGAACATGTTCAGGATTTGCATAAATGGCATAGAGGTGACTTTCATTGTTTTTTACTATGCCGGTGATGTATTTTTCGATACGCTCCCTATGCTGATCAACAATCAAAGGCAACCGGTGTAATGTGGTGAATACAAAATGTGTATATAGATTGTTGTATTCGACTTTCATAATAAGGTAATAAGGTTGGGGTTTGGTTTCTGCTTGCTTTCTACTGAGGTAGCCTTAAAAAATCAGGTTTTAAAATATAGCAATTGTGCGTTTATCTAATATTCTTATCCTGTTTTGTAAAACTCATTATTCTTCAGCAATTTTATCGAAACGGGAAAGGGCTTTCAGACTGAAAATCTGGGTAGCTGCCAATCGTTCATTTTTATCGAGACCACTGCGAACGACAGCATATTTTTCGCGGAATTCCTGAACAACCACCTTGCGTTTTTCGAAAGTTGATTCGTTGATCTGCACAAAAACAATCGGGTCGTTTCCTTCGTAAGTCAATGCTTCAACCGGTACCGAAATGACTTCTATTTTCGAAGAAGTTTCGATTGAAAGATGAAGATTTTCTCCTGGTTTTGGCCAGTTTTCGTTGGTTGCCAGCAAAATATTCACAATTACCGATCGGTTATTTTCGTCCAGTCCGGGATTGATAGAGGTAACTACGGCCCGCATTTCAAAGGTGTCGTTCTGGCGGCGCATAATTTTTACCGAATCGCCGGCACTAATAAATCTTGCATCTTCAGGAGAAACATAGCCGCGAACCAGCACATGGCTGATGTCAAGTACGCGGGCAAGCATTTGCAGGGCATTCACCGACTGCCCCAATTCAACCAATCGCTGATCCATAATTCCGCTGATGGGCGAATGAATTTTTAACGTCGGGTCGATACTTTCGGCAGTTTTGAATGCGTTGATTTCTTTCTCCGGAACACCGATGGCTTTCAGTTTAGAAACCGCAGCAATTACTGATGTTTTGGCGCGCTGGAATTCGGAACGGGCGCGGTCGAGTTCGCTTTTCGAACTGATAGTTTGCTCCACCAGTTGCTCCAACCGTTGAAACCGTGAGGTTTGAAAGGTTTCTTCTGAAACCGCCTGAATGTATTCGGAAACCATGTTCCCAAATTCAAGACTTTCGATGCTGAACATTTCCTGTCCCTGCCTGATAACTTGCCCTTCCTGCGCGGAGATGCGGCTGATACGTCCGTCAATTGGCGTACTGATGATGCTCACATGGTTGGGTGCCGGGAAAACCACGCCCGGAACGGCAATGCTGTAATTTAAAGCGCTGCTGCCCACCTCAATGGTTTGTACTTTTAGCTCTCCCATTTCTTTGGCCGAAAGCTTCACCAGGTTTTCAGGTTTTACTCCTGAAACCGAAGGCGGCGAATCGGCAGAGGTTTGTTCTTTTGCTTTGGTTTCAGTTTTACTACCGCAGGATGAACCCAAAATGAGCAAACCGAAAAGGCTTATTGTGGCAATTTGATAGTAGTATCGTTTCATGTGAATAGGATTTTTATGGAGGTCAGGTTAATAAACAAGTTCTAAATCGAGGAACCGTTCGAGTTCAACAAGTTGGATGTAGAAATCGCGCAGGGCTGATAAATAGCGTTGCTGACTGTTAAGGTAAATCTGTTGTGCATTGATGAGGTTTAGCAAATCAACCTCGCCCAATCGGTAGGCACTCAATGTGAGCGATTGTAGTTTTTCGGCCTTGCTGCGTATGGTTTCGTCGTAACGTTTTATGGTCGCGCGGCTTGCTTCGTAGCTGTGCCAGGCATGTTCAATTTGCTCTTTCACGCCCGACCTGATTTCTTTTTGCTTCCACTGAATTTCTTCCTGACGGGCCAGATTCATCTTTATCCGTCCCTTTTGTTCCAGCGGATACCAGATCAGGAAGCTCAAGCCAAGTTCAAATCCATTAAAATTGTAACCCGTTCCGTAATCTTGTTTGTACAGATTAAACCGGATGTCGGGCAGAATGTTGCTTTTGGCTTCCTTCAGGAAATAACCGGATGCTTCCAATTCTTTAACCGACGATTTATACGATGGCTGTTCGGTTAGAACTGACAATGCTGTTATCTGCGAAATTTCCACATCTTTGCTTTGCAGCGTATCCATAAATTCGATGGTGTACTTTTGATTTTCAGGCGGTAATCCCATCAGCTTAAAAAGTGAATACCGGGCCTGATGAAGCTGACTGCGGGCAGCGTCAATGTCGTTGTTGGATTCGGCCACCTGCAATTCTGCTTTGGTTAAATCCATGCCATTTCCCATCCCGGTTTCGAACTGGGTATAAACAGCATTGTACAATTCGGTGGCCAGTTTTAATTGCTGGTCGCGCAGTTTCTGAAGGTGAAGTGCATAAATCACTTCGATGTAGCGCGATTTTACACCAACCTTTACTTTTCGCTCCTCTTCCTGAATATTGAATTCCATCGCCTTTTCTTCCTCTTTCAAAGCTTTCAAGCGGTAGGAAGTCGTCAGCGGAAAATCAACCGATTGCGAAATCGTTAGGCGTTGTTCCTGAAAAGGATCGGCAGCTTTGTTGTTGATGCCCTCTTTCATGTAACTGATTTCAGGAGAAGAAATGCCGGTTTGTGTCCGCCATTCTTCTTTTTTCTGATCCAATTGCGAACGCATCTGGTTGATTTGTGCATTGTTTTGAATGGCCTGATCAATCGCATCTTTGATGGTGAGAAGTTGGGCTTTGGCAGGAAAAATATTACCCAAAAGAATTAGCAGAAGCAAGATTCGGGATAAACAGCTCATCAGTTTTGGTTTTTTAGAAGAAAGCAAAAGTTAAACAAAATTGTTTGAAAAACAATTCTTTAATCGTTTAAATTCCTGATATTAATAATTGTTAGTTAAACTTTTAAAGATTTCTCCGACATAAAAGCGGGAACGACAATTGATTAAGCAAAACGTATATCTTTGCGCCTTTTAAAAAATACAGGATAGAATGATTTCAGTTGACGGACTTACGGTGGAGTTTGGCGGATCGGCGCTTTTTTCGGACATCTCATTTGTGATTAACGACAAAGACCGCATCGCCTTGATGGGAAAAAATGGAGCAGGAAAATCGACACTCCTGAAAGTGATTGCAGGGGAAAGAAATCCGAACAAGGGGCGTATTTCGGCACCTAAAGATGCTGTAATTGCCTATTTACCACAACATTTGCTAACCGAAGATAACCGCACTGTTTTTGAAGAGGCGGCTCAGGCTTTTTCGCGCATTAAAGAAATGGAGAGCGAAATTGCTGCCATGAACGAAGAATTGTCAACGCGCACTGATTATGAATCGGACTACTATTCTGATCTGATAGAACGGGTTTCGACTTTGAGTGAGAAGTACTATTCGATTGAAGAGATCAATTATGACGCTGAAGTGGAGAAAATTTTGTTTGGATTGGGTTTTCTGCGCGAAGATTTTACGCGCCCAACCAGCGAATTCAGCGGTGGATGGCGGATGCGCATCGAACTGGCTAAAATCCTGTTACAGAAACCCGACCTGATTTTATTGGATGAGCCGACCAATCACATGGACATCGAATCAATTCAATGGCTCGAAGAATTCCTGATCAACAGCGCCAAAGCGGTGATTGTGATTTCGCATGACCGGGCTTTTGTCGATAACATTACCACCCGTACAGTTGAAGTTACGATGGGTCGCATTTACGATTACAAAGTTAACTACTCACATTATCTCGAGCTGCGTAAGGAACGCAGGGAGCAGCAGCAAAAGCAATTCGACGAGCAACAACGGTTTATTGCCGATACCACCGAGTTTATTGATCGCTTCAAGGGAACGTATTCGAAAACGCTGCAAGTTCAGTCGCGGGTAAAAATGCTGGAAAAACTCGAAATCGTTGAGGTTGACGAGGTTGATTCTTCAGCGCTTCGCCTGAAATTTCCACCTTCGCCCCGCTCCGGAAATTACCCGGTGATTGTTGAAGATTTGGGAAAAAGCTATGGCGATCATTTAGTTTTCGCGAACGCAAACCTGACGATTTCAAGAGGCGAAAAGGTGGCTTTTGTGGGTAAAAATGGCGAGGGAAAATCGACTTTGGTGAAAGCCATCATGAGTGAAATTGATTACGATGGAAAAATGACTTTGGGACACAATACCATGATTGGTTATTTCGCTCAAAACCAGGCTTCGTTGCTCGACGAAGAACTGACTGTTTTCCAGACCATCGACGATGTGGCTGTGGGCGATATCCGAACCAAGATTAAAGACCTTCTCGGAGCATTTATGTTTGGCGGCGATAGCATCACCAAAAAAGTGAAAGTGCTTTCAGGAGGAGAGCGAACCCGCCTGGCAATGGTTAAACTATTGCTCGAACCGGTGAATTTGCTCATTCTGGATGAGCCTACCAATCACTTGGATATGCGAACCAAAGACATACTGAAAAGTGCATTGAAAGATTTCGATGGAACGTTGATTCTGGTTTCGCACGACCGCGATTTTCTCGATGGGCTGGCTGAAAAAGTATTTGAATTCGGCAATAAACAGGTAAAAGAGCATTTGTACGATATCAAAGGCTTCCTTCAGAAGAAAAAACTGGACAACCTCCGCGAAATTGAGCGAAAAACCAAGTAGGCAGTAAAATCGTTACGAGTTACGAGATACGGGTTGCGAATGTTTAACCTGAAACGCGTAACTCGTAACCCGCAACACAAAATCACTCTTCCCCCAGCATCGGGAAAAGTCTCCTGATTTCCTCATCACTTGGTTGACTGCCATATTCGCAGATTTCGAAGGCTTCGGCGTGTTTTACCTGATTTCCTTTTTCGCCGTACCATTTAATTAGTCCGGCTTTCATCTCTGTCGATATGCTACCTTTTCTTTTTTCGGCAAGCCATTTTCTGCGGTCGCTTTCAGTTTTTGGAACACTTTCCAATTGTCCGGAAGTCCAGGGCAGCCATTCGAAAAACTGCGACTGGTGTGCAGAGAGTGCATATACTTTCTGTTCGAAAACTTCTGAAATATCCACGATAATATCAGGTCTGAATGGATTTGGTTGCTGAAAACGGTCTTCAGTATAAAGAAATACCGGATTCTTTTTCAGTGCCGGGGTTTCAGGGGCAATGTTTGGCACGATTACCAGGTAAGCTGCGTCCTGAATGGCAATGGCTGTATTCCGGTGGTCGGGATGATAGTCATAAGGTCGATGACCAATTACCACATCAGCATTCCATTCCCTGATTAATTTTATCAGTTCCAACCGGAGTTTTAAATCTGGTATCAGCAATCCGTCGTGATTATCCAACACTTTATAAGTAACTCCGAAACGTTTGCCAGCCTCTTCTGCTTCTTCTTTTCTGATCTTGGCTAAAACAACACCGCCTTTATTGAAATGACCGGCATCGCCATTGGTGGCTGACACAAACAAAACACGATGCCCCATTTTTGCAAACAGAATAGCAGTGCCACCGGCATCCAGATCGCAATCGTCTGGATGTGCGCCGATAACCACCACATTAATAGTTCTATCCTGTGCAAAAACCTGGTTTAATGAAATCAGTAGAAATCCTATAATGATGATTCTTTTGAACATGATTTTTGTAAAAAAAGCATTTATAAGATACTTGTCATTTTATCCTTCATCAATTTCTATGCACCCAAATCCCATCTCCTGAAATACAATCCCTGGCGAACAATTGGCAAGGTTTTGTGTTCGATTTCTTTCATATCAGCTTCGCAAAGAGGCGAGAATTCAGAAGCGATTTTTACATCTTCCTCGATTTGGGCCACATTATCAATACCAATAATTGTGGTACTCACCGGCAGAGTCATATTGTAAGTCAGGGCTTCTTTGATGGTAATCGTTCCGGGTTTTGGCGTACGCAATCGCTCTGGTTGTTCTTCCAAAGGAGGTGGGGTCCAGGTCGAAATCATCCGTCCGCGTGTTGCGACTTTCATTCCAATAGTTGCAATTCCACGTTTCTGAGCTTCAGGAAGCAAATAATTTATAAAGCTGAGGTAATGAATATCTGCAGCATTGACGGCCAGTAAGATTGAATCAAACGGATAGCGCTTAATCGCTTCCAATAAAACCAGCGGTTCGAAATGCCCTGTAATTCCAATATTCCGAATCATTCCTTCTGATTTTGCTTTTTCCATTGCTTTTATAGCGCCATCGGCAGCAAAAATCTGATCCAGTTGTGCCATAGTCTGTACATTGTGCAATTGCCAGGTATCTAGGTGGCTGGTTTGAAGATTTTTCAGACTTTCGTCAAGCAGACGCATCGATCCTTCAAATTTTCGGTCGTGAGTTTTTGATGCCAGCCAAACTTCATTTCGGCGGGTTTTCATCACTCTCCCAAAATTTAACTGACTGATTCCTCCTCCGTATGAAGCAGCCGTGTCGATATAATTTACCCCCAGATCGATTGCTCGGTTAATAATTTTCTCTGATTCGGCTTCGGTTCCCTTCATTTCGATGGTCGCTTGTCCGCCAAGGCTTAGGATGCCCACTTTGTACCCGGTTTTTCCAAACGAACGGGTAGGCATGGCGCCATAAGTTCGCTCATTAAACGGATGTTGGTCGTTCTTTTTTACAGGAACAGGGTTTGAATTGTTTTCAGATGCAAAGGAATTCCCGACAGTTACCGCGGCAGCAGCAGCCAGACCGGTGCCCAGAAAATTTCTACGGTTGATGTTTTTATTTTCCATGCTTTTTTATTTTTAAGGTTTACAAAATCTGATTATCAGCAGTATGCTCTGTTTGTATCCAAAATTACATTTATAATTTGAACTTCACGCTTGATCCTGATATTTTCATTTTCACCGGCAGAAACAAGTCATTCAGCGAAAAAAATGATTTTTAACACAAGCTCCTTCCTATTTTTGGTAACGAAATTGAAATTCAAACGTCTATTAAATCAAAAAGCAAAACCGATGAAAACGAAACAAATCCAATTTACTTTTTTAGTTGCCTTAATGGGCTTACTGCTTTCTTCTTGCTGGTTTATGGGTCCATCTGTTAAAGGAAACGGAAACGTAACCGAAGAAGTGAGAAATGTTGGAGAATTCGACCAAATTAAAGTGAGCCGTGGCATGAACGTGTATATTACACACGGAAGCCCAGCCAAAGTAGTCGTAATTGCCGACAATAATTTGCACGAAGTGATAGAAACAGAAGTAGATGGCGGAATTCTGAAGGTGTTTGTGAACGAGAATGTAGGTTGGGCGAAAGAAAAAAAAGTAATGGTTACTGTCGACAAACTTTCGGGTGTGGAAGTTACTTCAGGTTCGAATGTATACTCGCAAAATCAAATCATGTCGGAAAATCTTGATATTAAATCCACCTCGGGTGCAAATTTAACGCTCGAAGTAAATGCCCGATACCTTAAAGCCAACTGCTCATCGGGTGCCAATATAAAACTGTCGGGACTGTCAAAAGAAGCCGAATTGGAAGCTTCGTCGGGCGCCAACCTTAAAGGGCAGGAATTAAAGGCTGATAATTGTAAAATGCGAGCATCGAGCGGTGCAAATGTATATGCAACAGTAGTAGAACGATTGGAGGCTGATGCTTCGAGTGGTGGGAATATAACTTATTACGGAGAACCTGGTTCAACCGAAATCGAAAGCTCTTCAGGAGGGAATATTCATCGTAAGTAGAAAGTTGGCAGTTGCAAAAATCAATATTCAGGAAAACAACAAACAAAATATAGCCATGAAAACAGTTAAACTAATTACGATTATCATTTTTTGTGCAGTACTATTTCAGTCAGTAGTCGTTCGGGCAGGAAGCCGCCAAACCCGCAAGGTTGAAGGGTTTCACGGAGTTTCGGTATCAACCGGAATCGATTTGTATCTGACACAGAAAAATACTGAAGAGGTAACCGTTGAGGCCGAATCGGAGGATATTGATAAAATAATCACCAAAGTTGAGGGTGGAATATTGAAAATCTATGTCAAAGAAAAATCCTGGTTCAATATTAATTGGGATAAAAACCCTCGTAAAGTATTTGTTTCGTTTGTAAATCTCGATAAACTCGAAGCTTCGGCAGGTTCGGATGTGGTTTCGCAATCGGTTTTGAAACTTGATAAATTGAATATGAATGCCAGCAGCGGTTCGGATATTAAACTTGAATTGGAGGCAAACGAATTAAGTGTTTCGTCGAGTAGTGGTTCTGATATAGCATTGAAAGGCAAAGTAACAAAAATTCAGGCAGATGCATCAAGCGGAAGCGATATCAATGCGAGCGAACTTCAGACAAAAAGATGCAACGCCAGCGTTTCGAGCGGTTCCGATATCAGGGTGAATGTTACCGATGAGCTTGATGCCAATGCCAGCAGTGGAGGCGATATAACCTACTACGGAAACCCTGCCCGAAAAGACATAAACGAATCGAGCGGCGGCGACGTTCACGGTAGATAAAACAAGTAAAGTTCCACGTTTTTAGTTATGAAATGTATGCCAGTTTATTACTGACACGGGGATTCTCAGCGCCATACTGAAACAGAAAAAATAGTCAGAAAACAGGCCTGACGCCATGCAGGCCGCCATAATTACATAAAAACAATTAACGATTAAAAACAGAAAACAATGAAAACAATTTTTAAAGTGATGATGTTGTTCGCGTTTGTAGCATTTGCGAACACTGTATTGGCAGTCGGTAATTTAAAAGTCAACATTCTTCCGCTGAATGAGGAAAAAGCGTTGGTAGCCATTTCGAGCCTTACCGGAAGTACTCTTCAAATTAAGGTTGAGGACGATATGGGCAGGGTGGTTTATTTCAAGGAAACAGCCGACCCAAGCGACAATTACCGGAAAGTTTATAACTTCTCGTATCTCGAAGACGGCGAGTACAACCTTTCGGTAGTGAGCAACAATCTTACAACAGAACGTCCGTTTGAGATCAGGCATGGAAAAATTAAAGTAGGCAACGAAAAAACTACAATCGAACCTTACTTTGCTTATGAAAATGGATTATTAAAATTATCCTACCTGAATTTCTCTGAAGAGAACATGACTTTATACTTCCTTGAAGACAACCAACTTATTTACTCTAAAAAAATTGGTCATAACTTTAATGTGAGTGAAGCATTAAACCTTTCGAAATTGGAGGAAGGAAACTATGTTGCAGTACTTGCAGGTCGTGATAAAGAATTTTCGTACCCGATTGAAATTAAATAGTTTGCTCAATCTGATAGATAGGTTTTTGATTTCGTTAGTTTCCGGGGCTGTACAAAAGAGGCCATATCTTTTGATACAGCCTCTTTTTATACATCAAAATGACTAATGAGATCATCCTTCAGACAGGAAGACATATCGGATTACAACCAGAGTAAATAAAAGGTACATCATCCAATGTACGTTTTTTGCTTTCCCGGTAATTACTTTTAAAATGGTATAGAAAATAATACCGGCAGCAATTCCATTGGCAATGCTGTAGGTAAAAGGCATCATGATAATACACATGAAAGCCGGAAGACCTTCTGTGAAATCTTCAAAATCAATATCCTTAATTGCCGAAACCATCAACAAACCAACAATGATCAACGCCGGTGCAGTGGCTGCATTGGGGATCATGGTGGCGAGTGGCGCCAAAACAATTGCAAGCAGGAAAAGCAACCCTGTAGTTACAGCGGTAAGTCCGGTGCGACCACCTGCGCCAATACCTGCAGCACTTTCGACATAAGCGGTTACCGTGCTGGTTCCCATCAAAGCGCCGAACGATACCCCAAAAGCGTCAACCAGCATGGCTTTCCCGATTTTTGGTGAATTTCCATCTTTATCAATCAGGCCGGCTTTATTGGCTGTTCCAACCAATGTTCCGAAAGTGTCGAACAATTCAACGAAAGTGAACGTGAACACGACGGTCCAGATTCCCATTTTTAAAGCGCCCATAATGTCGAGTTCGAAAACGGCAAGGTTCGAGAAATCAGGAAGCGAGAAAGGTGAAAAACCTTCAGCTATTTTAGTTACCCCCATCGGAATTCCGATGATTGTTGTCACAATAATTCCGATTAAAAGGGCACCTTTCACGCGCAAAGCCATCAACGCAGAAGTAATCATCAGGCCAAGAAGGCAAAGTAACATGCTCATGTTTTTCACGCTTCCGAAACCAATATTCCATTCGAAAAACATCAGGTTGGCCTGACCTTTTGAAGCAACCATGGCATCGAGTGTCGGAGGAATTACATTGGTCGAAACCACCATGATTTCAGAAAGTTTAAGGCCAATAATGGTAATAAACAATCCGATACCAACCGTAATGGCTACTTTCAGTGAACGGGGAACTGCAACTACCAGTATCTGCCTGACCTTTGTAACAGTAAGTAGTATAAAAATAAGTCCTGAAATGAAAACTGCTCCCAGCGCTATTCTCCAGGGCATTCCTATTCCGGCAAGGGCTACGGTTGCAAATAATGCGTTTAGCCCCATTCCTGGTGCAAGAGCAATCGGGAAGTTGACCACCAAACCCATAGCGATGGTCACAAAACCAGCGGCAATGGCAGTAGCAAAGAAAACAGCATTCTTATCCATTCCGGTAGCCGCAAGAATATTCGGGTTCAGGAACAGAATGTAAGCCATCGTCATAAAGGTGGTGATACCCGCAATGATCTCGGTGCGTACAGTCGTTTTATTCTCCTGTAGCTTAAAAAACCTGGTTATAAATTCCATGTTTATTTAGATTAGAAAGTGTATTTAGCTCCTAATGTTGGCATTACATTAAATCCTTCCATTCCGCCAAAGTTGTTGCTAAGTTCAATTTCTCCACCGGCAGCAAAATTTTTGTTGAAGTTATACCACAATTGTGGTTCAGAAAGAAATACAAATTCCGTGGTTTTTGTTCCAAATACATTGTCTTCTTTCCAGAAGTCGGCAAAACCAGTGAATGACATTTTACCTTTTGCAAAATTCAGATACCAAACACCAGTAAGCTGGAACGAAGCATCGTGTTTGTGGGCGATATTTTTATACAAAGCTTTCAATGAAAAACCTCTTGAAAAGTCACTTGCATTCCATGAATAATCCACCCCGGTTAGCCACGCATTGTTAATGGAATATGCACCATTAAAAGGAGTAGCTTTAAATTGACCAAAACCGCCATTGTACTCACCATGCCAGCTAAAAGGCGATTTGCCTAATTTGAAACACCGTGCAATTTCGAAATACGACAACGATACTCCTTCAACCTCACCCACACCGTAATCGAAGTCGATAAAGAAAAAGGTATTCCCGGTTTTGTCTGGCCTGAACATTTCGACAGTACTGGTCAAATAACCGCGATCTTTACCCATGTCGTAGTGCAACTGGATGTTTTGACTAAATGCCCCGAAGGCAAATAAACTGGCAATAAAAGCAAGGACTAATTTCTTCATAATCTAATCTTTAAGTTGTTAGTGTAAATGATCGCCAAAAATAGTTAAAAAAGTATTTCTGATTCTTTATTGTCATTTTTACAGCTTAATTTGTTACCAACATTTTCTTAACAGATTATTTTATACTGAATTACAGATGCTTAGCAAAAATACATATCGAACTAATTAAATCTTTTCTTATCTTCATGCGCCAAAAACATTTTGGACTTGTTATATCTGATGATAATTAAGCGCCTTTGAAGTGCTTATTTCTTTAACCAATTGAAATAATTCGACAATGAAACCAATTTCGAGAAGACATTTTATTCAGGCTGGTCTGATAGGTGCTGCAGCCATTACCACAGGTTTTGGCAATGCTGTTTATACCAACTCTAAGAATATCAAAATCGACAAGGTTAAGCTGGGTAAAACCGGTTTGATGGTTCCCCGTTTGGCGCTGGGTACCGGTACTCACGGTGGCAACCAGTCTTCGGATTTTACACGAATGGGTACCGAGAGTTTCGTAAAGCTGGCGCGCTATGCGCATGAGAGGGGAGTTGTATTTTACGATGCTGCCGATTTATACGGCTCGCATCACAATGTAAAAGAAATCCTGAAGGAAGTTCCGCGCGAAAAAGCGACACTGCTTTCCAAAATATGGACCCGCCCCGAGAAATGGAATCCGGATGCTCCGATGAAAACAATCGACCGGTTTAGATCGGAAACAGGTTCTGATTATTTTGATATTATGCT
>JAHEYU010000139.1 GCA_023251435.1 Bacteroidota bacterium
TGAATTTAACTTCTTTCGTACAAACATGCCCGAAATTACAAATGGGACACCCATTTCCAAAATTCATCCCAATAAAATCAGGCCTTCCAGAGGCTCTTTTTGAAATGTGCGGAAAACAGGGGCTTCACTCCAAGTGAAACACTCACTCTCTCAAAATACAAAAGCCGCTTTCCTGAAATGGGGAGCGGCTTTTTGCTTTTGATACGATGACCGGAGTTTATCGGATCAATTCTTTGGAACGAAAGGAAGCAATGGAATAGATTGATTAAAAGGCACAATCTTCGTTCTCATATTTCCTTTTCCTGAAGCTTTAAAATGCCTTGATATTTCCTGTGTTTTTTCGAAATAATCATTTTCTGTTTCACTTTTCTGGTAATAATAGATTTTTATTGCTTTACAATTGGGATGTTCAAATATCGTATTTAAAAGTATTCGATCGGACAATCCACATGAATGACCCAATATTTTGACTGTGAATTCTTTACCCTCCCATTAATAAAACTATTGACCCTTTGATAATTGCTTGTTCTAAAATAACCAAACGATTTGATGTTCCTTAAAAACTCATTATTGTTCAAATTTTCAACCTTTTCATAATGAGGATCCATTTCGTCTCCATATCCAAAAATGATTGGATTATTTTCATCAGTTAACTTTCCATGAATATAAATGAGTTCATGTTTTGGAAAATAAAACTGTTTTGTGTATAATTCCAAGGTTGAGGTGTAGTTAAAATATAAAAACAGCTTATCTCCTTCATCTTTTCCGTATATATCAGTACCTTGAGTTAAAATGTTTCCGATTAATTTATGCTCATGTTGTTCAGATTTTTGAATACTTGAAAGATATTCCACCAATTTTTTCTTTATTGAATCAAAACATTTATTCAAATTCGTCAACTCCTTATCAGTATTTATATCCCTTGACAACCCAGTTTTTTCAAACCTTTTAAAAATTTCAACTAAAGCTAGATAGTAATCATATTCAATATCAACCCATCTATTCTCCGTATGATTATCAACTATATCTTTGAAAAAACTATGCGATTTTTTTACATAGTCGTGCTCCTTTAACCATTTGAGTATATCAGAAACAGAATTAAAATCAGAAGGCACTTGATATCGCACGCCAGTCCTATCAATTCTCAATATGTCATCTTCAAAATGATCTTTAGTCCATAATTTGTTAAGAAAATCATTCAAATACCATAGCAAAAAATCATTGTAAGAAGTCTTTAATCCATGAGCCAAATCGAAGCCATTGCCAATTAAATACAGGTCGTTCATTTCGTAAAAGTTAGTGATTTCTGAATCGAGAGTTAAAATTAGAAATAATTTTGATAAATGCATCTAAAGTCAGGGCTTCACTTTAAGTGAAACCCTGACTAGTGAAGCCCTGATTAAACATCAATCAGCCCCAATTCTTTCGCCAATTCCCTGTTAATCAGCTTCCCATTTCTTCCGCAGTAGTAATCGCGGTACGACGAGAATTCCCAATCTTCAGGATTTTTGACCAGTCTGCCATTTACCGGATTCAGATGGATGTAATCGAAGCAAACATTTAGGTAATTCGTTTCGGGCAGGTCGAGATTCCCCATCATGCCAAAATGGGTATTGAAATAAGCGAGAGAAACGCCTTGCAGTTCAGTCAGGCAAAGGGCTTTTGTATGCTGTTCGAACAACGATCCATGCTTTTTATATTGCTTATTGATTGCTCTGGTATATGAACGAAGCATTATCGCTATTGAGTCGTTTAAGGTTCTGTACTTTGCAGGCTCTTTGCTACTCATCCGATGACTGGAGTTCATCGGATGAGTAAAGTTAACGCCCTCATTATTGATCCGATGAACCGAAGTCATCGGATCAACCCCATCTTCGCTCGAATCAACAACCAGAATACTCACCTGTTTCACCGAAATCATCAAATGAAAATGATTGGGCATCAGACACCAAGCCAGGATGTCTGCATGTGGCGAAACATTTTTTCTGATTTTATCGAGAAAAAACAAATAGTTCTCTCGATTGAAAAATACTGTCTGCGAATTATTTCCGCGATTGAAGACATGATAGATTTGACCGTTTGAGAATTCCATCGTTTGTTTTTGTCTTCAATTTAACACTTTTATTCCAGATAATGAATTGACAAGAAGTGCATTCGTCATTTTTTCAATTCAACAAGTTGATCTGCAAATCTTAGTGTCATTCACTGATTTTCTTCAACTACCCATTTTACAACTTGCGAAAGCAGAGGGAAAGTTAAAACAAAACTGTTAGCTGACAGTTCTCTTGATCAATTGAATTTTTATCAAAAATCCTAAGGCCTTGAATAAAAAAAATCAATATAAACTAAGTTCTATTGATTTTTTTATTCAATTAAATCCAAACTAAAGAGACGCAATTAATCTTTGTATTCGTCCCAGCTTTTGATAGTCAAATCTTCGATGCCATATTTGCAGAAAGCGTAAATAAATGCACTGGCTACACGGGCATTGGTGATCAGCGGAATGCTGTAATCAATCGCACTACGTCGAATGGTGTAACCGTTTGTGATTTCACGGGTAGTATGATCTTTCGGAATGTTGATGACCAAATCGATCTTCTTTTCCTTGATGTATTCCAGTGTATTTGGATGTTTATCGGTTTCATCAGGCCAATACAAACGAGTTGATGCAACTCCGTTATCAGCCAGAAACTGTTGAGTTCCACCGGTTGCATAAAGGTTAAATCCACGTTCCGACAGCATTCTGGCACTGACAAGTAATTCAATTTTCGAGCGTGTTTCACCCGACGAAATCAGGATATTTTTCTTCGGAATGGAATAACCTACTGAAAGCATCGATTTCAGGATGGCTTCGTAGAAGTTTTCGCCGATACAGCCCACTTCACCGGTCGACGACATATCGACACCCAACACCGGATCTGCATTCAGCAAACGTGCAAACGAGAATTGAGCAGCTTTCACGCCCACATAATCCAGTTCAAACATCGATTTATCCGGTTTCTGGTAAGGAGCATTAAGCATCACCTGAGTCGCAATTTCTATCAGGTTGTATTTCATCACCTTCGACACAAACGGGAAACTGCGCGAAGCCCGAAGGTTACATTCTATCACTTTAATATCATTATCCTTAGCCAGCAACTGCATGTTGAAAGGCCCGGTGATATTGAGTTCTTTGGCAATCTGGCGTGCAATTTTCTTGATACGGCGAATCGTTTCGACATATAATTTCTGAGGAGGGAATACGATGGTTGCATCGCCCGAGTGAACCCCTGCAAATTCAACGTGTTCTGAAATGGCATAAGCCACCACCTCACCATCTTTGGCCACGGCATCAATCTCAATTTCTTTGGCCTGTTCAATAAATTCTGAAACCACAACCGGATGTTCTTTCGACACATTGGCGGCCAAAGTCAGGAAATGCTGCAACTGGTCTTTGTTCGAAACCACATTCATTGCGGCTCCTGAAAGCACATAAGAAGGACGAATCAGAACCGGAAAGCCAACTTCATCCACAAATTTATAAATATCTTCTATGCTGGTTAATTCCGACCAGCGAGGCTGATCAATACCAAGATTATCACATAACGAACTGAATTTTTTGCGGTCTTCGGCACGGTCAATATTTAGTGGCGAAGTTCCTAAAATAGGTACATTCTGGCGGTGAAGTTTCATGGCCAGGTTGTTCGGAATCTGCCCTCCCATCGAGAGAACCACGCCTTTCGGCACTTCCAGATCAACAATGTCCATCACCCGTTCGAATGTCAGCTCGTCAAAATACAAGCGGTCGCAGGTATCGTAATCGGTACTCACGGTTTCGGGATTGTAATTGATCATGATCGAGCGGAAACCTTCCTTGTGGATGGTGGTAATCGCATTCACACTGCACCAGTCGAACTCAACCGAACTACCAATACGGTATGCTCCTGAACCCAAAACGATCACCGATTTGTCGTCGCGCGGAAACTCAACATCGTGCTCGTTTCCGTTGTAAGTCAGGTACAAGTAGTTGGTTTGTGCCGGATATTCACCTGCCAGCGTATCAATTTGTTTTACTGAAGGCAGTATATTCTTGCTTTTACGCCAGTCGCGTACTTTCAGCAAATCTTCGCTAATCGCTTTATTCGACGATTTCAGCACCAGACGAGCAATCTGAAAGTCGGAATATCCTTCTTTCTTAGCCTGAAGCAACAGTGAATCTTCAAGTGACTGAAGTGAATTTACTTTCTCCAGTTTTTCTTTGGTTACATGAATATTATGCAGTTTTTGCAGGAACCAACGATCAATCTTGGTTTTTTCGTAGATTTTATCAACCGAATAACCTTTACTGAAGGCTTCTTCAATCGCAAAAATACGGCGATCAGTCGGGTTGCTTAATTCCTCGTCAATCTGCTCAATGGTAATTTCTTCTTTGTTGGCGACAAACCCGTGCATTCCGATTCCAACCATCCGGATACCTTTCTGGATAGCTTCTTCGAACGAACGGCCAATCGACATGATTTCGCCCACCGATTTCATCGAACTTCCGAGGTTTTTCGATACTCCGGAGAATTTATTCAAATCCCAGCGTGGAATT
>JAHEYU010000140.1 GCA_023251435.1 Bacteroidota bacterium
CCATGCAACTGGTGGAAGATCTGGAGATCAAACCGGTATTGGGCGAAACAATTTTCAATGAAATTAAAACCGAAATGGTAAAGAAAACGCCATCTGCAAAGGTGACAGCCATCCTTCCATCGATTCAAAAAGCGATCGCCTATCTGGCAACCTCGCTGTTAATGGAAGAAAGCGGGGCAGATCTTACGGAGAAGGGCTTGTACTTTGAAAGTACGACGTCCGGGAATAACTTAACGACCAACAAACAACCGGCAGAAAGTGAACGGATTAACTTTTTGGCCAGGCGCAACAAAGGAATTGGGCAAAATTATCTGGAACAGCTAAAAAGTTACCTCATTGCCAATCAGGCAGACTGGCCATCTTATTCCGGACAAACCGGACGTGCACTTCGTCGGAACAACAACGATAAAAAATCTTTCTGGGCATGTTAACAATCGAAGTAAAATACCGTCCTGTCAGTTGGCTGCCATTCTCCGGAAAGGCTGAAAGCAAGGTGCCGCAGAATTGGGGTGATGTGTCTCAAAAGCAATTGATCGCCATTGCCTGCCTTTACAAATCAGCAATATCAGACATTGATTTCCTGAAATCTATGTCAGGCCTGAAGAAAAATATCCTCAATAAATTGTCGAATTTTGAACTGTACAAACTCATGGAAATCTTTGAGTTTGTGGCAGACCAGAAACCTTACCATGAATTTATAATCCGAAACCTTTCTGTTTCACATCACCCAGTGCTCTATGCCCCAAGCCCCAAATTGAAGGGGGTCACCTTTGGTCAGTTTATTTTTGCAGACACCTATTTTGCCAATTACCAGCAGTCCAAAGCTGAAGATGATTTGAATAAATTCATCGCTTCGCTGTATTTAGGTAAAAATGAAAAATTTGAGGAACGCTTGATTCAGGAAAGATTTTTATGTATTGGGAAACTGGATATGAATATTCGTCAGGCCATTGCCCTGAACTATCAATTGATTCACGAATGGCTTGCTTTGGCCTATCCGCTGATATTCCAAAAGCGGGAAGAAATGAGTAATGATGATGGTACAGACAGGCCACGCCCTGTTTCTGATCAATCCACCTGGATCAAAGTCTTTCAAAACTTTGTTGGTGATGATATCCTTCACGACGAAGCCTGGGCAGCAAAGCCGGTCAATACCATCTTTGCATACATGACAAGGAAATACAAAGAAAATGCAAGAACAAAATATTGACTATTACCAGCCCGACGCTGGCGGGGATTATTTACTATTTACCATTTGTTTCCCTGATCATGGCAATGGTGTTAAATCGTAAATCGCAAATGAAAAAATCGTAAATAAATATCATGTCCAAATTCACTCAACTCGTTTCCTACTTCGAAAATCTTGCAAGGTTGCACAAGGATATCGGTCATTCGGACACTGAAAAGCACTTTTTCAGGATGGAAGTAGATGAAGTGCTTGGTGGTATTAACAGAACGGATGTAAAATATCCTTTTCTGATTTTGGAAGGCTACAGCTATGACTTTACCGATGATAAAAGCGACAATCTGCTCAAAAACCGGCGCGGCGCTTTTATGCTGATTGATCACGTTTCAGACCAAACCGACTTTGAATCCATTCAGTCTGTGTGGGAAAACATGGAAGAGATTGGTGATGAACTGCTGGTTCGGATGAAAGCAGATAAGCGCAATCCACTGGCACCGGCCATCCGTTATTTTGACTTTTCAACAGTGGAAGCTTCTCTTTTGGCCAATGAATTGGATGGAAATTACGGAATCCGGTTTAGCTACGTTCTCACTTCACCGCGAAGCAATGAAGTGAATCCGGATAAATGGTTAATTCCAATTATTGGAGAAGATGGGACTATATAAAAACCAATTCGGAACCAATGGAAACGTAAAAGCTCGGAAATCAAAATATGTTTCCCGATCAACGGGCAGTCAGCCAGATCCTCAAACCGTCCAACAGCAAAACGCACTGGTTCTGAAATGGACCCCAATGGTTCGCAGTTCCCTTCGTGGAAGCGCCCGATGGTTTTCGGATGGAAAAACGAAATCATTTGTTTTGCGCGATGGAGGCAAGCAAACCGAAAAGAAATTGGCAGCCAGCATCATGAGCAAAGTCGGAAAAGAATTTGGTCTGGCCAATTACGTCGGCTTCTCCTTTGAACGTCACGGGGTGTTTGTTCACAAAGGAGTTGGCCGGGGCTATCAGTCAAATGGGAAAGGCTTTGTTATCAGAACAGCCAGAAGAAAACCCAATCCCCATGAACGTTACGCTGTTGAATGGTTTAATCCGGTTTTGGAGAAATATATACCGATCCTGGCCAATGAACTTGCCAATATCAATGCAGATGCAGCGGTGAATGCCACAAGGATGAAAATACGTTAACACTATTTTTTGTATTATTTGGATAATAGTAGTAATACTACTATATTTGAAAGGTCAATTAGAAATATATAGTTCTATGAAGATTTGGAAAGCAAAAGAGATCATCAACTTGATTGAGGGGGATGGTTGGTTTCTTGCAAGGCAAAAAGGAAGTCACAAACATTTCAGGCATCCTACAAAACAAGGAACAGTAACAGTTCCACTTTCAGGAAACGATGATTTACCACCTGGAACAGCAAGCAGTATTTTGAAACAGGCAGGCTTGAAATAGCCCATTCAAAAAAAATGGAAACATGAAAAAGGTAACAGTAACAGTAGAAGTGACAGAAAATAATTATGCGGGCCATTTGGATGACCTTCCCGGATGTGTCAGTACCGGTAAAACTTTTCGAGAATTGAAAGAGAATATAAATGAAGCTGTTAAAGACCACCTGGAGCTTTCGCGTGAATATGGTGATCAGATTCCTTCGGCATTCCAGAACGAGTATGAGTTGATTTTTCGTTTCGACACACAAAGTATCTTACAGCATTACCGGGGAGTTTTCACCAACGCAGCCTTAGAGCGTATTTCGGGAATAAACCAGCGGCAGTTGCAACATTATGCTTCTGGAAAAACCCGGCCACGTCCGGTTCAGGCAAAAAAAATTGAGAATGCCCTTCATCGTTTGGGTGAAGAATTATTGGCTGTTGAACTCTAGTTCTTAATTGAATAGAAAAATTTCCCTTTGATAACTGGGAAAAATACAGATCCTTTCTGACTAAAAAACACTTTCAAATACAACAAAAAAAACCGGATAACAACCGGTTTTTTTTTGTCCTTTCCCTTCACGTTGCCACGCTCCATATTTGAAGAATAAACAATCGCAGCCGTTCTTTAAGCCCTCCACCTCGGGGAGGGTTTGGGTGGGGCTTCTAACTCTTTTACCATGGCAACCTCTTACACCCGGCGCATCAACCTTTACATCAACGGTCAGCAAGTCACCAACGACATTGCCAGTATCCGCGCCGAGATGAACAAAACGATCAACACCCAGGCACGAATGACCATTGGCTCCCGGGAATATGTTGCCCAGGCGTCCAAGATCAGGCAACTTAAAACCATTATTGACCAGCACCGGGCAGACATCGGGCAGATCGAACAAAAGTGGTCGATGCGCAATATCGGCAGGCTCTTTAATGACTATTTCTCGATGGTCACCGCCTTCCTTGCATCAACAGTGGCAATGGTGATGGGCATCAAACAGATCATTCAGACCTACAATGACTTTGAAGAGCGCCTGGACAACCTTTCAGCCTTGACCGGACTGGCCGGAAAAGACCTTTTCGAGCTGGGAGAAGAAGCCAAAAGACTATCAACCTCCACCCTCGAAGCTGGAATCCGAGTCACCCAATCGGCAACCGACATTGTGGATGCCTTCACCAAAGTGGGCTCTGCCCGTCCTGAACTCCTTCAAGACAAAGCAGCCCTGGTGGCCGTCACCAAGGAGGCTATCATTCTTTCCAATGCAGCCAAGATCGAACTTCAGCCTGCCATCGAAAGTTTAACCATGGTGATGAACCAGTACAATGTTTCAGCGGATCAGGCCCGCCGGATCATCAACGTGCTGGGTGCAGGCTCAAAAGAAGGTGCCGGGGAAATCCCTTACCTGACTGTAGGTTTCGAAAAAGCCGGAACCACCGCCAGCCTTGCCGGACTGTCCATTGAAACACTGGCAGCCACATTGGAAACGCTCGCACCCCGGTTCTCTTCTCCGGAAATTGCCGGTCGCGGCCTGCGTGGAGTGTTGCTTCGCCTGCAGACAGGTGCCGACGATACCAACCCAAAAATTGTGGGAATGACAACGGCCATCGAAAACCTGGGCAAAAAGATGCTCACCCCGCAAGAACAGCTTGAACTGTTTGGATTGGAAAACATCAATGTGGCCAACACCTTAATCACCAATGTTCAGGAACTTAAACACTACGAAAAAGCACTGACCGGCACCAATGTAGCACTGGAACAGGCGGCCATCAATACCGATAACAACAACGCAAAACTGGCACAAGCCCGCAACCGGCTCAATGTAATGTCGATCGAGCTGGGTGAAAAACTTGCCCCCGCGCTGACGATCAGCACCAGCGGCCTTTCTTATTTTGTGAAGTCAT
>JAHEYU010000141.1 GCA_023251435.1 Bacteroidota bacterium
TATGCTGCCCGAATCAAAACAAACCAAGTCGCAACTCCTGAAAATGGACGATATGCAAGCTGAACTTTGTCAAATTATCTCAAAAAAATTTCAGGGTGTCCCATAGCGGAAAACAGGAAAAAAGGTCTTGCGATTTTCGCAAGACCTTTTCAAAACTATTGGTTTACTATTAATCTAGCGAATAAATTTCTGGGTAGTTCCATCTTCCAATCTGACGAAATACATGCCTTTGCGAAGGCTGCTAACATCAAATTTGGCGATATTTCCAACAGATACTTTTTCCATTATTTTCTGACCTATTGAATTGAAAACAGCAACTTTTGCATTCATTGAAGCTAATTCAACATTCAGGATGTTTCCTTTTCCAACTGGATTAGGATAAACTTTCAAAGAGTTATTGTTAGAAAGCTGTTTTGCAGAAAGGATACGATCTGATTCTTTAATTAAGAGCACACTGTCCAGATAAATTGTTTCATTTGAAAGTGATAACATGTACTGAAGTTTTTGTCCAGTAGTTTCTACCATTTTGTCAAATACAACATTCATCGTAAACCAGGTTGGTTTTGTTGTAACTGTATAATTCCATTCAGAACCTCCACCAACTGCATTTGCATCAGTTGAAGTTCCATAACGGGAATACAAATCATTACTGCCTGTACTTTCGAAGTCAACAACACATGGTGCTGAAGCGGTTGCCCATGATTTGAATTTCAAAGTGTAAGGTACATTTGGTTCTGCTTTGAATCCAGTTTGATTTAACTGATAATGCCATGCAGCACCATCAGTTGCAAGACCGGTTTTAATTACAACAACACCATCTGCAATAGCAGGTACAGCTGTTGGTTGTGCCATACCACCTGAATCATGCCATCCGCCCCAACTTGTTGGCCAATCGCCTGTTTTTCCGCCGTTAAAATTCCAGTTTTGGATCAGGTTCATGCTGTTCCAAATGTCATTTTTGTCGATAACCTGACCACTGATTGTGATGGTAACTTCATTTGATTCAGCCCATCCACCATCAATGGCATCTGCTTTTACCTTAACTGTACCATTGGTAATGGCAGTAACAAGGCCATCAGAACTGATTTTAGCTGTTCCGGTACCATTTTTTAGTGTCCATTTCAGTTTTTTATTGGTGGCATTGGCCGGTAAAATGGCCGCAGTCATTTGCAATGTGCCATTGTCTTTTGTAATTGTACCGTCGGTTAAAGTAATTACATCAACATAAGTAAGTGCATCGGCGCCATCGAAAGTAAGATAACCGGCATCGTCCATGTTTCCCCAGTTTTCGTTAATAGCTCCAATATTGGCCCAATTGGCACGTTTGCGGCCAGCATCACCAGGTTCCCTGTCAATTACACAAATATCGAATCCCATGGTTGCGGTTTTGTCAAACAAAATACCGTCTTTGTCAGGAATAGCATCCCAAGGCACAAAATATTCAACAACATAAGCACCACCTGTAACTTTGTAAGCGTATTGAACCATATATCCGCGAACGTCAGAGGTTTTAAGTTCTCCGTTAACAGCACCTTTAATTGGATCAGGAGCAATTTGCCTGTTTCCGGTTGTTCCGGTTTGACCTCCAAGTCCGTCAGCCAATGTGTAATTGGTATCGAAATAAAGTTCAAGTTTGTCGTATTCCCAGCTGTTCGCGCCGCCGCCGTCAGCCCAGTTAGGAAACCAGACATCGTCGTTGACCACAACCAAAACGAACATACCTTCAGCATTCCAAAGCGATTTCCAGTAGGTTGTACCAACAGCGCCAACTGTGGGCTTTTCAGCCTGAAAATTTTTATCGATGTTGTACTTATTTGCGGCTGTCCAGGCGGCATCAATTACCCCGTCGATTTTAGGTACAACATCAGTTGCTTTTTTTACTACTCCAGTAGGCCTTTGTGCAAAAACCACTGTGCATAATAAAGCACTTAATAAAAAAGTAAAGATTCTTTTCATAATTTTCAGTTTTAATGATTTATTAATATTAGTAACTCAAATATATAACAACAAAAATAATTAGTATTGGTTTTTGGAAAAAAACAATCAAAAGATATTCACAAATCGAATTTACATTAAACCCTTATTTTTTATAAGGCAAATACCAGTTTGATTCGTTCATTAATTTGGTACGGATTTCCTGTGCTTTTACAGGATCAGAAAACTTAGCAGCAACCTTATTTGCCAGGTATTGAGGGCCACGTCGTTTGGCAACGCGTACCAGGTCGAACCAGCGTTTTCCTTCAAAAGCAAGCTCCAATGCCCTTTCCTGAATGATTAAATCTTCTACATATTCAGTTAGCGCAATTGGCGTAATTGGTGCTCCGTTGATGCTGTCGGGAGCTAATTTTGGTTGCAGGTAGGCACGTCCCCTTACGCCAAGTCCTGAGCTCCATGAGAAATAGGGGGCCGGTTTTTCTGATTCGGCATTAAAACCGGCGTTCAGAATAATCAAAGCTGTTTTTGAATCGCCCATCCTGTTCAGTGCTTCGGCAAGCAGTAAATGAAGGTCGGCAGCCCTCGAAATAATGATATCGGCACTATAAGGTTCGCCTTTGTCGATTGCATATTTTGAAATGTAGGCTTCGCCGGTACTGGTGGTGTCGTAGGTTACTTTTATTCCCCTTGCCAGATCGCTGAGGGTGCCGGTTAGCTGCATCTGTGTTTTAAACGAATCAACAACCGCACTTGTGGGTTTTACCATGAACATATCGGAGGCCAGCATCCATTTTGTGAGCGGATTTGGCTGGCTTTCGTTAAAGTCGAATGCTACAGTGGAAATATTCTCTATAGCGCCATTTTCCGAATTAATAAAAATGTTTTTCCAGCCTTCATTGGTATAAGTCCTGTCTAATTTATATTGCACGGTACCATCTCCATAGCTTTCAATTGCTTTTTTCAGAAAATCGGCAGCATTTACGTAGTCATTCTTTTCAAGATACAATTCGCCGAGAACAGCTTTCGGATTTGTATAAGGCATGGTCATAAATTCCACATATTCCGTTACAGCATCGTTATCAAAAATATGAGGTTTTAACTGATTAATCAGGGTATCAAGCATTACTTCCCTGGTCAAAAATGTTTGTTTCATATTTTCAGGCAACGTGGTCATATTGTCCGGAATCAATGCAGCGGTTCCATATAACTTGAGTATGTTCAGGTAGGACCAGGTTCTGAATCCGATTAATGCACCTTTGTATTGTTTAAGCAAAAATGCATCAAGTTCTCTGTCCGCCTGCGCAACCTTATCAACATTAGCGAGAATTTCATTTACATTGATAATTACTTTGTAAAGATCGGCCCCGTTAATATATGGGTTATCCAGTGTGAATGACTGATTGTTAATGGCCTTCAAATAGAGGTCTGCACGCGGGGTAACATCCATCATATCCGACCGCAGGCCATCAAGCATTATTAATCTGGGCATTGCATCCTGCAGGGGTGCCATTGCACCAAGCCATGAAATTTCTAAATCGATCACTGATTTGAAATGGTCTTCAGGATTAATCCGTTCGCCTGCCTGTTCATCAAAGAATTTTTCGCTGCAAGCAAATCCCGCGAACAAAATACCAATGAGTAAGAACAGTCTGTATCGTTTTATATTTGATCTGTTTTTCATATTTGTCTGAATTTATCCTGTTATAAATTTAGTTTTAAGCCTACAATAAACGATTTGGCCTGAGGAACTTTGCCGTAATCTATCCCCATGTAAAATGGGTTGTTAGAGTACAGAAAATCAGGATCATACCCGGAATAATCTGTAAAAGTAAGCAAGTTGGTTCCTGTAACGTATATCGTAAGGCCTTTGTATAATCCGGCCATCTGTGGAAGCTTATAGTTCAAAGTCAATTGTTTCAAACGAACGAACGATCCATCTTCGATCCAGCGATCAGAAAAAGAAGTATTTCCGGTAGGGTCGCCAATTGATGCCCTTGGAAGTTTCGAACCTGAATTTGATGGGGTCCATCTGTCCAATACGCTTGCGAGCTGATTGTTGTATGAATCCATCGATTCCGTTTTATACCTCACGTAATTGAAAATATCGTTTCCAACCGAATAGTTGAAAAAAGCGGATAGTTCCAGATTTTTATATGAAATTGCAGTGCTGAAGCCTCCAAAGAAAGCAGGGTTTGGGTCACCGATGATCATTTTGTCAGCATTGTTGATGATGTCATTGTTGTCGCGATCAACAAAAATGATGTCGCCGGCTTTCATCTTTTCACCCTTTGGACCTGTAACTTTACTGTCTGAATTGTAGATTCCGGCGGTTTTGAACCCGTAGAACGCATTTACCGCGTTGCCAACAGAAGTTATGTATTCACCACCTTCAATTGCGGTGATAATATTCGATTGATCAGGATTTAAGAAATTCAGGCTATTTATTTTTGTTAGTTGCTGGGTAATTGAACCACCCAACGTCCATACTACCTCACCGATATGCAATCTTGCATCGGCAGAAATTTCCAAACCTGAAGATTCTAAT
>JAHEYU010000001.1 GCA_023251435.1 Bacteroidota bacterium
CGTCCGAAAGGAGGTTTTTACATTGAACGACACTTTCGCGCGGACGGTTTTTCCCCTTCTTCTTTGCCTCCGGGCTAAAGCCCAGAGCTATTCATAACCCGATGAAACGAACATGCCGCTGGAATAATTTTAAAGGAGGCGGCACAAAAAGAAATGAGAATATAGTTCGAAGTAGAGATCTCCTGGCATGAGAGTTCTCCCGATAGATCGGGACAAGCTATGAGAACGCTTAGTAATCAATTAATTAATACCGATATTTTCTCATGAAATGAACCTACACCAAAGTAAGCCTCATGCTGATTTTATCAATAGCAACGGCATTTATGCCGTTGAAAAAATAAAGTCCCCAAGGGAAACCCCGGGGACTTTATTATTTTAGTCAAGTATACTGTAACGCCTATTTAAGACCAATCAGAAGAATTTGTTTATCTGATCAATATACCCTTCTTAGTTTCTGCCGGACTATTACCAATTTCAAGTCTGAAAAAGTAAATACCATTTGACATCTGTTTTCCGTTCAAGTCACTTGCATCCCAAACTACTTCATGATAACCTGCATTCCGGTGTTCATTAACCAGTATTTTCACCTTTTCTCCGACGAGATTAAATACGGATAATTTAACGTTTGAAGCCTTATCTAATTGATATGGAATTGTTGTTATTGCAGAGAATGGATTTGGATAATTCTGTGCAAGTACTGACTGCTCAGAAATTTCATTCAAATTCACGCCAGTATTCAATTCAAACAAAGGAGTCACACTTCTATTTCCATTCATGATAAGGGTATCCGGATTAATAGAACTCGACTTATCGCCACTCCATTTGATAAACTTATACCTGTCTTTTACAGTAGCTTTTATTGTCACTACAGTACCAGCTTCATAGATACCACCTGCAGGATAGAGAGAAACAGATCCGTTGGCAGAAGCACCAATCGATAACGTATAGCTTTTGGGAATTGGCTCGAAAACGGCAACAAAAAATTTGTCTGAGTTCATTACCATTGAAGTAGGATTCTGTTTACCTGTCAGACTTCCTCCCCATCCAATGAATCTGTAACCTTCATCCGGGGTTGCAACTAAGATCACAGCATCACCGAACGCATACGTATCCTTCCTTGGATTGTAGCTTACTCTACCATTGGTAGCGCTAATTGACACAGTGTAGGCTGGTACCTCCTCAATGTTGGCAATTACCGTCTTATTCGCATTAACAACAATCTTTTGAGGGTTAACAGTACCCGAGAGGTCACCACCCCAGCCTGTAAATTTATAGCCTACATTTTCCTTAGCAACTAACGTTACTTCAACACCTTCGTAATAGGTGCCGCCTGCAGGGGAAAGGAAAATGGATCCGTTACTTACCACAGGAGTAATTGTATATTTGGGCTTCTCGGCAAAAATAGCAGTAACTGCTTTATTCGAATTCATAATTATGGAGGTAGTATCTGTAACAATACCTTTAATAGAATCGGTCCAGTTAACAAAATTGTACCCAAAATTTGGAGTCGCCTTAAACTTCACACGAGTTCCTGCCGCATACCTGGTTCGTTTAGGATCTACTGTAAGAGTACCGTTTGTTGCTTTAGTTGTTAAATTGTAATAGATAATTGGCACCCCTTCTTCTTCACCTTGCTTTAAAACAATAGCAGTAACAGCAATACGTTCACCACTGGAATTCGTAATACTTGGTATTACATCAGCACCATCACCCTCTTTAAAAGCTATAATTCCGGAACCCCAGGATTGATTATTAGGATTTTTAAGAACCTGTGTAAATCCGGTTGTATAAGTTGGAGTTCTGGGGGAACCTGCAGTAGCAACGCTCATAAGAACCATGTCGCCAAAAGCAGCAGCAACAGCAGGTGCAGTTGCTAAAGTACCATTAAGATTCACTTTAGAAATAGCGCTAACAGGTGTAGTCTGATCTACTTTAGAGTAAAAAGCACTGAAAAGGTCATATCCTGCAGGTGCAGTAGTAGTCCAGGTTGGAACAAATGTTCCGGTTTCATTGGCTGCAGCAATACCCGCTTCATCGAGTGTGAAAATATAGGAGAAATTACCAAAAGCTGTAGTTCCATTCTGATCACTAACCTGTTTTTTCATCACCTGACCACCATAGGTTAAACCTATATCAGTAAGATTATTCATTACACTAATTTCGCCAGTGACCATAGCTACCAGCACACGTTTTGATCCAATTTCTTTTGGTTTTGTAGTACCGGCAGTCCAGTTACCAAGTTGAACTACAGGAGTTTTTACCAGATTTTTCCCTTTCTTTAAAACAATGGCAGTAAGAGCTCCTCGTTCATTATTAGAATTTGTAATACTTGGTATTACAGCAGTACCATCAGCTTCTTTATAAGCTATAATTCCACTGCCCCAAGATTGAGATTGCGGATTTTTAAGAACCTCTGTAAAGCCAGTTGTATAAGTTGGAGTTCTAGGTTGACCTGCAAAACCAACACTCATAAGTACCACATCTCCGGAACCAGTAGCAAGAGCAGGTGCAGTTAATAAAGTACCACTAAGATTAAATTTAGAGAATGCACTAACTGGAGTGGTCTGATCTACGTTTGAGTAAAAAGCACTGAAAAGATCGAATCCGGCAGGTGCAGTAGTAGTCCAGGTTACAACAAATTTTCCAGTTTCATCGGCAGCAGTTATACCCACTTCATCGAGTGTGAAAATATAGGAGAAATTACCAAATCCGGTTGTTCCTATCTGATCACTAACTATTTTCTTCATCACCTGACCACCATAGGTTAAACCTATATCAGTAAGATTATTCATTACACCAATTTCTCCTGTGACCGTAGCCACCAGCACACGTTTTGTTCCAGCCTCTTTCGCTTTTGTTGTTCCTGAAGTCCAGCTGCCAAGAAGTGTTACATCTTGTGCATTAACATTGGATAAACCGAGAATCATGGCTAAAGCAACTACCATAAATAGTTTCATTAAGAAACCTCGCTTAAAATTAAAGTAGATTTTCTTCATCGTTTTTTTGATTTTATTGTTAATTAATTAGGCACTATTAGTATTTACAATAACTACAAAGCTAAATCTACATCGGTATATTCATGGCATAAAAATAGGTCACTTAGGTGTAGTTATAGTCCAGAGAGTAATAATCTTGTCATAATTTCAACCCGTTCGATTGTTTAAGCTCTTATATTTCAACGACTTCATAATTGATTTCAGGAGACGATGGTTTAGCGCCTAAATACATAGTGGGCATACTGTCAGTATTTTTAACTAAACTACTTTTTCATAATTTTCCTGGTGGTCGATTTGCCATTTTTATCAAAAGCATGTACAATATAAATCCCTGAAACCAAATTATCAGTTCTGATTTCGAATTCATGTCCGTTGCTTACTTCATTTTGCAAATTAACGCCCAACATATTGTACACCAACACCCGCCCCAACAACAGCCCGCTTCTGACAATTATAAAATAATTCCTCTTTTAGTCTTGATCATTTTATATCAACTTCGAATTTGAATGCTGTTGCTCCCAACTCTTTCGATCTTTCGCCGGGTGATGCATTGCCGACAGTAATAGTTGCCTTTCCTTTGTGCTGAACTTTCTCACCATTGCTGTTTATGTAAGCAAATTCGGAATAAGGAATTGAAAAGCTTACATTACTATTGGCTCCTTTGTTTATTGCAACCCTTTTAAAATTCACCAATGAAGAGAAAGGCAATTCCTCTGTCTTGTTATTGATGGTTAAGTAAAGCTGAACAACTTCATCAGCATTTACTGATCCAATGTTTTTTATATCGACCGAAACATCGATGCTTTGATCTTTTTTAACTGAAGTATTGGAAGCTTTTGGATTTCCCCATTCCAATCTGGCATAACTTAGTCCAAACCCAAATGGATACAATGGACTTTCAATCATATACTTATAGGCTCTTCCTTTCATCGAGTAATCATCAAACGGAGGCAATTGTTCGATCGATTTTGGGAAAGTGATAGGCAATTTAGCCGTTGGGGAAACATTTCCGAAAATGATATCAGCAACAGCATCTCCTCCACGTTCGCCAGGATACCAGGCATACAAAACAGCATCAGAAAGTTCTGATACTTCTCTCAAATCGAGCGGCATACCCGAGCAAATAACGGTAATTACTTTCTTACCATTTCCCCTTGCTTTTTGACTGATTTTTCGCAAAAGTACCAATTGGCTTTCAGGCAATTTCATATCCAAAATATCACCACGGTGCGGAGAGGCAAGCGATTCGCCCTCTTCGCCTTCCAAAAGTAGGGTGAGTCCTAAAGTAACAATGGTTGCATCGGCTTCTTTTGCATGACCGCTAAACCAGTCCATATCGTTTTTGTTCTCGGTGGTAAGCAATGCGCCCTGGCGGAATTCCATAGCCGTTGATGGTGAAACTTTTGAGGCAATACCTTCGGCCACAGATCTAAAATCGCCACTAACGCCATTGTAATTTCCAACCAATGAAAGTGCA
>JAHEYU010000035.1 GCA_023251435.1 Bacteroidota bacterium
AAAGGCATCCGATAATTCACGCATTTTGGCTTTTCGCTCCATCATATCGCCTGACACAATAATCTCGTGCGCATGAACAGAAGCAAGATTAAAATCGCGTAATTTTTCAGGAATAATGCCAATGGTTTTTGCGCCGTGGTTATTGGCCTCGCGGGTTACAACATCCATTGTGCCAACATTCGAGCCGCCGTTGATGAGGCAATATTTTGACTGTCCGATTAATCGCGCCAAATCAATGGCTTCGTTCACATAAGCATCGTCAATCGCGTTGCTTGATGAGGAAAATACACAAATATTCATCTTGATTTATTTACTATTAAAACAATTTACGATTTACTGTTTATGCATTATCTTAGATAATAGCACAAATAGTAAATCGTAAATAAAAAAATCGTATTTGTTTTAGACGTCAATTTTCGCGTAAACGGCGTGTTCTTCAATAAACTGGCGGCGTGGCGGAACTTCGTCGCCCATCAGCATACTGAAAATATGATCGGCTTCGGCAGCATTTTCAATGGTTACCTGGCGCAAAGTCCTAACTTCCGGATTCATGGTAGTCGACCACAATTGTTCCGCGTTCATTTCTCCAAGACCTTTGTATCGCTGAACATGTATTCCGGATTCCTTGCCTTCGCCCCATTCTTCAATCAGGCGCAAACGCTGCTGTTCTGTCCAGCAATATTCTTCGCGCTTTCCTTTTTTTACGAGGTAAAGTGGTGGCGTTGCAATGTAAACATGCCCGCGTTGAATCAGTTCCTGCATAAAACGGAAAAAGAAGGTCATGATGAGTGTGGCGATATGGCTACCATCCACGTCGGCATCGGTCATAATTACAACCTTGTGGTATCTCAGTTTTTCGAGGTTAATTGCTAAATTATCTTCTTCGGTTCCGATGGTGATTCCCAGCGCAGTATAAATATTCCTGATTTCTTCACTGTCGTAAACCCGGTGAACCATCGCTTTCTCAACATTCAGGATTTTACCACGCAATGGAAGAATGGCCTGAAAGTGGCGGTTACGGCCCTGCTTGGCTGTACCACCTGCCGAATCTCCCTCGACCAAAAATAATTCGCAGAGAGAAGCATCTTTTTCGGAGCAGTCGGCAAGCTTACCGGGCAAACCTGCTCCGGAAAGTACATTCTTGCGCTGAACCAATTCACGGGCTTTGCGGGCTGCATGACGGGCCTGTGCCGCCAAGATCACTTTGTTTACAATGGCGCGTGCCGACCGTGGGTTTTCTTCAAGGTAATTGGCCAGCATTTCGCTCACTGCCTGATCGACAGGCAAACTGATTTCGGAGTTACCAAGTTTGGTTTTGGTTTGACCTTCAAACTGAGGTTCGGCCACTTTTACCGAAACCACGGCGGTTAATCCTTCGCGGAAGTCATCGCCACTGATTTCGAATTTCATTTTTGCAAGCATCCCGCTGTTTTCAGCATAAGCTTTCAAAGTACGGGTCAATCCACGGCGAAAACCTGTTAAGTGGGTTCCACCTTCGATGGTGTTAATATTGTTTACGTAAGAATGAATGTTTTCGGTAAACGAAGTATTGTAATGAAGCGCGATCTCAACGGGTACACCTGCTTTTTCGGATGTAATATGAATCGTCTCGTCAATAAGGCGTTCGCGGGTTCCGTCGAGATACTCAACAAACTCTTTCAACCCTTCCTTAGAGAAAAACTCATCATGTTTGTATGCATGGTTTTCGTCTCCTTCAATTGGTACCCTTTTGTCTATTATATTCAGTTGCAGTCCTGCATTCAGGAATGCCAGCTCCCGCATACGGGCTGAAATAATTTCGAATTTGTATTCAGTAACAAGGAAGATTGAATCGTCGGGCTTAAAAGTAACGGTTGTTCCGGTGCGATCGGTTGTGCCCACTTCTTTAACATCGTACAGCGGTTTTCCTTTGCTGTATTCCTGCTGCCAGATTTTACCTTCGCGGTGAACCTGAACTGTAAGGTGAATTGAAAGAGCGTTAACGCACGAAACCCCAACGCCGTGCAAACCACCGGAAACTTTGTAGCTTCCCTTGTCGAATTTTCCGCCGGCATGTAAAACGGTCATAACAACTTCGAGTGCCGAACGATTTTCTTTGGTGTGAAGCTCGGTAGGGATACCGCGTCCGTCGTCAACAACTGTAATTGAGTTGTCTTCGTTTATTATCACATCAATGTTTTTGCAATAGCCTGCCAGCGCCTCGTCAATCGAGTTATCAACAACTTCATAAACCAGGTGGTGTAACCCTTTTTCGTTCACATCCCCAATGTACATCGCCGGGCGTTTGCGAACTGCTTCCAAACCTTCCAATACCTGAATGCTGTCGGCATCATAACCTCCATTGTCATTCTGGATTCCCCAATTTTGGGTTTCTTCAATTTCTCTCATCGATCAAAATTTTTTATTATCTCATGTTTATACCCTTTCAGCTCTATAATGCAGAGCTAAACCCGGTTACAGAAAACAAATCTTTCTCTGTTTGTTAAAATAAGCCTGATTGGGTAATAAAACCAGATATTTGATTTTCAGTAAATTCTTCACTTATAAATTCTTTCCAAAACTAAGTCGCAAATATAGTAAAAAAGTGCTTACCCCCGACCATAAAAATGGCTTTCGGAAACTTAAACTTTTTAACAATTTATGAACTTATTATTTGCTGATTTTCAGTAATTTAGAATTCGTTTGGCGATGGGCTTAACGAAGCTGAAAAAGTATTGGTAATTCGGTAGTATTTTAGAATGAATAACTGATTCCGGCCATCCAGTTCAGGCTTTTATTGGTGTAACCCAACCATTGTTCGTACCGCTGAAATCCAAAATTATTAAGCTTCGCAAAGAAGCTTAAAGATTTGCTGAATTGGTACTCTCCGCCCACATTCAGGTCAATAATCGGATCCATTTCAACTGTCATTGATGGAGCTGAGGAGAACGACGGTTCACTCACAAGAGCTGTTCTTTTACCCACCAAATAAATGTCTGTAGTAAATTTTAGCTGTTCTGTTGGTTTATATATTCCTGAAAAGGTAAGATCAAAATTGGGCATCTGCCAGGCGTTTTCGATCGTTTCCAATTCATAAGAATAATAGTTTCCTAAGAGATGAAGCGAAAAATTTTCTGAAACCGAATGCATTACTTCACCCGATAGTTTCAGGACTTTTAAATCATCATATACCCAGTCGAACGTATTATTTAACCTTCGTGGCCCAATTGGTGAAAGATTCAGCACATCCCGGCCATAAAGCATATAAAAATGCTGATCATTCACTTTCGAATACGAAGCTTCGGCCACATAATTGGTCTTCGAACTGATTTTTCCTTTTAACCCTCCTGAAACAATGTACTTGTAATTTGTATTTAAAACATCGTGAAACGGATTGATGTAAGGATTTTCAGCAGCGATGTTTGAATGGGTATTGTGCTGCAAATGCCCGTCAACTCCGGCAAACAGCGTTAGTATCTGCGGAACCGGCGACCATTCGGCTTTTACTTTTGGCCAGAAAAGCATTGTGGCATCGGCATCATCATCAAAAACAATGGTCGAATTCAATCCCACCTGCAACCGTGCAATGTCGGTTTGCCACATCACCGAAGGATTGGCTTTGATGAGAATTTGTTGTTTTGGCCCGAAACTGCCCGAGAAATTATTTATTAAACTGTCGGCAGTGTAATAAGTTAACGAGGCATTCAGCAATCCGGTTGTTTTTCCGAATTTCTTGTGAACGTCTCCCAAAAGCAATAACTGGTTCTCTGATTGTCCTGTTTTGCTCCTGAAATGTTGATAGTTCAGGCCAAAATCATAATTGAAATCGGTAGCCGGCAATTTCCCGCTTTTTAGATTTATAGCTGCAATTCCTTTTGCAAAATACTGTTTGTCCTGATAGTTGGGAATCATTGCATCTTTCTCGACGTCGGTTAGCAAATCGCCGGTATAGCCGTAATAAGTGAATGCCTTGCGTTCGAACGACAGACTGCCCGAAAGTGTTGACCGGCGGAAGAATTTTTCGCCAAATATCGCGGCAGTGTTTTCCGATTCTGGGGCTTTCACTTTGTCGTCGTTCAGTAGTTTTACCTTTCCGTAGGAAGAAAGGTGTTTAAAATGCATCCCGAAATTGGAGTTTTTATCGGGTTGCGAATTGAAGAACAGCTCGCCGTAAGGAGTCAGGTAATTTCCCAATCCCAGTTTCAATAATCCCATTTCCATGGTGGGTTTGGGTTCTCCAACCATTTTTGCCGCTGCCACCGGGTTGGGGTCGAAAGTCGAAAAAATTGGTTTGCTGAAAATCGAATAATCGAAAGTGGGCGCCTCGGTTGGCTCTGCTTTTATCTTCGGAATATCATTGATCTTTTCTGCTTCCGAAACGGTGGGCTGGTAAGCTTTTGTTACCTCCACTTCTTGCCTTAATCTGATGGTATCTTTTTGTGCCATTGCGTTTTCGGCGCTTAAAAAAAGAGCGGCAATTAACAGGCTTAAAGCGAAATATTGTTGTTTTTTCATTTTTTTTTTTTACTTTTCAGAATTGAGAATAAAAATTATTTTCCGCTGCCAATGTTTATTTCGAGTGGTTTCGCCTCGTTTTTTGTTTGAGTGGCTTCACTGGCTTCAATCAGTTGCAATTTTTTTCGGGTTGCTTCCATAATTCCGTCATTTGGTTCCGGATAATTCTCCTCGATACTTTTCAGCGTATGCTTGGCCTGAAATTCATCTCCGTTTTTCAGATAAATATCCGACAGCAAAATGAAGCTTTTAGCTAGCCAGAACTGATGGGGCGAATTTTTATCAATGAAGTCGAGTATCTCTTTTTCAGCTTCTTTCAGTTTTTGTTTACTGTATAGAATTTCGGCTACCAAAAATTTAGATTCGGCACCTTCTGCTGAATTTGTATCGGTTGAAAGCTTCGTTAAGATTGGCAAAGCTTTGTCTTTGTCGCCGGTTCGGTAATACGATAATGCCAGCATGTAATTTGTTTCACGTTTCAGGATATCCGATACTTTTTCGGAGGCAAGTATGTGATTGGCAGCTGCTATGCAGGCCGCATAATTTTCGAGCTGGAACTGGCAGCGCATAATTCCGGTTACAGCATTCATCAGGTTATTTCCAGAATCCGATATTTTCGACAGCCGGTTGAAATAGGCCAGCGCCTGCGTGTAATTCTTCGCATTGTATTGTAATCCACCGGCCTTCAGCAACGAGGTTTCTGTAAACATGTTGTCGTTCTGGCCAATTACAAATTCATACGATTGCAGTGCTTTTGCATTTTCGCCTTCGCTGTAAAGTATTTCGGCCATGTAAAACTTCGAATTCAGAACAAAGCTGCCGTTAGGAAATTGACCGAGATATCTTTCAAACTGCAATCTGGCCTTTTTGTCTTTGGCAAGGTATAGTTTTTCGGCTGCCCGGTAGGTAAGTGAATCCTGCTCGCTGATAGAAACCTGAACTCCGGAGCCTAACTTTCCGGTGTAGGCAAAGTAAGCATCCACATCATTCATTTCGACGTAGTTATTTTTTATTCCGGCCAGT
The DNA here is from genome assembly GCA_023251435.1 of Bacteroidota bacterium. Classification (GTDB taxonomy): domain Bacteria; phylum Bacteroidota; class Bacteroidia; order Bacteroidales; family Prolixibacteraceae; genus Aquipluma. Next base: position 5,518 of record JAHEYU010000035.1, read on the forward strand.
GCCGCCTGCGTTTCGGGGCTGTTGGGCGATCGGTCGATCACTTGTTTGTAATATCCGATCGAAGTCTGGTATTCGTTGGCATTGTAGTAAATCAATCCCAGCTGAACCAACGCTTTGTTCATGAAACTGCCTTGCGGAAATTTGCTGATCAGATTTTTGTAATATCCGATGGCTGGCTCCGGCAGGTTGGTTCGCTCATAAGTGCGGCCCAGTTCGTACAAAGCATCGTCCTGAAAGGAGGAATTCGGATAATTCTGAACCAGCGATTGCAATGAACGTATTTTTGCCTGATGATCGCGCTGCAAACCAAGGCAAAGCGATTTCTGGAAAAGCGCATAATCGGCATCGTACAGATTCATGCGAACCGATTGATCGTAATGCGAAATTGCCGATGTGTAATCACGGTTCATAAAATAACAGTCGCCCAGCCTGTTGCTGGCATCGGCCACTTTATCACTTCGCGAGCTTCCTTCAAGGTTTAAGTATTTCCTGAAAAAGTCGGTCGCTCCCTGGTAGTCTTTTAGCTGAAAATAGGCGTATGCCAGATTGTAATGAGCCAGTTTATACTCCGGAAGCAAAGACGATCCGGGGGCTTTCATAAAACTACTATATCCCGAAACAGCATCATTAAAATTGTTCAGACGATAATTTGCTTCTGATTTCCAGTATAGAGACAGTGCCTTGTAATTTCTGTCAAAATCTCCGGCATCGAGCGATTTGTCGAAGTTTTCGACTGCTCCCGAATAGTCGAGGTTATTGAAACATTCGAGTGCACGGAAATAGGCCACACGCTGGTAAGCTTTTTTTACCGATGGACTTTTAACCTTTATATTTTCGATCGAAGCCATTGCATCGCGGTAATTGCTGGTGCTCATGTAAACTTTTACAAGGTAATCATAGGCGACATCGTTTCTCTCGGCATTTGGGTACGAGGCAATGTATTTGTCGAATGCTTTGATGGTTTCGTTAAAAGGCGAGTACGATAATTCGTAGGTGATTTTGGCATAATTGAACAGCGCATCTTCCTTTATTTTTGCATCGAATTCGAATTCAGATGCTGCCTGAAATGCCTGCCGCGCTTTGTTTTTGTCGTTGGTTACCACATAACAGTCGGCCAGATGATAATAGGCATTCTGCGCCAGTTCATCTTTCCCTTTCGAAGCGATTTCTAAATGAGGAATTGCCTTTGCCTCTTCGTTGCCCAAATAGTAGCAATAACCAAGCATGTAATTTTCTTCGCGTCCACGGTTCTTTTTGTCTGAAAGATAGAATTCCAGAAATTGGGTAGCCTCTTTAAACTGGCGCAAATGGAAGTATGAGTCGCCCAGAATACGGGCAAGTTCAGGTTGCTGATCGGCTGCCACAGTGTTGATGAGCGGCGCAGTGTATTCCACCACTTCGCTGTATTTACCCTGCTTGTAATAAATCTGACTAATATAAAATGGGATTACCTTCTCGAAAACCGGGTTTTTCTTCAGTTTTAAAAATTCCTGAAGAGCCGATTCGTAGTTGCCTTTCAGGTAATGAATATGTCCGTAGTAGTATTGTGCAGGAGCAGCATACAATGAGTTTCCGTCTTTTATTTCTGTAAAATTGGTTGCAGCGGCATCCATTTTCTCCAGTTCAAAATTCGAATATCCGCGCAGGTAATAGAAATGCGCCAATTCCTCACCGGTTATTTTTCTTTTGTCGAAATCTTCAAGCGTCTTTAATACAGCCGAATATTTCTTTTTGTCGAACTGGTAAATTGCCAGCTCAAACAACGCTTTGTTCATGAACGAGCTTTCAGGAAACTGATCCATAAATTCTGTAATTTCTTCTTCCGCGTTTCGGTTGTCGAGTTTTAATCCGCACAAGGCTTTGTAGAACAAGGCTTCGGCCCTTACCTGCGAATTTTCGTCTGATTGTTCAGCAATTTGCTCAAACTGCCTGATCGCTGATATATAATTTCGGGCAGAATAAAGCTCTTTGGCTTTCTGGATATCTTGTCCGGAAGATTGATAATAAATAGTTTGCTGTGCTTTCAGCAGGCCTGGCAGAAGTGCAGCCCACATTAGTATGAGGATAAACCGGTTTGCCTTCATCGTATATTCGGTTATTAGAATGAATCTGATTAAAACGTAAAATTACCAATGAAATTGGACTTGGTTACACAAATTGTACCATTTCTAAACAAAAACTGATAATTGGGCTCTGTTAGTATTTGGTTGAATAAAAAAAATTAGTTTTGCACTTATACCAATTCGTACTACCAATGTCAGAAGAAAACATCATAGAACTCGTTAATGCAGACATCGTTCAGCGCGATCACGTGGTACTTTCAGATATTAGCCTGGAGATTAAAACCGGCGAATTTGTTTACCTGATAGGGAAAGTGGGAAGTGGAAAATCGAGCCTGATAAAAACGCTGAATGCAGAATTGCCGCTGACAAAAGGTGCAGGAAAAGTATCCGGATTCGATCTGGCAGAACTTAAATCACGCGAAATCCCATTTCTAAGACGCAAGTTAGGTGTTGTTTTTCAGGATTTCAGGTTACTAAGCGACCGGAATGTTTACGATAATCTGGCGTTTGTGCTGAAAGCCACTGACTGGAAAGACGAAAAGGAAATTGAAGACCGGGTTTTTCAAGTGCTCGATAAAGTGGCTATGACCCACAAATTAATGTCGATGACGCATCAGTTGTCGGGCGGAGAGCAGCAAAGGGTTGTAATTGCAAGGGCTTTACTTAATAATCCTGAAATAATTCTGGCTGACGAGCCCACCGGAAATCTCGATCCGCAAACATCTATTGATTTGCTTCAGATTTTTAAAGACCTGAATGAGCAGGGTAAAACAGTGGTAATTGCTACCCACGATTATCCGCTTATCCGCCGTTTCCCTGCACGTATCATTACAGTTGACGAGCAAAAGATTTATGAAACGGTAATTACCCGTAAAGAAAACAAGGGGTAAAAGACGACTCGGTTATAGACTCTTAGTTTGATCGAAATATTCTATTTTTGTGCCCACATTTAAAATATAAAACAATGAGCAAAGCAGAAATTTATACCAGTAAAGGTGTTATGAAAGTGAACTTTTATGACGAAGACGCACCTGGAACAGTTGAAAACTTTACCAAACTTTCGAAAAGTGGTTTTTACGACGGACTCACCTTCCACCGCGTAATTCCTGATTTTGTGATTCAGGGAGGTTGCCCCAACGGAACTGGCGCAGGTGGTCCCGGCTATAAAATCCCTTGCGAACTTGATGGCGAAAATCAGTATCACGACCGTGGTGTATTGTCTATGGCCCATGCCGGACGTAACACCGGTGGTTCACAGTTTTTTGTCTGTCACAGTCGCCGCAATACCTCGCATCTCGATCGCAAACATACCTGCTTCGGCAAGGTTTACGAAGGCCTCGAAGTAATTGATGCCATTCGCCAGGGCGATTTAATTGAAAAAATCGTTATTGTTGAAGAATAGATTTTAGAAACCCCGCCAAGAGCGGGGTTTTTTATGATTATAGGGTTCTGAATTTCGGAGTGAGGAAATATCACCCAAAATAACTATAGATTTGAATTCCTTATATAAGTACTTATATTTGTACCTGATTAGTAACTTAATAATACAATTGGTCATGATAGCAGCAAACTTCACGGAATTTAGGACTGGGCTTAAGAAGTTCCTTGACGAAGTTGAGGAAAACAACGAAACATTGGTTGTTAAACGAGGAACCGGAAAAGGCACAGTTGTGATTTCATTGAATGAATATAATTCAATCATGGAAACATTGCATCTGTTAAGCTCAAGGACAAATGCAGAACGATTGTACGAATCAATTCAGCAATTGAAAGAGGGTAAAGGATTTCAGAAACAATTGATCGGGGAATAATGAAGATTATCTTTTCTCCAAACTCATGGGAGGAATATGTTTCCTGGCAAACCGAAGACAAAAAAATGCTTCGGAAAATAAATGAACTTATAAAAGATATTCAACGAAATCCTTTTGAAGGCAAGGGTAAACCAGAACCATTAAAATACGATTTGTCTGGGTACTGGTCACGTCGGATTGATCGTGAACACAGATTGGTTTATGATTATTCTGAAAATGAACTCCAGATTATAAGCTGCCGATATCATTACGACCGATAATTGTCAGTAATTGTTCCGAATAATGTTTGTAGGTTTGTGCTTTTTACTATAAAATATCGGTATGTCGGATAATTCGAGAGGGGTTCTGTTGACATTGGGATCGGTCGTGTTTTTTGCACTGATGGCTGTTTTGGTAAAGGCCATTCCAAATGTATCAAGCTATCAAACCACCTTTTTTCGCTTTGCAATTGGGCTGGGCATTATCGGAATCCTGTCGCTTTTCGGAATTATCAACCTTAAATTCAACGACAAAAAAAATCTTTTCTGGCGCGGACTGGTGGGCGGAGTTGCAGTTTACCTGTTCTATCTGGCCATCATTAAACTTGGGGTAGGCAAGGGGTCGGTGTATATTTATTCGTATCCTATTTTTGCCACTTTGTTCAGTATGCTAATCCTGAAAGAGAAAGTGGAGCCCATTAAATTTGTTGTCATTTTCATTTCGTTTGCCGGTCTGATTTTGCTTTCGGTGGGCGGCGGGAAGGAATCACTGGCTGGATTGGGAATTTACGAACTGATTGCCATTGCCGGTTCAATTACAACAGGGCTGGCCGTTGTGTTTGTGAAAAAGCTGCACGACAGCGATAATTCTTACGCTATTTTCTTTTCTCAATGCATTGTCGGGTTCTGGATGTTTCTGATTCCTTCAGGAGCAACACAGGCAAAGGGCGATATGTCGGAGTTGTTCCTGCTTGTTCTGGTAGGAGTTGTGGCCACCATCGGGCAGCTTTTTATGACCGAAGGTTACCGTTACGTGAATGTGGCCACCGGATCGCTGCTACAGTCGATGGTTCCGGTTTTTAACCTGCTCTCCGGATGGTTGATTTTTCATGAACAATTTACAACCATCGAAATGGCTGGCGCATTTGTAATTGTTAGTTCCTGTTTCGCCCTGGTAATTATTAATTTCAGGATTGGCAAAAAGACCCGGATATTGAAATTGGTTGAATAAAAATTCTTAAACTTGACAATTAAACTAAAACCAATACATCATAACACATGAACAACTTGAAAAGACAAACCAATGTTTGGGCCACTTTGGCTTTTACAGTATTATTTTCGCAAATGGCCTGTACTCCAACCAATTTGTCAAAAGAAAATGTGATCCCCAAACCGGTATCGGTTGTTACTACCGGCGATTCATTCGATTTGACCGATCAAACCGATATTTACGTTCAGAGCGAATCTGCCGGATTATTGCAAATCGGGCAATATCTGGCCGATAAGCTGAATCCTTCAACCGGTCTGGCTATTGGTGTAAAATCCACCAGTGAAATCCCCGCTTCCGGAAATATATATTTAGCGCTTTCGGAGAATGATGCTGAACTGGGCGACGAAGGTTACGAATTGACTATTACCGATAAATTGGTTAAAGTGACAGCCAACAAACCCGCCGGATTATTTTACGGAATTCAGACCATCCGCCAGCTTTTACCTTCGAAGGTGGAATTGGCTACTGAGCAGAAAGGCCCGTGGAAAATAGCGACCGGAACCATCCGCGATTATCCTGAGTATGGTTATCGTGGATCTATGCTCGATGTTGCCCGTCATTTCTTTGGTGTGGCAGATGTGAAAAACTACATCGACCAACTGGCAACCTACAAAATGAACGTATTGCATTTGCATTTGTCTGACGATCAGGGCTGGCGCATTGAAATTAAGTCGTGGCCAAACCTCACAGCTTACGGTGCAAAAACCGAAGTGGGCGGTGGCGAAGGTGGTTTTTACACACAGGAGCAATATACCGATATCGTGAAATATGCGCAGGAACGCTTCATTACCATAATTCCTGAAATTGATATGCCGGGACATACCAATGCAGCAGTTGCTTCTTATCCGGAACTGAATGGAAATGGCAAAACACCGGATTTATATACCGGAATTGAGGTCGGGTTTAGTACGCTTGACACAAAAAAAGAAATTACCTACAAATTTATTGACGATGTGATTAGAGAATTGGCAGCGCTCACCCCAGGCGAATACATTCATATTGGCGGCGACGAATCGCATGTAACCAAAATCGAAGATTACATCCCGTTCATCAACCGTGTTCAGGACATTGTTGAAGCGCATGGTAAAAAAGTACTCGGATGGGACGAAATCGCGCTTGCCACACTCAAACCAAATACGGTGGTGCAATATTGGGCAAAGGCAGAAAATGCAATAAAAGGTGTGCAGCAAGGTGCAAAAGTACTAATGTCGCCAGCAGTAAATGCCTACCTCGATATGCAGTACGATTCTACCAGCACTTATGGCTTGCATTGGGCTGCTTACATCGAAGTTGACAAAGGCTATAACTGGGATCCGGCCAGTTTGGTTCCTGAAATCAAAAAGGAAAATATCATTGGAATTGAAGCGCCACTTTGGTCCGAAACTGTTTCGAACCGGTTGGAAGCCGAATACCTGATTTTTCCGCGCTTGCTGGGTTATGCCGAAATTGGATGGACTCCTGCTGAATTGCGTAACTGGGATGAATATAAAGTTCGCCTCGCCAGTCACGGCGAACGGATGAAAGCCATGAACATCAGTTTTTTTCCTTCGAAAGTGGTGCCGTGGGATGCAAAGGATAAGAAATAACAATCAATCATATAAAATTTCAAACAAGCGCTCCTTTATTGGGGCGTTTGTTGTTTTATATTGAATATATTTAGTGCAAACTAGCTTTGCTGCCAAATGAAAAAACTTATTACCGCTGTTCTTTTTGTAACAACCTTATTTATCCAGCTTCAGGCTCAAAATATCGAAGAATGGATTAACTCTAAAAAGCCGCTTCTTTTTGAGAAATTGTATCTGCATGTCGATCGAGAATTGTATGCACCGGGCGACATTATCTGGATGAAAGCCTATCAGGTAAACGGAATTACCCATCAACTCAATTCAAATTACAGAAACATATTTATTCAGCTGGTTGCCGAAGATGGACGCATCGTAAAAGATTTGATGCTGTTTTCTATTCAGGGTCAGGCCAATGGCGAATTTAAAACCGATTCGCTGGCCGATGGAGCATATACCATCAGGGCATTTACCCGCTACCTGAAAAATTATGGAGAGGAAGCTTTCTTCCATAAAAAAATACGGATCACCAAATCTCTTGGTTCGCTTGATATGACAGGGAAAAGTGAATCGGACGATTCGAAGATTGATGTTGCTTTTTTGCCTGAAGGCGGAAGCATGGTACTCAATGCGGTAAATACTGTGGCATTCAAAGCCATTAACCAAAAAGGGAAAGGAATTTACGTGACCGGAAGAATTCTGGACGATCTGGGAGACACGATCGTTTCGTTCGGTTCCAGCTATCTCGGAATGGGAAAGTTACTCCTGATGCCGGTTGACGACAGAACTTATTATGCTACGATCGATCGTTATCCTGAAATGAAAATACCGCTTCCTAAAGCCATTGAAAAGGGTATTTGCCTGAATTATAAAATGGATGAAAAATCGTTACTATTTGAAATATCGACAAACATGAATCAGGGGAATTATCCCGAATTTTATTTTGTTGCTACTCACAAGGGCGGTTTCCTTTTTTACAAATCAATAAAAATGAGTGATTTTGTTCAGGCCATCAGCATTGATAAAAAGCTTTTCCCAGGTGGAATTTCAAAGATCACCTTGCTCGACACGGCATTGAATCCGATTGCAGAACGACTCATTTTTATTGATAACGGTAAAGGTGATTTATTGAATATCGGATTAAATCAGAAGGAATTCAAGCCCCGCGAGAAAGTTGAAATGGTTGTTGATGCACAGTTGGAGCCGGGCGATTCCGTAGCTTCAACCATGTCGGTTTCTGTGGTAAACAAAAATTATTTCAGTACCGGCGAGAATAGCCAAAACATTAAGAGTTATTTGCTGCTCGACTCCGAATTGAAAGGCGCTATCGAGTCGCCGGCTTCTTATTTTGTTGACGATCAATTGCATACTTCGGCCGAAAAACTCGATTTACTGATGCTGGTTCACGGATGGAGAACCTATCTGTGGGACGATGCTGAGAAAAAACCAATCGCTTCACTCGAAGATTGGAATGATGCCGGAATTGATATTTCAGGTTCAGTAAAAAAGCTTTTGTGGAATGCTCCGCTTGCTGATGCTTCTGTATTTTTGGATTATGCATTCAGGAATTTTCGGATCGGCGAAACCACTTCCAGTCAGGCTGGAAGGTTTCATTTCAGCCATATTTACTTTGTTGATAATTTAAGAGTAATGATCAATGCAAGGACGAAGAACGGAACCAGTAATACTGAAATTATACTCGATCCATTGCCAAAAAAAGATTCATTAGTTTCAGTTGGTAGTTTAAACAAGGCATGCTTTGATATCGATCTGAATCTGGATTTTATGCGTGACAGCTATAATAAACTTTCGAAAGAACTGGAATATGATCCGGAAACAGGAGGTATTCTGTTGCAAAGTATTGATATAATACAAGATCAAAAAAGCGCGATTATTCGCAGTTCCGGAGCCTATCCCTGGGCAGATAAAACACTGATAATTACCAGAAACGACTACAATTTCCTGACTGTACTCGATTATTTGAGGAATAAAGTGTCAACGCTGACTGATTACGGAGATGTGGTCATGATAAAAAATAAGCCTGTAACTTTTATGGTTGACGGTCTGGATAGTCAATATAGTTTTAATGAGCTTAGAACCATGCGAATGCATGAAATTGAAACAATTGACATATTGAATCCCGGTTTTCGCAAAGGTTTTGAATTGGGTTCGCTGGGAACGGTTGACGAAACCGGATTGATTGCCATTTACAGAAAACCAAATCCTGATATAATGCAAAGCGATCAGTATGTGAAAGGCAGAGTAATGCCTGATATAAAAGGTTTTCCAGTGCCAAGAAAGTTTTATTCACCGGAATATACACTCGAAAATATTGAATCACCTAAGCCTGACTTCCGGCCTACTTTATTATGGGAACCCAATGTTGACTTTATAAACGGCAAGGCAAACATCGGATTTTTCACTTCGGATGTACCAAGCGAGTATGTTGTTACTTTGGAAGCGATAACCAAAAACGGAAAAATCTGTTTTGGAACCACCAGCTTTCAGGTTGGTAAAAAGTAGTTAATTTTCTTTCTATCTTTGCGGCTCATTTATCAGAACCCTTAAATCAATCGCATAAAATGGAATATAAATTCTGGGAAATTGAGCCGAAATGGCAGCAATACTGGGAGGAAAACAAGACCTTCAAAACCGAAAACGACTTCTCGAAACCAAAATATTACGTGCTCGACATGTTTCCGTATCCTTCAGGAGCGGGCTTGCATGTTGGTCACCCCGAAGGTTACACGGCTACCGATATTATGTGCCGCTACAAACGCATGAAAGGTTTCAACGTGCTGCACCCGATGGGATGGGACGCTTTCGGATTGCCTGCCGAACAGTACGCTATTCAGACCGGAACGCACCCTGCCGTTACCACCAATAAAAATTGCGACAATTTCCGCCGACAGATCAAATCACTGGGTTTGAGCTACGACTGGGACCGCGAAATCAATACCACCGACCCCAAATATTTCCGCTGGACACAGTGGATTTTCACTAAACTATACAATTGCTGGTTCGATCCTGAAGCCGGAAAAGGTCGCCCAATCAGCGAACTGCCCATTCCTGCAGAAATTCAAACACAAGGTCAAGTTGCTGTAAACAAATATATTGGCGAAAAACGCCTGGCTTATTACGACAATGCACAGGTTTGGTGGTGCCAGTCGTGCAAAACGGTTTGTGCCAACGAAGAAGTGTTGACCGACGGTTCGCACGAAAAATGCGGCAATCAGGTGACACGCAAAAACCTGAAACAATGGTTGCTCCGGATTCCGCATTACGCCGAGCGTTTGTTGCAGGGTTTGGATGATTTGGATTGGCCGGAAGGCGTAAAAGACATGCAGAAAAACTGGATCGGCAAATCGACCGGTGCCGAAGTTGATTTTGCCATTGAAGGATCAACAGAAAAACTGCGTGTTTACACCACTCGTCCTGATACTTTGTTCGGGGCAACTTATATGGTTGTTTGTCCTGAACATCCAATGCTCGAAAGCTTGGTTACCCCTGAAAACGCTGAACAAGTAAATAAATATTTACAAGCTGCTTCGCTGAAATCGGATTTGGACCGCACAGAACTGGCCAAAGATAAAACCGGAGTTTTCACCGGAAGCAACGCCATCAACCCGATTACTGGTCTGCCAATCCCAATCTGGGTGGCCGATTATGTGCTGATGGGCTATGGAACCGGTGCCATTATGGCTGTTCCGGCACACGATAACCGCGACTTCGAATTCGCTCAAAAATTCAATATTCCGGTGATTTGTATTCTTGATCCAAAGAGCGCCGATGAAGAAACCCGTGCAAAAGTCTTGGCTGGCGAAGCCTGCTGGACAGAAGACGGAGCTTACATCAATTCTGCCAATCCGGCTATAGGTCTCGACCTGAATGGCCTGAACAAAAAAGACGGAATTGCCAAAGTCGTTGAATGGCTGGGCGAAAACGAAATTGGAAAAGCCACCATTAATTTCAGGCTGCGCGACTGGTTATTTAGTCGTCAGCGTTACTGGGGTGAGCCATTTCCCGTGATTCACTGGGAAGATGGTGAAGTAACTTTGGTTGAAGAAAATCTTCCGGTTGAACTTCCGGCGATGGAAAAATACGAGCCGGGCGAAGGTGGCGAATCTCCATTGGCCAACGCAACCGACTGGTTGTATGTGACCGACAAAAATGGTCGCAAAGGCCGCCGCGAAACCAATACCATGCCGCAGTGGGCTGGCTCTTGCTGGTACTATCTGCGCTACATTGATCCGAATAATGACGAATCAATCTTCGACAAAAAGCTCGAAAACTACTGGATGCCTGTTGATTTGTACGTGGGTGGCGCTGAACATGCAGTTTTGCATTTGTTGTATTCGCGTTTCTGGCACAAAGTGCTGTTCGATTTGGGAATCGTTTCAACCAGCGAACCTTTCCAGAAGTTGTTTAATCAGGGAATGATTCTGGCTTTTGCTTACCAAACGTCAACAGGTGCAAAAGTTGCAAGCGATTTGGTTGAAGAAAAAGAAGGTAAATATTTCCATACTGAAACAGGAGAGGAATTAAGTCAGATTGTGGCTAAAATGTCGAAATCGCTGAAAAATGTAGTGAACCCCGATGATGTGGTGGCCAAGTTTGGTGCCGACTCGCTTCGTTTGTACGAAATGTTTATGGGTCCGCTCGACGATACCAAACCCTGGGCTGAAAATGGTGTGAAGGGAGTTTTCGGCTTCCTGAACCGCGCTGCCCGTTTCTTCGGAACTCCTGAAAATATTGTGGACGAGGCCGACGACAAGGAAACGCTGAAACTTTTGCATCAAACGATCAGCAAAGTGGCTTTCGACATCGAAAACATGAAATTCAATACAGGAATTTCGGCGCTGATGATTTTCAATAATCTGGCAATGAAGAAGGGAAAAGTAAGCAAACAAACGGCTGAAATTTTCGCAAAAATATTGTCGCCTTATGCGCCTCACCTTGCCGAAGAATTGTGGCAGATGTATGGAAATACCGAAACGCTGGCTTATGCGCCCTGGCCAGCAGTTGACCCGGCTCTGCTGACCGAAGACGTGTTTGAATACCCGGTTTCGTTCAACGGAAAAGTTCGCTTTAAACTGGAATTTGCGGTTGGAACTCCCAATGCAGAAATCGAAGCGGCTGTTTTGGCTCACGAAACTTCCATCAAATGGCTCGAAGGCAAAGCGCCTAAAAAGGTAATTGTGGTTCCAAATAAAATCGTGAACGTGGTGATTTAAAATCAATTTTACCGAAGATATGAAAAGCGCAGGGCGAGAGTTCTGCGCTTTTTTAGTTTAATAAAAATGTAGTTTTTTTGTTACATTTGTGGAAAGCAGCAAATATGAATACAATAGAAATTAGAGCCAATTTTCACCAGTTGATTGATCAGATCAATAATGAGCAATTGTTGATTAAACTCTATCATATTATGGAGCAAGCAATCGCAACAGCCGATGGTAAATTGTGGTCAAGATTAAGTGATGACGAGCAAATCGAATTGTTAAGGATTGAAGGTGAAGTTCAATCGGATCAGAATCTGATCGCGAACGGTCAAATGCTTGAAGAAAGGTATAAGCAGTCATTAAAAAATCCTCAGGAAGGGAAAAGTTGGGCAGAAGTAAAAAACGGCCTTCTTAACCGATAAAAATCATTTTAGCAGAAATCCAAAAGTTTTAAGGAAGCGGATAAGTCCAGTAATCAAAAAGAGATAGAGTTTGCCGAAAATATGGAAAGCGCAGGGCGAGAGTTCTGCGTTTTTTTTTATGAATATTTCTTCAATGTGACCTTTTTGTTAAGTATTTCATTTGCTGATTTTTCACATAAAATGACGGTATTGAAGATCTTTCTTTTGCAGCCGTAAAATATATCCGTATTTTGTGTTCAAATCCGGATAGCAACAATCAAATTCATTTGAAAATGACGCTTCAAAAAAAAGAAAAACTTCTGCAAATCATTCAGGATTATGTGATTATTACTTTTGGTTTGATTTTATACGCCCTCTCATGGACCTTTTTTCTCGTTCCGGCGCAAATTACGGGTGGCGGGGTGAGCGGTCTGGCTGCTGTTATTTTTTATAGCTATAAAATTCCAATCGGGTTGACTTTTTTTTCTGTCAACCTTATTCTGGTGTCAATCGCCATCAAGGTACTGGGTGCAAGCTTTGGTGTAAAAACCATTTACAGCATGGTAGTAATATCGATTGCTTTTAGCGTATTGCCAACATTGCCTTCAGGAGCGATTATTCAGGATAATTTTCTGTCTTCCGTTTTAGGCGGAATGATGGGTGGCGCCGGCATCGGGATCGTTTTTTCGAGAGGCGGCAGCACCGGCGGAACCGATATTATTGCTATGATTATTAACAAGTACCGGAATATCAGTCCGGGACGGATTATTTTGTATTGTGATGTGATTATTATCGGGTCGTCGTATTTTCTGGTTCATTCGCTCGAGAAAATGGTTTACGGATTTGTGTCCATGGCAGTGGTTTCTTATACCCTCGATGCTTTCCTAAGCGGATCGAATGCATCAGCCCAGATATTTATTTTCTCGCCCAAATACGAAGAAATTGCCGATTTTATTAACAGTGAATTCGGACGCGGGGTAACTGCTATGGACGGTAAGGGCTGGTACACACAGAATAATGTTACGGTTTTGATTACTGTTGTAAGGAAAAAGGAAACCAGCATCCTTTTCCGAAAAGTGAAGGAAATCGACCCAAATGCTTTTATTTCGATGGCCAGCGTAATGGGAGTTTACGGGCAGGGCTTCGATAAAATAAAGGGTTGACGACTTGTTTCGCTGCCGTTAACATTTTTTAACCGATTTGTAAATCATACTGGCATAGATTGTTGTACAGGCGCAGAAGTGTTTAGAATCAGTTGCGGTGTCTTAAAATGGGTAGTTCAGCACAGAGACCGTTTGAAAATTACTATTTTTGGGAACACTGAATTTTTAAACCGGAAAAATGCTTTCCTCCTGAGTTGAAGTATTTTCCCGGTTTGCTATTATAAAGAAAGAAAACAAGCATGAAGATTATTATTCCGCAAAAGTTTCAAAGATTAAAACGAATCCTGATTTGGGTCGTTTCGTTCATCGTATTACTGCAAGTTGCCTATTTTATTTTCGATCGTTACGAAACCAGACGGATAATGAAGGAATTGGCTATGGAGAAGGAAATTGTAAAACCTGCTCCGGTAATGCTCTTCAATTTTCCTGTTGATTCGTTTAAGATTACTTCAGGACAAGTAAGATCAGGACAGAATCTTTCGGCAATCTTAAGTAAACAAGGAATTTCGATGACTAAGATTGATGAGATTTCGAAGAAATCGGTTTTGACTTTTGATGTGCGTAAAATGAAGGTGAACAATCAATACTATTTCTTTAAAAATAAGAATGACTCATCGAAGATTGAATACTTTATTTACGAAATAGACAAGGTAAATTATGTGGTTTATCAATTAAGCGACAGCCTTCGGATTTCGAAAGAGCAAAAACCCATTACTACACTTGTTAAAACTGCGAGTGGCGTTATTACTTCATCACTTTGGAATGCCATGGCAGCGCAGGCACTCGATTACAAATTAATTATGGACCTTTCGGAAATCTACCAATGGAGCATCGATTTCTTTGGAATTCAGAAGGGTGATAAGTTCAGGATTATTTTTGAAGAAGATTTTGTTTACGGGAAATCGATCGGTACCGGACGTATTTTTGCTGCACAGTTTTTTCATGCCAATGAAAATTTCTATGCTTTCAGGTTTAATCAAAACAACGAGGACATTTACTTTGATGATAAAGGCAAAAGCCTGAAAAAAGCTTTTCTAAAAGCTCCTCTGGTATTCAACCGGATCAGTTCTCAGTTTTCAAATGCACGGTTTCATCCGGTACTAAAGATTTACCGTCCGCATCACGGGGTTGATTATGCCGCGCCAACAGGTACACCGGTACAATCTATCAGCGATGGCACTGTGATAGCAAAAGCCTATCAGGCAAGCGGGGGAGGTAATTATGTGAAGATTAAGCACAATGCGGTTTATACGACCAGTTACATGCACTTAAGTAAGTTTGGATCTGGCATCGCAAATGGTGTTAGAGTAAAACAAGGTCAGATAATCGGCTATGTAGGCTCAACCGGTCTGTCTTCGGGCCCGCATCTCGATTATCGGGTTTTTATGAACGGAAAGCCTGTTAATCCGCTTACCATTAAATCGCCGCCAACCGAACCTGTTTTTGAAAAAAACATGAAAGAATATACGGCAATGCGCGATTCGATGATGGTTAAGCTGAATGAAATCAAGAATTTTTAGAATAAGTGCCAACTGAAATAGGAAAAGCCTGCTTTGAATCAACAGAGCAGGCTTTTCTTTTGAGTAAATGTCTATGATCGGAGTTTGTAAACCAGATCCCATAAAACAATACCGGCACTCACCGAAATGTTGAACGAATGTTTGGTTCCGTATTGAGGGATTTCTATTGCTCCGTCGCACATATTTACGACCGATTGTTGTACACCTTTCACTTCATTTCCGAAAACCAAAGCAAGTTTCTCTTCTTTTTCAGGTGTAAAATCCGGAAGTGAAATGCTGTTTTCAACCTGCTCTACTGCAAAAACCCGGCACCCATTTTCCTGAAGTTTTAAAATTGCCGTTTCAGTTTCTTCATAATATTCCCATGGAACCGATTTTTCGGCATCGAGTGCGGTTTTGTGGATGTCTTTGTTGGGTGGTGTAGCAGTTATCCCGCACAAAATCACTTTTTCAATCAGTAAAGCATCCGAAGTCCGAAACACGGAGCCAATGTTGTTACAGCTCCTGATATTGTCAAGAACGACTGTAATCGGAGTCTTTTCAATCTCCTTGTATTCGTCAACCGAAAGGCGGTCGAGCTCTGAATTTTTTAGTTTACGCATCTTATTGATTTACTATTATTCAATTTACGATTTACGATTTTTATTAAATAGTCAATCGTAAATAACTAAATCGTAAATAATTAGATTGTCTTTCTACGGATGGGCATCGACATGCAACGCGCGCCGCCGCCGCCACGTGCAAGCTCGGAGCCGGGAATAGTCACAACGCATTTTCCTTCAGGAACATCGCACAATCCGTTCAATAAATCTTTTGCCTGAATAATTTGAAATCCATTCAGGTTTAGTTGTTCTATGGTATGAACATTCCGTTCGTAGCCAATTACTTTTCCGGGAGCGAAAGCAAAAAAGTTGGCGCCGCTGTGCCATTGTTCGCGTTCCTGTGTCCAGCTGTCAATTCCGCCGCCGCATCTGATCGGTTTTAGGTCGATTCCAAGTTTTTTAAGTGCTTTGGGTAGATTTTTTTCTTCTTCAATGCTTATAACTTCTCCGTTTTCAACCTGAATATGAATGGTATGAAAACGGTTTGTTCCCATGATCAGCGGCTCGTAAACCATACATGCATCTATGTCGAGAAAGGTAAAAACCATGTCGAGGTGAATGAACGATTCCGGTGTATCCGGCAATTCCTGAATCAGGATATGGCGCAAACCGGCTTTTTTTGCTTTGATATTTTCGAGAATAAAGTCGATGCCCTGCGTACTGGTTCTGATTCCGGTACCGATAACCAGCACATCTTCGCGCCCAACCTGGAAGTCGCCGCCTTCGATTGAAATGCCCGGATATTTCGAAATTATTTCAGGAGTATTTGGATTGATAGTGGTGGTTTCGAGCAAAGGATGGTAATTGAAAATCGCATCCATAATAACAGCTTCGCGGTCGCGAACTTTACTGGCCATTTTGCCAATTAATACCTCGTTTCCAAACGACATGGAAGCATCGCGCGTGAAAAGAAAATTGTGCAGTGGCCGAAGACTGAACCGTTCGAGACTCAGATAACGGGTTAGGTTATTTCGTTCGAGATAGACTCCCTGAATCAGTTGCCTTGCAAGTTCTCCGGCACTCTGCTCCATGAGTTTGGGCAAAATTTCCATTGCCCCTTCGTTGATGCAGATATTTTTCAGCAGCGAAGTTTTTACCTGATGATCGTTTAAAACATCAGATAATAAATCCCTGACTTCAAACGTACGCGAAACTTTATTCAGTACCCCTTTGAAAATGGCATATTCTTCACCGGCAACCGATAGGTTCAGAATGTCGCTGTAAAGCGCGCGTTCAGCATTTTCAGGCGTCATTTCTTCAACTTCCAGTCCGGGCGTATGAACTATAACTCCTTCGAGTTGGCCAATCTCAGAACAAACTTCGATTTTAATTTTTTGATTTGGTTGCATATTCTATTTTTTAATCGGGCGCCCCAAAGATACAAACATTGGCATGTGGATAATCGAAACTTTTTTTAATCGTTTCAGTTTTATAACATATAACTATCTTCGTTGCGGAAAACAGAAACAATGAGTAAGTATTTTTTGATATGGATTATTTTTCTTCTGGCTTTGCCGGCTGTGACTGCTCAGACTCCGACCGTCCCCAATTATGTAGGAGGGATTAAGTTAGATAACGACACAATTCCTCACATTGAATTGCCCCAGATAAACGTATTCCCGAAAGCCCGGTTTAAATCGAAGCAGGAGGAACAGCAATACTGGCGGCTGGTATGGAAGGTTAAAAAAGTATATCCTTATGCAAAAGAGGCATCAAGGCTTTATCAAAAGTATCAGCAGGATGTTCCTGAAAATGCTAAGCGACGCGACCGCCGGGTGTATGTAAAAAAAGCGGAAGATGAACTGATGAAACTTTATGGTCCCAAGCTGAAACAAATGTCGATTTCTGAAGGCAGGATTCTGATCAAATTAATCGATCGCGAAACCCATAATACCTCTTATGATTTAATCGATCAGGTTAAAGGAAGTGTTCCGGCCGTTTTTTGGCAAGGCATTGCCCGCATTTTTGGGAACAATCTGAAATCGCATTACGATCCTTATGGCGAAGATCGCCAGATAGAACAGATTATCATGTATATAGAAGCCGGATTGATCTGAAGTTATTTGAACACTGCGATTGATCACTGATTTTTCTAAATCCCTTTCCCTTTTACACATTCCATTACAGTGTAAATCAGTATTTTGAAATCGACATAAAGAGAGATGTTTTTGAGATACACCATATCGTACTGCAGTCGTTCAACCATTTCGTCAACATTCGAAGCATAGCCGTATTTTACCTGTCCCCATGATGTGATTCCGGGCCTTAGTTTCTGAAGGTGAGTTACATACGGTGCAATTTGTGCAATTTGCTCGATGTAGAATTTACGCTCGGGACGAGGGCCAACCAACGACATTTCACCCAGAATTACATTCATGAATTGTGGAATTTCGTCGAGGTGGGTCTTTCTCATGAACATACCAATTTTGGTAATGCGGGAGTCGTTCGAGCTAGAAAGTAAGGGCCCATTTGTTTCGGCATCGTTTACCATGGTTCTGAATTTATAGATGGTAAATGGCTTCCCGAATTTTCCGATGCGTTCCTGTTTATATAAAACCGGTCCTTTGGAACTGGATTTTATCATGATGGCCAGAATCAGATAAACCGGAGAAAAAATGATCATTGCAATCAGAGAAGCAATAACATCCAGCAACCGTTTAATATTTTCCTGCCAAACGGGCATTAATCCGTTGGAGATTTTTAGCAACGGACTGCTGTAAATTGTACTTGTTTTTGCCTGATTTGAAAGAATATCGAATAAATCGGGGATTCCCCAGACTGCGTGAGTCCGGTTTTCGAGCATTGTAAGTATCTCGCTAATAAGTTTGTGTTCAGTCGATTCAATGGCAATAATAATTTCTTCAACCTCCATTTCATCAATTACTTTTTGAAGGTTTTTATAGCTTCCAAGGTTGGGCGTATACTTTTCAAGAGGAAAGCTTTTTCTTTCGTCAACAGTGAGGAATCCGATAATTTTATTTCCTGCAGGCCTTGTCTGTGCCATCATGTCTTCCACCAGTCTTAAAGCTTTTTGGTTTCCTCCAATGATGATGGTGTTAAAACCGATAACTCGTTTGTGTATTTTGTGTATCGTGTGAGTAGTAATAATCAGTCGGAACAGATAGGTAAATCCGAAATGCAGTCCGAGAAGCGTAAAATAAAGGTTATAGTATTTTTTGTAATCGCTTATCGAGTCATTCAGCAATAATAGAAAGAAAATTATAGTTACTCCACCTACCGAAGTCATAATAGTTTTTCCCAGTTCGAGCAGACGCGATTTGCGGTAAATGTTAGAATACTGCCCGGTAATGTAGTAAATAGTAACCCAGAAAACTGGAATAAAGAACAGTGCGAGGTAATATTTGTCAGTAAGTTCAAGCGGGATTTCGATACCGTATTTCAGCGGTTCGATATAGATTTTCCGGTAGAAATAGAATAAGGTCCAACTTACAATTGCGGCAATAATATCGAATACCAGATACCTGGCTACATGTAATTTTTTATTCATAGAAATAAATTGGTAGCTGATTTCATACGTACGTACGAACGCTTCAATTTTTAAAATATTGCGGCAAAAGTAAACTTTTTAAATTAAAACTGAATTTCGTTGAAACGTAAATGTTCGCTGATTTCGTTAATAATACGATTTCCGTTTAGTAAATTGTCGAACGAATTAGCCTGTTTTTCCCTTTGTCGAATAATTCTGATGAAGTTTTCGATGGCGGTATATTCCTGATTTAAATGTGGATAAGAGATGTAAAGCGGGTTGTTGAATTCGAATTTTGTTCGTCCTGCTTTGCTGAATATTTCACAATATCCAGAAGCTTTTTCCTCCGAAAGAGTTAGGGTTGCTACGCTGCTATTTTCATATTCAATCCGAACATTTACAACTATCTGTCCATTGGCATCAATCAGACCGAACACATCGGTTTTTTTGTAATTGCTTTGAACTACCCGGTTGATGGCAGTGACCAGCAGCAGCATTTCGCTGGCTGGTTTTATGGTCAAACCTTCGAAACAAGTTCGCAAATTTATCAGAAGGGGTTTCACATAGTTGTTCTGAAACGGGTCGAAATGCGGAATGAAATCAAACGGATTGTATATGAAATTTACAATTCCTGCCTCTTTTTCAAGGTCGATCAATTCTTTAATTTCACGGACATTCAGATTTGGAATTGTTCGCAGATAGATGTGTTTACTCTTTCTAAGTATCAGTCTGATAAGGTCGCTACTGATGCTTTTTTCGCTCAGAATCAGAATGGCGTCCGACTGTTCCATTAATTCGGAAGGGCTGAAAAGCACTTTGAAGTCGTTCGGAACTGTTGCATTTCCGGAGAAATACACCCCTGCAATATCAGCCTCGGGCATCTTTTTTAGATGCCTCATTAGTTCTATATTGCTCGATTGGTCGCCAAAAATTCCGAGTTTTAACATACTTGCAAAATAGGAATAAATTAAAATCAGTAATATTGCTGGCCTAAATACTTTTCAACGTCGATTGTTAATAATCTTTGCTTTTACAGGTTTTTTGAACCTGCTAATTAGCTATTTTTGAAAAAAGGATTTTCTATGGAGTTTCAGGATACATTACGTCATCAGGGTTTACGGAAAAGATTGGTGGAAGGTATTCGTATTAAGGGGATTAAAGATGAAAAAGTACTGGAGGCTATCGGGAATGTCCCGAGGCATCTGTTTATGGACAGCAGTTTTCTTCAGTTCGCATATAAAGATCAGGCGTTTCCGATCGGGGCGGGTCAAACAATCAGCCAGCCTTTCACAGTTGCCATACAGACTCAGCTTTTGCAGGTTGAGCGGTACGATAAAATTCTGGAGGTCGGCACCGGTTCAGGCTATCAGGCAGCCGTTTTACTCGAACTTGGAGCAGCCGTTTATACCATTGAAAGGCAACGCGAGTTGTACCTGAAGACTCAGACACTTCTTCCTCAAATCGGTTATCATCCTAAATTATTTTACGGCGATGGCTACAAAGGCCTGCCAACTTATGGGCCTTTCGATAAAATTATTATTACCGCCGGAGCTCCTGTAATTCCTGAAGAATTACTTACACAGTTAAAAGTGGGCGGCCGGATGGTAATTCCGATGGGCCCCCGCGAAAAACAAACCATGTATGTATTGGTAAAAACCAGCGAAACCGAATATTACAAAGAATCGCACGGAACATTTGTGTTTGTCCCGATGTTGAAAGGCGTAGATAAATGATTTACTATTTTTTCATTTACTATTTACCATTTCTGCGTTCAACATGGTTTTCAAATCGTAAATTGTAAATAGTCCAATTGTAAATAATTCAATATGTTGCAAATTAAAAAATTCACCTTCAATCCGGTACAGGAAAATACCTTCGTATTATTCGACGAAACCGGCGAGTGCGCCATTATTGATGCGGGATGTTATTTCGAAAATGAACGGTTGGAACTCGACGCTTTTATTGCCGAAAAGCAGTTAAAACCTGTCCGGCTGATCAATACCCATTGTCATTTCGACCACATCATGGGCATAAACCATTGCAAGGCAAAATACCAACTTGAGTTTGAATGTCATCCAGATGAAGCCATTTTGGTTGAGCAGGCTGCCGAACACGGTGATCTGTTTGCTATTCCGATGGAGCCGGTTGATGCGCCGGATGCTTTTTTTGAGGAAGGCGACAAGATAACTTTCGGAAATTCGTATTTGCAGGTTATTGCAGCTCCGGGCCATTCGCCGGGTGGTGTGGTTTTCTATAATCCTGAACAAAAAATACTGATTGCCGGTGATGTACTTTTCTACGGAAGCATTGGTCGCACTGATCTTCCCGGAGGTAGTTTTGATCGATTGGTTGGAAATATTACCTCAAAACTGCTCACGTTACCTGAAGAAACAGTGGTTTTTTGCGGTCATGGCCCCGAAACCACCATTGGATTTGAAAAAAAGAATAATCCATTTTTGACGTAATCAGGTTCACTTTGATTCACCCAATCTCGAACTTTCTTAAGGGTAACTTTTAAAAGAGGATTTTGATTATCTTTGATTTATGAAAGCAATAAAAGAAATAGAAGCAAAAATCAGTCAGTTATCTCCGGGGTTAATTGATGAGTTGGAACATTTTTTAGACTGCTTGATCAACAAAAATAATGTTCATCAACCATCAAAATTAAGACAGAATTGGGCTGGAGGTTTAAAAGATATTAACATGTCTTCCATCGAATTGCAAAAGAAAGCTTTAAATTGGAGACAAAAATGAGTTACCTGGTTGACACCAATATTTGGCTTGAACGTTTATTAGATCAGGAAAAATCTGAAGTTGTTTCTCAATTCCTTGAGAACATCCCATTAAGTGATCTATTCGTCAGTGACTTCACTATTCATTCGATTGGCGTTATTCTTTCCAGATTTAAAAAATTTGGTGTACTTTCTGAATTTTTGGATGACTTATTTGTAAATGGGCAAATCGGACAACTTTCGCTGAATCCAAATGAATTAATGCAGTTCATTTCCAATATACAGGAATTCAATCTTGATTTCGATGATGCTTACCAACTTTCTGTTTCTCAAAAATATGACTTAGTTATAGTAACTTTCGATAAAGACTTTAACACAAAGGGCATACGCAAAAATACTCCTGAAGAAATAATTCAGCAGCTGGGAACAACAGACTGGGATTCATTAATTGTATAATGGGACTACAATTCATAATTAATTAAATACAAAAAAAAATCAATATCGAAACTCTCCTATCTGAAATAGGAGGGGCTAATAAAAATCATTTTAAACGATCCCCAATCTTCGTAAACTTGCACCCTCAAAACAGAAACAAAAATCTTAAATAATATGGCAAGCGATAAATTTGTAATGCGCCACATTGGGCCACGCGACCACGAAATTCAGGAAATGCTGAACGTTCTTGGCGTTTCAACATTGGACGAATTGATGAGTCAGACCGTTCCGGAAAATATCAGGCTGAAACAGCCGTTGAAACTGGAAGACGGATTGACTGAACGTCAGTATTTTCGCAAGATTCTGGCTTTGGCTGCGCAAAATAAAGTCTATAACACCTACATCGGGATGGGTTATTACGACACCATCACCCCGGCAGTAATTCTCCGGAATGTGTTGGAAAACCCGGTTTGGTACACCAGCTACACGCCTTACCAGGCCGAAATTTCGCAGGGGCGTTTGGAAGCATTGCTGAATTTTCAGACGATGGTTTGCGACCTGACTGGCATGGAAATGGCCAATGCAGGCCTGCTCGACGAAGCGACCGCTGCCGCCGAATCGATGGTGATGATGATGAACTCTCGTTCGAGAGCCAAAGCAAAAGCCAATGCCAACGTGGTTTGGGTTGACGAAAAAGTGTGGCCTCAAACACTGGATGTTTTGATTACACGTGCCAATCCGTTGGGTATCGAACTGAAAGTGGCTGATTGGAAAAACTTTGAACTGGATGAAAATACCTTTGGCCTAATCGTTCAATACCCCAATTCCGACGGACAAATCGTCGATTATTCATCGCTGGTAAAAGCTGCCCACGAAAAAGAAGTTTTTGTTTCGGTTGCTGCCGATCTTCTTTGCCTTTCAATTCTGACTCCTCCGGGAGAATGGGGTGCCGACATCGTTTTTGGAAATTCGCAACGCTTTGGTATCCCGATGGGTTATGGGGGCCCGCACGCTGCATTCTTTGCTTCAAAAGATATTTTTAAACGAAATATGCCGGGTCGAATCATCGGAGTTTCGAAAGATACACATGGCAAACGCGCGCTCCGCATGGCGCTGCAAACCCGCGAACAGCATATCAAGCGCGAAAAAGCAACTTCGAATATCTGTACTTCGCAGGCATTGCTGGCCAACATGGCCGGTTTTTACGCCGTGTATCACGGACCGGAGGGGATCACACAAATTGCCAACCGCATCCATTGCATTGCGGCTTTGCTCGAAAAGGAAATTACGGCTTTGGGATACCCGCAACTGAACAGCAATTATTTTGATACCATCCGCTTTGCGTTGCCACGCCACGTAAAACGCGAAGATATTGAATGGCTGTCGCTCGAACTGGAAATGAATTTCCGCTATTTCGAAAATGGAGAAGTAGGTTTAAGTATCGACGAAACCACCAATCTCGACGACATCAACTGGATTCTGGAAGTGTTTGCCAAAGCGGCCAATAAACCGCTGGTGAAGATTACCGCTTACCCAAATCTCTGCACCATTCATCCTGAATTTCTGCGCACTTCGGCCTTTATGCAGCAGGAAGTGTTCAATAAATACCGGTCTGAAACCGAAATGGTTCGCTACATCAAAAAGCTCGAACACAAAGATATTTCACTCACACATTCCATGATTCCGCTCGGTTCGTGTACCATGAAATTGAATGCGGCGACCGAAATGCTGCCGTTAAGCTGGATCGAATTTGGCGGTATCCACCCGTTTGTACCGAAAAACCAGGCGCGTGGCTACCATGAAATGATGGAAGAACTGCGCCGCGATTTATCCGAAATCACCGGTTTTGCAGATGTCAGCCTTCAGCCAAATTCAGGAGCGGCAGGCGAATATGCCGGATTGATGGTCATTCGCCAATACCACATCAGCAGGGGCGAAGGACACCGCGATGTAGCGCTGATTCCATCGTCGGCTCATGGGACCAACCCAGCCAGCGCCGTGATGGCGGGTATGAAAGTAGTGGTTACGCCTTGCGACGAACGCGGAAACATTGATGTGGAAGCTTTGCGCCAAAAAGCCGAAGAATTCAAAGATACCTTATCGTGTTTTATGGTAACTTATCCATCCACACACGGAGTTTACGAATCTTCGATCACCGAATTGTGCGAGATTATTCATTCGCATGGCGGACAGGTTTACATGGACGGCGCCAACATGAATGCGCAGGTTGGTTTGACCAATCCTAGCCGTATTGGAGCCGATGTTTGTCACCTGAATTTGCACAAGACATTCGCCATTCCTCACGGAGGAGGTGGTCCGGGTGTTGGCCCGATTGCCGTTGCGCCACATCTGGTAGAATTCCTGCCATCGCATCCGGTGATGAACAACGGACATGTGGGGATTACCGCTGTTTCTGCTGGACCGTGGGGAAGCGCTTCGGTGCTGCCAATTACCTACGGATACATTAAAATGCTGGGTGCCGACGGACTCAAACGTGCTTCTGAAATCGCTATTTTGAATGCAAACTACATTGCCAATGCTTTAAAAGACAACTACGGAATTTTATATACGGGCGAAAATGGCCGTTGCGCCCACGAAATGATTCTGGAATGCCGCCACCTGAAAGCCGCTTCGGGCATTACCGAAGGCGACATTGCTAAACGGTTGATGGATTATGGCTTCCATGCGCCAACACTTTCATTTCCGGTTCACGGAACATTGATGGTTGAACCAACCGAAAGCGAATCGAAACAGGAACTCGATCGTTTCATTGAAGCGCTGACCGGCATTTTCAACGAAATTCAGGCCGTTGCTTCGGGCGAAATGGACAAGGAAGATAATCCGCTGAAAAATGCGCCACATACTTCGGATGTGGTTACTGCCGACGACTGGAATCATTCGTACAGCCGCCAGACAGCAGTTTTTCCATTAGTTTGGCTGAAGGAAAACAAATACTGGCCGCCAATTGGCCGTGTTGACGATGCCTTTGGCGACCGCAACCTGGTTTGCACCTGCGAACCGATTGAGAGTTACAAATAAGAAAAGAATTCGTTTTTAAAAAGTTAATCCTAACAGGTTTCAAAAATCTGTTAGGATTTTTTATTAGGATAAAGTTGTCAATTTGTCAACTCTGCTACCTTTGCTGCAGGTATATTCACCAAATTTTTGGGAGGGAGAAGAAAATATGATAACAACAATAATAAAAACAGACGAAGAATACGAAAATGCCCTGACTCGAATTGAGGCAATAATGGATGCTAAACCCAATACTCCGGAAGGCGACGAACTCGAATTGCTTAGCTTGCTCGTTGAAAAATATGAGCAGGAAAAATACCCGCTCCCTGAAGCCGACCCGGTTGATGTAATCCGTTACTACATGGAACAAAGAGGGCTGAAGGCGAAGGATTTGGTAGGTATAATTGGCGACAAGGCCATCGTTTCAAAAATCATGAACCGGGAGCGGAAACTAAACTTACAAATGGTTCGAAATCTTCATCAAAAGGCTAAAATTCCATACAGTTTATTGATGAACGAGTATTAATGCCTTTGGCGACCGCAATCAGACTTGCACCTGCGAACCGATTGAAAGCAATAAGTAAGAAAGATTTTTTTAACCGTTTAAAATTTGGGATTTCTAATCTTTTTTCATATAATTATTTATAAATAACGTCCTATCTCAATATTAACCATTTGCAGATAGAAATGAGTCTATATTGATAATACTAATAGATCATTTAAAAGAATTAATTTAAACTTTCTTTTAAACTATCGAACCAACCTGTAAATAATGATGATGACATAACTTGATTGGAAGTGATTCAAAGAACCTTCTGAATTGATTTATAGACATTCTCTTCTCTGTGATAATAAAGATTATCATGAAGAAAAAACAACAAAATTCTTTAAGGCGCAAAATTGAAATCGTCGCTTTGATTGCACAGATTATTCAGTCCATTATTGAGATTGTTCATTTGATTGCATTCTTCTTTTGAAAGTCAACAATGTCGTTATTTCTGATTTTTCCACTTAGCTTTATCAATCGGAATCCGCATAATAAGAAAGAGTAGAAAGGTTGAGGAATATGACAGGTTAAGTTTTAATCCTGATAGGTTTAAAAACCTGTCAGGATTTTTTACTTTAAGAACAGGCAATTTGACTCTTTAGATGATAGACTTTGAATAAGAAAAAGGCTTAATCTTCAAGAGTAATTTTTAGAATGGTTAATAATTATTCTCCGACTAATATGCATCCTGATTTTCTCTATCTTAGAGGATTGATTAATTGATGTTAATAAATCAAAGGTTTTCTTTTAATAAAAACCCACCATGAAAATTATTAATGAAATATTTGATATCTGTAAAATTGGAAATATTGAAAGACTCAAAGAAATTCTATTCATTTTAAAGCAGAATGACACAAAAGTATACATTCCTCTGCCACACGAGTATGATGTAGAAGGGATAAATCCTTTATATTGGGATGAAGATGACTTGCCGGATTGCTCATTGTATAATTTTTACTTGGGATCACCTTTAAATGTCAAAGACAAATACGGAAATACCCCTCTTGTGTATGCGGCAGAAAATGGATCAAAGGAAATCGTCGAATTACTTATCATGAACAATGCAGAGGTTGATTTATCCGGGGCACTTGGTTTTACGCCACTAGCATATGCATTGAAAAATGGGCAAAAAGAAGTAGCCAAAATTCTAATTGAAAATGGTGCAAATATTAATATTGAGGCACATTACAAAATGCCTTTGATCTATTACGCATTACATAATAGAAACATGGAAGTATTTCATTTCCTTGTTAAAATGGGGGCAGATCTTAATTTTGGACCTTCATACTTTTATTTGACCTTACTGGGAAAATCATTAATTGATAAGGATTATGAAACTTGCAAAATGCTAATAAATAAAGGAATAGATGTAAACACTGAAATTTGTTCGGGAAACACCGCTCTTATTTATGTTTCGCAAATTGGCAATAAAGAAATGGTAGAGCTGCTTATTAATCATGGAGCAGATATTAATAAAAAGGGGTACAAAGATATGACCCCACTTTGGGGGGCATTGAGCAAGGGACATTTAGACATTGTAGAAATACTTATAATTAAAGGCGCCAACGTAAATTTGAAAGAGATTAATGGGATATCACCTCTTTCTTTTGCTTCTTGTTCAGGATACAAAACAATGGTTGAATTACTAATTGCTCACAACGCTGATGTAAATATTATTGACGGAGATGGAATGACTCCACTAGCAAACGCCTCTAAAAGTGGAAATAAAGAAATAGTAGAGATTTTAATTCACTATGGTGCCAATGTGAACTTGCATGTTGATCCCTGGAAGAGCCCCCTCGCTCTTGCGATTATTGGTGGATTTATACCAATTGTTGAAATATTAATTAATCATGGAGCAAATGTGAATGAAGATGATAGTTATTGCTTGAATCTCCTCGAATTAGCTATAAAACAAGACATTAAAGAGATTGTTGAATTGCTAATTATCAATGGCGCTAACGTCAACGATCAGTGTAGTTACGATAATATGACACCACTTGCTCTTGCGTGTGAGAAAGGATTTATATCAATAGCTGAATTACTAATTACGCATAACGCAGATGTTAACGGGAAACTTAAGGATGGAAATTCTCCACTTTGTATCGCATCAAAATCAGGTTTTATTTCAATTGTAGAACTTCTTATAAAGCACAATGCTGATGTTAACGAAACGACTGAAGGTATTATGACACCAATTGCTTATGCTTCACAATCAGGCCATACATCAATTGTTGAGTTACTAATTTCTCATGGTGCCGAAGTTGATAAAAAGGATAAAAATGGAGTTACCCCTTTATTACTAGCAACAAGAGGTGAATTTATGTCTATAATTGAACTTCTAGTTAGAAGTGGAGCTGATGTAAATATCAAAGATGTCAAAAGAAAAACTCCAATTGCAATTGCTTCAGAAAAGGGGAATGTACAGATTGTTAAATATCTTATCTCAAAAGGTGCAAATTTCGATAGCGATATCTCAACTCGCTACTTGCTAATCAAAGAATATCATGAAGTTGTTCTTATGCTGAATTCATTAGGAGCCAATGAAAATGGGCTATTACTTTCAGTATTGAAGAAAGGAATGAAAGAAACATGGAAAATTGATCAAAACAATCGACCTTACAAGCATTTTGAATGGGAGAAGGGCTACAGGGAGATGACAGAAAAAATATTAGAAAATGGGGATGGAGTTGATTTCGTTGACTCTGATGGGTTCTCCCCACTAATTCTTTCACTTCTAAGAGGAAGTAAAGAAATAGCAGAAAAAATTATATCAAAAGCTGCAAATATAAATGTAATAAGCAAAAATGGAGATACACCTTTGATTATCTGTTCCGATTCTGGTTATACTGAATTAGTAGAAATTCTTATCTCAAAAGGTACAAACGTTAATATTCAAAACAAATATGGAAAATCTCCTCTCATAGTTGCTTCCCAAAAAGGACATTTGGAAATAGTAAAGATGCTAATTTCAAATGGTGCCATTATAAACATTCATAATAACATAGGAGAAACTCCACTTATTGTTGCATCTAAAAATGGACACTTAGAAATAGTAAAATTGTTACTTTCCAATTCTGCAAATCTAAATGCTCAAAACATAAATTTTGAAACATCACTTCTTCTTTCTTTAAAAAACGAACATTCCTATCGATACGACAATCCATCTTATATAACGGTTGAATTGTCACAAGGACATAAAGATGTGGCTGATTTACTAATTTCAAATGGTGCCGAAGTGAATAATAAAGATAAAAATGGACGTACTGCTCTTATGTATGCCTCTGAAAACGGACTTATTAATACATCCTCAATATTAATTTTAAAAGGAGCAAATGTGAACGAGAAAGATAATTTCGGCAATACGGCACTTATGTTTGGGTCATTTAATGGACATGTTCCAATAGCTGAATTACTTATCTCTTTAAATGTAAATGTAAACCAAAAGAATAAAAATGGGAATACTTCACTGATTTATGCATCTAAGAACCGACATGTCGGAATCGCTAAATTATTAATTTTGAATGGAGCTAAAGTGGATCGGAAAAACAAAAAAGACGAGACACCATTGCTTTCCAGTATAGATGCTGGCTGCTATGAAATAGTCAAGCTTCTTATTGAAAACAGTGCTTCCCTTAATAAAGAGAACTATAATAGTATAAACACATTGTTTTTTGCAATACAAAGAGCGAACATAGGCAGAGAATATATTGATATCGTAAAATTATTAGTTTCTAAAGTTGCTAATCTTAACGAGTCTGGGGATAATTCTAGGAATTCACTTCACCTCGCATGTGAAATTGGAAATAAAGAGATCGTTGAGTTGCTTATTTCAAACGGTGCTTATGTGAATGCAAAAGGTGAGTATATGATGACACCTTTATTTTATGCGCTAAAAAATGGACATAAAGAAATTGCAGAATTTCTAATCTTCAGCGGAGCAGACATTAACGTAAAGGCAACATTTTGTAATGAAACATTATTAAGCTCTTCCTTAAGAGATTGTGATTACGAAGCTATAGAAATGCTTATTTCGAAGGGAGCCAATCTCAATATAATGAATGATAATGGGCTTACATCTCTTATGTATGCAACATTAAATGAAAAAAATAATGTCGCAAAATTATTGATTTCAAAGGGAGCTGATCTGAATTTAAGAGATAATTGTCAAAAGTCAGCACTTCTTTATGCGCTAGAAAAAGGAAACAAAGAGATTGCAAAACTATTGATTGAAAACGGAGCCGAAGTAAATATTAAAGATATTAATGGAAAAACGCCTCTTTATTTTGCATTAATTAAAAGGAATAAAGAATTAGTTGAATTATTAATTTCAAAAGGAGCTTTTTTAAACCTAGAAGAAGAACCATTTAAATCAATTATTAGTTTGGCCGATGCATTTGGAGATAATGAATTAGCTGATTTTATCATGCTGTTTAGCTCCAAATAATCACTATATGATAATATTTAATAATGCGTATCCGAATTACATAGGTGAATTTTAGTAGCATCTGCCATTTTAAATTCAACCCGTTCCTGGTTGGCTTTACTCCATGTTTCCTTTGCCTCCAGCGGTGCCGGGGGATAGTAAACTCCTTGGGAGTTACAAAACCGTAAAACTTGTATGGTATCAATGTTTAAACCTGACAGGTGGGGTGTGAATCATGATGATGAGTGGTTGTTTTTTTATTAGTTTTTGACGGTCTTCCAGACGCTGACAGGTCGAGCCCCTATTGGAAAACCTGTCAGCGTCCGAAGGCCCTGACAGCGTTTTGGGACGAACTAATCTTACCCTTTGGTGTTTTCTGGGTATTAAAAAGTCCGAAGTTTAATGCTTCGGACTTTTTAGTTTATCTTCTTTTATTGTATTTTTTCTTTGTTTGCCCCGGTGCGTAGTTTTTAGCACTTTTTTCTCCGGTCAGTTTTTTCATTTGTCCGGGAGGTTTTTTGCCTGCCGGTCTGCTTTCAATAATTACTCCTTTTGGATGCCTTAATTTTTGGTACGATTTGCACCCTGTCCCGAAGAATACGAATACTGCGAATAGAAGAATTATAATTAAATAGTTTCTTGTTCTCATTTTTATGGGGTGTTATTTTTGTTTGATCTATTTTATTTTCAAAATTGTTTGGTCAAATGTAACAGATTTGCCTGCGTAAAAATAACATTTGCCCGTTACTTATTTAAAGTTGGTTTTGTTTCTTCCGCATAAGATTGCCTTTTGAAGTCAATTTTTTACTTTTGCAGTCATGGTCAGATTCCCAAATGCCAAGATAAATATAGGTTTATATATTACCGAAAAACGATCGGATGGTTTCCATAACCTCGAGACCGTTTTCTTCCCGGTTGACTGGTGCGATGCCCTGGAGATTGCCGATGCCGGTGAAGTTCAGTTTTCGTCGAGTGGCATTCTGGTTTCGGGCGATGCGGAATCGAATCTGGTGATGAAAGCGTATCGGATGCTTCAAAATGAATTCAGCTTACCAGCTTTAAAAATCCATTTGCACAAACAAATTCCTTTTGGCGCCGGACTTGGCGGAGGCTCTTCCGATGGTGCTTTTATGCTTTCGCTATTGAATCATCACTTTAATCTGAACATTTCAGGAGAGGATTTGGAGCAATATGCTGCCCGACTGGGAAGTGATTGTCCGTTTTTTATTCGCAATAAACCGGTTTTTGCTTCAGGAAGAGGCGAAATTATGGAACCATTGCAACTTTCTCTTAACAGTTGGTTCATATTGCTGGTAAAACCTCCGGTCGAAGTTTCGACAGCAAAAGCATTTCAGTTGGTGGTTCCGGCGAAACCGGCTATTTCGCTGAAAGATTTGATTCAACTTCCTGTTCAGGAATGGAAAGATTGTGTGGTAAATCAGTTCGAATCGTCTGTTTTTCAGCAGTATCCGGAGGTTGGTAGATTGAAGCAGGCGATGTACGATTTGGGAGCCTCTTATGCTTCAATGTCGGGTAGCGGATCGTGTGTTTTTGGTCTTTTTAAGGAACTTCCCAACAGGATTGAAAACCTGTTTCCCGCACCATTCTTAACATTCAGTCAAGAATTGTAATCTTTTTAAGTTTTAATTAAGATAAGTTTATCTTTTAATTAACTGTTGCGTCAGTAACTTTTTGGCTTTTCGTGAGTCTTAATAGTGAAAACAAAAAGAAACAGAAATCACCCGGGTAATCACCGGGAAGCAAACAATTAAAAGATTAAAATTATGAAAATGAAAATTAGAACATTTATTGCAATGTGTGCACTGGGAATTATTGGAATCACCAACATCAGCGCAACAGCCGACAACAAAAAGGTATTTAATGCCGGAATTGTTACAGAAACCGAAGAAGTATTGAACATCGAATCGTGGATGACCGAAGGAAGTTACTGGACTTCGGAAACAAAAGTGAGTGCAATTGAAGCAGAGGAAGCTTTTGAAGTTGAATCGTGGATGATTGATGAAAGTTTTTGGACTTCGGAATCAAGTGTTATTACGCTGGAAACGGAAGAAGCTCTTGAAGTAGAATTATGGATGACAGATGAAAGTTTTTGGACTTCAGAAGAGGCTTTAGTTGTTGAACCATGGATGACAAATGAAAGCTTATGGAATTAAGCCTTTCTTACCCGAAATGTAGATTCTACATATAACAGAGCTGTTCCATACCGGAGCGGCTCTGTTTTTTATTACCCAGCCACAGTTTTCTTTTCCTTCATCAATTTCGATTTTTTAATCGATTCCTTTCTCATAATCAACATTGGCAAGGCCACTCCAATTCCGAGCGAGATGAGTATAAACATCGCTTTTGCTCCATTATTTACGGTTTGGATGAGGGTTTGCAGATAGGCGTCTGTATTTTCAATGCTGGTCAAAGCAATTAATCCGAGCATCATGTTGTAAGCAAAAAAGCCTGGAACCATTGGTATTACTGATGGAATTGAAAAAACCAATGGCGGACTTTTTCTCATGTGAGCCATTTTTATGCTAATAATCCCGATAACGGTTGCACCCAAAAATGAAGCGAAAACAATTCCGGATTCAAAATACATGGCTGTAAATTTTACTACCCCGCCGATTGCTCCAAGCGCCCAAATCGGAAAAATAACCCTACGCGGAACATTAAAAAGAATAGCAAAACCAATGGCTGCAATGCCCGCCCAAACACTTTTTGAAAATATTTCGAGTAAAATCATGTCAAAAGTTTAAAATCATTTTTGCTGCAAAAAGTCCCATCGCAATAGCGAAAGCAATCATTAGTCCATTCATGGCCCGCACCATCCCATTCTGAATGTTTCCGTCCATAAGGTCGGTTACAGAGTTGATTAGCGGAATACCCGGAACCAGAAAAAGTACAGAAGTCGCAACCGCCTTATCGGGCTGTAAGCCAATGCTGAAATGTTCGGCCAGTCCGGCAATCAAGGTAGCCACGAAAGCTGCAAAAAACACACACAAGTAAGGATTGAATTTTAACCGGTGGGCTTCTTGCCGGGTAAATAACCCGGCAACAGTTGCCACAAATGCAACAGTCATTTCAATATGTCCACCACCAAAAATGTGGCAGAAAGCAGCACCGGCGAGGCCAACCAGCGATAAAACCACCAAACGCGGGTAATGTGGCAGCGATTTTAAGCGTTTCAGTTCTTCCGATATCTGGGCAATCGTCCAGTTATCTTCCAGCACATTCCAGCTTAAATGGCTAATTCCACTCACCATCCTGAAATTAACCCCATGCGGCGAGATTCGTTTCATCCGGCTAAAAAAATGTTCCTGCTCTTTTTCGATAATGGTAAGCATCAATGCACGTTGGGTTATAAGCAGTTCGATGCCATATCCCAACCCTTTGGCAATTCGCTCCATCGTAAGCCGGGTGCGGTGGGTACTGGCGCCCGAGCTCATCAGCAACGACCCAACTTCGAGCAGTATATTGCCCGCCGATTGAGCATCTTCATTTAATCTCTTCATTTATAGAATTTCTGATCGTTTGTGAAAGTAATAACAAAAGTAGGTTTTTCAACTATCACCGCCTTTAGCTCAATCCTATATTACTCTTAACTGAATGAAAAGTTTACATTTGATGCTGTTAAACCTAATTCAGGCGAACTTGTTATTCTGAAAAAACTAAAATGCCCAAAGCCGAAGAATACAAGAACAAGCCGATTGAACTTTTAGAGGTAACGATCACCCAAAATCACGAAATTTCGCCGGAAGTGCATTTAATTTCGTGGAAACGTACGCATGATTTTATTCCGGGACAAGTCGTTAAAATTACGCTCGATCCGACTGTTCCACCTCGGATTTACAGTGTTTGCAGCGGGAACGATGATCCGGAAATAAGTGTTCTGTTTAATGTCAAGGAAGATGGTGTTTTAACACCACGCTTGTCGGCGGTAATTCC
Source organism: Bacteroidota bacterium (assembly GCA_023251435.1). Lineage (GTDB taxonomy): Bacteria > Bacteroidota > Bacteroidia > Bacteroidales > Prolixibacteraceae > Aquipluma. Next base: position 39,703 of record JAHEYU010000035.1, read on the forward strand.
GGGCATGAAAATCCTTGTTACCAAACCTTATGGCAGTTTTAAAGATGGCAAAAAACCGGCATGGTGGATTGCCACCGGAACCGGAATCGCGCCATTTTACAGCATGTTCCGCTCCGGAATTTCAGAAAATAAAACGTTGATACACGGTGTTCGTCATTTAAACCAGTTTTATTTCGAAGATGAACTTGAATGGGCGATGGGCACGCGTTATGTGCGTTGCTGCTCGCAGGAGCAATCGTGTGATGTTTTTCCGGGTCGCGTGACCAAATATCTCACTGAATTAAATGATCTGCCAACCAATATAAACTATTATCTTTGCGGCAAGGCCCTGATGGTTGTCGAAGTACGCGATTTGCTTATTTCACGTGGTGTTCCGTACGAAAACATACTGGCCGAAATCTATTTTTAGTTCGCTTTTTTTTCTCTATTATGGAAGCTCTCTTCGGAAAAACACTCAATGAACTTACCGCTTTGGCGCTCGACCTTGGCTTGCCCAAATTTGCAGGCAAACAAATGGCCGAATGGCTGTACCAGAAAGACATTAGTTCGATTGAAGAAATGACCAACCTTTCGAAGAAAAACCGCGAATTGCTCAGCAGTAAATTCGAATTTGGACTGGTTGGTACGACCAAAGTTCAGGAAAGCATAGATGGTACAAAAAAGTATCTTTTCCCGACAGCCAAAGGTAAATTTATTGAAACCGCAATGATTCCGGATGACGAGCGCAAAACGGTTTGTGTTTCGTCGCAGGTAGGTTGCAAAATGGGTTGCTTGTTTTGCATGACTGGCAAACAGGGTTTCCAGGGGCAATTAACGGCGGGCGAAATTGTGAACCAAATTCGTAATATTCCTGAATGGCACGAAGTAACCAACATTGTTTATATGGGAATGGGCGAACCTTTCGATAATCTGGAAGAAGTTCTAAAAAGCCTCGAAATTCTGACTTCGGAATGGGGATTTGCCATGAGTCCGCGCCGGATAACTGTTTCTACTATTGGTATTGTACCCGGGATGGTGACCTTTCTGAATCAGTCGGAAGCGCACCTTGCAGTGAGTTTACATACCCCTTTTGACGACGAACGTCAGAGGCTGATGCCGGTACAGGTTGCCTATCCGCTGGCCGAAGTAATCCGCGAAATTAAAAGTTGGGATTTTGGCCGTCAGCGCCGCGTTTCGTTCGAATACATTGTTTTTAAAGGCCTGAACGATTCTCCCCGACACGTTCAGGAACTGTGTAAAATACTGAATGGCATCAAATGCCGCATCAACCTTATCCGTTTTCATCCAATTCCCGGCACTCCGCTCGAAGGAACCGATGAAAATACATTGCAGAAGTTTAAAGAACTCCTGAACGATAAAGGTATTTTAACCACTATCCGCGCCAGCCGCGGTCAGGATATTTATGCGGCATGCGGGTTGCTGAGTACGAAGGAGATGGTGGGATAGTGTTGAATCATGTCTTTATAAGAGTGAAAACCATTTAAGCCAATACCTGTCTAATCTCTAATGAATTTACCATATTGATAACTTTCTCCCATTCGAATGCGGGGCCGATGTCTGTTTTGTCGGTGCGGCAATTTACGTGGGTAACAATTCCGGAGAAGTTCTTAAAACCGTCCTCGGTCATAATTTCATAACGGTTGGGTTCAAAAAGGAAGTTTTTTGGGATGTTGTATTTAGCGCACAGGAATTTAATCAGCTTGCCAATGGCTTCGTATTGGGCGTCGGTATAGGTTGCATAATAATCATACCCACGGTATTTGGAATTTAAGCGGGTGTAAAATTCTGTTTCGGCGATAGTGCAATACACATCGGTATCTGAATAAGTGGTAACCAGATTGTTCCCGATCAGTTTTAGCGGGCCAATATTCGAAATCTCAATGCCGACACATTCTTTGCTCATGGGGGTATTGCCGCCAATAGCTGTTTTGCCTAAATGGTAACTCCAGTATTTCGAAGCGAATAGATTGTAAATCAATCCATTTCTTCCGATGACAAAAGGTACGGAAACATGCTGTTTGGTTAAGGTAGCAATGTCGCCTTTTAGGTAGCCCATGGTAAAATGAAGGGCGATCTTCTTCTTGAACGTCTCTTCAGGGAAAAAAAAGGATTTGTCGCCGTTTTCGAGAGAACAATTCATTATTTGAATGGTTTCTTCGGATCCGCTAATTTTAAAGATCCCGTCGGTTAAAATAAACTTCTTCCCATCGCTGTCCAATCCGTTGGACTGAAAGGAATTTTCGTGATCTGCTATGGCTGATGCTTTCATATTTTTGAAATTAAATTGTTTCAATTCGTCAGGAAAGACAGGTTTTGACTCATTAATTCTTTGACTTTCTTTTGTATTCTTTTATTGCCAGCCAGCGGAATAGCAACAGTATGATCATCAGAAACCCAAAGACAAAAATAGAGGTTCCGTCCTGAATACTTTGGATAAAGGTTTCGGTAGAAAAATTACTTGCTTCATCAAGCGAAAATCCCCAAAAAAGGAAAACAGAAAATATCAGGGTTATGTTGAAAAGTACCGCCCAAAGCCAACCCAGAACAGAAACGGGGGAGAACGTAAGGAATACCTTCTGAACTACAGTGAGGCGTTGATAATCGGTGAGGTTATCTTGTTTTTCGAGCGAACTGACCTGATTCTTCACCTCCTGAATCTCTGCCGATAACTGAAGTTTTAAAGATTCAATTTCTGTTTCATTAAGAAATTTCGACGACACCTGAAAATATTTGTCCAAAAAATCAATCTTTTTCTGAGCATCTTCCAACAAATTTTTGCGAACACTTGCTTTGTTTAATTTGCTTAGGTAAGTGGCAATAAACGGTATCAATGCTGCAAGAATACTGGGTATGATTTTCTCCATAATGCAGGTTTCAGTTTATAATCAAGCTTAACTCATTTATTTCAGGTTTAATATTCTTAAAATTAAAACATTAAATAGTCTGGAACAATGGCACAAAAGTGTCATTTTACTTTATTTGCTTGCTGTGAAAAATATCTAAGATTCAGTTATTTAATTGACAAAATGGGGTTACCTTATCTAGGATTTTGGTATTAATACATGTTAGTCAGTTCAATTGCCTCTTTTTTATAATTGATTTTTTTTTAATTTGAAATGAATAGCGAGTATGATCCGTTGAAAGTTGTAGGTAAAGAATTTCAGAGAAACATAAAAATTGACTCCCTGGATTCTTCCCGTGCAAATGATTTTGATGCTGAAGTGTCTGGCAACAACCCTTTTGTCCTTTTTAGCAATTGTTTGATCGATTATTCTGGTAGGCAGTTTTCGTGCGTGCACGGTCATTGTATGAAGCAAAATAACTGTCTGAAAGTTGACCAATTAAATGACAGGTTATTCTTTCAGGAACTTCATTTTCATCCTGCCGACCGGGTTTTATGGTGCGACGAAGTTTTTCCCGATATTTTTAAATTTATGTATTCGGAGCCAAATGCAGAATCTTTTGAATACAGGTTTATTTTCAATCACCGTTATATCAGGAAAGACGGCAGTGTTTCACAGTTTATGCACGAAGGAGCATTAACTTTTGAAAATGAGACCTGGTTGCCAATTCTGAATCTGAAAGTTTTTTTAGAAATAGCCGATATTAAGTCTGATGCAACCATTGTTTTTACTTTGTTCAGATATTCGAATGAAAATGGATTCAGGAAAATTTTCAACAAAGTGTATGGCACAACATGCGAGTCTTTTTTATCAAAGCGCGAATTGGAGATTATCAGGCTTTGCTATGAAGGTTTAAGCAGCAAAATGATAGCCGAAAGACTGAACCGCAGCATTCATACCATTAAAAACCACAAGCGCCACTGCATGGATAAAACCATGACACATAATATCACCGAACTAATTCACTTTTGTATAAGGAATAACTGGATATAGGAAGTGTTTTTATTCCTGATCACTAACCGGGTTCTGTTTATTTACAACCACTTTCCCTTTCCATTTGCCGCTTCTGTAATAAATAAGTAGAATTGTTAATCCGATAAAGGTTCCCATTGGTTCGGCCCACCAAATACCAGTAACGCCAATTATATCCGAAAGAAATGTTGCCGCCGGAATTCGGATGAGGTACAATGCGGTAAAGGTGGTAATCATCGGAACGAGTGTTGCTCCTGCGCCGCGCAAAAATCCGGTAAAGCTGAACATGACGGAAAAGAGCAGGTAAAAGGATGAAACGATCAGCAAATATTCTTGTCCGATTTTAATGACCGCCGGATCGGTGGTAAACAACGACATGATGTGTTGTCCGAACAAAATAATAAGCAACGAAGCGAATATGCAGTAAATCGTCGAGAACAGGAGCGTAGCATGTAGTCCGGTTTTTGCCCGTTTTTCCTGAAATGCGCCCAGGTTCTGCCCAACAAAAGATGACAATGCCGAGGAAAAAGTAATGGCAGGCATTTTTACAAATGAGTCGATACGCATCGCTGCAGAATATGCTGCAACCGCATTGGTTCCGAAGCCATTTACGATACTCATAATGGCCATCATCCCAAAAGCAACAAACGATTGCTGAAACCCTGTCGGAAGTCCGATTCGGATACAACTCCGGAAAATAACGCGGTCGAAAATGTATTTCCGGAAAGAAAGTTTAATGATTGGATGTTTTTTATTGAGGTAAATGGCGGCAGTAATGAATGCCCCACCTTCTGAAATGATTGTTGCAAAGGCGACTCCCTGAATTCCCCATTTGAAAACTACCACGAAAAGCAGGTCTAGCAGAATGTTGTTGATTGTGGCAATGACCATGAAATACAAGGGTGTTTTTGAATCGCCCAATCCGCGCAAAATACTGCTGATTCCGGCAAATCCGAAGAAAAAAAACATTCCGAGCAGATATATATTCAGATAACTTACCGCCTGCGGCAGAATTTCGTCGGGCAAAGCCAGAAGTATAAATAGATGTCGGCTGAAAACGATTCCGAGAATAGTAATCAGAATTGAAGAACCCAAAAAGAAAATAAAGATGGTATCGATGGTGCGTTTTACTTCATCTATTTTTTTTGCCCCAAAATACTGCGAAACAACGGTTGAAGCACCCGAGCCGACTCCAATTACCATCGAAATAAGTGCAAATATGATGGGGAACGATGCGCCAACGGCTCCCAGTGCCTCTTTCCCCAAAAACCGTCCAACAATGATACTGTCGATAACATTGTACAGGTTCTGAAAGATATTTCCGAGAACAAGTGGTACGGAAAACAGCAGAATCAATTTCGCCTCTTTGCCTACAGTAAAGTCTTTCATTTTTCGGGATCAGGCTGCAAAACTCATGAATTAATTATTGAAATCAAAATAACAAATGTTTGGTGTTTTTAGCTGTTTGAAAAAGATACCCCAAACAAATGGTTCTGCATATAAGTTAAAAACTTCTATTTTTGTTCTGCACACAATGTAAAAGGATGAAACAAGTACTATTTGTCTGCCTCGGAAATATTTGCAGGAGTCCCGGCGCCGAGGCTGTTTTTAATGCGTTGATTGAGAAAAACGGGCTGGAAAAAGAGCTAAGTTGCGATTCGGCGGGTACTGATGCCTATCATGTTGGTCAATCGGCTGATTACCGGATGAAACAAGTTGCCAAAAACAGGGGTTATCAGCTTACCAGTATTTCCCGAAAGGTTAATCCGAAACTCGATTTCGACCGGTTCGACTACATTATAGGCATGGACCGGCAAAATGTTCGTGACCTGATATCGATGGCCAGAAATGAAACTGACCGGAAGAAAATACATTTAATGACCGATTTTGCTATCAACGGCAAATATAATTCGGTACCCGATCCTTATTACGGAGGCGATGCCGGTTTTGAACTTGTGCTGGATATTTTGGAAGATGCGTGCGAAGGGCTGATTCGAAAAGTTCGTGGAGAGGCGGGATAAATATCTTTCGTAAACTTCGAAACCCCATTTCACTTATAGAAAGTCATTGATTGTCATTCATAGTCATTAATTGCCAATCTTCGCAAAGAGACAATTAATGACCATTAATGACGTGACGCAAATGACAATAAATGACAACGACTGTGTTAACCGATTGCAGCGTCCAGAATGCGTTCGACGTGTATTTTTGTGGTGTTGAGTAATTCGATATCTTCCATGTCAACACTTTTCAGGATAAAAGGTAATTCGGTACCTCCCAAAATCAGGCTGTCAATTTGCCCTTCGTTGTACATCCTGTTGGCAATTGCCAGCAAACGGCTTTTTGTTTCAGGCATATATCTTCCGCGTGCCAACTCTTCCATGTAGATTTTGTGAATGTATTTTCGTTCGTCGGGCATGGGTGTAATAATTTCCATTCCGGCAGCTTCAAAACCTTCCTGAAAAAAATCTCCTTCCATGGTCGAAATTGTTCCGAACAAACCCAGCCTGTGCAGGCCTTTCGATTGCGCATAGGCAATTGTTGAATCTACGATACTGACCATTTTAGCTTTAACCCGCTGAACCAATGGTTCGAATACAATATGTGGTGTGTTGGAAGCCAAAAATACCACTTTAGCTCCGGCTTTTTCGAGAACGAAAATCTCCTCCGACAGGTAGTCAACCAGTTCATCCAGATGCTCATCTGTGATTAGCTCCATCATGTGGGTCATGTTGATGCTGTTGATGATGATGGATGGATAATTGCGCTGGCCTGTTCGTTCCTGAAAACGGGAAATAAGTCGCTGGTAATAGTCGATTGTCGATGAAGGGGCGATTCCCCCAATCATTCCGATGGTTTTAAAATGTTTGAGCATAAGTGAAACGGTTTATATAGAGCGTCAATTAATTGTTTTTTCGAATAATTTCCCTTCTCCTCTTTCCGTCGGCTTTTTGGTTCTGTCTCTTTTCTATCCTCCCGAACGCTTGACTTTGTAATTTTCATTTTGCAGAATTTCAATCACCTTGTTGCAAAAGTCTCCCTGAATCAGTATTTCGCCATCTTTGGCAGAGCCTCCCACACCGCATTTGGTTTTCAGGGATTTTGCCAGTGATTTTAAATCTTCATCTTTCCCGATAAAGCCGGTAATAAGTGTTGCTTTCTTCCCATTCCGCTGCTTCTTATCGAGTTGAACCCGCAGATTCTGCTTATTTGGAGCCAGTGTTTCCAATTCATTTTCGTCATTGGTCTCGAATCGAAAATCAGGATTTGTTGAGTAAACTGTCCCCAGTCTTTCTTTCCAGTCGTTGGCCATTTTTCTGAAATTTGCGCTCAAAGATAGTAATTTATCACTACCACAAAACCTCTTCAAGAATACTGCCTGCACAATGATGTGGGATGGGCATGTTTAGTATTTCGAGAATCGTTGGAACCATATCTTCACCCTTTGTTTTATGGCGTACATGCATACGTTTTACAGCGTTGCCATGCATAATGAACGGTATATTCGTGTTGTCGTTATAAATGGTGCGCTGGTATTTAAATACCGGTTGCCAGCCATCTTCGAGCTGATAAAGCACATCGCCCGATCGTTTGAAATTGAATGAGTTGGCAATTACCGCCAATTGTCCTTTGGAATAATCGCCCTGCGCAAATGATGAAGAAGGTAATGCGATTTTTACTCCTTCAAACTGATTGATGAAATTGGCAGTTTTTGTCTGGATTTCCTCCGGAGAAATATTCTTTTTTTCAAGCAACTCGCGGTTAAAGTATAATTGCTGATCGCCAACTACCTCAATATAATCGCCTTGTCCGAAAGTGATGTTCAGGAATGATTTTAGCAAAGCCACAGCGCTTTCGGGTGAAAAAGTTCCGATTGGCATGTTGAATTCTTCTTTCAGATAATCAGACGGATAGGTTGACGAACAGGTGGAAGTTAGCACGACCAAAGAGTTTCCCTTGCCCAGTATTTTATCCAGAAAGTCCATCATTAATGCAATTTCCTGATCCAGGCGCAGGTAAGTGTCCTGCATTTCGATTGATGCCGGTCCAAAGGAGTTATTTTCGTAATCCATCGAAGTAAAGGTAACAGCCAGAAAATCCGGAAATTCGTCGGTTCCGAGTTTTTCAGCATGAATCAGGTTGACCGCAAAATCCTTCACGATTGTGTTGCCATACGGAGTGGTTTTCAGAAATTTATAGTCTCCGGCCCGGTCTTTAATTTTTTTCAGATCGTAAGGGAACGTGTTCCATTTGTCGTAAAAACCTTTTTCAAGCACATAATCGTCGGCCATGCTTTCCTCATAACTTTTTACAGGCAGCAAAGTTGACCAGTCGCGCTGGGTATATGTTTTTGCAAATTGCTTTTCGTTGAACTGGCGCACCCATTCAGGGAAAATATCGACATAATATGAACTTGAAATCATTTTTCCATTCAGCGGGTCGAACCAATATGCTCCGTTGGCAGCGTGTCCGGCCGAAAGCACAGCGCTGACATCGTTCATTGCCACACTGAAAACTTTCGATTTGTTGCGGGTATTGATCTTGATGAGGTCGCCGATGGTTGGTGAAAGTAGTTTTGCAGCCGACCGTTCACCTTCTTTCGAGTCGCTCCCAACGGTAATGAAATAGTCATCGGCAATGCAATTGATTTCCTTTTTTTTCAGGCGGTCGAACCAGGTGTTATTTACAATTCCGTGTGCTGCCGGATAAACTCCTGTAAACATGGTGGCTGTTCCTGTAGAAATTTTCTGCACATGCAATTCGAGTTGTGTGTTAGAGCAAACTGCCCCTTCGTTAACCAATCGTTTAAACCCTCCTGCCTGAAATTTATTCCAGTAGCGCGAAAGATAATCGGTCCGCATCTGATCGACCGAAATCACCACTACCAACTTCGGAATATTGCTTTCGGTATTTTTATTGCTTTGCGCGATAAGGGAGTTTGCCGACAGAATTGTCAGTAAAACGGAAACAATTATATTTAATTTTGCCATGATCGGGTTTGTTTTTCGAGTGGCAAAAGTATAAAAACAAAGGATGAATTGCCAATTACTAACCTACAACGAAAACAGAAATGAAAACTTACTTTATCCTGATTTTTTCCTTGTGTTTTAACTTCGGAACTTACTTTCAGATTGAAAATCCTGAAAATCAGAAGTCAGCTGTTCTTGAAAAGATGCATTGGCTGATTGAGCGTTCGGACATGAACAAGGTGCGGACCGGATTTCAGAAAATTTGCGATGAAAACAATTTCCCTTCACTGGTTTCGGGTCTGAAGGATGGAATTTATAAAGGAGCAACACCTTTTGATGATTACGATTATAAACACGAAGTGGTGTTCGAAATGAAAAGCGGCAAGGTGATTTCGATTGATTATGACGAAATTCACCGCGAAGGACATGCCAAACAGCACGACGAAGAATATTGTAAAAAGATGCTTCAGAGCGGAACAACTCCAGCGATTGCTTACCCGAAATACGAATCAGGAATGCTGAACAAGCAGAATTTTAATGAAATTGATGCCGTTAGCGGAGCCAGTTATTCGCTCTACCGCTTTAAACTGGCGATTCTTTATGCGATGCTGAATTCTGGACAGTTGTAAAGGGCAAGTCAGTCATTTAATAGTCATTAGGTCATTGATGGTCATTAATTGTTGAGAACCTGCAATGAATGACTATCAATGACGCGAAGCAAATGACTAAACTTTACTGAACACTGCGACTGAACACTTTTTTACGCCGTTTTTCTATATCTCAACACCGCCAAACTCAAAAAGGTGAATCCCAAAATACAAAGTGCCACAAACTCGTGAATCAAATCTCCGAAGTTTGATCCTTTGAGTACGACCATTCGCATCACTTTCATAAAGTGGAAAACCGGATTGGCTTCGTTTACCAGTTGAGCCCAATGTGGCATACTGTCAACCGGCGTAAAAATACCACCCATCAGGATAAAAATCATCATGAAAAAGTAAGTGACAAACATAACCTGCTGCTGAGTGTCGGCAACAGTTGAAATAAGTAAACCCAGGCCCAGAATACCCAACAGGTAAAGAATCCCGAATCCGAAAACCAAACCCAGACTGCCAACAATAGGCAGATTGAAAACCACTTTTGCGATAATCAAGCCAAACGATAAATCGAACAATGCGATGACTACAAAAGGAATCAGTTTCCCGGTTAAAAACTGGATTTTTTTGATCGGGGTCACATTGAGCTGTTCGATGGTTCCCTGTTCTTTTTCCTTTACCAGACTCATTCCGGAGAGAAACAACCCGATGAGTGTAACCAATATGGCCAAAACTCCCGGAGCCATGTACCATTTGTATTCGAGTTCGGAGTTGTACCAAAAACGCGAAACGGTGTTGATTTGGTAAGGAGCATTAAATTCGGGTAGTCCTTTCCATTCGGCAATGATGTTTTTATTGAAATCGCGGATGACTGAGGCGGCGTAGGAATATCCGAGTTGTGCAGCTTGTCCGTCGATGGCATTCACGAGTAATTGCAAACTGGCTTTATCGTCGCGGATTAAGTCGCGCTCAAATCCTCGCGGAATAACCAAAACCATGTCCTCGGCATTACGCAGAAGTTCATTTTCGCCATCTTCAGGATCGAACGAGGTGTTGTTAATGGTGAAGAACGGCGAAGCTTCGAGTTTGCCTGCAAGTTCGCGTGAGGTGGACGACATATCTTTATCAACCAGAAAAATATCGACGTTTTTCAGATCGTAAGTGGCAGCGAAAACCAGCACCAGCATTTGCAGCAGCGGAATCATCACGATCATCCGGAGCATTACTTTGTTGCGCTTTACCTGAATAAACTCTTTTTGTATGACGTAAAATATTGTTTTCATAAACAAGTGCCTAAAGTTATTTTCTAAGTCCCATTTGGGATGAAATATTTGTAGCCCCGGCTTTTAAGCCGGGGACAGATGTTTCAAAGTATTTATGCGCCGATAAGATATAGTTGATTGAAACTTAAATGCATTTTCGGCGCAATTGATATGTTTCATTTAAAAATTCCATTATTACAATATCCGAGGTTATTTCTGTTTCGTCCGAAGGAAATTTATTGTTCTGGCTTGCACGATCCCGCAGACGATTTTTTCATTCATTTCCTTTTTCTACCAATATTTCGCTCCGATGGTGCTAAAGTCAAAATTTATTCCAGCCGTATCTTAAAATTCTTAATACTCAAAGCAATAAACACAAAGGTCATAAACATCAAAATCAGGGTTTCTTTCCAGACAAACAGGATTCCGGTGCCTTTGAGCATGATGTTTTTAATGATGACAATGAACCAACGTGGTGGCATGGCATGGCTGATAATTCGCAATGGAAGTGGCATGTTTTCAATCGGGAACATAAATCCTGAAAGCAAAATTGTGGGCAGCATTAACGCCAGTACAGAGATAAACATGGCCACCATTTGGTTCGGTGCAATGGTCGAAATCAGGATTCCCAAACTCAACGCCATCATAATAAAAAGGAAACTTTCGGCCATCAGGAAGACGAAACTTCCTTTGATCGGCACTCCAAATATGAATACGCCTATCAGGATAATGGTCAGCGCATTGATAAACGACAATAGCAAGTACGGAGTCACTTTTCCCAGCACAATCTGAATCGGTTTCAGCGGTGAAGCCAGCAAAACTTCCATGGTTCCCAGTTCTTTTTCTTTACTGATCGAAATGGAAGTCATCATGGCCGAAATCAACATCAGAATCATGGCCATAATGCCAGGCACAAACATGTAAACGCTTTTCAATCCTTCGTTGTAAAGCATCCTGACTTCAGTATTAATCTGATTGGGCAATTGTAAATTCTGAAGTTTTTCCTTTTTTACGTAGTCGTTAATAATTCCGGACGCATAGTTGGTCAGTATTCGGGCAGTGTTGGGGTCGGAAGCATCGGCCAGTAGTTGCACTTCGGCTTTGCCATCGCGCTCCAGGCTTTTCTCAAATTCAGGCCCGAAGGTGACCACCATTTTTACCTTCCCTTTCCGGAACACATCTTCCACATCGTCGCCTGGCATCAGTTCTTCGCCCAAAACAAAATAGCCCGACGACACCAATTTCGAAGTAATTTCGCGGGTTGTATTGTCGTGAGACTGATAGAGAATCGCAATTCTCGAATTCTGAATGTCAGTATTGATCACTTTCCCGAATAGCAGCAACTGTACAATGGGTAAAAGAAAAATAATCATCATCGTTCGCGGATCACGAAAAATGTGCAAAAATTCTTTTTTAAGAAATCCTATAAATTGTTTCATATTTAAAAGTTACGGGTTGCAGGTTTCGGGTTTCGGGTTGTGATAAACACGCAACCCGTATCACGTAACCCGCAACGTTTGTTATTCTGTATTCCTTGCAATCTTCAGGAAAACCTCGTCCATATTTTTTGCTGAATATTGTTTTTTCAGATTTTCAGGTGTGTCGAGGGCTTCAATCCGTCCGGCGTTCATAATCGAAACGCGGTTGCAATATTCGGCTTCGTCCATGTAATGTGTGGTTACAAAAACGGTGATTCCCCGATCTGACGCTTCATAAATCAGGTCCCAGAATTTGCGCCGGGTAATTGGGTCAACACCGCCGGTTGGTTCGTCTAAAAACACAATTTTTGGGTCGTGAAAAATGGCCACCGAAAAGGCCAATTTTTGTTTCCATCCCAATGGCAACGAGCCAATCAGCGAATCTTTTGCCGATTCAAGTCCCAGGTCTTTAAGTAATTTTTGTTGTTTCTCTTTTCTGTCGGATGGAGAAATTCCATAAACTCCGGAGAAAAACCGGATGTTTTCGGCAACAGTCAAATCTTCGTAAAGCGAGAACTTCTGGCTCATGTAGCCAATGTTGCGTTTCACTTTTTCGGTTTCCTTGTAAATGTCAAAGCCTGCCACTTTTGCTTCGCCCGAAGTAGGAGAGGATAGCCCGCACAAGATCTTCATTGCAGTAGTTTTTCCGGCACCGTTGGCTCCCAGAAATCCAAATATTTCGCCCTGATACACATCAAAATTCAGATGATCGTTTGCTACGAACGAACCGAATTTCTTGACCAGATTGCGTACAGTTATTACCGGAACTTGTTGGTTCATTTTGCACCTTTTTATTTTGGTCAATCACTTCAGCGCATACAATTTTATTTTTCAAATTTGATTTTCGGATGCGCCGATATTTATTTTTCAATCCATTTACCCCGGGTTTCGCGTTGCTGCACCCGGGGCTACAAATATTTGACTCCTCTGGAGTCCCGCCTACGTTAGCTTCTATTATTAAATTGTCTTATTTTCAAAGAGAAAATGTATTTTGCTTTCGAGACAAAACTCCCTTCGCTATTTGGGGGAAGGGTTGGGGATGGGGCTTCATTCTTCAATTCCAAGAAGCTCCATAAACACATCCTCGATGGTTGGCTGAATGTCAAAAACTTCCAGATTTTGATGATTTTTTCTCATCAGGAAGTTTTCAAATTCTGTTGCTTCCACTTCGTCGTCTTTCCCGGTTACGTGGAGATATTGTCCGAAAGCATACGCTGAATCTGTTTTTTCGTACGAGCGCAAATCCAGAATCAGGCGGTGCATGTCGTTCGACCTGATTGCATATAGTTTCCGTGTATAACCATCAACTAAATTTCGGGGAGTGTCAATGTCCAGCACTTTCCCCTTCTGCATCAGCGCCACACGGTTGCAAAGCATTGCCTCGTCCATGTAGGGAGTTGAAACTAAAATGGTGATTCCTTTTTGCTGAAGGTTTTTTAGCATTTCCCAGAACTCCTTGCGGGAAACGGCATCAACTCCGGTGGTTGGTTCATCCAAAATCAGGATTTCAGGTTTGTGGATCAGGGCACACGACAAAGCCAGTTTTTGTTTCATTCCTCCTGAAAGTTTTCCGGCCAGGCGTTTTTTAAACGGCTCAATCTGAATGTAAATATCCCGGATCAAATCGTAATTTTCGGAAACCGTAGTTTTAAAAACGGTCGCAAAAAAGTTCAGGTTTTCTTCCACAGTCAAATCCTGATAAAGAGAAAATCGCCCCGGCATGTACCCCACCATGTTCCTGATTTTCTTGTAATCTTTTATAACATCGAACCCGTTCATGGTCGCCATACCCTTGTCCTGAATGAGCAAAGTCATAAGGATTCGCATTAGGGTTGTTTTGCCTGCACCGTCGGGGCCAATCAGGCCAAACAGTTCGCCTTTCTGCACTTCCATCGAAATGTCGGTTATGGCTTGAACGTCATTGTAGGATTTGCTGATATTTTGTATTGTTATAATGGCTGCATATTTGTTGCGGGTTGCGGGTTACACGATGCGGGTTAACTCGCAACTCGTAACCCGTATCCCGTTTTTTTTAAAACACCACTTCCCCCGGCATCCCGATTTTCAAACTTCCATCATTAGGGACAACTATTTTTACAGCATACATTAGTTTTACGCGTTCCTCTTTGGTTTGAATGATCTTTGGCGTGAATTCCGATTCCGACGAAATCCAGCTTATTTTTCCGGAGAGAGATTGCATTTCTTTCGCGCCGGAATCAATCAGTATTTTAACTTCATTTCCTAATTTCACATTTCGTAATTGAGCGCCTGAAACGTAAACTTTCAGTTCCAGATTCGACAAATCAGCCATTTTAAGAACCGGTTTGCCGGGAGTTGCCAGTTCACCTGTTTCAAGATAAGTTTCCAGAACAGTTCCTTTGTTCGGGCTTTTGATCTGGCATTTTGCAAGCTGTTCGTTGAAAAGATCGAGTTGTCGTTTTACTACTTCCATTTCGCTGGCAATTAGCTGAAACTTTGTATTCGTTGCTGAAACCTGTTTATCCAGAACGTTCAATTGTCCGTTTATATCGTCCATTTGCTGCTGGGTTGCAGCCTTGTCGGCAAACATTTTGGCAATACGTTGCTGCGTAGTTTGAACGTTTTTCTTTTGCTCTTTCAGTACATTAATTTGAGCAGTCACATTTTGCTTTTTTGTTTCGCTGGCCACCAGTTGAGCTTCGGTTTGCAATTTCTTCAGGATAATTTCTGTGGTATCGATCTGGGCAATTAATTTCCCGGCTTTTAGCTGATCACCTTGTTTCACTTCCATCGAAAGCAATTTGCCGGCAGTTTCCGAAGAAACAATGGTTTCAACCGCCTCAAAGTTTCCATAGGCATCCGATTTTTTCTCGACGTTTTTGCAGGCTCCAAATGCCAGAAAAGCCAATGCTATAAGTAGTAATTTTTTCATTGATCTATTTTTGATGGTTTATTTTCCGTTAAATTCTGTTCACATATTTCAAAGAGGGTTGTAACCCGTAACCCGAATCTCGCAACATTCTTACTGGTTTCCTCTGATGTTGCCCAATTTAATCCGTGCTTCTTTGAGTTGGATTTTATGAGTTTCGAGCATCAGTTTAGCGGTTGTTTCGGCATTTAAATCCTGAATGTAATCCGCAGTGGTGATGGCTCCGTTTTCAAGTTTCGATGCTGATGTTTTGGTAATCCGTTCGCGAACCAGAATTAATTCCTGATCGCTTTTCAGGAGTTGTGTGAGTTGGTCGATTTGTTTATTTTGCTGATCGGTGGCCAGATCAATGTTGCGGACAAAGTTTTCCTGCCTGGTTTGGACAATATCCTGCTGAAGTTTTAATACTTGTTGCTGACGTGATGTGTTTTTCCAGTCCAGCACATTCCAGTTGAAACCCAGCCCAATCAGGTAATAAGTATCGAATTCATTGTTCAGCATATTCAGTCCGGGTTTTCCGTAACCGGCCTGCCCAAATCCGAAAAGTTTCGGATGGCGCATTCGTTTCAGTATTTCAGAATTGGCATTTAACAGATCATTTTGTTTGGCAAAAAGATCCAGCTCGGGACGCATCAGCGGTTTGTCCAACAGAATTGGTTCGGCAGTCAAAGCCAGATTTTGCATCTGATTACTTTCTTTTCCAGTCAGAATGGCCAATGCCGACAATACTGTTTCCCGATTACTCTTTAGTTCAAGAACCAGTTGATTGGTTTTAATCTGTTCGGCCAACAACTGATCGAGTTCGGAGGCCAAAACCATTCCGTTTTTAACCGCCGATTCCACAATTTTCTGTCGTTCGCCAAGAGTTTCAGTTTTCTTTTCCAGAATTTTCAGGTTTTCCTGAATCAGAAAAGAAGTGAAATAAAACTGATTGACTTTTTCTTTTACCTGATACAACTCAACTTCAATCTGTGACTGATTGCCCGCATTTTCGGTTTCATTGATCAATTCTTTTGCCTTGCTCAATCCACCATCCCAAATGGTTTGTTTCAGGTCGAGGTAAATTTTGTACTGATCTTTATCAGCAGTCGGGATGTTCATGTTCGGAATTGAGATTCCAATTTTGGTCACATCAGATTGGTAAGTCGCTTGTCCGTTCAAGATAAGCTGAGGCAAAAAAGACGTCGAATTGTTCTCGTTTTTCAGGTCAAGAATCTGCTGGTAAAGACCCGACTGTTTTAAAACCGGATGGTTTTCGCGCGCCCATGTTTGGCATTGTTCCAATGTCAACGCTTCCTGGGCCATCATCAGATGAACAGGGAGTAGTAAAGCCAGAAGAAGGAGTTTAATTGTTTTCATCTATACTGTTTTAATTTTTTACCACTATGGCATCGATCACGAACTTTTTAATTACCTCTGCCCGTTCAGCATAAAATGCTTCGAGTGCTTTCTGATCATCTTTAAAAACTACAAAACTTAAAATTGGTCTTGCTGCGAACGGGAAAATGCACATTGATATAATATTTACTGCCAGATGTTTGGGTGGCATTTGGATTATTTCTCCACGATCCATG
>JAHEYU010000100.1 GCA_023251435.1 Bacteroidota bacterium
ATCCCGATCAAAGTTTTTCCTGGGAAATGAGAATTGACAGTTTTACCATTAATGATAAATCTATCGCGAATTATACTTTAGATATTGAAAATCAAATAAAAGGATTAATTATCGAAGGCTTAATTGATAAAATATGGTACTAAAAATCGACACATTTATAAGTAATAAAATTGACGATAAATTTAATTCAGAAATAAAAAACAAAGCGGATAAAATATTTGGTCAAATTCAATTTCCTTCAGCAAAAATGAGTATTGGAGACGAAATTAATCAAGTTTCGCCATTCGAATTGCCATCGAAATATTCGGGAAATATTCAAATAAAAATGAACTCGAAATACATTCTTAAATCAATAAAGGACAATCTTGCTTCTTTTGAAATTTTACAAAAAATAGACTCATTAAATATTGCAGGAAAGGATTTTGAAATCAAAGGAAGAGGAACAGGATATTTCGAATACGATATTCGGAATAAATACATCATAAAATATCAGACTAGTACCAATACGGACATGAAATTGAAAATGTTTGGACAGATTATGAAAGTGAATTCAACTACAATATACAATCAAGAAACGAGCTTGAAAAATTAGAAATGCCTGAAGGTAACATTTAGCTGAATAGCCGAAATCCCGTGCATAAAAAATCCCATTACCGGAAAAGGATAATGGGATTTTGGTCTATTCTCTGTTCAACTTCAGCTCCCTTCAAGTTCGGCAGCAGTGGTTTTCGGTGTGCATCTTTCCGCCCGGACCCGCTTAACCGGGATTGATCCCGATACATTGGGACAATCCGCCTCTGCATTGGGTTTCCTACCTTAATACTTCAACTATATATTCGCCAAGTCCAATGCCGCCAAATTGTATATTTGCAGACCTTATTTTATCCATTATTTTTGCCGGACAATCTAAAACCTTTCCTGAAAATGAAGAATATTCCGATACTGCTCGCATCTTTTGTCATTGTCCTGCAATTTGTTTCATGTAAAACTGCCGAAAAGAAAACGGTGGAATATTTTCCCGATGGCTCGGAAATTTCGCAATGGTTTGGCGACACCGCTAAAATTAATCCCGACACGCTCGGCGTTCAGTTAAATGTGGCCGACTTTGGCGCAGTTGGCGACGGGCTGACCCTTAATACCGAATCGATTCAGAAAGCCATTGACGAAGCTGCCGGGAAAGGTGGCGGCTTAGTGGTGATTCCTGAAGGACGCTTTTTAACCGGAGCGCTGTTTTTTAAACCTGGCACACACCTGCACGTAAGCGAGGGCGCGGTGTTGCTGGGTTCCGACGATATTGCCAATTTCCCCTTCATGCCATCGCGCATGGAAGGACAAAGCATCGATTATTTCCCTGCGGTGGTGAATGCATACCGAGTTGACGGATTTACCATCACTGGCAAAGGAACGATTGACGGCAACGGGTTGAAATACTGGGAAGCATTCTGGCAACGTCGGGCTGAAAATCCGAAATGCACCAATCTCGAAGTATCGCGCCCACGGCTTATTTTCATTCAGAACAGCCAAAATGTGCAGTTGCAGGATGTCCGACTGCATAACTCCGGATTTTGGACGACTCACCTGTACCGCTGCTCCAATGTAAAACTGCTCAATCTGCACATTTTTTCGCCAGCCGCGCCAGTCAAAGCGCCCAGCACCGATGCGATTGATCTGGATGTGTGTTCGAACGTGCTGGTGAATGGCTGCTACATGGAAGTGAATGACGATGCCGTTGCACTTAAAGGCGGCAAAGGCCCTTGGGCAGATACCGATCCGAATAATGGCCCGAACATGAATATCATTATCCAGAACTGTACTTTTGGATTTTGCCACTCTGCCGTAACATGCGGAAGCGAGGCCATTCATAACCGCAACATCATCGTTCGCAACTGCAAAGTAGATGGCCCGTCGCGTGTTTTATGGTTAAAAAACCGTGGCGACACACCCCAACTTTACGAGTACATTCTGGTCGAAAACATTACAGGTAAAGCCGATCGCTTGCTTTTTGCAAAACCATGGACACAGTTCTTCGATTTGAAAGGGCGCGAAACGCCACCACTGTCGATGTCAAATCAGGTGGTGTTCCGGAATATTGAACTGAACTGCAAGATTTTTACTGATATAAAGGTTTCGGAATACGACAAACTGAAGAATTTCACCTTCGAGAATTTAAAAATTACAGCCGAAAACGGCGAACTCAACAAATCACTTATCGAAGGTCTGAACCTGAAAAATGTGGTGGTTAACGGAAATTTGATTGAATAAGTCAAAAATCAATCGCGGTTTTTCCGTTTAGTTGCACTGTTTTTCCATTCCACGCAAAAGTTCCGGTCAAACCTTCAGGCAAAACAATTTCGCCTTTGATTCCGCTTTCGCCGTTGCGTTTCAGATCAAACACAATCGTTCCTGAAGGGTGCGGCATTTGTCCTTTGATGGATTTCAGTTCGCCCAGCGCCGGTTCAATACGTATGGTTTTGAATCCGGGCGATGCCGGGCGGATTCCGGCTACCGTTGCCAGGAAGTCGTAATTTGGACTAGCGCTCCAGGCATGGCAATCGGAGCGGGTAGGGTCTTGTTTTTCGGCAAAGGTAGTCAATCCGTTTTTGAGCATTTCTTTCCACGGTCCAAGCGTTGACAGATATTGATCAGCAAGGCCCGCCTTTTTCATCGCTTGAGTGAGGTAAAAACGGAAATACAGCGTTGGCTGAATCAGTTTCCGGTCGCTCATAATCCGTTCAACCATTGCTTTTTGCTCCTTTTCAGGAATGGTATTGGTCAGCACCCCAAAAATCTGCGCGTGCATACTGAATTCAGTTTTATTGGGGGTGTCGGACAGGTAATTGCGCGAGACGTCCCAGCAATTTTCGTGTACCGATTTGATCAGGTGTTGCGCCAATTGTTTGTATTTTTCGGCCTGAACATGGTTTTCGAAATAGTTGTTCAGCTCGGCAGCACGTTGCACAGCGTAGGCCAGTTGCATAGTTAGTATTGAAGATTGCCCGTCGGTACTGCCGCCTTTCGGAACTCCGCCAATCCGGTTTTCGTTGATCCACGGCCATTCGTCGGCCCAATCCACAAAGTTCCAGTATTCCACTTTGCCTAAAAGTCCGGTTTTCGGATCAATTCGCCGGATAAACCAGTTCAACACCTGATCGATTCCGGGCAAAAATTGCTGGATAAATTCCGGATCATCGCGCAAGGTCCAGTAATCGTGCACCATATCGACCCAATAGAGCGAGAACGGAGGGATCACCTGCGGACTGGCCGATGGGTAGCGGCTCTGGGTAAGCCCCTCGTAAATGCGCGACTCGTTGTACTGCAAAAGCGAATTGCGCACCAACCGGTCGTCGCCCGAAACATACATCGAAATCAACGCCTGAATACGCGTATCGCCCACATATTGAAGTTGTTCGTAATATGGGCAATCGTAATACGTTTCGTTGGCGCAAAGTCGGGCCGTGTGCCAGCCGGTGTTCCAAATCTGTTTCAGTTCGGTGTTGTCTGCCTCAAAAACAGCATTCTCCTGAAGCGGATAAGCGGCAAATTCGCTCTTGAAATCGTCGATCACCAGCGCTTCGTTTTTGGTTTCAATTTCCACCTGAAGATATTTCCAGGTGCGGAACCAAAGCGGGCGGAACAGCCGTTTGGCGCCGCCATCAGGAAGAAAAATATCAGCATATCCTTTTATTTGTTTGCCTTCAATATCGTGGCGGTTGCCTTTATTTCCCGTTGCATCGAACAAAGCTTCGGCATACGTCAGTTTTATCCGGCTGCCTTTCCCTTTCGAAATCAGCAATTCAGGATAACCGGTTGTGAGATTTCCCTGATCGAACAAAATCGTGACTTTTTGATTGGCCGGAATCGTAAATTTTGCTTTTCCCTGAAGAAAACCTTCAGGAAGTACGCTTCCTGAAACCCGCCTGACTGCCGGGAATCGCTGTTCCTTTTGCTCCATCTTCGGAATCCGTCGCGGGGTGAGTACCCAGTTGATGTCGGTTCCAAGACCACGCGGATGTCCGACATCGAGCATTTTTGAAGAGCTCCAGCTTTGGTCGTTGTAATCGGCAGTTTCCCAGTTCCAGGGGTATTTTGCCGCATCGATCTGGTCGCAGGGGCCGACAACAATGAAAGTTCCAAGCGACTCTTTTGCATCAGCAGATGCAGACCGGTACGATTTATTTTTGATGACTTTCCAAGTGGAATTTGTATTTACAATCTGTTCGGGAGTAGAGTTTCCCTGAACAATCAATGCTGTTTTGAGCGTAAACTGCGCCCAGGGCTTGTCGTCTCCAAAGTTCCAGACGACGGCGGCAAGCAGGTTTTTCCCGGGTTTCAGGAAAGGCGCAATGTTGATGCTTTCGTAGAACCAATGCGCCAGGTCGCCGCGTG
This sequence comes from Bacteroidota bacterium, assembly GCA_023251435.1. Classification (GTDB taxonomy): domain Bacteria; phylum Bacteroidota; class Bacteroidia; order Bacteroidales; family Prolixibacteraceae; genus Aquipluma. The sequence continues at coordinate 4,387 of JAHEYU010000100.1, forward strand.
CCGGGCCGAAACAAACCGGCTGACCATTCACGAAGAAGCGGTAGCGGTTATCAGCCGACACATGGATGATGAATTCTGCAGGAACCGAAGCCAGTTCAAAATTTTTGCGAAAATGAAAGACGCCGTAATCGAGCACCGATTCAGTCGGATGGGTGATCCATTGCGCTGTCCAGTGGTTGTTCAATAGTTTAGGATTTATTTTTTCAGCGTGAACCAGTTGATTTTGAGCGCTGATCTGAATGGTCATCAAAACAAAAAACAGGAAAATTAAATGTGATCGCATGGGTCTGTTTGGTTAGTGTTGTTGGAATTGGATGAGTTAGAATGATTGGAGTTTTTGTGTCATTCTAAAAAAATAAAACCCATAAACTCTTTTTAAGGAACTTATGGGTTGAATATTTAAACAGATATGAGTAAATCGTTTATAATTTACTCATATCGTCCTGAAGTTCAGCTTCTGCTTTTGCAATTGTGGTCAAAAATTCATCAACAAAAACAGGATATTTTTCAATGTCTTCCAGCTTTTGAGTTTTTAACTGTAATTCTTTTAACCGGAGCCCGAGGTCATTCATTCCGAAAGTCATTACAGACGATTTGGCTTTGTGTGCTATTTCACCCAGTTCTTTCCATTTTTTTTCATTCAGGTATTTGGTCATTCCATCCCTGAATTCAGGCATTTGATCAAAAAACATCTGGATAAATTCTTTCATTATTTCTGGTTCGCCTCCTGTGATTTCTTTCAGGTAATCCAAATTTGTATAACGTGCTTGATCCATTAGGTTTGTTTTTATTTTCATTATTTCTACTTATGCAATAATACGGAAAATAATTATTAGAATATATAGTTGCAGGCTGTTGAGATAAAAACTAATATCTTTGCCAAATGATATTTTTCATGCTTTGAATATTGGTAATAATCTATTTTTGCTCAATAAAAACTGAAACCAGATTTATGCAAATTACAGCTTTTAATCAGATACATAAACAACTTGGCGCCAAAATGTTGGAGTTCGCCGGTTTTGAGATGCCTATCGAATATTCAGGAATAAAAGACGAACACATGACTGTTCGCGAAGCAGTTGGTGTATTTGACGTGTCGCACATGGGCGAGTTTTGGGTAAAAGGTCCAAATGCACTGGAGCTTGTTCAGCGCGTAACCACCAACGATGTTTCGAAACTTATGCCAGGACAGGCGCAGTATTCGTGCTTTCCGAACGGAAAAGGCGGGATTGTTGATGATTTACTGGTTTACTATTACGAGCCCGAAAAGTATATGCTGGTAGTGAATGCTGCCAACATCGAAAAAGACTGGAATTGGGTTGTTTCGCAAAATACCAATGGAGCCATTCTCGAAAATGCTTCTCCTGCAATCAGCCAGTTGGCCATTCAGGGTCCTAAAGCAGAAGCTACCCTTCAAAAATTAACTAAAATCGATTTGTCGGAAATTAAATATTACACCTTCGTAACCGGTGCTATTGGCGGGGTTGACGATGTAATTATTTCGGCAACAGGTTATACCGGGTCAGGCGGTTTTGAATTGTATTTCAGGAATGAACATGCCGAACATTTGTGGAAGGTGATTTTTGAAGCAGGAGCCGAATATGGCATCAAACCAATCGGACTGGCTGCCCGCGATACATTGCGTCTCGAAATGGGATTCTGCCTTTACGGAAACGATATCGACGATACTACCTCTCCAATCGAAGCCGGTTTGAGCTGGATCACCAAATTTAACGGGCATCATTTTATCGACAAAGATTTTCTGCTGATGCAAAAGCAGGAAGGTGTTGACCGCAAACTTCGTGGTTTTGAAATGATCGACCGAGGAATTCCCCGTCACGATTACGAATTAACCGATCAGGATAGCAATGTGATTGGCCGGGTTACTTCGGGAACCATGTCGCCGGTACTGAATAAAGGAATCGGGATGGCGTATGTGAATAAAGCTTATTCAGCCATTGGTACAGAGGTTTACCTAAATGTACGTGGAAAAATGCTGAAAGCAAAAATCGTTAAAACGCCTTTCATCAATCTGTCATAAAACCTGATTTTACAGATATAAAAAACCTGTTGGCAGCCTGTCAGCAGGTTTTTTTCATTGCAGAAATTCGTTCTTCAATTTTACCATTAGTTTAAATACTGTTTGCGGATGTGTTAAAAGGGTTGTGGTTGGCTACTTTCTTTATCTTTGTGACTTTAACCTGAAGATGGAAAATACCAAAAATCGACTTGAGGTTTGTTTGTCCCCCGCAATTTACGATAAACATGCTGATGACAAGAATATTGTAGTGATCGTCGATATTTTACGTGCGACCTCCTCGATATGTGCGGCCATTCACAACGGAGTAAAAAGCATCATTCCTGTTGCCACTGTTGACGAAGCCCGCGAAATGAAACAGTGTGGCTACATGGTCGCTTCGGAACGCGATGGCTATGTGCTCGATTTTGCAGACTTCGGAAATTCGCCCTTTAATTTTACTCCTGAAATTGTATCCGGAAAAGAAATTGTGTATTCTACCACCAACGGAACGCGTTGCATACATCTTGCCAGTCATTCCAAAGCGGTAGTAATCGGCTCGTTCCTGAATATTTCATCGCTTACCAATTGGCTCCTTCGGCAAAATGCTCCTATACTTATTTTTTGCGCTTCATGGAAAGATCGATTCAGCCTGGAAGACACTGTTTTTGCAGGTGCATTGGCCGAACGCTTGCTGAATTCAGGAAAGTTTGAAAGCATTTGCGATGCAGTTACGGCCTCAATTGATTTATGGAATCTGGCGAAACCCGATTTGTCCGGCTACATTCAAAAGGCAGCGCAAAAAGGTCGTTTGGCTTCGAAGGGTTTAGACGATTGTATTGAATATTGCCTGACTGCTGATCAAACTCAGGTTATTCCGGCATTCCAGGACGACAGGCTGATTGATATTTCAGACAGATAAAATATAGTTAATCAATGATTTGGTATTTGTTTTAAGTGTCGCACTCTAATCACATATAGAGGTTATACTGAAAATGAAAAAAATAGAAAAATAACCCGCTTTCGGGATTGCTGACTCAATTTTTTATTCGAATTTTGAAGCATAAGAATTGAATGTTTTATAACTTATTGTAGTGTTGTTAAGTCTGATTTATCTCAGGCATCCAAAAGCAGATAATCGTTTATTTTGAGCAATTATTTGCAATTAAACTGATTGTAGATAGTTATTAACCCATAATTTATAACCAAATGAAGAAGCATAATTTTTATGCGGGACCCTCAATTTTGCCGCAATACACCATTAAAAACACAGCCGAAGCATTAATTGATTTTGCCGGAACGGGCCTTTCCCTGATGGAAGTTTCTCACCGCAGCAAAGAATTTGTTGCTGTTAGCAACGAAGCTCAGCAACTTTTCAAGGAATTGCTCGACATTCCTGCAGGTTACCACGTGCTATTTTTAGGCGGCGGTGCCAGTTCTCAATTCATGATGGTTCCTTACAATATGCTCGAAAAAAAGGCAGCATATTTAAATACAGGAACATGGGCCGACAAAGCACAGAAAGAAGCCAAATTTTTTGGTGAAGTTGTTGAAGTTGCTTCTTCAAAAGCAAGTACTTACAATCACATCCCGAAAGGTTACACTGTTCCTGAAGATGTTGATTATTTTCATATTACAACCAACAATACTATTTACGGAACCGAAATTCGTTATGACATTGACAGCAAAGTGCCATTGGTAGCCGATATGTCATCAGATATTTTTAGCCGTCCGATGGATGTTTCGAAATATGCGATTATCTACGGTGGAGCTCAGAAAAACCTTGCTCCGGCCGGTGTAACCTTCGTAATTGTAAAAGAAGATGCGCTGGGTAAAGTAACCCGCAAGATTCCTACCATGCTCGATTATAAAACTCATATCGAGAACGAGTCCATGTTCAACACACCTCCGGTAGTTCCGATTTTCGCAGCACTTCAAACCCTGAAATGGTTGAAGGAATTGGGCGGCGTGAAGGTGATGGAAAAAATGAACATCGAAAAGGCCGGAATTCTTTACGATGAAATCGACCGCAATAAATTATTTAAAGCCAACATTCCTGATGTAAACGATCGTTCGATTATGAATATTTGTTTCGTAATGAACGACGAATACAAAGCATGGGAACCTGAATTTCTGACCTATGCCAAATCTTTGGGTATGCTTGGATTGGAAGGGCACCGTTCTGTTGGCGGATACCGCGCTTCAACTTACAACGCACTTCCGAAAGAAAGCGTTATAGCTTTGGTTGACGCGATGAAAGAATTCGAGAAAATTAAACTTCAATAAAAATCGAAGAGAAAAGCAGAATGGGGGTTCTGCTTTTCTCTTTTAATGAGAAAACTTATGAAAAGGGTATTAATAGCTACAGAAAAACCATTTGCCCCGGCAGCAGTAAAACAGATTGCCGGAATTTTTGAAGCAGCCGGTTACGAGGTTAAATTATTGGAAAAATATGCCGCAAAGTCAGATTTGCTGGAAGCAGTGAAAGATGTTCATGCAATGATTGTCAGAAGTGACATTGTTGACCGGGAGGTTCTTGATGCGGCTCCTGAGCTGAAAGTTGTGGTCAGGGCTGGTTCAGGATTTGATAACCTGGATTTGGTTGCCTGCACCGAAAAAGGTGTAGTTGCCATGAATACTCCCGGACAGAACTCAAACGCTGTTGCCGAATTGGCCATCGGAATGATGATTTTTATGGCTCGCGGAAACTTTAAAGGCGGTTCGGGTTCCGAATTAAAGGGAAAAACCGTAGGCGTTTATGGTTGTGGTAATATTGGCCGACGTGTTGCCAGAATTGCACAAGGTCTGGGGATGAGGGTAGTTGCTCTCGATCCATGCGTTACGAAAGTAAGTATGGAACCGTATGAGGTAAAAGTTGTTCAGACTGTTAATGAATTATTTAGCCAGAGTGATTATTTGTCGTTACATATCCCATCGAACGAAAAAACAAAGAAATCGGTGAACTTCGAATTAATGAATAAAATGCCCAAAGGTGCTACCATAATTAATACTGCCCGAAAAGAAGTGATTGATGAAGATGGCCTGACGAAGATATTGGAAGAACGCCCCGATTTTAAATACATCAGCGATATTGCTCCTTCGTGTCACGTTGAATTGGCTGAAAAATTTGAATTTCGTTACTATTCAACTCCCAAAAAACAAGGAGCCGAAACTTCTGAAGCCAACGTCAATGCAGGTGTTGCAGCAGCCGAACAAATTGTGGCATTCTTCGAAACCGGAGATCAGACATACCGCGTAAATAAAAGCCTCCCTTAAATTGCTCCCATAAGTGGAGACTTTAAACCTCAGATAATGGTTTTTGGGTAAGTTGTAAAAAGTTGATCAATAATTGGTTTTTGCTCCAGAGGAGCAAAATATTTATAGAAAGATGAAACAAATGGAGACAATCGTCCGAGAGACAATGTAAAACAAAGCTTTGGCACACTTTCGGACGAAACAGCACCAGCCTTCAAAAGTAGTCACATAATAGATTATAGTTTATTGATGAAAGAAAAAGTACACGACAAAGAGAATTATACAAATATCAGTTATTCGGGCCAGAGGATATCGAATACCGAATTCGACAGTTGTACTTTTTTGAACTGCGATTTTTCGAATTGTGTTCTTTCTGAAAATGATTTTATAAACTGTCGCTTCGAAAGTTGTAATTTTGCGCTGGCTAAATTAGGCGGTTCTGGTTTGAAAGATGTTCATTTTGTTGATTGTAAGTTGATTGGAATTAATTTTGATCATTGTTCCGATTTTCTTTTTGCTGCTGACTTTCAGAAATGTGCACTCGATTATGCTTCTTTTTTCAGAAAAAAAATGAAGCGGGCAAAATTCACCGACTGTTCGATGAAAGAAGTTGACTTTACCGGAGTTGATTTGTCGGAGGCTGTTTTCAAAAATTGTGATCTTTTGCGGGCTGTTTTTCATGAAACCACCCTTATGAAGACTGATTTTCGGACGGCAGTAAATTATTCGTTCGACCCGGAAGCCAACAAAATTAAAAAAGCCAAATTTTCCTTGTCGGGAGTGCCCGGATTGCTTGGAAAATACAATATTGAAATAGAATAAGATTTACCAAATAGTAAATTGAAAATTGTTTAATAGTTAATCTTTGCTATGTCGTTAAAATTCAAAATCGTTTTTTATAATCTGATGTTTTTTTTGATTCTTTTTGATGTTCTCTATCTTATTGTTTGGATATTTTCAATTGAAATGAATCCGATAAAAGCTGTGCTTGTTGCAGGAATTACTGCGATGATTATGCCCTGGGCGAAGGCAACAAAACTTCAGGAAGGTAAAAAAGTTGCACTTAGGAGTTTCGCAATCGATATTTACAGGAAATACCAGAAAAAGTAAAATATATTCAAAAAAAGAAAAATTTATGGCTATCGTAAAACCATTCAAAGGACTTCGTCCACCGAAAGCAATTGCCAGCGATCTGGCCTGTTTGCCTTACGACGTTATGAACAGCACCGAAGCTGCCCAAATGGCTGAAGGTAAAGCGTGTTCATTGCTTCATATCACCCGTGCCGAAATCGATTGTGCTGAAGGAACGGATGTCCATTCGGAAGCTGTTTACCTGAAATCGGTCGAAAATTTCATGGATTTTCAGGAAAAGGACTGGTTGATTCAGGACGAAGAGGCGAAATATTATATTTATGCCCAAACTATGAATGGTCGCACTCAATATGGAATTGTGGGTGCAGCTTCTTGCGAGGATTATAATCAGGGAATCATCAAAAAACACGAGCTGACCCGTCCGGATAAAGAAGAGGATCGCATGATTCTGACCCGTTACCTGAATGCCAACATCGAACCTGTTTTCTTCTCGTATTGTGCTGTTCCTGAAATTGATGCCATCGTTGACTCGATTGTGGAAAATCATGAAGCCGACTACGATTTTGTGGCTGAAGATGGTTTTGGACATCATTTTTGGACCATCAATGATGCAGCAACCAACAAAAAAATAGAAGAACTTTTTATTACCAAAGTTCCGGCAACTTATGTAGCCGACGGACACCACCGTACTGCGGCTGCTGCACGTATCGGGTTGGAAAAACAAGGTCAAAATCCAAATCATACCGGCGACGAAGAATATAATTTCTTTATGGCCGTTCATTTTCCTGATAATCAATTACAGATTATCGACTACAACCGCACAGTGAAAGATTTAAACGGTTTGACTGAAGCGGAATTGCTGGATAAACTGGCTCAAAGTTTCGAAGTTGAACTGGTTGGAACCGAAATTTACAAACCAGCCAAATTGCACGAATTCAGCATGTATATTTCCGGAAACTGGTATAAACTGAATGCCAAACCCGGAACTTTCAACGACAACGACCCGATTGGCGTATTGGATGTGACTATTTTATCGAATCTGGTACTCGATCAGATTTTGGGAATTTCAGATCTGCGCACCTCAACCCGCATCGATTTTGTTGGCGGAATCCGTGGTTTGGGCGAATTGAAAAAACGCGTCGATGGTGGCGATATGAAAGTGGCTTTTGCCCTTTATCCGGTTTCGATGCAGCAATTAATCAACATTGCCGATTCTGGAAACATCATGCCTCCAAAAACGACCTGGTTCGAACCAAAACTTCGCTCCGGACTTGTGATTCATAAGCTGGATTAATCCACGCAAAAGCATAGTATTCCAAAAATCCTGCAGTTTTTCTGCGGGATTTTTAGTTTCTGAAAACTACCTTTACTCCGGATTGTTATGGTGGACAGAAATAAAATATAAAATGAAGAATCGAAATATACTTTTAGCAGGCGCGGTTTTTATGGCTTTGGGAGTTTTACTAGGTGCATTTGGTGCACATGCGCTTAAAAAGATTTTATCTCCAGAGATGTTGGTGGTTTATAAAACCGGCGTTGAATACCAGTTTTATCATGCACTTGGCCTGCTGTTAATTGGTTTAATTGGATTTCGGATTGAGTCGAAATGGCTGCGCTGGTCGGGGATTGCTCTGGTTGCAGGTATTATTTTATTTTCCGGAAGCTTATATGCACTCTCCATTTCCGGGCTGAAAATTTTGGGAGCCATCACACCAATCGGAGGTTTGTCGTTTGTAGCCGGCTGGATTTGTTTGGCTGTTGGGATTGTACAACAAAACCGGGCTTAATTTCGCTTAAATACAGGTAGTTTACCTAATGTCTTCACTTCTGCATTGGTGCTACTAAATAATACTATTTTGCCATGGCTGGTTTCTATTTTAATTGCTGCCCAATTTCTACTGCCATCAATGTACTGATCAAGAAATAGTTGTCCTCCGGTTTCATCGTCGCTAACCTCTTTTGCAAGATAAAATGTACTTTGGAGCATAGCTGTTCCCTTTTGAATGACTTTACCTTCTTTTTCAAGCAGATATTCGATATCAGTAAAATTATTCCTTTTCAACGTAAGAGTGAAGTTGTGACTTGTATCTGATGTGGTGTAGAGATATGGCTCGCTAATTTTTAATACTGTAGGGATTATATCGGTTGTAGTTACAAGAGTATCTTTTCTGCTATTAAAAATTGTCGATGAAACCCAAATACTATCGCCAATAAGCTTTATCGATTCATTTACCGAAATAGCTTGTTTAAGCTGCTGAATAAATTCAGGAGAATACTTTGTGGTATCTTTTACCATCAGCTTTTTACCATTAATCAGGGTGTCGAGCATGAATGTATTTGCACTTGCAAGCTTTTGCTTTGACGGCTGGCAGGAGCAAAGGGTAGCTGAAAGTATAAATGCAATGATAATCGAATTTTTCACAATGAATTATTTATACTGTTTTAGTTGATTTTTTGCAATTAAAATTAGAATTAATTTCTAAAGAAAAATACTATATGTAATGTAATAAATGGAGTAAATTCATTTTTCGACTTGGTTTTCGATTTTTGATTAGGCTCAATCTCTATAAACGCTGATTTAAATCCCTTTTCTTTGTCCTTTTTTCTGATATATTTGCCCAAAGAAGAAACAAAAAACAAAAATAGATCATGATAAAAAGAATTCAAAGAATTGCACTTCTGGCTTTATTGGCTCTGGGAGGCGCTGTGCAGACTTCACTGGCCTGTACCAATTTTTTAGTAACCAAAGGCGCTTCGGTCGATGGCTCGACCATGATTACTTATGCAGCCGATTCGCATACTTTGTACGGCGAGTTGTATTTTCAGCCGGCAAAAGATTACCCGGCCGACGCCATGCGCGATATTTATGAGTGGGATACAGGTAAATTCCTGGGTCGTATTCCGCAGGTGGCTCACACTTACAGTGTCGTAGGAAATATAAACGAGTTTCAGGTGGCCATTGGCGAAACAACTTATGGTGGTCGCGAAGAATTGGCTAAACAGTCGGGAGCAATTATGGATTACGGAAGCCTGATTTACGTAGCTTTACAACGCGCCAAAACAGCCCGCGAAGCCATTCAGGTGATTGCTGATTTAATGGAAAAATATGGTTATGCAAGTTCAGGCGAGTCGTTTTCTATTTCAGACCCGAACGAAGTCTGGATTATGGAAATTATTGGTAAAGGCGATGGTGAAAAAGGTGCTGTTTGGGTTGCACAGCGTATCCCTGATGGCTACATCAGCGGACACGCCAATCAGGCGCGTATTACAACATTTCCACAAAACGATTCTGCAAATTGTTTGTATTCGAAAGATGTCATAACGTTCGCTCGCAAAAAGGGATGGTTCACCGGTCAGGATAAGGATTTTAGCTTTTCTGATGTTTATGCTCCTGTTGATTTTAGCGGAGCCCGTTTTAGCGATGCACGTGTATTTGCCGGATTCAACAAGGTTAATTCAGGAATGAAACAATACGAGGAATATGCGCTTGGCAATGTAAAACATGGTGGTGCAAATAATTTTCCGCTTAACCGTATGCCATTGTGGATTAAACCCGATAAAAAATTGAGCGTTCAGGATGTGATGGGAATGATGCGCGATCATTATCAGGGAACTGCTTTGGACATGACCAAAGATATTGGTGCTGGCCCGCATAGTTTGCCCTATCGCTGGCGCCCGCTAACTTACAAGGTTAACAATGATACCTATGTCAATGAAAGAGCAATTTCGACTCAGCAAACCGGCTTTTCGTTTGTAACCCAGTCCCGCTCATGGTTGCCTAATCCAATTGGCGGAATACTTTGGTTTGGTGTTGACGATGCCTACAGCACCTGTTACGTGCCTATGTACTGCGGAATAACCGAAATTCCTGAATGTTTTAAAGAAGGAAACGGCGATATGCTGACTTATTCAGAAACAGCTGCATTCTGGACTTTCAATCTGGTTTCGAATTTCGCTTACCTTCGTTACGATGCCATTATTCCTGATGTTCAGAAAGTACAGAAAAACCTGGAAGATAAATTTGTAGCCTATACGCCAAGTGTTGATTTGGCTGCACAAAACTTATGGAATGCCGGCAAGAAGAAAGAAACGCTTCAGTTTTTATCTGATTATTCAGTAAATCAGGCAAACGGAATGACGCAGGAATGGAAAAAATTATCGCAATTCCTGATTGTGAAATTTATTGATGGTAACATCAAGAAAGAAAAAGATGGTGTGTTTGAACGAACTGAAACCGGAATTGCCCCAAATCCAAGCCAGCCTGGTTATCCTGAATGGTGGAAAAAGGTAATTGTTGATCAAACCGGCGATCATTTGAAAATGAAGGGTGAAGCCAGTCATTGATTATTTGAAATTATACCGATCTTTTGTTGAAGATGCGAATGGTGGAATGAATAATTTTATTATTTTTGCGCCACATTTCTGCAATCTCTTACTCATTGATTTGATGTAATATTGCCACTAAAACTTATAACAATGGATTTAATTAAAGTTGCACAAAACGCGTTTGTTACTGAAACAAAAGAACATGCGCCATTCAATTCAGGAGATACTATTACCGTTCACTACAAGATTCGTGAGGGTAACAAAGAGCGTATCCAAAATTACCGAGGTGTAGTTATTCAGGTAAAAGGTACAGGTATTACTAAAACCTTTACTGTTCGTAAAATGTCTGGAAACGTTGGTGTTGAAAGAATTTTCCCTCTTTATTCGCCATTTATCGACCAGATTGAATTGAATAAAAAAGGTAGTGTTCGCAGAGCTAAATTGTATTATTTACGTTCTCTTACCGGTAAAAAAGCCCGTATCAAAGAAAAACGTGTATAAGAAAAATATTTTCTTTTTTGAAAAGAGGTTGGTTCGAAAGTCCCAACCTCTTTTTTAGTATGTCGGGCATGGTGATAAACTAGCAGGATGGAAGTTTCTGCATACGCCGAGTTGAGAGGAAGTATTAGCGAATGGCAAGGGTGTCCAGAGTGATTTGGGATCTGAAAGAA
>JAHEYU010000036.1 GCA_023251435.1 Bacteroidota bacterium
TTCCCATTCCCAGAAGTACTCATAAAAAATACGGTCGCGCCAGTTGGTTTCATCACCTTTCAGCAATTGAATAAATGAATATCCAGGCATGTAATCCGGCTTTTTCAACCCGGCCATTTCCAGACACGTTGGAGCAATATCGGTGTTTTGCACCATTTTTGTAATTACCTTTCCTCCTTTAAATAACTCCGGACAACGCACCAGGAAGGGCACTTTCACCGATTCTTCGTAGAAATGCCGCTTATCGATCAGGCCATGTTCGCCCCAGCTGAACCCGTTGTCACCCATATAAATCACCAGTGTCGATTCATCGAGGCCTTCCTTTTTCAGGTACTCCATCACCGAACCAATGCTTTCGTCAACACCTAGCAAAGTTTCGCAATAGTCCTGCACCATTGTGTTCATATCCGAATTGCCGTTGTACATGTAATCAACACCATGCCAGCTTACTCGTTGGTTGGCGACCCATTCCGGCCATTTCAGGTCGCGGTAGGCACCGGTTTTGGTCTGGTCGTAAGTTACAGGAAGCGTATATTTTTTGTCTTTGTATTTTCCTTTGTGACGCTTTGCCGGTTGAAAACCTGCGTGAACCGCTTTGTGCGAGAGATAGACGAAAAACGGTTTGGTTTTGTCTCGCTCTTTCAGCCATTTCAGGGTATGTTCGGTCAGCAAATCGGTAATGTAGGTAGAGTCTTTGTAGGTAATCCGATTTCCATTGATATTCAGGCTTGGATTGTAATATTCACCTTGTCCGCGAAAGCTTTCCCAATGCGTGAAGCCCGGACGTGGAGAATCGCTGTCGTCGCCCATGTGCCATTTTCCGAAGAAAGCGGTTTGGTAGCCTGATCCCTGTAAATACTGCGGAAAGTAGGTCAGATTGCCCGGATCGGGCGCCTGATTATCGACAATGGTATGGGTATGCGAATACATCCCGGTAAGGATAGATGCACGGCTTGGAGAACAGAGTGATGTAGTTACAAATGCATTTTTGAACCAGGCACCTTCGGCAGCCAACCGATCCATATTGGGTGTTTCGAGCCATGGCACTTTGCCGGTAAAGCCCATAAAATCATACCTGTGATCGTCGGTTAGAATGAAAATCACATTTCTGGGTTTTACGTTCTTATCTCGTTCAAGTGCCTTGAAATTTGCGAGGGATTTCTGGGCATAAACTCCCATCGCAGAGCTCAATATGGAAACTCCCATAAGTAATTTACGAGTATTCAGCATGGTTGTAATTGTTTGATTTAATTTAGTCCTCCGGTTATTTCTTTCACTTTATTGAATGACAATTAACTTCTTAGTAGTTGAATTAACCTGAACAAAATAGACCCCAATGCCTCCTATCTGACTTACAGGAATTGTAATTACTGAAGCTGAAACGGCGTTGGAATAGACAAGAGATCCCCATGAATTATAAATCGAAATCCTCGAATTTTCCGTGTTCAATTTAATCGTAATTAAATCGGTTGCCGGATTGGGGAATATTTCAAAATCAATCTTGATTGACAATTGTTCAACTGCCGTTTTAACGGCCACTGCTAGTTCTTGTGAAACTTCGGAAGCCGCATTGTAATTGATATTTCCAGATTGTTTGGCCGTTATTGTTGCCGATCCTGCACCTTTAATCTGTATCTGGCCATTTACAATCGCTGCAACAGCCGGATTAGAACTGGTATAAGTACAAACCAAACCTGAGCTGGCAGAAGCTCCGGGCAAAAAATCAGGATCGCCATTTATTTTCGGCTGCAATGGTGGAAATGCAATCGTCTGGTTCCCTTTCGCAACGGTGAGCGACCGGCTAACCTGACCAGCCGGATTGTATGTTAGATCGCCATCCTGAAAAGCAATGATGTTGCAGGTACCGACTCCGATAATCTGAACAGTATTGTTTGCTACTTTTGCCACTTTTGGATTAGAACTTGCAAACTGAACCGGGAGCCCTGAACTTGCAGATGCGGATATACTAAAATCGGTATCGCCAACAGCTTTTGAAGGAATCGGATCAAATTGAATTGTTTGAGTTTGCAGATTTTTATCACTCTCTACTACAACATACACAGTAGAATATTTAGGTAAGCTTAATTTAATGTCAGCACTGATGCTTGTTCCAAAAGGTTTCAAAGTCGCATAATCTGCCGGACCACCACCTTCTGCCGTTGTAGTTTTTCCGTTTACAACTACTTTCCTGGAGAAATCACCATTGTCAGTTCCTCCGGTAAGCAGATAGTAATAATACCGGTCTCCTGTTTTGAAATTATTCATTTTCAGGCTGATCACTTTTTCTGAAGTTCCTTTATTTACCAGCACAATGCCGCTTTGTCCGGATGAAAATTTAGAGGCATAACTCACCACGTCAGTACTTCCCGTAACCGTTGATTGGATGAACTTATCACCAAAAAATTTCTGGAAATAATACATGTAGTAAAAAGGGGCCCGCGGTGTATATCGGGCTATTCCGGGTTCACCATCAGCCAAAATACCATGGTTGTCGCCATTGTTCCAGCCGTTAACCAAATCCCAACGGATTCCGTCACCGTACTGATTTTTGATTAGTTCACCCAGAACCAGCGCTCCATGTATTCCATTAATGTACGATACGCCCTGTTTGCTTCCAACGGCAAAAATATTCCATTCGGTAAGTGCCATCGGAAGAGGATCGTGATTGATGCTTGTTTTTAAACCGGTGGTAACGTATTGTTTGATATCTTTTGATTTGGTGTACGAGTTTAAAATAGTTGAAACTGTCGAATTTTCATCATAAGGCGTATGGTAACTGTGTACAATCATATAATCGGCCAGGTTGCCCACTTGTTTCATCATTCCTGAATTCCAGTTCATTTGCACTGCATTATAGGTTACATGACTATCCATCGCCACAACGCCAATCTTAATATCGTTACCCACTTCTTTGGAGGCTTTTCGCATCTCCTCAATAAATACCTTGCAATGTTTACCGTACAAATCTCCTGAAATGGTTTTGGGCTGACCATCCTTATTCAGAGTCTGATCGATGGTATAACCAACTTCCCAGCTACCAAAGTTTTCGTTCCCGATTTCCCAATACCTGGTTCGTCCGTTGTCGTAACGTACCCAATCGGCAGCATACTTTGCCGCAGCAAGCACCGGATCAGCGCTTGTTCCGATGCGGGCGTAAGAATAGTTTACACAAATACTTCCAACAGAATTTGTTTTTGCAAGTAAACTGTAAAAGTTGTCAACCGACATGGTCCAGCCATTGTTATTCGATCCATACATCAAATCTTTGTACTCGTAGGTCGGGGGAAGATCTTTTGGGCAAGTTGCCTGGCTGGTCGCCTTCCAGAAATGATCATTCGACATGCTACCTCCGGGCCAGCGGATGATATTGGGAGCCAAAGCATTAATATCTTTAACTGCCTGAGCACTTTGATCAAGTTTCCCGCCCCAGGCCGCTGCATTGTGCCCGTAAACATACTTGCTTACTTTTGAAAGAGTGATTCCGGCATCAACGGTTACCGTAACAGTCGATGATAAAGTAGTTTGATCTATACTCTCATAATCCTTTATTTCAATACTTTTGGGCACCCAGCCATCTAAGAAAAATCCCTGCGGATTGGTTTGGGCCGAAATGAATGAAGGTAAAAGAGCAAAACAAAAAAAGAGGAAAAGCATATCCGGTCTTTTTTTAATGCTGATGATTTTAAAATTCATAGTTTTTGATACTGTTTGGATGGATTGATTATTCATGGGCTATAATCCTTATTTTTTGTGTTGAAATGTAATTGTAGTCCAATACCATGGAATAGGTGGTTGGTGGAAAAAACGGTCCGGTTGTTCCCTGACCATTCACTTCGTCGCCTCCCAAATCGCGGATGAGTTTCCATTTTCCGTTTTCATATTCACCTTCCTGAACAGAGGTCAGACTGACCAGCGGTTTCTTCGGGTTTTTAGATTCGATCCTGTCAACAGAAAAGCCACATCCGGATAAGACATATTCATTTTCAGAAAGCTTAATAATCAGGCCATAGCCAGGCTTGCTGCCAGCAGGGTTTCCGGTATATCTAATCTGAAAGTTAAAGGCATCGAATTCAATGGAATCTGTTTTACCCGTTTCCTGCATAAACCCACGGAGGTTTTTGGTTCCCTGCAATTCAGTAAGAAACGGCATCAGTTGTTTCAGATTCCGATAAGCAGGTGTCAGCGGATGCGTGGCATTATAAAGTTTCGCATCAATTGCAAACGGTGAAAAACCAAGGGCATTTTCTTCTGCAATGGTATAATACGCCTTTGCCGGACCACTCAACGTATCTTTGAGCCAGATACCGCAGGCTTCAGGAATCAACAAGGGGTTGCCACGGTGCTGGTGTGCTTTGCAGGCAGCCTTAAATTCCTTCCCGTAAATATCGGGCGAAAAGAGATCAATGTTTGTACCGGCAGCCCGGTAAATATCGAGATTAAACGCTGTTGGGCCACCGCTCGGATACGTTCCGGGTTTATCAGTATCTTTTGCCAGCCAGGCATTTACATTCATTACCAAAGGATATTCCTTTTTACCGGCAGCCGCTATTTTTTCGATGTACCGGGCATAACTCCAGGCCATAAAAAGCTGTTCGCTGCGTTCATCCGATCCAAAAACTTCTGACCATGTTCCTTCTTTTTTATGCCGGTTGACGGCCCATGCTTTTTTAAGGTAAGGTGTGAGTTTGGAGGTATCGGCCAGCAGATAGTTCATCAATTGCGGAGGTACTTTCTTCTGGTATTCTGAAGTAGCTTTTCTGCTGAAATCGCGTGAAGCACGCATCAGTCCAACTTCATTTTCTACCTGCATCAAAATCACTGTCTGATCCTTTTGATCTATTTCCCGGATATGCTTCATCAAAACCGCGAAAGTTGCTGACTCTACGGCACAAAGTTCATCACTCAAATTGCTTAGTACTTCCAGATTCCGGCCCGAAACATCCTGCATCCTCGGGAAACGTTTCAGATCGCTTAATACCCATTCCGGAGCATAACCCGACATGCCATTTTTCCAGGCTCCAAACCAGAGAAACCCAATCTTCAGATCATTTTTACGTGCTTCCTGAACAAGCCCATCAACGAGGGTAAAGTCATATTTGCCTTCCGCTGATTCGAATTGCCGCCAACTGATCGCTACAAACAAGGTATTTAGATTTAAGCTTTTCATGCGTGGCCAGATCGGTTTCATGAATTCAAGCGAAGTGGAACTTGAATTATACAACTCACCACCCAAAATGATAAATGGTTTGTTGTTCACAATTAACTGACCCGACTGTCCTTTTTTGAGAAGTTTTGGAGCCTCGTTTACCTGTGCAACGCAAAAAGCGGCAAGCAAAAAGGTGGTTATAAATATTGAAAATCGTTTTATCATCATTCTTCCGGATTAAGTCAGTTTTTATATACAAAAAATTATACATCAGCTAATTGAGCGTTCGACGGCCAACTCCTTCAACGGTAATTTTAACCGGTTTGATCAGGCCATTTTCGTCGAAATACATGCGGTCGATACAGGTTTCGCGGTGGTTCCCATCGGTTTCTGTTAATGGACGGCGATGATATACGATGTACCAGTCGTCGGTATCCGGGATGTTGATGACCGAATGGTGACCCGCTCCCCGAGCGATATTTTCATCCTGCTGAAGCACTTTGGCTATACGTTTAAACGGACCAAAGGGCGAGTCGGCTATGGCATAAGCCACCGAATAATCGGGGCCTGTCCAGTCGCCTTCACTCCACATCAGGTAATATTTCCCATTCCGGATAAACATGAAAGGACCTTCGACGTAATTTTCAGGCGTAATTTCTTTGTAAACCGAACCATCGGGATACGGAATTAATCCGGTGAAATCGTCTTTGATCTGCACAATGTTGCAATGCCGCCAACCGCCATATATCAGGTAGTATTTTCCATCCTGATCATGAAAGATAAACTGATCGATGGGTTGCGCACCATTGGCAATTTGATTGATGAGCGGTTTACCCAGATAATCCTTAAACGGACCGCCTGGTTTTTTGGAAACAGCGATGCCAATGCCACCCATCTGTTCGCTGGTTTTAATGTCGTTGGCACCGAAAAACAAATAATACTTCTTGTCTTTTTTGATGATCGATGGCGCCCACAGCGAGTAAGCTGCCCATTTCACATCCTTTACATCGAGCACATGCGAATGCTTTTCCCAGTTTACGAGGTCTTTGGATGAAAAGGCATTGAAGAAAGTCTGCAACAAAAATGGTTTCCATGGTTTATTGTTCTTACGTTCGTTTTTCTGCCAGTCGGTAAGTACTGCCGACGAATCGGGAACTTCGGCATGAGCAGAATATGTTGGGTAAATCCAATACGTATCGCCAAAAATGATGGCTTCCGGATCGGCATACCAGCCTTTGAATATGGGGTTTCCGCTTGTTCTGGTTTGCGAAAACGATGAGCTGCAAATCAGTACAGCGAAAATCAGTAATTGTATTTTTTTCATCCTTAAAAATTTGGAACCACACAGACACATAGGACACAGAGAAAAATTTTAACTATGTTTTCTATGTGTCTATGTGGTTATTAAAAAAAATTATTTCGTGTATTTCATCAATTTCAGTGGCCCCATCAATCCTGAAGGTTTCAATGGCATGTCCTTGGTCAGGATTTCGGTAATGGGCGATGTAGTAAAGAGACTTTTTAAAGTTCCGTATTGAATCAGATCGCCAATAAAACGGTTGCGGCAAACATTGGCAACTGCTATTTCCAGCACATTTTCCTGTTTCAGCAAGCCGGAAACATCCAGTTCAGTATCGGGCTTCCAGGCAAAGGCCAGCAGTTTTCCGTTTAATCGCACTTCGGCGGTTGCATCCATCTTTCCAAGATTCAGGACAACTAAATCGCTTTCTGAAACAAAACCTTCCGGTGCTGTAAAGGCAATAGTGTATTTGGCTTTTCCGGCGAAGTATTTGATGGCAGGCTGATCAAATTCGGTCAGCGATTTTAGTTTGGTGATTTCAACAGGAGCGATCACTTCATCCGAAATCGGGAAGAATTCGATTTTACTTTTAAAGTTTTCAATTTCAACACTTTTAGCCGCTACTAAACTTAGCTTAATGATTTGGTTTGAATGGCTTGTGAAAGAGTATTCGCCGCTTTGGTTGCTTGTAAAATTGAATTTGCCGTTTCTAACTGTTGCCTGTGGAATTTCCGAACTGGTTGCAGTAAATTGCAACTGGGGAAAAATTTGATTTCCGGAGCGTGAAACAGCCTGAATGTATTGTGCCGGTTTTTCGTTCCTGAAAACAATTATCTTCGATTCGTAAGCTTTAAATGAAAGTGGAATCCGGGTTTGATGCTGATCCATCGCGAATAGGACAGGTTTGGTGATTGCACCATTTTCAGGATTCCAAACTTCAGGAGTTTTACCGGAAACCCGGAAAATCAGTTCACGGTTAAGTACTTTATTTTGCTGATTAAAAACGTAAAAAACATCGGTATCGCCCATTCGTTTATGGATGAACATGATTTCCTTCGGATCGTTGCTGTTGCTAGCCAGATCGGGCAAAACACCGAGTTGTTTAAGCACTTCGGCAATCGGTTTTCCGGAGATTACTGTTCCTTTTCCATATTTATTTTCCGGAGATTTATCCCAAAGTGCATCGGCCAGTTGGAGAAATTCAGCCTTATTGGTTGTTATATCCTTTATCGATAACATTTCTGTTGGTTTTGGTCCGTAAACTACCGCGCCATCGCTCACCAGCCGGGCAATCTGCTTTAATGTCGCAAAATCCATCGTCATTGTTTTTGGTAAGGTCAGAATCGGGAAACTTTGGTTTCCGCCAAACGAAATTTTTCCGTCAACGACTTTGGCTTGTTGAAGCATTTCGAAATTACAGGCGTTGGCCATTGTACCATAAGGCAATTCATTCACGATGCTTTTACTGAAATACTGCGGAAGCTGATCGCCCGCATAGAAAATAACATCAACCACCGGTTCACCCTTCTGCAGAACATACTGAACGCGTGCCTGATAGTCCATCCAGCCACGGGCAAAATCCCACCAAGGATTGTTGCGGTTAAAATGAGCTGCAAATTTCATTAAAGTGACTCCCGGTTTCAGGTCTTTGGCCTGATGCACATAGCTGTGCAGTATCATTTGATTAATTCCCTGACAATACGCTGCATCGCCAAAAGGTTTCAAATCGGCAGGCGACTCGCTGTAATGAGCGAATCCGGTATAAGCTTCAGAGCCAATAATTTGCTTATTGCAGGCAAGGGCAGCATAAGTCGGAAAGTCGGCTTTTGGACGATCGGATGGTTTGTATTCAGGAAATTGGTTTTTATCGGGATTGGCCCAAAATTCAGTCATCGGCAAATCGGGATGATTATTCGAACGGAGAATGTCGAGCGATGGGTAACTTCCGTCGTCTCCGTAAATGATTTCGGCATGCATTTCCAATTTGTTTTGGTGGCACAAATCCTTGAAATGACTGAAATAATTCAGATCGATTAAATCAGAAATGGTTTTGTTGAAATCGTGCAAAAATGCTTCAGACTGTTGCGTATTCTCAACCACTTCGCCGCATAAAACCGGTATCCACGGAGTCAGCGAATACCCTCTGCGTTCATTAAATTCCTGCGGAAATTTTGCCGTCCAGTTCTGGAAAAAACATTCCCAACTGTCGATCAGCAAAAACTTAAAAGTATTGCCCGTGTATTTTCCTGAAGCCTCAATTAACTTACCTGAAAAGCTGTCGAAATGGAAATCAAGTGCTTTAGAATCCATCTTATCAACTTCCAGACCGGTCCCTTCGGGAGTAGCCGGTCCGTTTTTCTTTCCTGTAGTGGTATATCCAAAACGAATCACCCGCCAGTTGCCTTTGGGCGCTTTCCATTTCAGGATTCCATCCGGAGAAACCGAACTTGTAATATCTACAATAGAGCTTTCGGGAATCCCAGTCAGGTTATTTTTTGCCGTCAAATTAAATTCTTTCTCACTGGCAGATTTTACCGAACCTATTTTTTCGAGTAAGCCACTTATTTTGGGTGAATAAGTTGGTTCTTCCGATCCTTTCAGCAATTCAATTTCCGAAAGAGCATAGTTGTTCCAGCTTTTGACACATTCCAGTTTGTAGTATTTCGATTTTGTTTCGGGGAATGAAATCGCAACGGTTTTATTGACACCCTTAATTTCAAGGTCGCTGATCTTTTTATAATTAACACCATCATTCGACGATAAAAGAACAAATTGCGTATTGATTTTGGTCATATCCTCCCAGTCAAAGACCATCCGGGGAAAGATAACCAGTTTATCGGCTGCGAATTCGGAGGTAAACGAAATTGAAACGGCCTCTCCTGCTTTGATCGTCAATTCACTCAATGGATTTCCGTCATTTAAAAGGGCTGCGGCATCGGTTTTATTGAGCGTAACTTTTGGAGTAGCTTTCTGATAGGAATTCAACTTCTCTTCAACTGGGAAAGCCACCACAGCCACATCGCGGTAAAAATTATGCAGAGCCTGAGGCTGTTCGAGTTGAACATTTATTTCCCGGCCTCCAGCAATGGTGGTTTTTGTCCAGACGTATTGTTTCATCGACTTTTCAGGCGTGATCCATGGCCCGCCGCTCGTGCTCCAGCCATCGCAGTTGTGCACGCCAATGGCAATTCCCAGACGATTGGCTTCCTGCAAAGACCATTTAAACATATCAAACCACTCTTCGGTATAAAATTTCACAGGAGGCTTAACGATTTCCATCGGAACCCAACTACCTACATTCAGGATAGTGGCCTGCGAAATTCCCTGCTGATTCATCGATTCCAGGTCTTTGGTAATCCCGTCTTTGGTGATGTTTCCGCTGATCCAGTGCCACCAGGTATGCACTTTAGCCGATTGTGGAGGTGATTTAAAATAACCCGGATTCAAAGCATTCTGTCCGGTTGTAAAGTGTGAATTGATCAAAATCAAGACAAATAAAACAATGATTATTTTCTTCATCGGAAAGTTATTTAGTTGGTTTTTCGATAGGTTGCCCAATCAAAGCTAGCAATTGCCGGCGTCTTTGCAAAGGCATACAAACCAAAATAGGCTCCTACATAACCTCCTGAAACCTTGGTGCTCAAATGTTTTCCGTCGAGCACACTGCCCATCTGCGTCCAGGTTTTGTTGTTCAGACTGTATTCGCAGGCGAAATCAGCTTCAAGGGCTTTCATTCGTAAATAAATTGGTTTGCCCGGTTTATAACCTTTTAATTCTGTCTTCTCAAATTCTTTCGTTGCTGAAGCAACCATCAGATAATTCTTGCCAGCTATTTGCTGAATAGTCAGTTTGTAGTAAAATTTTTCGTTCTGAAAAGCAACAATTCCGGCTTCCATCTCTTTGCCTTTTTCAAGCTTCAGTGAAGCCGTGAATTCTGAATTGGCAAACTGCAAACGGCGACCGATAAACGAAGGATTTCCAACTTCAGAAATACTTATCGGGCGGGCTTGAATTTTCAATGAATTGTCTTTTAATTCATACCACTTTTCCTGAGGTGTGCGGATAAAATTCCACTCAAAATTCAGTTTAGGCTGGTCGAAATCGTCTTTCCAATTGGCCGAGTTATCACGAAAAGTTACTTTTCCTTCTTCTGCTTTCAGAGGCAATGATACCTGGGAAGGAACAGCTTTGCCTTTTTCGAGAATAATGGGCCATTCACCACTCCAGTCAACATTTTGTATAAATGTTTGCCTCCCTGTATTGAAAAATTCATCTTCATATGGCTGACATCCAAGAAAAACAGCAACCCAGTCACCATTGGGAGTTTGAACAAAATCGGCGTGACCGGTACAGGTAACCGGGTCTATTCGATCCGCTGGCATGTCGCGTTGTGTCAGGATCGGATTATCTTTGAATACTTCGTAAGGCCCCCAGATATTTCTGCTTCTGAAAATTACCTGGGAATGGTCAAGTCCGGTTCCACCTTCTGCACATAGCAAATAATAATAGCCATTCTTGTTGAAAATGTGTGGCCCTTCGATCCAGATTGGCTTTTTGGAAATATCAGTTCCCCCATTTACGATCTCTACCCGCTTACCAATTGGTTTTTTAGCAGCTAAATCAAATTTCTGTAACCAAAGCGAACGATGCCCATTATACAAAGGTTTACCGTCGGCTACCGGACCATTGTTCACCAGATAAGCAGTTCCATCCAAATCAAAAAAGAAGGATGGATCAATCCCGTCAACTTCTTTTAGCCAATTTGGTTCAGACCAGGGCCCTGCAGGATTTTTAGCGGTTACATAAAAGTTCCCGCCTTTTCCACCCATAAGCGTTGTAATCATGTAAAATACTCCTTCATGATAACGGATAGAAGGTGCATATAGCCCTGCAGAAATCCATTCATCGGTAAGGTTCAGTTGTGAAGGCCGATCCAAAACATGTCCAATTTGCTTCCAATGCGTAAGATCGGTACTATGGAAGATTGGAATTCCGGGGAAAAACGAAAACGAAGAATTGACCAGATAATAGTCGGTTCCAACCCTGCAAATACTTGGGTCGGGATAAAAACCGGGAAGTATCGGATTTTCGGTTTGTGCAACAGCTACAGTTGCAATTATTGAAAAAATGGTTGACAAAAGCAGAAGTTTTAAGTGTTGTAAATTCATTGCAATTATTTTTTAAGTTATTTAATCCGTACCTGTAATCTCTTTCACCAAATTGAAAAATCCCTTTTTCCTTTCGGAGTTGATACCCCAATCAACCGGCACGCTTTGAAAACCTTCGGTATAATCGGTTTCTCCAGGAAACCTAAAATCAAGGTACCCCCATGAAATATAACTTTTTATAGACGTAGTGAAATTGTTAACTTCTTTATCAAAATCGAAATGATCATCTTCATTATTCACGATAGGCATTTTCCTGTAACCTTTCGCGTTTCTGGTATCTACGGCAAGCTTAGTCAAACGCTCCGGGTTTTTAGCCCCATTTCCATGAATCAACAAAAAATCGGAAGCTTTAATGACATTTAAAGAGGGTACCGTACATCCGGCAAAACTGGTTCCAACAAGGTAACGGTATCCCTTCTTTTTATTTGATCTGACCATTTTAATAAGCTCATGTACGCGGTCGGCTTTTAAAATATCATGATCATACATCTTAATATTGGTTTCGTTGTTGATTTCAATCAATACATTCCGATATTCTTTTTCAAAAAGCCAGTCGATTAAATTATTTACAGCATTTTTTATGGCGGCCTCATCGGTCAGATACTCATCTTGCCTGAAATAAAAAATTCCGAGAATGACAACCATTTGCAGTTCATCTGCCTTTTTCAGAATGTTGTCCAAACGTTTCATATATCCATCATGCAATGAACCATCCTTGTGAAACCCCGGATTGGTATAAGGTATTCCCTGGTAGCCTACCGGACTTCCACCCTGCATATTAAGCGTAAAACAATTTAGTCCGTAACTTTTCCAAAGGGGCATTGCTTCAACAAACTCCTTGTTGTTCCTTTCTGCATCCCATTTTTTTGTGTCGGGGTAGGCAAATGAGTGTGAAGTGTTTGGATCGATGTCATCAAAAATTCCCTGAACCATTCGCGAATTAATCAGCAAACCTTCCACTTTATGTCCTTTCCAATAACGACCTTCGTAAGTTGGTTTCCCGTTGATGTAAAACTGGTCTCCTTTAATGGAAACAACGGTTTGAGAAAAACCCGGATGGCCAGCCAAAATGGTTAGCAAAACCGAAATCAGAATAAATTTAATATGTATCATTTTTTGCCAGTTCTATATCTTTTTTTACTTCCTCTTCAAGTTTGTCCCAATCGAATAACCCCATCATGGCAATATTCATTTTGATATATTGCTTGTCCAAAATTTTTGCGTATTGCTGCCAATTCAAAAGTGAGTTTTCCAATTCCTTAACTGCATGTGTTTTGAATTTTTCATCTTTCGATTTCCTGTAAAGTTCAAGGTATGCAGCACCACGGATTTTTGCACCATAGTAATTTCCCAGATAGGCCATTGCCCTGATGTCGCCAATGGTTTCGGCTAATGCAATATTACCCTTACCTGATAAGTCATTTGCCAATGTCAATGCTGTTTTTGCAAATACTTCCAGACTATCAGCAACTTGCATGGGAGTAGTACCCTTAATTTGATTATTTTTTAAAACTGTCTCAACGTAGTCAGGAATTGTAATCAAATCAGTAAAAGGCATTACCGGTGCATCAATAAAATGGTTTATATTGTGATAACCGGGAATTGCCACTCCATAACCTGTGCTGATACCCGCCTCGGGCCACCATAAATAATCCCAGCTAAACCAATGAAATTTGTTAACCAAAGGGATGATTTTAGAGGCTGACTGCCATGCTGTGTAAAGATTTCTGCTTGACACCTCGGGAAAACGGTTACTCAATAAGCCCTGTAACAATTCTGTTGATGTTTGCGGGTCATAACCCATTCGACCCCATAGCAAGAAGCTATACCAATGCTTTTCATTCTCCAATTCCCGTGGAGATGTTGGGTTTTTACTGATGCTTTCACGTCCCCATACAAATCGGTCGGAGCCCTTATAATAACCAGCCGTTTTATCGCCTTTGGGGAGATTAAGTATGAACTGTCTCACAAATTCCGGATCGCCCCACCGTAAATTATAAATATCATCATTACGGATATTCCACCAGGTAGATACTCCCTCGGGAAGTTTGGAAAGCAACTCTTTTTCAGCAAATTTTGGTGCAAAATCGGCATAAGTTCTTCCACGGGCATATTTAAAACTCATGTCAAAACCATCTTTTAGCTGACCAAATCGGCTTTCAATTTTATCATATTCCGTCCACCAAAACCGATGAATAAAAAGAATATGCCTGTCGGGTTGTTTTGCCTGGAAATCCTGAACTCCTTTTCCATAGGTATCCCACAGCCACTGTTCTTTTTCATCCGGTTCCATTCCACCCATATTTTCACCGGCTGTGACTCCAATGCCTTTAAGTTTTGAATAGGTTAGAAATAGTTGCTCAACCGACTTTCTCAGATAGGCTTTTGTTACCTCATTGTCCTTATTTTCAGTAATCCCATATTTTCCTAAAGCTCCATTCATGTGAATATTCCATACAATTATATTCACTTCTATTCCACGGTCGAAAGCATAATCCATTACTTTTCTCCACATGTCAATTTTCTCATCAATTGTCATGTCTTTAATTTTACCGGCTTTATTGTAAACATCGTTTAGCGCAACATCCGGGTAGGCATCCAGCTTAATCATCGAAGGAAAAGGGTGCTGATTCCATAACGACAGCACATTGAAACGTTGACGGGCTAATACATCAAGGTAGTCTGCCCAGAAAGTAAGGTCCCACATGTTCTCAATGTTTGTTTGAGCGGAAGTACCCCGATCATCATGACTGGGTGTTCGTTCATCTAACGGAATATTAAATTTTATTCCACGCCTGGCAATGTAAGGCTTGTGATCTTCGTTTTTAATTGAATCAAGACCAAAGGCTTTTACAATTTCACCAATGTGAATTCCTCCATACATAGCCCCTACTCTATCCCCACCTATTGCCCAATACGTTTTACCTGCATCACCTTCTGTAACCCTAAGGGAGTATTCTTGTTCGTTCATTTGATTGATGGGGGTCGCTTTTGCTTTCTTTAATTCAGCCAGGATTTCAGTATCGTTTTTAGCGATGATAATTCGGCTTCCTTTCGCATCAGCATCAAATTGGCTAATTGCATTAAGTGTAACAGAAATGTTTTTGCTTTCAAGAATATTTTTAAGATCTTCTGCAGCAAAAGCAATAGCTGGTTCCGAAGTATCGTAAAATAGTTTGTATTGATCAGAAGTATTTTGTGCTGTACTCACAAAAAAAATAGAGCTGAAAACTAAAGTTAGGATATTGAATTTACTCATATTTTTTTTCTTTTAGATATCTCGAATTTCTAATCTGTTTAATATATGCCTTTTGCGCAGTTTGTATCTGCTGTTATATTATTTTCCAATCCAAAAAGTTGATTGAACACCCTGTAAATTCAATGTACACCGGGTATATATTTGTCCGTTTTTTTTGACATACGAAACTTTCTGCAATTTTGAAACCGCTCCGGTATTTGGATTCCAGTTTTCCAGATTTAGCTTTCCCCTTAGCAAAACTTCAGTATCAAGATTGTTATCACTCGAATTTGCAAAAAAGTAAATGTCCTTGCCGTTGTGAATTTTGTGCAGATACGAAAAGTAGCCAAGTTTACTTGTGATTTTTGGGGTATCCGGAAAGATTACATCAGGCGCCGGCACCAATTCAGAAATCGTTTTCGACAACAATTCGGCAGTTGGTTTGGCCAAATAAATTGCTTTACCGCCCTTGTCATTGGTCTGCAATTGGGCTTGTGTGGCGGTATTGTCGCCGAACAGTTCAGTCACAATTTTTTCAATTTCCTGATCATTTCCCACTTCAGCCGATTTTGATGGTAAAAGCGAAGTGGCCAGAACTTTTCCGCCGGCGTCGAAGAATTTTTTAATCTTCTGAAGCGCTTTTAACGATATGACCTTTCCTCCCGGCAGAATCATCAGCTTGTAATCCTGATAATTTTCGACATTATTGAGGTGTAGCAAGTCGTTTTGAATGGTGTATTTTTCGGAGGTCAGATACTCGGGATGAACGAAAGTAAAATCGCGGCGAATCTCTTTGGTGAGCATATCGCTTATTTTCAGGTAATCGGCCTCGGGATAAGCCCATTCGCCTTCCAATTTATTTTCAGGAGCATCGAAATAAAAACCGCCCTGCAAACTTGCAATCGGATAAAGAATGGCAATATCAGAAACCCGGCGTCCACCCTGTAGAGCATAGCAGGTACGGCCAACATAATCGCTGTATCGGGGAAGAGCCGGTGCCAGTTTTTCACTTAAGGGCGAAATAAGTGGTGGCAACCATATATTCTTCGGGTTGTACCACATGCCATGTGGAATCACATAGTTAACACCTCTTACCAACATTTCCATCAAGGCACGGTAAAGCATAAGCGAATCAAAAGATTGTTCTTCGAAGGCACCATATATTTCAGTCGCTGTAATGGGGCGGTCGTAAAGTTCCGAAGCAGAAACAACCAGTTTAAATCCGTCGAGACCACGTCCATACCACAAGATATAGTCTGTCAATGGAATGTCAGTGTGACGGTAATACTTGAAAATGTCGCCATTCATATCCACTGGCTGAATACCATAATTGCCGGGTGGATGACCGGTGCTTTTTAGACCTTGTTTCTGTGTCCACTTTGTAACCATTTTGGGATATCCTTCGGCTAACAGTTCGGCACGCGTGTTAAAAAAAGCGACTCTGGCCAAATCGGTTTCAGGGCCAATGTTATACCACAAGGCCGGGTAATATGTGTCAGGATCAAAACCATTAAGTTCCTTGAATTTTTCATCAAACTCACCGGTCCACTGGCGTTCGGTCCGCCAGAAACCTACATCATCAAAAAATACCTTCTGGATTGTATTCCCGAAATAGTTTCCCAATCTTTTGGAATACTCATCGTAAGTCAGGGTCATGTAGCGGTCAATAGCTGCTGTATCCAGAAAATCGACGGCAAAATGAGGCTCATAATGTGTTGCAATAACCAGATTAAAAAACATGATTCTCCATTTTCCTTTTGGAACACTCCAGGTTAAAATGTTGGCATCGATGAATCCTGAAAGATTGATTCGCTCCAGAGTTTCCACATTCATGGCCACGGCAGCCATCAACTTACCTTCTGGAACCGGTGTTTTAAATGTTGATGGACCATTCCGGATCACTTCGGTCTTGTCGATGGTTTTCCGAACATCGTCGGGGAATATTTTTTCCAGTTTTCCGCCGGCTGTTCCGCTCGGAAAGTCAATATCATCGTATAAAATTACCTCCCCACCAAGCTTCTTTGCTGTTTCGAGAATGATATTGATTTTACCGAAATAGTCGTCGCTCAAAAAGTCAGGTTTTGTATTTTTTACCGGCAAAATGGCTACTCCATTGAATTTGGCTTTAAAACTGGCGTCTGTCATTTGCTGAATGATTCCTTCATCGGTCAAATCTCCGTTCATGTGCCAGAAAGGTGTTGGATAATATTGTTTTGGAGGATTCATGAACGCCTTCTTTGTGAGAATATTAACTGTTTGTGCACGAACATTCAGCACGGTAAAAAATAGAACAAACGATAGATAAAAAGTGATTTGTTTCATTTTGTACCAATTATTTTAAAAACCCTGAACTCTTTGGAATTGCTGATCCGCAGCGTATATATGCCGGGAATTTCATGCCTGATGCTTGTTTTTCCGGAGACATTGTCCAATATTCTGAACATTACCCTTTGTCCGAGTGAATTGAATAGCTCGGCAATTGCTGGTTCATCGTTCACACCCGATGTTTCCACTACGAACGAACCTTTAAACGGATTGGGATAGATCCTTACCGGATTTTGATCGGGTATTAATGCGCCCGCTGTATAATTCTCCATTTTAAGTTCTACAAAATTGGGAGTACCACTTTGCTTGGAGTTGTTCATTGTAAATGTGCCGGTACTTTCTTTTCCACCTGATTTTAACGTGTATTTGTAGGTACCCAAAAAACCCTCGAACGATACATTTCCTTGTGAATCAGCGGTTTTGTCTGTTTTTCTAGTCCACCACTGATTAAATACAAGGTCTTTCCAGGCTTCACCATGTGGGCGAATCGTCCAATCAGCATTGTAGAGTGCCGCATCAGGTTTCCAGTGGCTATTCTGCCAGAACCCCCATATCATGAATGATTTCACTGAAGCATGACTGAACAAAATGGTCATTAGATCGCGCGTGTAATCAGCTTGGACATTGCGTTGGGTGATGTTAATGTCGTGTTCGGTAATCTTAATATCTTTTCCGAGTGCGGCAAACCGGTCGACGATGGCATACACTTTAGTAATTGGAGTCAGGTCACTCGAAAAATGCCCCTGCATTCCTATTCCATCCACTTTGCCTCCCTTTTCATCCAAAAATTTAATCAGATTGAAATAAGAATCCTGTTTCTTTATATCTAATCCTCCCGAACTTAAAATACCGTAATCGTTGATGTAAAGTTTCACATTCGGGTCGTTCTGGCGAACACGCTTCAGCCAGTCGGCCATCACATCATTGCCCAAAACATCCATTATTTGGTGCTCCGAATACGGTTCGTTAATCACATCCCAATCGTTGAGCCGCCCTTTGGTAAATTTGGTCACTTCATCGATTCGCTTATTAATTTCATTGCTAAGGGCAGTAGGGTTTGTACTCAATGCCTGAAGTGTTGACGGGCACCATTTCCACGAAGGCCAGATCACATTGTGGCCCCGAACGGCAATTTTATGAAGATCGAGCGAATCGAGCGATTTGCGGAGATTAAGTGTTGAATTGGGATTGAATTGCGGCCATTTCAGGTCGTTTTCAAATACAACCTCATTGAATAATTCATATACTTTATTCCTGAAAACGGTGTTCGTCAGAAATACACTGGCAGGGATAGCTGTTCCGAAACCAAACTGATGCCTGACCATTTCGATGGAAATTGCAGCATCTTTCACAACATTTCCCTGTTGATCCTTCACCACTATGTCCACTTTCCCTTTCCTGATCTGGTTGATGCGATCGGCGGCAGCAACACGCCATGTTGCATCGGCGGCTTGTCCTGAATAAGTAATTTCAGTAACCGGAAGATCTTTTAAGGCCAGTGTCGTTTTGTAATTCAGAAATTTAACATCGGCAATTTCGATGGTTTGAGAAGCGTAACCCGTAAAAAAAGCGTAACGAACCTGAGTTGCCGATAATGTTGACACACATTTGGCCGATGCGTAATATTGTTTCCACGAGCTGCCAATGCTAATTTTGGATGAAATTTCCTTCGAATATGTACTTGAATTTTCAATAACAACAGTCAAAGCACCTTCGCCGGTTTCCTGAATGGACGAGATGGTCCGGGCATAAAAAGCAACTAAAACCACATCATTCAAAGCAATACCAGAGGCGGCAGGAAATTGGATCTGCTCATTATAAAAATTTGCAACTCCAGCTGGGACCACAAGCCGGAGTGCTTTTGCAAATGGCTGATCAGCCACAGCAACTTCAGTTACCACACTACTTCCTATTTTTTGATAAGTGGTTCCGGTTATCGCGTTCAATTGCAAACCACCAGCAGGAATCTGGGCGAATAAAGTTCCGCAAATCAGAAGAAATGCAAAAGCGAAAGGTGTTACCAGACGTAATTTTTTTTTCATAGAATGTTTATTTATTCGTATCAATCGATAGTTTAAGTAATAGGCAAAATTTAATGTCATATTTTTAACTCACCCCGAAGTCAGCTTGCGGATGATCAGGGGGTGAGTCAATAAAATACGTTAGTATATTCATCTCTCTACTTTTAAGACAAAACTAATTCAAATAACCAAAAATATACTTTGAAATTATTTTGAAAATCTTTAAAATTGAACCGACAAGTGGCTATGTTAATTGCTTTACCAACTTGAACTGAAACTATTTAAACATCAACCAATCAAGTTCAACTGCTGTTTGTCTGGTTGAAACAATGAATAAATCGTGAACTCCAGTAAGATACTTTTCCAGCTTTACTTCTGATTGTTTCCATTCGGTTGATTTTTCAACACTAACTTTCGCCAAAACCGGACCATTCAATCCACCACAACGGATTTCGAAATTACTACCGGCTGCTGATTTTTCATTGATCACGACTTTTTTCAAACCAGCCTTACTGAAATCGACTTTGTTGTAGCTAATCCACGAATCCTTTTCATTCAGCTTTACTTTCCATCCTTTAAATGTATTCAGTGAGTCAACAAAACTGACGGAAACTCCTTCTTCTGATTTGGAACTGTAGCGATCAACCTGAATCTGGCTTTCTGCCCTTGAGATGCCCACACCACGTAGGCTTGGTATCACTTCCTGTATGGTTCCATCCGGATTAAAAAACAGACTGTCGGCCATGATGGAGCGGTTTTTATCGAACTTCGGCGAAAGATCGTTATGATGGTAAAAAAGATAAGATTGCCCATTGTAGTCAACAATTGACTGGTGATTGGTGTAGCATTTTATCGGCGATTCCTTCATGATTACGCCCTTATAATCATACGGCCCCAAAGGATTGGCGCCAAGCGAGTATACAAGCTGTTCTGTTGTTTCAGGAATATAAGGAAAGGTCAAATAATATTGTCCATTGCGTTCAAACACAAAAGGTCCCTCGATAAATTTTCCATTTCCAATTCCTTTTATTTTAATTGGTATGGGCAGCGTGGCGAGTTCGAGCATATTCGGCTTAAGTTGGGCTCCATAGATAACCCGGCTATCTGCCCAATAGATATAAGCTTTGCCATCCTTTGCCATAAATACATTCGGATCGATACCGTAAATACCTGCCATGAAATTTGGTTCAGGAGTAAACGGTCCTTCCGGCTTGTCTGCTATGGCAACTCCTATCCGACGGCCTTTACCATTTATCTTTTCCGGAGCTTCGGCCGGAAAGTAATAATAATACTTACCATTCGTAAAAACACAATCGGGCGCCCACATCCGATAAGAATCAGGCTCGACCCATGGAACTGTATTGTGAGAGAGGATAACGCCATGATCCTGCCAATCCGTTAGATTTTCAGAAGAGAATACATGGTAATCGGGCATACAAAAACCAATAAACCCTTGCCCTTCGCCACAAGGAACATCGTGCGACGGATAGATATAGATTTTCCCGTTGAAAACCCGGGCAGTCGGATCAGCCGTAAACTGATTCGTAACCAGTGGATTTTGTGCTATGGAAAAAGTCGTAAACAACAACAGTATTGCTAAAAATAGAGGTAATCCAGATCGGTTCATGAGTAAATATTTGTATATTTTATTTTAATTGCAAAAAGTAGATATATTATTTTCTCAACCAGTTTGGCAAAGGTTTCTTTATCGAGGTCTGGTAGTTGGCTAACTTCGCATAAGCTTCGTATTGCTGGTGTTCGCGCTCCATGGCTTCTGTGAAAAGCCGTTTCATATTCGCTTCTTCTTTGGCAAACTGCTTATCGCCCACCACACTTTTGGTTTCCAGCGGATCTTTTTCGTAATCGTACATTTCGCTTGCGATGACTTTCGCTTCGCTGAAGGGTTTTTCGGCAGAGTAGGAATCACTTATCCAGGCAGTATACCGGAAGCGTTTGGTCCGGATGCTGTAACCCATATTTTTACCTCGCGGATACTGACTTAAGGCATATTCCCTGATTTCAGTCTTTGGTTTTTTCATGGCCGGAACCAGACTGATGCCATCTAAATAGGTTGGTGTCGGGATATTGGCCAACTCGCATAAAGTCGGAAAAATGTCAACAAATTCGCATGGTGTGGTTGGTTTGCTGTTTTTCGCCATTCCATTCGCCCGCATCAGGAAACAGGCATGTGTAGCCTGCTCAAAATTGGAATGTTTGCACCACAAACCATGATCGCCCAGGTGCCAGCCATGATCGCCCCACAAAACCACGATTGTATTTTCACTAAGACCCAACCTGTCCAACTCGTTCAGTACTTTCTGAAGCTGTGCGTCCATATACGAAGTAGCAGCATAATAGCCATGGATCAACTCCAATTGTTTCGTTTCGGACAAATGGTTCAATTCATTTTCGGAATAGTTGTCGAATTGCGGAATATCGGTGTAATGCTTGATTTCTCCGGCTGGATGGTATCCAATATCCGGACTGTTCAATGCTTTCTGCTGAAATGGATGAATTTTAAATTGATCCCTCCTATATAAATCCCAGTATTTCTTGGGAGCGACAAAAGGTAAATGTGGTTTTGCAAATCCGATGGAAAGCATAAACGGTTTTCCTTTGACATTTAATTGCTGCAACAATTTAATCCCTTCTTCAGCTATTCTTCCGTCTTTGTAGGTGTTATCCGGAACATCGGCACATTCGGTTGCCGGAAACTCATCTTTTTTAGCCAACACATAATTCGGAACATTGACCGGAACCCACGGAATTGACCAGGAAGGAGCGTCATGCCCCTTTCCGATACTTGACTCATGGTAAATTTTACCCACACCAGCCGATTCGTATCCATTCCGGATAAAGTATTCGGGGATGGAAACCGCATTCGGATTCACCTGACGGAAATCGGTATCCAAATCCCAAACCTTGGTTTTATCGGGGCGCATACCGGTAAGTATGCTTGCACGGGTCGGACCGCAAACAGCCTGCTGAACGTAGCAATTCTGAAATGTCATTCCTTCTCTGGCCAGCCGATCCATGCCGGGTGTAATGGCGATACGATCTCCATAAGCCCTGATCAAAGGCTTCAGGTCGTCGACTGCGATAAAAAGGATGTTTGGTTTGGCTTTGCTTGCATCTTTAGTACCAGCGGCGACTGTCTGTAATGTTGCCAAGCCCAATGAAGCCAGAATAATACTGCTGTTTTGAATAAATCGTTTCATAATCGTATTAATCAGTTTAAGAAAATATTTGAATTAAAAGACGGGATAAATTTCTGAACTGGTTTATTTTTCCCGGTAATAGAAATTGTCGAAATAAACCAGATTCTGACTCGGTTTTCCATTCGACGTGGCATACATTCCGATTAATAGACCGGTAAAGCGGCCTCCATAAACGAATTTAGTTGAAGACAAATCGATATCCTGTTTTAAATTCGTCCATTTCTTGCCGTTGCCCGAATAGCTGAAGCTATGAACCAGACCTTTTACTGTCATTTTTAACTGGATATTCCCATTTTTCGCAGGTGCTTCTGCAAGTATAGAATCTGCTGTAGCTTTTCCTGAACGTAAAGCGACTTTTAAAACCAGCTGTTTATTTTCGCGCGTCAGGGTGTATTTGAGATAACAATTCCGATCACGCTCCAATAAAATACCAGCCTCTTCATTTTCAGCAGCCGGATTAAACTTCATGTTCGTTACAACGCTGAAATTGGCATGTTCCTGCCGCTTGCAAACAAAGGAAGGATTCACCTTGTCGCTGATCATTTCGGGCCGAACTTGCAGACATAAATATCCTTTCTTTTCGGATAACGACCACCACTCCGAACGTGGCGTGCGCAGGAAGTTCCATTGAAAATGAAGTTTTTCGGCATTAAACTCTTCCAAAAGATAACTTCTATCTACAAGCATTTCAGGCAGATTGGGTTTCTCCTGAACCAATTCACTTCGTCCGATTTTTCCTTTTGGATTAACGACCGGCCATTCTCCCGACCAATCGACCATACTGATGAATGTTTCACGACCCAAAATAATCCGTGGATTGTTCTTTTTTTCATCCTGTATCGGACGCTTTCCCAAATAAACAATGGCCCAGTCATCGTTTTGAATTTGAATTAAATCGGCATGACCGGTAGCTGTAATAGGATAAGTCGTTGGTAAATCACGGTGGGTAAGTATCGGATTATTGTGGTTCATTTCCCAGGGGCCAAAAATATTCTTGCTCCTGAAAATAACAAATGCATGGTTCTGACCTGTGCCGCCAATAGAGCAAGTAAAATAGTATGTGCCATCCTTTTTGTAAATATGAGGCCCTTCCATGGCATTGAGGTAATTCACATTGTCTGCTCTAAGTGGGTTTACGGTACTGTAAAAATCTGCTGAATTGCAGTTGGTATGCCTTTCGCCCACTAATTCCCATTTTTTCAAATCAACTTCCTGTGTCCAAATAGTATTGTGGCCACTCCAAACCTTGTCTTCTGGGTTAGGTTTAAATGTTCCCGACATATAAACTTTTCCATCATCATCGAAAAACAAATCAGGGTCAATGCCGGGCGCACCTTTTATCCAATGCGGTTCCGACCAGGGTCCTGCCGGATTGGTGGCAGTACAAATAAAATCGCCTCCTCCCTTACCTATGAGGGTTGTAACCATATAAAAAACACCTTTATGATATCGGATGCAAGGCGCATATATACCCCCCGAACTCTCACACTCATCCAGATTCAACTGCGATGGACGATCGAGCACATGGCCAATCATCTCCCAGTTCACCAGGTCGGAACTGTGATACACCGGAACACCGGGAAAATACTCAAAGCTTGAAGTCACCAAATAGTAATCTTTACCAACTTTACAAATACTTGGATCGGGATTAAAACCCGAAATGATTGGGTTGTTGAAGGTATTTTTTGATGATTCCTGAGCATTGCTCTCTGTAGCGAATACAAGAGTCAGCACGATCAGCAGACTGGAAAAAGTTTGTTTGTAGTTCATGAATAGTCAACTGTAAATCAATGTTTTATTTCAATTATCTTTTAAAATTACCGACGACCTGTTTTTATTTGTACCACTTCACTATCGGCAAATCCAATCCGGTTTGACATGACATAAAGAAACATCCCATCCTTAGCCTTAACTGGCTCATGATACAATTGCCAGCCGCTGTTTAAATCTGGTTTGATTTCTTTTTCCGAAAGAATATATCCAATCGATGCTCCCGGTGTAGAACAGGAAATCCTGATGGTTTCCTTTTTGTTTGAAACGATTGATTTTGCTGTTACAGGCTGAATTCCTCCGGGCCACATCTGTTCGATCATTTGAGATTCAGGAATTACAGCCTTATCGTGAATGTTATTTATATGCTGATCCAAAGCGCCTCGGAGTTCATTGATTTTAGCGGCATACATTGGATCATCAACCTTATTTGTGAGGTTAAACGGATCCGTATCACAATCGTAAAACTCTTCTTTTGTTTTATGGAGTCTGAACCAATAGGCTGTTGGTCCCGAAAGTTCTTTGTTATCCCTCAGGCGCAAAAGTTCCTGCATCATATCCATCTGTTTCCGGTAGGCAACATCTTTGTAGGCTGGCAATTCAGGATAAAAATTTCGGACAAATAAATAACGCTTGTCCCTTATCATCCTGACACGATCAGAAAAATCATCGAACCGGTCGCCTGAGCCGAAAATGTATTTTCGGGGTTCCGGAACTTTATATTTTCCCAGAAAAGCCTTACCCTGCATATATTCCGGTGGTTTTATGCCTGCCAGTGACAATACTGTCGGAGCCAGATCGACAAAAGAGATCAGTTCGTCATTTCTTCCGGCGTGAGCCCCTCCCGGAAAATGCACCAGTAAAGGAACATGAAGCCCTGTATCATAGATTTCGCGCTTGCCACGTGGCAATGGTCCGCCATGATCGCTAAAAAAGAAAATGATGGTTTTATCGTAAAGCCCGGCCTTTTTCAGTTCATCTATTTTTTCGCCAATCTGCTGGTCAAGCAATTCGATGTTCGAATAATTGCGTGCCACATCCTGCCGCACAACGGAGTTTTCAGGATAATAATCAGGCAAAGGAACCGATTCCGGCTTTACGGTCTGTGGCAGTTTTTTGTTCAGCCACATTTGCGATTCATGGGTGATATCGTGGTTGAAAACCGAGAAAAAGGGTTTCCCCGACGGGCGATTTTGCCAGCCTGCCTGATTGCCGTTTTCGTCCCAGGCCGTTATCGGTGCAGCAAACTGGTAATCGGTCTTGGCATTGTTCGTGCAATAATAGCCGTCAGCCCGAAGGTATTCCGTAAAACACTTTACATAGTCAGGTATCACCGCTGAATATTGCCGCACTGGTTTTCCTGCAACATCTGTAGCTAAGGTTTTCTCCGGATATTTTCTGTTTCCCCATCCCGCAACATCAAGCGCAGTGCGCATGTGCATAGTCCCGATGGAAGGTGGATACATTCCGGTAATAATTGATGAACGACTTGGCGCACAAACACCAACGGTGGCAAAGGCTCGGGTAAAAACAAGGCTTTCTTTGGCCAGCTTGTCGAGATTGGGCGTGTGTGCCGTTGAATCGCCATAAAATGAAAGGGTTGGGCTGATGTCTTCGCAGCTTAGCCACAGGATATTTAGCCGTTCAGTCTGCTTTGGAGGATTCGCCCCCATAGTGGATAAAGAGCCAGCTAAAAGTGCTATTGCAGCGAAGTGTTCTTTTAGGTTTGTAGTCATGATTTTATATTTCTCTATTCATAATTATAATTGAATATTGTTAATAGGTCTTTTATATGTATCAATTGAATAGTTTTGAATGTTTCCTCCACCCTTCCGCCATCCTTTTTAGTAACGATTCCCAACCGGGGACACCACTTAAAGAATCAACTGCTTCAACATTGCAGGCACCGGTGGCCACAGCCACTGAAAGCGCTTCTTCGGCTGACATTCCTTTTAAACGTGCGGCTAAAAATCCGGCAATGGTGCAATCGCCTGAACCAATCGCTCCTTTCAGCTCGACCTGAAAACAAGGTGTATAATACGATTCTGTTTCAGACCTGTAATATGCGCCAAACTCGCCAAGTTTTATCAGAACTTCATGGGTACCCATCGCAATTAATTTTTTCCCAAGCGATTCCAAATCATTCAAGGTAAGACCTCCCAAAGGTTTATCTGAAGTAATAAATTGTTCAAAGAGCGGGCGGTTGAGCATATACAAAAGCTCATCAATGCTTGGGGTGAAAATATCCACAAAAGGCAGAACCTGACATATCAGTCCTTCCCAATCTGCTTTACCTGCTTCAGTCTGGGGATCAGGCCGGGCCATGTCGAGAGAAGTAGTAACACCCAAATTTTTAACAGATTTGAAAATCTTCAAAAGTTCGTCTCCTCCATCCGAAAACAGTGAGTACATCAGTGGAGGATACCCCAGGTGAAAATGCCTGGAATTTTTTATCAGTTCGTAATTGAGATCGTCAAAACAAAATGTATCATTAACACCCGGATAATGAAGCGGAATACGATCAATACCAGGAATATTCAGAACCACCGTATAGGAAGTACCGCAGTTTTCATCGGTTATCATGCCATTTATTGGCAATCCATCGGCAACCATTTTTGCCAATATACTTTGTCCAAGTATATCGTCACCAATTTTCCCCATAGGGCAAACAGTTAATCCTAACCGGTTTAAAGCACCGGCAGTATTAGGTACAGTGCCTCCCATTGCCTGTACCATTGGTCCAACCTGAACCAATTTCCCGGGCTGAATGATTTTATCAATCGAATTTCCTCCTTCAAGAAATGTTGGAAGTAAATCCATGCAGGTGTGTCCTGCAACAATACAATCTATTTTGCTACTCATAATCGAACGACTTCTGCTCCAATGTATTTTTCCAATGCTTCATGGACCGCATTTGCAACATGACCTTCAACAATTACCGTATGATGGCGATGCCCTGCCGTACCAATGGTTTGCAAAACCTGCTGAAGATTTTCGATTTGGGCAACCCCTGCGCACCCAAAGAAATTACCTGAAATCTCATCATCGGTAATCCTGCCTTCACCAATGTAGAACTGAAGTTTGCCATTCATCGTTTTCATGCCACAGTAGGTCATATCCATTGCTTTGATGCGGCCCACATTACAGCCCCATGAGCAACCTTTTCCAAGTGCAGGAACCAGCAATTCATGATCAACAACCAGCCCTTTTTCCTTCATCAAACTTTGAGGTACCGGCCCGCAATGGAATAGGATACATTTATCCTTTTCGTTCCCATAATTGTTGTTCCAGTCAAGATTTGTGACTGCATGACCGGTTGCTGCATGAAGTGCCGCCATTGCAACTGCACTGCACACATCTACTTCGCAAGCTGCCAACATGTCGTTATCGTTCATCACACCCATCAATACGCAGGGC
The DNA here is from genome assembly GCA_023251435.1 of Bacteroidota bacterium. Classification (GTDB taxonomy): domain Bacteria; phylum Bacteroidota; class Bacteroidia; order Bacteroidales; family Prolixibacteraceae; genus Aquipluma. The sequence continues at coordinate 27,604 of JAHEYU010000036.1, forward strand.
GAAATATGCAGTTTTTGCTGCAGTTCTGTCCAGCAACGCAGCGCCATCCCATCGAGGCCGTACTCAACTGCAATCTGATCGAATGCCACTCCAAGCCGTGCAATATCTGTCATAGCTTTCTTTGGAACGCCGTCCCAGCGGGTATAATTCTTTAGATAATCCACTTTTTTCAAGAACTCTTCAGAATTTATATCCACCTTGTCAAACTGCATGAAAACGTTGACCAGATCCATCGTCTCAACTGTTATACCATGTTGTTGCAAAGCAATTTCATCGTAGCGAACGGCTTTAAATGGAGTAGTCCGGGCGCCAATGGCTCCTATCGTCAAGTTCTTGAGTTTATTTACAACCCGGCAAACCCTATCGAAATGAATGATATTTTCTTTGAAAACCGGGTCGTTTGGATGTACCACATGTGGCTGAAGGTTGGTAAACTTCAAACCATACTGAACCAGAATATTCAGTACGGCAAATTTACCGCAGAATGCATCGCGACGGGTTGCTGTGGCCATTTTATCCAGTTCATCAGGATAGCCATGAACCAAAACAGGTACCTGCACGTTTTTCATGGCTTCAATCACTCCACCTTCGCTGCCAAAGTTAGGCAAACAAAGAATAACACCCTGGTATTTGCCACGATTCGCATCTAAAAATTCGGCAAACAACTTCCCTTCTATCGGAGTTTCAAATGCGCCTGACTGGGTTGTATCCGACGGCGGCACAAGCACTTGATAGCCCATAGCCGTTAAGGAGCTACTCATTTCTTCCCGCGCTTGCTGTATGAGTGATGCAGGAAATGTTCCCCGGTTTCCCAGAAACAGGACGAATGTTGTTTTATTTTTTTTCATATAATTATTTTTTTTTAATTATCCTGGCATATCTTCCAATTCAATCCCTTTGGTTTCGTGTACCCACATTTTCACGTAGAAGAACGAGACGATTGCAAAGCCTGCATATATTCCACAAGTTACACCTAAACCAATACCTGCAAGCATTAATGGGACGGTCATCGTTACCCCAAAATTTGAAACCCATTGTGCAAAACCACTGACCGCTAGTCCTGAACCACGAACCTGATTCGGAAACATTTCTCCCAGCATGACCCACATGACAGGGCCCCACGAAAAATTAAAAAAGAACAGGAACAGATTATTTCCTATCAAGGCAATTGGAGCCCCCATTCCGGTTAAAATAAGCTTACCGTTTGCATCCTGACCACTAAAGCCAAAAATCAAGGCCATTGTGCCCATTGCCAGGAACATCCCAATGGAACCAATCAACAATATTTTCTTTCGGCCGATGCGCTCAATGGTCAACATTGTAACGACACATCCGGCAATGCTCACAACCGCTCCAAGTACGTTGGTAATCAGCGATTGATCTTCCGTAAATCCGGCAGCTTGCCACAGCACTGCCCCATAATAGAAAACCATATTTATACCCACTGCTTGTTGGAAGAAGGCCAATCCAATGGCTACCCAAACAATTGGACGAAATCCGAAACGTCCTAAAACATCCCGAAATATGGGACGGTGATGGTCAGCCGATAAGGAAGCTGCAATTTCGTTGTATTTTGATTGCGCGTCATCTCCCATTAAACGGGTCAGTACTTTAATGGCTTTCTCTTTTTTCCCTGATGCAACTAAAAAACGAGGGCTTTCAGGAATGAAAAACAATGCAAAAAAGAAAACCAATGCGGGGGCTATCTCAACCCAAAACATCCAACGCCATGCAGCAAAATTAAATGCGAATATTTCAGTGGAACCACCCGCATGACGGGCAATTAACCAGTTAAACAAAAATGAAAAAAAGATGCCCAGCAGAATTGAGATTTGCTGAATGGAAGAGAGCATTCCTCGATACCTGGCGGGTGCAACCTCGCTAATGTATGCAGGTGCAAGAATGGAGGAGGCTCCCACGGCCAAACCACCAATCAGTCTGTAAATAACAAACTCAGCAGAACCAGTTGCTATGCCCGATCCCCAGGCGCTTACGGTAAAGAAAACAGCGGCTATAAAAAGTACAGATCGTCTTCCAATAATGTCGGCCATTTGGCCGGCAGCAAATGCACCGACAGCGCAGCCCAGGAGCATGGATGCAACATTAAAACCGGTCCCTACCGAATCAGAACCAAAGGCCTGCTGCAAGCCATCAATGGTTCCATTAATTACTCCTGAATCATAGCCAAACAGGAAACCACCAATGGTTGCTACCAAAGTGATCAGGATGGTAAATCTAAAATTTGTTTTATTATCTGCCATTTTTTCGTTTTATTATGGATTATAGTTTAATTATTGTAGTTACTTTCAACCGGAGTTCAACTATTCCTTCCTGTTTATATTCTGATGTTCAAATGCTTCCATTTCGGTTTGCTGGCCATTATCACCCTGCTGTTCCATCCATTTCAGAAGTTTCTCTTTGAGCTCTTTTTTAATGGATGCCAATGCCGGTGAATCAGCAAGATTGTTCATCTCCAGAGGATCATTAATAACATCATAAAGCTCTTCTGCAGGCCGGTGCTGATAGTTATAAACCAGTTTTTTTGCTGAAGGGTCATTTGCGGCTTTAGCCATCCATGATTTAAAAAGCGAACTGGTGGTCGTGCCGTTTTGAAAAGTGGCCTCTGGTGTCAGGTTCAGAATATACCGGTGAGTTTCTGACCGGACTGTCCGTATCCCATAATATTCAGAACCATCTATAATACCACGTGTAGTTTGGATGCCATACACAAAGCTTTTGTGATCGTCTTTTTTTCCGGTTAAAACATTCAGAAAACTCCTTCCTTCAATGGTTTCAGGCACTTTTAATCCTGCCATTTCGATAAAAGTAGGAACCACATCAACATATTCGATCATGGCATCGCTGACTTTGCCCGGCTTAATTACACCTGGCCACCTGACCAAAAAGCCAGATTGTAAGCCATTGCCGTAACAGGTGAATTTTGCGAATGGAAACCCGTTGCCTTGTTCGCTGGCAAAAACCACTACCGTGTTTTCAGATAATCCGTATTTCTTCAACAGGTCTAAACATGTTGCAAATTCGTTGTCCATGTAGGTTATTTCTGCCAGGTATTTTACAAATTGATCCCTGGTTTCTTTGTTATCGACGTAATAGGGAGGCAGAACCACTTTTTCAGGATCGAACTTTGACGGGTCGCCTTTGGTAAGCGGACTATGTGGCTGATGGCTGCACACGAAAAGGCAAAATGGTTGTTTCTTTTGAGTGGTTTGGCCAAGAAACTGATCCATCCGCTGAAAATCCAGATCGTCGCCCGGATCGCCCAGGTATTCGAAAGGGAAAGCAGTCCGTGGATTGATATGGGTTTTGCCCAGTAAGGCTGTTACATAACCGGCCGGGTTCATGTGCTGAACAATACTTAAAGTCCCGTCTTTTACAAACGTATGGTTAGGGTATGCTCCTGACTTTACGGGATATATTCCGGTAAAAAGATTTGACCGTGTTGGGGAGCACATTGGCGCAGCCTGAAAACATCTTGAAAACTGCATTCCTTCCCTGGCGAACTTGTCGATGTTGGGCGTTTGAGCATCGCGACTGCCATAACATCCGAGATCACGAAAGGTGCAATCGTCGGCCAGAAAAAGCAATATATTGGGTGGCGACGGCTGAACTTTTTTTTGGCCAAAAGCCCCCAGACAAAGGACCATAGCCCCAACTCCAAGTGTTAGTTGTTTTTTCATATTTTAAATACTCAAATTTGTGTTTCCACGAATTGAAAGGTCATTTTAATTCCTGGATTCAGTTTAATCGATCTTATTCTTAAATTCTCCAAAATTTCCGGGGAGATTTTTCAAATACTTTACCAGTTCGGCTTTCAATTCCTCCTGTTTTGCTGCATATTCGGGCTTGCCGTAAAGGTTGTTTTGTTCTTTCGGATCATTTCTCAAATCATACAATTGATTGGGTTCAAAGTAATGTTTGTATCGTTTGGTCGAAAGGTACTCGGCATCGCCTCCGCCCGGAATCAGCATCACATGGGAAAAAGGCATGGTCGGATCGGTAAAATGGTAGGCCATCTTGTTGTCAATTCTGGATTTATTGTATTTTTCCAACACCTCTTTTCGTTTTTCGATGGTCCATTTGTTGGCAAACTCCGGATATCGCAGGGCAATGTATTTCAGGCTGTCTTTTAAAACACCGCGTGAGAATCCCATTTCAAAATAAAGCGATTCATGCATTTTCCTTTTTTCGCCATTCAGGATAGGCAAAAAACTTTTCCCATCGAAGCTCTTTATTGTTTCAGGCTTTCCTCCGGCCATTTCAAATAAGGTTGGAGCAAAATCGATGTTCGATATTAAATCCGTATTTACCGCTCCGCATTTGAATCCCCCCTTTTTCCAGATGATAGAAGGACTCGAAACACCTCCTTCGTAAACCGAACCTTTGGCCCATTGCCCGTGATCAGTAAAAAAAACAATAATTGTATTTTCGTATTTCCCGGTTTCTTTCAGTTTTTTAATTAACGCACCAACGGCATCGTCAATCCATACCGTATTGGCCTTTTCATCAGGTATCTTTCCGGGTTTGGCCAGACCGGCAGCAATTAAGCGTTTTGCAATGGTTTCTTTTGCCGGTAAAACATTGGGAACTTTATCCAGATATCCTTCCGAAGTAATGCGGCGGTCGCCATTCCATGAATGGGCGGCATCCGAAGGACCGTGAGGAACTGTTGTTGCAAAATATAGGAAGAAGGGCTGATCGCATTTCTGATCCATGAATTCCAATCCTTTGGCTGTAATCCAGTCGAGATTTTGTGTCCTCAATTTCTCCGGCCCCAGATAATGCGGATTGTCCTGGTAATTGGCTCCGGCGAAATCGAATCCGGTTCGTTTGATATTTTCTTCGACGATTCGGGCATTCTTCAGTAATTCCTGTTTTACCTTTGGATCTGCGGGGTCTGCATTTAAGGCAAGTTTCTTCCATCCCGGTGCTTCAATGGCATGATTTTTACCTACAAATCCGGTGCGATACCCCTGTTGCTGCAACAAAGCCCCGATGGTTTTTCCTCCGTTGGGGATATACGAATTCCATTGAACAACCGTGGCTCCATTCATTTTCCGGGTATCAGATACAAATTCATCACAAGTAGATCTGCTGGCATATTGCCCGGTAAGGCACGAATAACGACTGGGGGTGCAAACCGAAGAACTCACATGCTGGCCCATTAAAACCACACCTTCTTTAACCAGCAGATCAATATTGGGTGTAAGGTTCTTCCCTTTACCTTCCGGCAAACAATTAAACATGATGCGTTCCATGTCGTCGGAAATAAAAAATATAATATTTGGCTTCGCCGAAGGAACAAGCCCGGCTATTTTAGTTTCTTTTTTTTCGGAATGCAAGATGTTTCCGGCAGTGGTTAAACAAGGCAACAGCGCAATCAATCCGGCCAAGTATTTTGTTTTACCGCCCAATGACAATGGTTTCATTTATTGGTTTTAAGGTTAAAGTAAAATATATAATTAACTACTCAAAACTAGGTGAAGAATTCGTGTTAATCCTGGTAAATAAAATCTAAAATCTATAAAATTCAACCAAATTACTGATTGCAATAAACAAAAAACCCACGAAAGAAGAAGCCAATAAATTCAGGCTGAACCAAAATAACCGGCCCTCTAATTCGTGAGTTTTCTCTTGAACCACTAACTATTTCAAATCAAACTAATTCTTGTTACGATTTTATTTAACCACAGGTTTAAACACTTCCAAACGAACATCACGGTCGCGGATAACCAGTGTATCGGTGGCCTGATGGGTTTCATTGTTTACAGCATCAATCACCTGATAATTAATTACAATGGAATTGCGCTTTTTACCGCCCCATTCATCACCTTTACTTACAAACTTACCTGTTCCTGAAACGTCATAGGCCGAGGTTGCATCTTTGGTAATCACACAAGCTCCTTTATCATCAAAAGTGAGCAGCATGGTAAACGATCCCGGGCTCCCTGCTGGTCGGCGCAACTGACTTTTTAATAAAACAGTATTTCTGCCTGCAGTTTGAAGGTGCCAGATTTCATTGTCTTCGATGAATTTGGTGCGGTAGATCTGATCGGTTAAAGATCCATCAGCTTTTTTCAACACATCCTTACCGCGATGCAAATACTTACCATGAAAAGGGTTAATGTATTTAATGGCAAACAAGGTGTAGTCTTTGGGCAAAACTGACCAATCGGTGGCAATTCTGCTGTCGGCATTCACTTTGGTTGTTTTACCCTGCAACAGCGAATCTGTTTCTGTCGAAGTCAGTTTCAGCGGCAGAACATACTGCACTTTATACGAAAGCGGATCATTCAGAAAAGCATCGGTAAGTTGAACGTCGATGTATCCCTGCATTTTACCTTTAGGAACGACTACTGTACCTTCGTTCGAAAGACTGTAATAAGCCTTTGGCAAAGCAAGTAGCTGTGTTCCCTGATCGGCAAACAGATTTTTGGCCAGTGTTTCGTCAACAACATACGTCACCTTGCGATCCTGGGTATTTTCGTACAAACCACCAATAGCGACACCAACAGAGAATTGCAGTTTGTTATCCAGTGAGGTATCGGTTAGTTCATCTTCACCCAAAACGAGTGTACGAACCGGCGATTGATAAGGAAAATAGGTGGTCGAATAGTTGTAATCGGGAAAATCCCATTCCTGATTTTTACAGGAACCCATGGCCAGAAGCAACAGCAGGGAGAATACCTTTATCATTGTATTTTTCATATTTTAAACTTTTAACTTTAAACATTAAACTATAAACATTCACCCTACCATCCGGCATTTTGTTCCAAAGCCGAAAATTTCAATACTTCCTGCTCCGGAATAGGACCATAATTCATGTAAGGCATAAAAACTCTTGGTTCAACTTCCACAACATTAAAGCTTGTTGCAGCTTTGTCGATGTTTACACCCATAGCGGCAGTTGTTAAAGGCAATCCCCAGCGGCGAATGTCCCAGAAACGGAATCCTTCGAAACACAATTCCAAACGACGTTCGTTACGGATCAGGTCGCGCATGGCCTCTTTGGTGGAAATACCATTCAGGAAAGCATCAGGCTGTGTAATCCCGGCACGTTTGCGAATATCTGCAATGACATCTTTTGCTGAAAAAGCGGCAACACTTCCCATTCCTGCAGGCCCCCAGGCTTCGTTGGCGGCTTCGGCATAATTCAGGAACACTTCGGTATAACGCATGTGCACTGCATAATGCTTTTTATTCGTAGTGCTGCCATTGCTCTGAAAGATGACATCCTCACGAAGCAATTTTTTCAGATAGTATCCTGTACGGCTCGAGGTTGGCAATGAATCTTTCGCATTCACACCACCACCATAACCGGTTTTAATCACTTTACCCTGATAGGTGGCTCCGTTGTAAATAATGTAGGCTGACAAACGCGGATCACGTCCTGCATAAGGTGCAGCCGGATTAAATTTACTTAGCGGATCACTAATCGGATAGCCGTTCGCCATCGGGAAGGCATCGACTAAATTCTGGCTTGGATTAACCAAACCATTGCCATACAATCCGGGAGGAAGATTATTTTTTTCGATTGTGCTTGAAGTCGAATTTGAAGGACCTCTCCACAACATTTCCTTCTGATCTGCCGCAACAGTCACTGCTTCAACCCTTGCCGATTCATAAAACTTATGACCATTCGGATCAAGACCTGCAATTCCACCATTGCAAACTAAAACCTCGGCGGCGGCATTGGCAGCATTTGCCCACAAAGCCTGATCGCCTGCCGAAAAAGCAGGACTGGCAACCAACAGAGCCAGACGAGCCTTGAATCCCATCACAATTCGTTTGGTAATACGCTGGTTACTTACATTTCCCATCACTTTATTGTAATCAGCAATGTTTACACCGGTATAAGCCACCGGTAACTGAGTTGCAGCTGTGATATCTTTAAAATCCATCGGCAGGTATTGCATGGCCAGGTTAAAGTCGGCCAGAATAGCTGCCACCGATTCGTTGAATCCGGCACGTGCAACATTAAAGTCGGCATCTTCCTTCATGAACTGATCGGACAACTTAACGCCCAGCATTTTTCCACTTGCTGATTTGCCTGCATGGTTCTGTAACATGTAGTACCTTAACAAGCCTCTCAACGCATACGATTCACCTCTCAAACGATCTTTAAACATCCGGTTGAGGTTGGTATTGTTCCACGACCATTTAATGGTATCAATCGTCGGAAGAAACAGGTTCACATACAGAATCCCTCTGTTAGCATTGTCCCATACACTCATTGGATTAAACTGAGAAGTCCATTGACCTGTTCCAACACGTAAAAAGTTATTGAACTTGTCATTTGCAACAGCATTATCAGTTGCCACTTCATTCATAATTGAACTGGTGGGATTAAGAAAATCGATGGTTGGGATCTTGTTGTACCCATTTACCAACAAACCTTCAGCAAAAGCAGGATCATCGTAAACCCTGTTAAAGGTGCTGTTATTCTCGTTCTCCGGCTCAAGGATGGTGGAACAGGCTCCCAGTACCAATGCCGGAACAATCAAAAGCAGCAGATATTTATTTTTCAGTTTCATAATCATTTGATTTTTGGTTAAAACATGGTTCTTACACCCAATGTGAAATAGCGGTATTGCGGTTCACCACCAACTGACAAGTTCCTGATATCGTTTTGTTTCGAAATCGTGGCCAGACCTGATCCGCTCAGGTAAACACTCAGCTTTTTCATGGCCAGTTTACCACAAATATTCTCCGGCATTTCGTAGGTCAATTGCAAACGATTCAGCGAGAAATAGTTGTTTTTGTACGACCAGAAAGACGTCTGCCTGAAGTTGTTCGAACTTGTTTTGGTACTCAGACGTGGATAAGTCGCGGTAGCTTTTGTAGCTTCTGTCCAACGATTTAGTACCTGATCGGAATATTTCTTGTCGCCATCAACCCAGTAATAATTACCGTTCAGGTTGCTGTTGCTTCCATTGCTACCAACACCCAGGGCAAACAAACTAAAGCTTTTGTAACTCAGTTTAAGGGTTAGCCCATAAGAGAAGGGAGCTGTTCCACGACCAATCTGTACCTGATCATTGTTGTCAATGAGCCCATCCTTATTCTGGTCGATGTATTTGATATCTCCGGGTTTTACTTCACCAAAAGTTTGAAAAGCACTGCTTTTTATATCTTCAGCATCCTGAAAGAATCCATCTGCCTGAAGACCGAACTGTGCATCAACCGGACGACCTTTGCGGTATAAATAATCGTCGGAATATAGTTCATCCCGTTCAATTACTTTCGAGTCCCAATACATAGCGGTAAAACCCAGATCGTAACTGAAGTCGCCAGCCTTTTTCGAATAGGTCAAAGCCAACTCAGCTCCCTGATACGCATCGATACCAAAATTGGTATAGGGTACAAAGTTGATGTATTCGGAAGGATATGAATTGGTCCGTCGGGTAAACTGATCTGTGATCCGGTAATTGAATACATTGGCTTCTACGCCCAGTGCATGTTGAAAGAAATATCCTTCAACTCCGAAATTGATCTCCCGACGTTTCTCAAAAGACAAATTCGGATTGGCGCCCTGAAGTGCAGTGGTGGCGGTATTCCCCCAGGCACCATCGGCCCAGGTATAGTTCCCTGCTCCGTAATTCGTGTTTCCTGCATACGAATACACATTGTTGTACAGAAAGAAATTTCCAAGGTTCAAATCGGTGTTGACAATACCTGCCGAAGCTTTTAACTTCAGGTAATCAACACTTGTACTGTTGATTAAAAACTTCTCGTTCGAGATTACCCAGGCCAAACCAAGTGTTGGAGCCAGACCGGCCCTGTTGCCCGGTGCAAGTTGGGTTGAGTTGACGTACGCTCCTGAAAAATCGATAAAATAAGTGGCTTTGTAGTCATAGGCCATCCGAAGTCCAAGATGGGCGTTTTTATCGGGCTGAAGTGTACCTTTCAACTTAACGGTGTTGGCAAATCCAAGCAAAGTTCCCGATACATGATGTACCTCAGCAAAAGTACGGTCGTAATCGAGTTGTGTAAATACACCGGTACGGCGAAGAAAATCGGGTGAATTTACATTCTGGGTTCCTGGTCGCGAATCGGTGCCATATTGTTTTAAACCGGTAATTGAATCGGAAGTTGCCGACCAGATGGGTTCGTAAACCGAATAGCTGTTCGATACCGTTTGACTGTAGTTGTTGTAAAAATCGAAACTGAAATTGTTTTTCAGCGAAAGACCCTTGGTAATCCTACTTAAATCAACATCGATACCATTGTTAAACTGCATGGTACGTTTAACAGGCTGATTGTAACCGCCTGCATAAACATCGCCAAAGGCACTGGTCATCTTTTGAGCATTTCCACCCAGCAAATACATTCCGTCCACATCATTTTTTCTGGAATTAACCAGGGTATTCAGCGCTGTATTATTGCGTTCGAACAGTTCAAAAGGCAAAAGCGGTGTAAACATATATGGACGTTGGCTTGAAGCTTCGCTGAAGAAGTTTCCTCTCGGTCCTTTGTTGAATTCGAAAATACCGGCCACATCCACATTACTTTTGATGAAATCGTTGATTTTCACATCGACATTGGCGCGGGCATTGAAACGTTGGCTGCTCGAATTCAGGCCTTCGCCAAAATTTAGCAAACCTCCGTCGCTACCCCATCCAAGGTTCGAGTAAAAGGTGGTGTTTTCATTGCCTCCTGAAAATTCGGCCATCACTTTTGAATAACTCTTGAACGATTTCAGGTAGTCGGATGAATAATAATCCACATTCGGATAACGATACGGATTACCACTCCTGTAATTCTCGATGGTTGGTGCATCGAATTTTGCAGGCAATCCGTCATTCACACTGGCTTCATTGTAAAGTTCCATGTATTCCGGTGAACCCAGAAAGCTGGGAAGCATTTTGGGCTTTGCAATGCCGTAATAAGCCGAAATGTTAATGTCGCGTTTGTGGGCTTTTCCGCGTTTGGTTGTAATAACAATTACTCCGTTACGGGCCTGTGCACCATAAAGTGCAACCGCATTGATATCTTTCAAAACAGTAATCTGATCAATCTCTTCCATGTTCAGGTTGATGTCCGTAATCCTCGAGTAGCGAGGAATTCCGTCGAGAACCACCATTGCATTTCCCAGTCCGCGAATGTTGTTACTCCCAAACATACCGGCAACACGTCCCGTTAGTGCATCGGGAACATACTGTGTATTGTCGTAGGCCGAAATATCATCAGGTTCGACAACCGATACAAAACCCAGTTCCCGTCGTTTGGCTGTTGCGAAAGCCACGCGAACCTGGTCTTTTTCGCCCATCAGAAAGGGAGTCGCTTTCAATGAAATAGCAGAACCTGCTTCCTGAAGTCCAATCACTTTGGATTCAAAACCTTCGGATTCAATTAAAAGGTTTGTACCAGCCGGAACTGAAATCGTAAATTGCCCGTTTACATCCGTTTTTACGATGACAGCCCCTTCTTTCCCAAAAATCTTAGCGCCTGAGACAGGAACTCCCTGTTCATCTTTTACGATTGATTCGATGGTTACATTTTGCTGTTTGACTTTCGGCTGCGCCTGTGCCAGTCCAAGTGTCAACGCAAAAAGAACCAGATAGATTTGAATTATTTTTTTCATATACATTCTTTTTTAGATATTAAACCGTGCATTACCATCCGGGATTTTGTTTAAACTCCGGATAAAGCGTAACCTGATTGACAGGCAAAGGCAACCAATAGTGTTTTTCGTCAAACACACGTGTAGTTACTACCTTCTCAACCATATTGATTGGTTTTCCTTTCGTGTCACGGGTAAACTCGAGTGAAGTTTTCTCCTTGTATTTGGTCTGTCCAGAGATCATCCATCGTCTCAGATCATACCAACGCTGACGTTCGAACGATAATTCAACTGCACGTTCACGGATAATCTCTTCCATAAATAAGTCTTTGCTGGCAGTAAATTTGGCATCGATGTTTGGCAAGGTTGCACGGTTACGTATTTTGTTGATCGCTGCTTCAGCGGTAATGCTTCCGGGAACCCTGCTTTGAGCGGTACCAAATCCCTGCAAAACCGACTCGGCATACATTAAGTAGACATCAGACAAACGCATCGAAGGAACCATGAACTGATATTTACCCCCCGGATTATCGTACCGATTGACCGTTTGATCCCAATATTTTTTGGCACAAAAACCGGTAACATTTACATTACTATTGGCTGTGCTACGATGAAATCCACCGGTAAAAAATTGTGCAAAACGGTCGTTTCCAGCAGCCGTGCTCACGCACATCTGATCACCATCAACGATAACTGTTTTATAAAACCTTGGATCGCGGTTCACCCACGGATCTGATTCCTTAAATCCTGAAGCTGGGTCAGTAATTGGCAAACCATTGGCCATTCCCCAGTTTTTCACATAGTTGGCAGTCAAACTCAACTGCATGCCATTGTTGCCAACTTTTCCGGGTTGATAGATATTGGCGGCTGCCATATTCCACTGATCCATCACCAGAGGAATCATCATCACTTCAGTTCCACCGGGAGTGGCACGGGTCGGAGTTACTTTAAAAAACATATCGGTATAGCTAGCCCATGGCTGGAGCGTGTATGGAGGATTTGGTCCTTCGCATAATCCGATTACTTTCGATAACGCGTCGGCAGCTTTTTTAGCCAATTCAGTATTAAAGCCCGCATTGCCGGTCGATTCGCGATTCATTAACGGACTCGATGCATATAACAAGTTCTTTCCCTGATATGCCAGGGCTGTAGCTTTGCTGATACGCTGGCGATTGGCGCCGATGGTGCGTTTACCAGGTTCTGTTTCGTCCCATTTCAGTGGCAATAATGCGGCGGCAGCTTCAAAATCAGCATCTGCTTTCAAGGCTGTTTCACGGTAGTTCAAACGTGGAAGTCTCATTTCTTCGGTTGGCTGCAGAACCTTGTCGATGTAAGGCATTCCACCCCAGGCAATCATCAGTTCATGATAAAAATAGCCCCTGAAAAACAACAACTGTCCTTTAATGATGTCCCGCTCTTCCTGAGTGGCATTGATCATCAAATCCACATTGGCCAGACCCAGGTTACATTTTCGGATTCCATACCACGACAAAGGCCATAACCCTTTGGATCTTGGATTAGTTGGGCTGGTATCTATGGTGCCCGCTGTTTTAAAATACGAATAAGCGGTTTGCCAGACCCAATAATCGCCATTGTCGAAGCCGGTTCCGGGCATCCAGGTGATGTTCATCAAAAATTCATCGGCAAAATGGAAGTCATCCTGCCAGTTTACCATGGCCGGATTGATAATGCAGGCATAAAGTTCTTCAACAAAACCCTGTGCACTTACAAAAGTATTAAAGGCATCAGCGGCTGTGATGGTAGCTTCAGGAGCCTTGTCGAGGTATTCCTCGCAACTCTCCAGGGTAAGTCCCATGGTAAAAACAAGTACAATCAGACCTGCTTTTAATGTATTCAGTATATTTTTCATCGTTTCTGCTATTAAAATTTAAGGTCAAGACCCAGGTTTATCCTGCTAGGAGATGGGTACGAACCAAACTGTTCATATCCCTGTTCGCGGTCGTCGGGTAAATCAGACCAGAAGAATAAATTATTCCCGTTCACATAAAGTTTCAGAGAAGAAAGGCCTGTTCGTTTCAGAAGTGCGCCTTCGAAGGTGTAGGCCACTTCGGCAGTTTTTAAACGGACATACGAACCATCGTATTGAAAATAATTGCCTTTGTTAAATCCAGTCTGCTGACGGAATCGTGGAAGAAAAGAACTTGCATCCAGGTTGTCTTTCGACCAGAAATCGAGTGCATGGGTATAGGCAATGTTTAAATTGTCGCCAAAATCTCCAAGACCTACAAAACGGTTTACATTGTTTACGCCATAGAATTGAAGCATAAAACTAAAGCCTTTGTAATCGGCGCCAAATGAAAGGTTATAGGCATTTTGCGGACGGTTCGAAAAACCATACGGGGCTGTATCGGTATTTCCGTCGATTACACCATCGCCGTTAAAGTCAATAATGTTGTAGTTGCCTGGGAGTTTAAACTGATCGCTGGCAGAATAAGGAGTACTGGCATAAAGCTCGTTCCAGTTGTTGATAAAGCCATCGGTAATCTGGGTTCTGGTCTGTCCGATCTGGAAACCTTGTTCCTTTAAATAGGAATCTTTCAATTCAGGTTCTTCCTTGTAGAGAATTTTATCCACGGCATTTGTTACGCTTGTCGTTCCCCAAATGTGCAATCCTTTACTCCAGCGTTTATCGAACCTGAGTTCGATTTCATATCCTTTTTTCGAAACATGTCCAACATTGGCTGTTGGAGGTGTACCTCCGAAATAAACCGGAAGAACACGGCTACCTCCACCCAGTAAAATATCGGTACGGTCTTCGGTAAAGTATTCGAAATTGGCTGAAAGCATATTTTCCAGAACAGCTATCTCCAATCCCAGATTCGATTTTGAGGCTTTTTCCCAGTGAATGTCAGGATTTCCAATAACCGATTCCTTATACCAGGTGTAAGGACTGTTTACACCTGCGTTTTCATTAATGAATGCAGATGTTCCGTAACTCCATTGTGTATCGTACAACCAGCGCTGACTGATGTTGTCGTCTCCAATTAAACCATACGAATAACGTAATCTCAGCTTATCAAGCCAGGTCATATTTTTCATGAATTTCTCGTTCGAAATGGTCCAACCCACAGCTGCCGACGGAAAAAAATCGAAACGGTAGCTGGAAGAGAATTTTTCGGAACCGTTGTAAGCGCCATTGAATTCGGCGAAGTATCTGTTGTCGAAATTATAGGTAGTGCGGAATACCCAGTCTTCGCGATAGCGCTGGAACTCACTTCCGGTAGCCAGTTGTTCGCGGTTAAATACTCCGGTAGCAGTAACATCATGCATCCCGAAGGTTCGGGCATAATTGAACTGAGCCTGATAAAACAGGCGACGCCTTAAACGACTTAAATAACCATCGGCATCTTCATCCCTCAAGGTCCAGGGTTGAACCACAAAATCGAACTGATTCAGCCCAACGATCGGATCGAGGATGATGTAAGCATTCGGATCACCACCGGCAGGCATATCTTCAATGTCGGGACTGATGTACTTGGTTTTGGCATTGCTGTCCTGATTGTATGTTCCGCCAACCGAAGTAAAATTGTTGTCGAACGACAGGTTGGCCGTGGCACTCAATCCTTTGGTGATGAAATCCAACTTCTGTGTCAGCGAAAAATCCGAAGTCAGGTTGGTGGTCATGGTCCGGCGAACGCCAGAATTGGCCAGAATCTGTGCCGAATTCATCAAACTTTGCTTATTCAGCGGACTCTTGCCCCATCGTCCATCGCTGTATCGGGGAAGATACGAATCGGGAGGAGTCATGTGTGCCGAAATCAAAATCCGAAGTTCATCGTCAAATTCATTTGCCTTAAAACTATAGGTATCTTTTGCAACGCTGTAAACTCCGGCCAGGTTTATCTTCAGGCTGGTTGTTTTGGTCAGGTTTAAATCCAGATTACTCCTGAAGTTAAAACGATCGTACCCCAGACCAGGCTTGTACCCCAAGTCGTCGCTGATGGGTTTCAGTAAATCGCCCTCATTCAGATACGACAGCGAACTGAAATATTTGGCGAAATCGGTTCCACCACTTACACTAAGGTTTACGTGCTTATCGGCAGCGACACGTTTCACCATCACATCCTGCCAATCAACATTCGGATAGGCTTCAGGATATTTCAGGTTAGCCTGATTGCGGTAACGTTCGATAATCGTCCGAGGGGTATAATCGGCCCAAGAACTTTCGCTGATCGAAACTTCACGCTCGACGGCCTCGTTCCGAAGCATCAATGCATCGTACGAATCTAGTTTGTCCACCATCCGTGAAGGAATCTTCAGGGTCGAATTCGCGGAGACACTTAAAACCGGTCTTCCTTTAACGCCTCGTTTGGTCGTGATCAGGATAACCCCATTGGCCCCTTTCACACCGTAAACTGCAGTTGCCGAAGCATCTTTCAGTACCGAAACATTATCGACCTCGCTCATGTCGAGATCATTCATTTTGCGTTCGACACCATCCACGAGAATATAGGGTTCTCCACCGTTCCAGGTCGATTGTCCGCGAATGTATATTTTAGGATCGGTTCGTCCGGGTTGTCCTGATACCTGAATGGTGGTTACACCCGGTAAATTACCGGTGAGTGCCATCCCAAGGTTAGAGACTCCTCCAGTACGTGCCAGTTCCTTACTTGTTGTATTGGTAATGGCACCAACAACGCTGGCTTTCTTTTGCGTTCCGTAACCTACTGCCACAACTTCTTCAATGCCAACAGTCTGCTCTTCGAGTACTACCGAAAAACTGGCCTTATTGCCAATCGGAACTTCCAAAGATGTAAAACCCACAAATGAAAAAACCAGGATTTTGGCATCAGGAGCTACCTGAATGATAAAATTACCATCGCCGTCGGTAATGGTTCCGGTAGTGGAACCTTTAACCATGACAGTTGTTCCGGGGATTGATTCGCCATTGGTATCAACAACTTTTCCTTTGAGCGACTTTTTGAGGACTTGTCCCTGCTCTGATTTTCCATTAAACAAATCAGGACTTCCCAATACATCATCATAACTACTTGCAGATAGCGACATCGATACAGCAAGGAAGATGATGGTCAAGAGCTTCATTTTAAGTAAAACAACATTCGGTTTCTTCCTTACCCAGGAAGAGTAATAATTCGAATTTTTTTCCATAAGTTTTTAATTGCTTTTGTTAATAATGTTGTCCGGTG
Organism: Bacteroidota bacterium; assembly: GCA_023251435.1. Taxonomy (GTDB): domain Bacteria; phylum Bacteroidota; class Bacteroidia; order Bacteroidales; family Prolixibacteraceae; genus Aquipluma. The sequence continues at coordinate 44,353 of JAHEYU010000036.1, forward strand.
GTTTTTACTTCAATCCATCGATATAAAACACTACCGTTCTTTTTACAATATTGCCTTCAAAACTATGTGAATATGACCACTGGCTTCTTGAAAATTGAACTAAAAATCTGGATTATTCAACCAAAAGAACTTGCAATTGGATCGTTTTCGCAAAAGTGAAATGCCCACATTCCCGGATGAATTATTTGCTGGTTGGATTAATGATTTAATTGCAGAAAGATATCCTGAATGAAACGAATATAACCGCATTGAACCAATTGTAAATCGGAAATGGTTAAATCGGAAATGATTTTATTTTTCACCGGATTAAAATCTGGCACTTTTACCCATTCTTAAAAATAAATTTCGAAATCTTTAAAATTCAACAATAAAAACCCATTTTTGACCCCAATTCAATAAATGAATCGTATTTAAAAAAGCAGAATCCGGTTATTAAATCAGGAATGATTAGTAAACATTCAACCCGCAAATGACAATCCGAATGATATTTCAGCAACGAATAAGGTTTTCGGCTGTAATTATTATTTTTCAGCTTATGTCTTCCCTGTTCCTTTTTTCGGAGGAGCGGCAAAAATTCGTGTATTATACCGATATAGACGGACTACCCCGAAACATTACCACCTGCATTGAGCAGGATAAATATGGGTACATCTGGGTTGGTACCGGAAACGGCCTGGCCCGATACGATGGAAATACATTTGCCACCTATGATCAGTTTAAAGGCAGACTTATAAATTGCTTGTACATTGATTCAAAAAATAACCTTTGGGTTGGAGGAAATAATGGGTTGTATGTCTACAATAGAATTACCAATTTTTTCGAGCTCCGGTCAACAGGTTATATCCAAAAAATTCAGGAAGATAATGGTGAAATCTATTCACTCCATGCCAGACTAATTCAAAAGAATTCAGCTTCTGGAAATACGGAGGTTAAAATCGAAAATGATCTCCTGAATTTTTGTCTTACCGAAGAGGGCATTTGGCAAAGTACAAAGAAAAACGGGGCAAAACTTCTAAGCCGCAAAAGTGGATTCCAAACTGCTTCAGATAGTATCCTCGACGGTTATTCCGTTTCTGTTATCAGTTCTATTGATGGCAATTTATTCTTTGGTTGCCGGAATGGTCAGTTATTCGTAAAAAAGACCGATGGAAGCCTCACAACTATTGTGATCGAAAATCACCACAACTTCAAAAAAATAGTCCGGGTTGATGATGAGATCTGGCTTGCCACCGACGGAAACGGAATCATTGTACTCGATGCGAACTTGAAATATTCCAGAACTTTGAACCGGAATCAGAACAAAAATCAATCGATAAGCAGCAACAGTATTTACGATATTTTCCATGGAATCAATCACGAAATCTGGATCGCTTCCTATGGAGCCGGATTAACCTGTATCCTTCCCGACAATTCATTATTCACGAATATTGTTCCTGAAAATGGAAATCTAAATTCACTGGTGGCCAGCGAAGGAGTAGCTGTTTATGCAAAGAATGGAATCATCTGCTTCGGAACCAATTACGGTATGTCAGTTTTGGATGAACGTAAAAATGTATTTACCAATTTTTCGATGGAACGGATGCGAAGTGAGCTCGGAGGTGTAAAAGTTTTAGGCATTAGTAGCGACAAGGAAAAGAATTTATGGTTAGGTACCAACGACGGCCTTCTTGGAAAATATTCTTCGGACTTCCAATTTCAGAAAGCCTTTCATCCATGCAGCAACAATCCTGAAGAAATGCAGCAAATAGTGCTGATACAAAATTATAACAACACCAATCTGGTAATTGGCACGCAGTATCAGGATCAATGTCTGCTAAATTTTGATTTGAAAACGGAAACATTTTCAACCTTAAATTTGATACACGATTCAAAAAAAATCAGCCATTTTCAAATTAATTCGATACGCGAAAATCAAAAGGGTGAAATGCTGGTACTCAACTCCGATTCAGGCCTGTACCGGTTAAATTTCAAAGAAAACAGGATGGAAAACTGCTTTCAGGAAATGAACAGAAAAATCAGTTTCTGGAGGAACGATTTTTACAATGATAAAAGTGGAAATTACTGGTTCACGACCAGAACTGATGGATTAATCCGAATATCAGCAGATGGTTCGGATTTGAAAAAATGGACTGTTAAAGATGGATTTGTCACCAATTCGTTGATACGAATCGAATCGGTTGATGATCAATTTCTGTGGATCAGCTCGATTGCCGGTCTTTGCCGCTTTGAAATGAAAACCGGACAAATTCTCAACTTCAATCATCGGGATGGACTTCCGGCCAACGAATTTACCGAACGGAATTCGGCAAAAACAGATGATGGCCGCATCATTTTTGGTTCGGTAGCCGGGTTCACCATCGTTAATCAGGCCAATGTCGTAACCGACACCACAAAAACAGAAGTCATCATTTCAGATATTACGTTTCAGAACCAAAGCATCAGAAATCCGGATGGCAAACAATTCTTAACCGCTCCGCTGGAAGAAACAACTGAAATAAAACTTCCTTTTAGCCGGAACTCGTTTACAATTCACTTTTTTACCCGGAACAAGGATTTACCTAAATACAACAATTACAGCTACCGGATGATTGGCCTGGAAAAGGAGTGGACTTTTCTGAGCGAAACCAACCACATCAATTACACCAATTTATCGCCCGGGAATTATGTGTTTGAGGTAAAAAACGCATCAAACACAAATTTCGATGACACCCCACCTACCCAACTTATTATTCGGATTAATCCGCCCTGGTATCTAAGCTGGTACGCCTTTGCCGGATATATTGGCTTATTTTCGGGTATCGCTTATCTGTTGCTCACGATCTATACCAATCGGGTTCAGCTACGAAAAGAGGTGGAAATATCTGAATACAAAGTTCAGAAAGAGCATGAGCTCACGGAAAAAAAACTGGCCTTTTTCACCAACATTTCACACGACCTGAAAACACCACTAACACTAATTGACGCACCTGTTAATGATTTAATTCAATCAAAAAATCTGAATCCGGAACAAGTAAATAAACTTATGCTTATCCGGCGTAATTCAAGGCGACTGTATAATCTGATTTCAGATTTACTTGATTTCAGGAAACTTACGCAAAAACAATTTGCATTAAAGGTCTCGGAAACAAACATACAGGAACTTATAGAGGAAATATTTCTGGCATTTGAAGAGGAATGCAAAAATAAGTCGGTGAATTTGGAATGGAGCGCCAACGCTGAATATACCGTATTTATTGATGTCAGAAAGGTTGAAAAAATACTTTGGAACCTACTATCCAATGCTGTTAAGTTTACCGGGAATGGCGGTACTATCTTTTTGGGAGCTAAAGTGAAAATTCAGGATGGAAAAAAAGTACTGGAACTGATCGTAAAAGATACAGGAATTGGAATTGCTGAAGTTGATCTGGCCAAAATATTCGACCATTTTTATCAGGTTCGCAACGGTAAAAAAACAGCCCAGGAAGGAACCGGGATTGGACTTTCTATAGTAAAAGAGCTGGTTGATTTGCATCATGGTGAAATTCTGGTAGATTCAATTCCAGATGCCGGCACCACTTTTCGCATTACAATTCCTGCCGATAAAGATCATTATGCCGAAGTAGAAACAGAAAACACGGAAAACCAACTTCCTTTATCCGCCGGAATAAAACAAAAGACGGATTTTCCATTAGAAAAAGAAGCTGAACAGAAATTCTATAATCGTCCACGAATTCTGATTGTAGAAGACAATTCTGAACTTCGCAATTATTTAGTCGGGCACTTTAAAAAAGCGTATAAAGTTGATCAGGCAGAAGACGGGAAGAGAGGTTTGGAGATCGCGATGGAAATCAATCCGGATCTGATTTTAACCGATGTGCAGATGCCAAACATGAACGGATATGAATTTTGCAGGGAGATTCGCCAAAATTTTGACACGTCGCATATTCCGGTGGTTATGCTAACCGCCAACAGTGCTGTTGAACAGCAAATCGAAGGACTTTCGACCGGTGCCGATGCCTATGTAACCAAACCGTTTGACATTGAATTATTAGACACCGTTTTACAATCGGTTCTGGAAAACAGGAAAAAACTTCGGTACAAGTTTTTGAGAGTTGAACCTGCCGATGAAAATGAAAACACAATACCTCAAAAAGATATTGATTTTATCTTGAATCTGAAGAGTTACATCGAAAAAAACATGGTCAATCCTGATTTGAATATCGATATGATTTCTGACCATTTTACTGTTAGCCGTACCCAGTTAAACCGGAAGATAAAATCGCTGACCGGCTCCACACCCAATAACCTGATTAAAACCATCCGATTGAAAAAAGCCTGGGAACTTATCCGCCAAAAAGATGCACGGGTTTCGGAAGTTGCTTATTTGACAGGCTTTAGCGATCCGAATTATTTCACCACCTGCTTCAAAAAAGAATTTGGCGAAAACCCGTCGCAGATTGGTGGAGAGCAATAAAACTGTAAATTAGTCCGGAAGTTACTTTCCTTATGTATATTTTAGTTTCCACTTAGCTTAAAAACCTTTACCTCATTTTCATTGCTCACCCTAAGAGTGTAAAATCCGGGATTAGCAACCTGGATAATAGTTCTTCCTGCTGAATTCTCCAATTTTTTCAGGAATACACTTTGCCCATGAGCGTTGAAAAGTTCGGCAGTAGTTTCGCCAATTTGCAAATCACTTGTTTCCAGCACAAAAGAACCTTTAAATGGATTCGGGTAAACTTTGAAGGAATTTTGACGGAGATTTTTATCACCCAGCACATAATTTTCCATTTTCAATACTACAGAATTGGATATTCCGCTTTTGTTGGAATTATTGACATTAAACGTTCCAGTGATTTCTTTTCCGCCTGATTTTACCGTGTATTTGTAAGTACCTAAAAATCCTTCGAACGATACATTTCCCTGCGAATCGGTAGTTTTATCTGTTTTTTTCGTCCACCACTGATTAAAAACCAGCTCTTTGTATGCTTCGCCATGTGGTCTGATGGTCCAGTCTGAATTGAAAAATGCGCCATCGGGCAGCCAGTGACTATTGGCCCAAAAGCCCCAAAAAAGGAACGATTTTACTGATGCATGACTAAAAACAATGGTCATAAAATCACGGGTATATTCAGCCTGCACAACCCTTTGAGAAACATTTATATCGTGCTCTGTAATCTTAATCTCCTTTCCCAAAGTAGCAAAACGTTCAAGAATGGAATATACTTTGGTGATGGACGTGAGATCGCTTCCGAAATGTCCCTGCATCCCGATTCCGTCAACCTTTCCACCTTTTTCATCGATATACTTTACCAGATTGTAATAATAATCCTGCTTTTTGGTATCCGATCCGCCTCCACTTAGAATTCCATAATCATTCAGGTATAGTTTAACTGCACTGTCGTTTTGCCGAACCCTTTTAAACCAGTCGGCCATTACCTCATCGCCCAAAATAGCCATTATATCTTTTTCTGAATAAGGCTCATTAATTACATCCCAGTCATTCAACCTTCCTTTTGTAAATTGAGTAACCTCATCAATGCGTTTTTCGATGGTAGTGCGCAAAGAAGCCGGATTTGTTTCAAGGGCTTTCAAGGAGGTTGGCGTAAATTTCCATGATGGCCAAATCACATTGTGACCGCGAACTGGTATCTTATGACGGTCGAGAGAATCAAGCGATCTGCGGATATTAAGTGTTGAATTGATATTAAACTGAGGCCATTTCAAGTCGTTCTCGAAAACAACCTCATTAAAAAGTTCATATACTTTATTTCTAAAAACAGAATTCGACAGGAAAACGCTGGCCGGAATGGCAGTTCCGAAGCCAAACTGGTGCCTTACCATTTCGATGGAAACCGCAGCATCCTTCACAACGTTTCCAAGCTGATCCTTTACCACAATATCCACTTTCCCTTTTCTAATCTGGTCGATCCGGTTGGTTGCTGCTACCCGCCACGCCGCATCTGCCGCCTGACCAGAATATGTAATTTCAGTAACCGGCAAATCGTTTACGGTAAGTAAATTCTTATAATTCAGAAATTTAACATCGGCAACCTCAATGGTTTGCGACGCATAACCAGTAAATAAAGCATAACGGGTCAGAGCTGTGGTCCAGGTTGACTTGCATTTAACCGATGCATAATACTGTTTCCACTCTTTGCCAATTGTGAGCTTTGTTGAAATTTCCTTATCGTAAGTAGTTGCATTCTCAATTACAACATGAACAGCACCTTCTCCTGCTTCCTGAACAGAAGAGATTGTTCTGGCATAAAATGTAACCAAAATAACATCGTTTGCAGCAATTCCAACAACCGACGGAAATTGAATCTGGGCATCCCAGAAATTCAGAATATCAGTTCCTGTAACATACCGAAGCGCTGTTGTAAAAGGCTGACCAGTAACTGTAACCAGCGACAAAGTACCTTTGCCAATTTTCTGGTAGGTGGTTCCTGTAACAGAATTTACAATGGTACCTCCGGCCGGGATTTGAGCATACACCGATCCCCAGATAAGCAAAAATGTGAAAACAAAAAGCGTTCGCAGATGTAATTTATTTTTCATTGTGCGTTAAATTTAGTATCAGTTCAGTTTATAGTTTATACCCCAAAGCTAATTGAATTAAACAATTATATCTTTTGAAAATCTTTAAAATCGAACAATTAAAAGCAATTTTTCACTTTAATTGATGAAAATTAAAACCACTCAAACATCATCCAGTCATGTTCTACAGGTGCCAGACTTTCTGAAACTACAAAAGATCATATAACCCTAATTCAAAATTCATTTTAATTAGCACATATTGTTATTCAATAATTCAATTACTTTTTATTGATAAAGTATTGTAATTAAGCATTTAAAATACATTCATCACTTGACAATATTTAAATATAATAGTTCCTATTTGTTACTCACAAAAGAAAACACATTAATCCCGATTCGCCGGGATTAATGTGTTTTCTTTCCACTGACAATTTACCTACCTGATGAAAAAGGCACACCTAGTATTTCAGGCTTTTCAAATAGTCCATCGATTGCGGTACCTGTTTGGCGTAAGCCGGGCTTTCGTCTTCGATGTAATAATGTTTGATTCCGGCCTTTTTCGCTGCTTTCAAAATGGAAGGAATATCAAGTTGTCCGCTCCCGAGTGCCACATCGTTTTCAACAGCCGTTCCTCCTGAAGCATTTAATTCAGCACCTTTTCGTAGGTCTTTCAGGTGCATCAGTTTAAAACGCCCGGGGTATTTTGCAATTAGTTTTACCGGATCCTGCCCGTGGATGAACGACCATAAAATATCAATTTCAAAACTTACATATTTTGAATCTGTTTTCTGAATGATATAATCCATGAGTGTACCGTTTTCGTAGGGTACAAATTCGTACCCATGATTGTGGTAGCAAAATGTGATTCCAAATTCGTCTTTCAGAACTTTACCTGCCGTATTAAAATTTTCCACGGCTTTCTGTGCCATTTCCTGAGTAAAAATTCCTTCATGAGCAATATAGGCCACGCGGACATACTTTGCTCCCAATATTTTTACGTTCTCGCCCACTTCGCGGGTTTTAGTCGTCAGATCGGGATAGCTTACTCCGAACGAAGAACAAAACATGCCGCGATCGTCAAGCATTTTCCGTATATCAGCAGCTTTCATCCCGAAAAGATTTGAAAATTCCATGTCCTTAATACCAAGGTTTTTCAACGTATCCAGTGTTGCAGAAACTTCTATGGTAAAGCTGTTCCGGTATGTAAATGAAACCATTCCGGGTGTTTGCGGAAAAATCGGTTTGTTCTTTTGAGCGTAAAGTGTTTCAACTCCGATCAGGAGAAGAATTAAAAATGATATTCGGTAAATCATTGATATAATATTTTAAAATCGTAAAATGATTGAAAAAAACTGACCGGAAGTCTTTCCTCCGGTCAGTTCGTTGTTTTTAGAGTTTCATTTCCCAGCCCTTTTCGTAGCTACGGCCCCACAGTTCTTCGGCCATTTTATTGCCGATAATGTGACCATTCTTTGGATCGGTTCGCAAGCTTGAACCTGTTCGCTGTGCAATATTGGCCAAATGACACATTAGCACACTTTTGTGACCTTCTTCAATGGGTGCAGTTACCTTTTCATTACCCCGAATGCCCTCAATAAAATTATTCAGGTGGTACAAATCAGCATCTCCGCTGGCGCTTACCGTATTATTTGGATCAACCTTCATATCAGATTTAATCTCCTTTACAAGCTTGTTCGACGCATCGTAAACTTTGTAGTCTTCGCCACCAAAATTCACAAGTGTACCCTTGTCTCCATAAATAATGAAGCCGCGGCCATTGCCTTCAATCGGGAATGAATTACAGCTACGTCCCTCCCAGGTAATGGTTTTCTGGTCGCCAAATTCGAACGATGCGATTTGCGTATCTGGCGTTTCCCAATCGTCTTTGAAGGCATACCGGCCACCTGCCGAAGTAACTTTAGTCGGAAAATCGACACCCAGAAACCAGCGGCAACAATCCAACTCGTGATTTCCGTTGTTGCATGCCTCGCCTGTTCCCCAGTGCCAGAACCAGTGCCAGTTGTAATGCACCAGATTGTCCTTGAAATCTTTTCGGGGAGCTGGTCCCTGCCACAAATTCCAATCGAGTGAGGAAGGAACAGTGATTACTTTGCCAACGCCAATTGACTTGCGCGAATTGGTGTACCAGCCTTTAGCCATGTAGGGGTTTCCGATCAATCCGGCACGAACCTGCTTTACAGCTTCTATTAAAGTAGGGAACGAACGTCGCTGGCTCCCGACCTGAATTATTTTTCCGTATCTGGCTTGTGCCTGAATCAGGATTTCACTTTCGTTGGGATTGTGACTGCAAGGCTTTTCAACGTACACATGTTTTCCGTTTGAAACACCGAGCAGGGCTGCAGGAGCATGCCAATGATCGGGAGCAGCAATTACCAAAGCATCGAAATCGGTTTTTGCCACCAACTTACGGATGTCTTTTTCGATGGTAGGAACACGCGATGCACCCTTCACCGCTGCCAGTCCCTTTTTGATGGCGCCGTCTTCCACATCGCAGATGTAGCCTACCTCAACTCCCTGAATACCGGAAAACTTTTCGGCATGATAAGCTCCGCGGCTGTTTACGCCCATTACCGCAACAATCACTTTATTGCTAGGAGCATTTTTTCCAAAAACCGGAAAGTTTAGAATGGTTAAACCTCCTGCGGCAGCCAGTGAAGTGCTTTTTATAAATTTTCTTCGTTCCATAATTTTTCCTTTTTTATAAGTTTTGGATAGATTTCCTGATTATTTGGCATAGCCTGGATTTTGTTCCATTTTGGCATCAATAGAAATTGATAGGATTCCTAAAAATGAAAATGCTTATCCCTTGATGCGAACCATTTTTAAGAGTGCATATTTGCTGTTGTTTGTTCATGGTTTTTGTTTTGGTTAGTCCTGTATTAAAATTGCATTGCCTTTCGCCGGAAGTTGAATTTGGTCAATCTTCAGGCTATTATCGGGCAATTCAACAAATTTCACGGTGCTGTATTTCCCCGTTTCACCATCAAACAGGCTCATTTTTCCTTTGGTTTTTGATTCCGGAATGCCACTGATTTGAAGGTTTTTGGCTGCTGAACCTGAATTGTACAGGTAAATGAAACTCTTTTTCCCGCAGCGTACTCCATAAGCCTGAACTCCATTTCGATTGGTCTTCACCTCAAACGATTCAAACTTTCCTTTACCGGCTTCGAGCATGATTTTGTTCATTTCGCTCACCTGCCTGAAATAGCTCATCATACCCCGCTTTTCGAAGAATTCCCACCACCAGCTCATTGGCAAAACGGGCGTTGGGCTGAACAATCCCAGCCACAAACCACGCTTGAAATCACCATCCATTTCATCAGCAAAATCGTTGAAGTTTTTGCTCCAGTCCCACTCGTAGCCGCTCTCGCCAATTACGTAGGGTTTGTTGTGTTTTTGGGTGTAACTGCGAATGGTTTCGGGTATTCCGGCTGTGTTTTTATAGATGTGTTTTTGGTTGATGTCGATGTTCTTCAGGTCATTCATTCCGGCAACATCGCGGTGCGAAATGCTTGTGGTAACCATGTGCTGGAAAGGGTCAATGTCTTTCAGAAATGTACTCATTTCGTTGTGCCAGTCGGTAATTATCTCATCAGGAATCCTGTCTTCGGGTTTTCCGTGGTACATGGCATTGTCGATTTCGTTAAAAAACTCCCAGGCAGCAATCGAAGGGCTGTAACCGTAACGCGCCACCATCAGGCGAAGTTTGTTTTTGTATTGCGCGCGTGCTTCCGGAAGTGTGAAAAATTCAAGCGGTGTTTTGGCCGGTCCGCCATTGGCAACGTTGTAACTGCTCATGTTCCAGCCATCTCCCATAAAACCCACATGACTTTCGAGCGCCAGCATCATGTGAATGCCGAGCGAGTCGGAAAGATTTACCAGCCAGTCCATTCGTTTCATCCCGCTTTCGTTGTATGGTGAAGTGGTATTTTGGTAACGGCTGTTATTTTTTACGTTTTTCCAGTCAACGGGCAGGTTCCAGTAAATCATCCACACCCTGAAGAAATTACCATCGCTGGCAGCCAGCTTTTTCAGCATAAAATCATAGTTGAACCGCTTGTCTTCGTGCAACGATTCAAAATATTTCGAGTCGTCTTCATCGCGCGATTCCCAGCAGATGTTTTCACCAATCCCGCGGAAAAGTTCGCCATTGTCGTAGCGAAAAGTCCACCAATCGTTCGGATTCAGGAATCCTTTGGCTTTCGTTGCATTTACCTTGAATTCAGTTTTCGGTCCTGTCGAAACTACTTTACCTTTTTCTTTCAGTTCAAACTGATAAGAATACACACCGCTTTCACGCGGGGTAAAACGGGCTTTCCAGATGGAGGTTTCACCCGAATTTCCTGATTCATAAAAACAAGGCAGCATCAGTTTTTTGCCCGAAGGAGAAGTAATTAGCATGTCTAAAGTAATCCCGGAAGCAGCGTAAGGATTCGTCCAGTCTGATTTCAGTTCAATTTGCCATTCGGCTTTTTGGTACTGATTTATTTTCGAAGTAAGGCATTCTGTTTTCAGAATCTGTGCCTGTAAGTTCATAGTCAACAAAAGCAAGAGCGTTGAAACGATGCTGATTTTCAGTTTATTCATTTGGTTAGGTTTTGATTATTAATTGCGTATTCTGTTCGCCGTATTTGGCTAAGTCAAAAGCTTTTCAGTTACTGATCGAGTAGACGGCTCCGCCAGTAGTTAGCTGACGGAGTGCGCCTCTCACACCACTGTACGTACGGTTCTCGTATACAGCGGTTCATTAAGATGTGGAGCAATTTTCTCGTAATACGTCAG
>JAHEYU010000101.1 GCA_023251435.1 Bacteroidota bacterium
CCATGCCGCACTTGCCGATGAAATGGCTGCTACCGAAACCGATTCAGCCCGAAAAGCCGAACTCCTGAAAATAGCCGAAGTTTGCCGCTGGGTTCCGGCCAATGCGCCGCGCAACCTGTGGGAAGCCATCCAGATGTACTGGTTTGTTCACCTCGGAACCATTACCGAGCTAAACGGTTGGGATGCCATGAATCCCGGGCATTTCGACCAGCATTTGGCTCCTTTCTACAACCAGGGAATTGCCGACGGAACGCTCACCCGCGAACAGGCCAAAGAGCTGATTTCCTGTTTCTGGATCAAAGTGAACAATCATCCGGCGCCGCCAAAAGTGGGAATCACAGCCCGCGAAAGCGGAACCTATAACGATTTCACCAACATCAACATTGGCGGCATCAAAAACGACGGCAGCGACGGAACCAGCGAAGTCTCGTACATCATGCTCGAAGTGGTTGAGGAGCTGCATATTCTTCAGCCCGGAAGTTCGGTACACATCAGCGCCAAAACTCCGGATAAATTTCTGCACGCCGCAACACGGGTAATTCGTCAGGGACATGGTTATCCGTCGGTTTTTAATCCCGATGTGTATGTTCAGGAACTGATGCGCCAGGGCAAATCGCTCACCGACGCCCGCGAAGGCGGATGCAGCGGTTGCATTGAAGTAGGTGCATTTGGCAAAGAAGCCTACCTGCTCACCGGCTACCTCAATGTTCCGAAAATCATCGAAGTCACTTTAAATAACGGTATCAATCCGGTTACCGGAATTCGGGTTGGTCCCGGAACCGGCGATCCACGAACCTTCAAAAACTACGATGAACTTTATGCGGCTTTCCTGAAACAGCTCGATTTTGTAGTTGACCTGAAAATGCGGGTGAGCAATTACATCGACCGTATGTTCGCCAAATATGCCCCGGCTCCTTTCCTTTCGATTGTCACCGAAGATTGTGTGAGCCGTGGAAAAGATTATTACGACGGTGGACCGCGCTACAACACCAGTTACATTCAATGCTGCGGACTGGGAACTGTAACTGACAGTCTCGCTGCATTGAAGAAACATGTGTTCGAAGATCAGACCTTCAGCATGGATCGGGTTTTAAAAGCTGTTCTGAACGACTTTAAAGGCGAAGAAGTTTTGCGTCAAACGATCATGAATCGCACGCCCTTCTTCGGAAACGATGACGACTATGCCGATTCGATTGCCGTGAAAGTTTACGACGATTTGGTTGCAGCTATTGATGGCAAACCAAACATCAAGCCCGGTGGAAAATATCACCTGAACATGCTCTCAACCACTTGCCATGTTTATTTTGGGAAAGTGATGGGAGCCACACCCAACGGGCGTCTGGCTGGCAAATCCATTTCCGACGGAACTTCGCCATCGCATGGCGCCGACACGCACGGTCCTTCGGCGGTCATCAAGTCATTAACTAAATTCGATCATGTCAAATCGGGCGGAACCTTGCTGAACCAACGCTTTCTGCCAAGCCTGCTGAAAAAGGAGGAAGATGTCAAAAAATTGGGTCATCTCATCCGCAGCTATTTTACATTGGGAGGTCACCATATTCAGTTTAATATTGTTGATACCGCCACTTTGCTGGCAGCACAGGCTTGTCCGTCGGATTATAAAGACCTGATGGTGCGTATGGCCGGTTACAGCGACTATTTCAACGATATGAATGCCGACCTTCAGCAGGAAGTGATTGAACGCACCGAAAACGATGGGTTTTAGGAGTCCCCTTCCTGCAATGTCCGTTCACTAAAGTGAACGGCAAAGGATATCAGCGCATTGAATGAGTGTTGAGTATCTAACTGAGCTCATGCAGAAGTCTATCCTTTGCCGTCCCATTTATGGGACGGACATGATTGAAAACAAAAAAAATCGTCCGCGGTAACAGGTCGAAAAAAGTATAACCATTTCTTCGGACGGAATAGATTAAAACAACATAAATGTCTGGGATTTGAAATTCATATTTTCATGCAAACTCCTTTTATCTTCGATATAAAACGTTACGCCATCAACGATGGTCCGGGCATCCGGATTGTCATTTTCCTGAAAGGCTGTAACCTGAACTGCGCCTGGTGCCATAATCCGGAAAGTATTTCGTCTGAAACCGAGCGGATGTATGCCCCGGCGAAGTGCATCCGGTGTGGAACTTGCGTGATGGCTTGTCCCGAAAAGGCAATCACGTTGACTTCGGAAGGAATTATTACCGATGCCGAACTTTGCAAAATGAATGGCCGGTGTGCTGAAGTTTGCCCAACCAAAGCCATCGAAATGTCGGGTTACACGATGTCGGTTGACCAGATCATGAACGAGATTGAGAAAGAGCGTATTTTCTTTGATCAGTCGGGCGGAGGAGTGACATTTTCAGGAGGCGAACCTTTGCTGCAATCCCGGTTTCTGATCGAACTGCTCGATGAATGCGGCAAGCGCGGAATTCACCGTGCTGTTGATACAGCTGGATTAGCCAATACTGAAATCATTTTGGATGTTGCCAAACGAACCGACCTTTTTCTTTACGACCTGAAAATGATGGATTTGGAGAAACACCGGAAATGGACCGGAGTTCCGAACGAAAAAATTCTGGAGAACCTGAAGCTGCTGGCCGAAACCGGAGTTAAAATCATCATCCGGATTCCGCTGGTTGGAGGAGTGAACGATGACGCTGAAAACATGGAAGCAACCGCCCGTTTTGTTGCTGCGCTTTCAGGAGAAAAGAAAGAAGTGAACCTGTTGCCTTACCACAAAATTGCACAGACGAAATACCAAAAATTAGGCCGACCGGAAGAATTTCAGCTTCTGGAAGAACCAACCAAAGAAGCGCAAATGCGGGCTATTGCTATCTTTCAGGAAAAAGGAATAAAGGCCAGTATTGGCGGATAGAATTTTCTACAACTATTTAAAAATAACGAACCATAAGAAAAGAATACCCAAAATAATCAGTATAAATCTGGTTACAGTTATTAAAAAATTGGGGGCAACCTTAAAAACGGGCAATGTTAGAATAAGTTGTGCCGCATAAATAACGGCCACATATACCAAAAATGCAATCCAGTTTCCGATATTCAGCATCCATCTGAAATCGTAAAAACCCTCATCAATATAAAACAAGAACAAGGTAATTACTATTGAAATAAGCAGGGGTAGTATATACTTTTTAGTTTCGGTGTTGTGCTGAGCAGTTTGTGCTTTCATCTTTTTTCGTTTAAAACGGGTGATCAAAACCAAATATTATTGCACTCAAATCCTATTTCGTTTTCACTTTCAGTTCAACTAAAGCGATCGCATTCTGGACGTCTTCGGCTGTGCGTATTTCAATAGATAAACAACGGCTGTGAGAATACCGCTTTGCATTCCGGAATTCATCTTTGAGACTTTCAGGAAGACTACTGGCCATGAGTGTAGGCTCAGCCTTGTCGCCAAACCAGAAACTGACAATGAATGTATCTTCGGTCACCCTGATCCAGTAAATAGTATTTTTCTTTCGCAGCGCCCTGTACAGCCAGCTTTTACCATCGCTGTAATACCGCCATTCTTCAGTAATATCGAAATGCTTATCATACAAATATTCGATAAGCTGTTCCCAGTAAACGCTGTTTTCGCCAATAACCGAAAACACCAGTTCGTCGGTTGGGTGAATGTTTGGATCGGTAAATAACATGGGTTCCATTTCAGTCAATTTTGGTGGTATGAACTAAAAATCCCTGCCACCCAAAGGCTGACAGGGATTTTTTACTTCCGGTATTTTGGTAATTGTTACAGAATCAACATGGCATCGCCATAAGTTCCGAAACGGTATTTTTCTTTAATTGCTTCTTTGTAGGCTTTCATCAAATGATCGTATCCGGCAAAACCGGCAGCCATCATTTGCAAAGTCGAAAGTGGCAAATGGAAATTAGTGATCATGCGGTTGGCCACACTAAAATCATAAGGAGGAAAAATGAACTTGTTGGTCCAACCTTCATAAGGTTTTAAGTGTCCCTGTGTTGAAACAGAACTTTCGATGGTGCGCATAACCGTTGTACCAACAGCACAGATGTTTTTGCGCGAATCTTTCGCTTCGTTTACAATATTACAGGCTTCTTCCGAAATCCAGATTTGCTCCGAATCCATCTTGTGTTTTGTCAGATCTTCAACATCAACGCTTCTGAAATTTCCCAGGCCGACATGAAGAGTAACATAACTGAAGTTTACACCGGTAATTTCCAGACGTTTCATCAACTCGCGGCTAAAATGCAGTCCTGCAGTTGGAGCGGCCACAGCGCCTTCGTGTTTGGCAAAAATGGTTTGATAACGATCCTTATCTTCGGGAGTAACTGAACGCTTGATGAATTTGGGCAGCGGAGTTTCGCCTAAACCATAGAGTGTTTTCTTGAACTCGTCGTAAGGACCATCGAACAAAAACCGGAGGGTACGTCCCCTCGAAGTCGTGTTGTCGATTACTTCGGCCACCAGCAAATCGTCTTCGCCAAAATATAATTTATTCCCGATACGAATTTTACGGGCCGGATCGACCAGCACATCCCACAAACGCTGCTCACGGTTCAACTCGCGAAGTAAGAAAACTTCGATTTCAGCACCGGTTTTCTCCTTGTTGCCATAAAGACGGGCAGGGAAAACTTTGGTGTCGTTGAAAATAAGCACGTCTTTGTCGCCAAAATATTCAACAATGTCTTTAAAAATCCTGTGTTCAATTTTTCCGGTTGCACGATGCAGCACCAATAATTTCGACTCATCTCTGTTTGCGGCAGGATGCAATGCGATTAATTCTTCCGGCAAATCGAATTTAAACTTTGATAACTTCATTCTATTTATAGTGTTAGTAATTTTTGATACTTGCGTCTGTCCTTCAGGATAACCTTAGTTAGCTTCGTTGCAGAACCGCCTTTTACGGACCGTTTTTCAATTGGTTTCGTTTACTGTCAATTTTTCCAGAAATTTTTTCAAATCCCAGGCATCTTCCAGTTTTAAATCTCCGATTCGTGTGCGGCATAAACCAACCAGATATGCTCCTGAATTAAGCGCTATTCCTAAATCGCGGGCCAGCGAACGAATATAGGTTCCTTTGCTGCATACAATCCGTAGTACGATTATGTCGTTCGAAAAGTTAAGGACTTCAAGCTCAGAAATGGTGATTTTCTTGGGTTGAAGCACAATATCATTGCCTTTGCGGGCATGTTCGTAAGCGCGTTTTCCCTCAATTTTTACAGCGCTGAAAATAGGTGGGACCTGATCAATCTCACCCATAAAATTTTTCAGCGTCGCTTCAATAAGTTCCAATGTCAGATGGTCGGTAGAAAAGGTCGCGTCTTCAGCCGATTCCAGATCATACGAAGGAGTTGTTGCCCCAAGTTTGATGGTTGCAACATATTCCTTTTCTTTTGCCTGAATCAGATCTATATTCTTAGTTTCCTTGCCGGTACAAACAATCATTAATCCGGTAGCTTTAGGGTCGAGGGTTCCGGCATGGCCAACTTTCAGTTTTTTTATACCGGTTGCCCGACACAAAAAATTCCTCAATTTCCGTACAAGGTCAAAAGATGTCCAATCCAATTCTTTATCGAACAAAAGGATTTCACCCTTTTGGAAATCATACTCCTCAAAGGATTTTTCCATCCTGAAACACTTTAAAATTAGAGATTTGCATATAAGAAACCGGTCAGATTCGGGGGCCGCAAAGATAGCGATCTGTGCAGCAAATAATACGTATTACCGGAATTAAATAAGGCAGGTAATATTAAGACTTTGTTAACCGTGAGTTATTTACCCGGTTTTGGCTTTTTCATTATGGCATAAATTTCGAAAAGGAAGCCAAAAAGAACTACCATCGGAGCAAGTGTAATGCGACGGAAACTAAATATTTCAGGATTAAAAACCGATGGGTCATTACTTTTTCCGCCAGTCATTAAAACAAAGCCAACAATAATGATTGCCAGACCGATAAGCATCAGTTTCAGGTTTTCTTTGCCCAGAGCAAAACCTTCCATATTCTCAAAATATTTCTTTTCCATCTTTTTCGAAATTTTGCGTAAAGTTAGCTGAAAACTTGAAAGTGTAAAAACTAATAAAATAATTCGTCGAATTTTAGCCGCAGGAATTTGTTAACTGCAAAATAGGTAGAACTCCACGAAATGAGTACTCCCAAAACTAAATCGGCTGCAAATACGATTCCGAATATTTTGAAGTCGTCCAAATCAACGATTCCCTTAATCTCGCGGGCATAAGAATACATCAGGATAAACAAAAGCAAATTGGCGGCAAATGCTCCGGCAATTCCATAAATAACACTTCTTTTAATAAAAGGTGCCCTGATAAATCTGTCGGTGGCGCCAACCAGCAACATGGTATTGATAATGAATCGCTGCGAATAAATCGAGATCCGGATGGTATTATTTATAAGCGCCGAGAAAATAAATAGGAGCAATCCCGAGAAAAAAACAAGAATAAACCCGATCTTCTTTACATTCTCGTTGATGATATTCACAATATCGCGCTGAAAAAGAACTTCTTTAACCTGCGGATATTCCATAAACTTCTTTTCCAGTACCACCAGTTTATCAGGTGTTGCATAATCTGCAAACAATTTAACATCTATTGACGATAACAACGGATTGTAACCCAGAAAACCGGTAAAATCCTCTCCCAGTTCAGCTTTCAGCCTTTCTGCCGCGGTTTCCTTATCGATGTACTCCACCGACTTCACAAAATCGGTCGATTTCAGCGATTTCTGTAAACCAGTAATTTCCGATTCCTGAACTCCCTCATTCAGCACCAGGGTGAACCCAATGTTTTCGCGTACGTATTGCGCAAGTCGTTCGGCATTGAGCAATACCAGGCCCAACATTCCTATCAGGAATAAAACCATTGATATACTGACGGTTGAAGTCAGATACGATTTGAAAATTCGTTTGTTAAGCTTTTGAGGCTGCGATTTGCCTGCCATTATTCTTCCTTTTTAAATTTAAAAACATAAACCAGGTATCCGGCAATGGCTAAAAGTAACAAGATTGAACTACCCAGCGAAATTTTATTTCCCATGTAATACGAGGCCGGTTCGAATTTGAACTCAATCTGGTGTTTGCCTGCGGGAATAACCATTGCCCGTAAAACAAAATTGGCCTGAATGTGATTGGCTTCCTTGCCATCGATGAAACTCTTCCAGCCTTTGGGATAATAAATTTCGGAGAAAACAGCCAACTGCGAACCACCGTTCACCGAGGCTTCGTATTTCAGGTAATTGGGTTTGTATTCTGTCAGTTTTATTTCCCCATCGCCTGAACCGGATTTGAACCCAGCCAACTCATTTTCGAAGTTTTTATTCACAATGGCAGTCGATTTTGGATCAAAGTTCTTCAACGAAGTCACCTCCTGATCGGCACTTTCGACCATTTTAACTTCCTTCACCAGCCAGGCGTTGCCCATCGCATAAGGATTTTCGAGCGGCGCATTCTTCGGATCCAAAATGTAGTATTTTGCATTCAGCATATTAATTACAGGCAAATTGTTCATCACCGAATCAATCGGCGCGCCCTTTTTGAATCCGGCAATCAGGTTTTGTATTTCAGGAGTAATGCCATAATTTATCAACTCGTTGTATCGTTTCATTTTGGCTCCGTGGTAACCTCCCAACGACTTATGGAAATACGAAGTTCGCGCATCGTTAAACGGATTTTGCAGATTCAGAACCCTGTAATACAAATCTTTATCTTTCAAAATCTCGTTGTCAACCGGCATTTTCTGGAATGGAACAGCCACTTCTTTTTTAGACGTAAAATGTCCGTTGTTGAAATATTTTTTATTAACCGGCCACATATCTATCATCACCAGCGCAACCCATAAAACAATGGCATACTGTGCTTTAATCTTTTTGTTCCAGTAAGCCCACAAACCTGCAGCAGCCAATGCAACAAACGCAAATGTGCGGAATGCATCCATCCGTAAAGCGCTGGCGCGATCCGACATAAGGGCGTCGATAAATTGCTGCGGATATCCGGCCTGAATATATTGCGCGTCGGTATTTCCGGTGAAACTACCAGCAATTCCGGGAACAATGGCAAAAATAAAGGCAAGCCCCCCGGTTATACCGAATGAATATTTCAGTCCTTTCATAAATTCGGCATCGCTTATTTTGCGCTGATAAACCTCCTTTATTGCCAGAACTCCGAGCAATGCCATAGCAAATTGCTGAATAACAATGATATTTTTTACGTCCCTGAATTTGTTGTATCCGGGGAAAAAGTCAAGCATTAGATTGGTCAGTATTGAAAAGTTTTTGCCGAGCGACAAAAGCAGCGAAACAACGAACACTGCCAGAAGCCACCATTTGTCTTTCCCTTTTACAACGAACAAACCGAGTACGAACAAAAAGCACAATACAGCGCCAAAATAGAATGGGGCGCCCGAAATAGGCTGACTTCCCCAGTACATCGGCATTCCGCCTTCAACCATCTTCTTTGCGTTGGTTGCGCCCTGCGATTCAGCTAAAAATTTGTACGTTTCAGAGCTTGTGCTCAAAGGCTCACTCATGCCTCCGCCTTTGAAACGCGGAATAAAAGCGGTCATCGCTTCACCCAGATCGTAACTGTAATCAAGAATATAATCCTGATCGAGTCCGCTGGTTTTGTTCTCGTTGTTGAGGGTCAGTTCAGACTGGCCGCGCATCGAATATTTACCGTATTCGTAAGTCGTATAAAGTCGTGAGAAATTGGTTCCAACAGCAAAAAGCGCTGCAATAATCAGCAGAACAGCTGTTTTTGCAAAATCAGGCAAAGTTTTTTCTTTGATGGCGAAAACCAGGTAAGTGATTCCAAGAATCAGCACCAGAATAGCCACATAATAAGTCATTTGCAGGTGATTGGCACTTAACATCCAGGTAAGGCCCAATGCGGCAATAAGGCTTCCGCCAATTTTATTTTTCCTGAAAGCGAATAAAATTCCGGCAACAACAAGCGACATATAAGTTAAAGCATGCGCTTTGGTTAAATGGCCGGTTACCATCACCACAAAAGTAAAAGTCATGAACCCATAAGCCAGACTTGCCGCAAAGGCTGTCCAAACGCCAATATCAAGCAAAAGGCATAATATAAAGAAAAACAAGAAGCTGAAAGTGAGGATCATCACCGGCTGCGAAACAGCAGTAATGGTTCGCTGAACTTTGGAAAACAACTCGCCCGGAAACAAGGTAGAAGTAAGGTAAGCCGGCATTCCTGAAAACATATTATTCGACCAAAGCGCTTCTTTTCCGGTAGCAGTGCGGTAGTCCACAATTTCTTTGGCCATTCCTTTAAATTGGGTTCCGTCAGAGCTTTGCAGCTTCTTTCCTTCCAAAACAGGCGAAAAATAAATTACACTAATCACCAGAAACAGAACAACGGCCAGGATCGCAGGCCCCGATTTGCGAAGAAGGTTTTTTGTATTCATATTATTTTACAGGAGTATATTATTAATTCGTATTTTCGTGCGAAGCAAAAATAAACCTTTTTAAGTCAATAACTAAAATTAATGGGCGTAATTAAAAGGCAAACAATCAAGGGTTCGATCTACTCGTATATTGGTCTGACCATTGGTTTTTTTTTCACTGTAATTTCTACAAAACTGTTTACCCCCGAACAAATCGGACTTACTGCCATTCTGGTTGCAGTTTCAGCTTTGTATTCACAATTCGCCACACTCGGATTTACAAAAGTGATCGAGCGTTTGTTTCCGTATTTCAGGGATAAGGACAAGAACCACAATGGCTTTCTGTTTCTTACAATAGCTGTCGCAACAATTGGTATTACTATTTCAGTCATAACTTTTCTATTGCTGAAACCCCGGATCATTGAGAATAATCTGGAGAAATCACCTCTTTTGGTGGAGTATATCTGGTACCTCGTTCCACTCATTTTTTTCAGAACTTTTTTCCTGATGCTCGACACCTATAATAAGATGCTTTTCGATGCAACCACAGGATCTATCTTAAGCGATTTTTTATTTCGGCTAGGAACTCTACTTCTAATAGGGGCATTCTTCCTGAATTGGATCAACTTCCCGCAATTCGTTTTCGGATTCGTTGCGTTCCTTAGCTTCCCCGCGGTTTACCTGGCCGGATTACTTATTTACCGCAAACAATTTAGTATGAAACCAAAGCTTGGTTTCATAAAACCCGCTCTGCGGAAAGAAATGACCAGCCTGTCGTTTTTCGGGATGATCATCGGATTTAGCGCTATTGCGCTGAAAAACATTGATACCATCATGATGAACAGCTACACCAACCTTTCTATGACCGGTGTCTATAATATCAGCTTTTACTTTGGAACTGTCATCCTGATTCCGGCCATTGCTCTGGGCAAAATTTCATCGACTATAATTGCTGAAGCATGGAAGAATAAGGACATGGAAACCATCGACGACATTTATTATAAAAGCAGTATCAATCAGCTTTTTGCAGCCTTATTGCTATTTATACTGATGGTTACCAACCTTCACAACATTTTCAAAATACTGGGACCTGAATACCTTGGCGGACAATGGGTTATTATACTGATCGCCCTGTCGAATCTGATTGTTGCCTCAACCGGAGTGAGTGTTCAGATCATCGGAACGTCGCACAAATACAAAATTCAAACCTACTCAATGGGAATGTTGCTGGTACTGGTAATTATCTTTTACATGATTTTCATCCCGATTTGGGGAATGGTTGGCGCTGCGCTTGGTTCATTACTATCAGTGGCAGGAGCAGCTATTTTCCGGGTTTTCTATCTCCAGCGAAACATGAAACTATTTCCCTATCGCATTGTACACCTCAAATGCATAGCAATCGGCTTGCTGGCTTTCGTGGTCGGCAAAATAATTCCGGCTTTCGACCATTATATCGTCGATTTATTCATCCGTTCATCTGCTATCAGCATAGTTTTCATCTGCTTAAGTTATCTGTTCCACATTTCAGACGATCTGAATCAGATGGCGGATAAGTTATTTAAATACTTCAGGAAAAATAATTAACCATGCCCAAAACAGGAATCATCATACAAGCACGAACCGGCTCCACCCGAATGCCCGAAAAGGTAATCCTGCCTTTTTATGAGGAACAATCGATTCTGGATTTACTGCTCGAAAAAGTAAAGAAGGCCGCAGTTCCGGTAGTTTTGGCTACCACCGTCAATCCTTCCGACGACCGGATTTGCCAGTTAGCAGAAAAACATCAGGTTGCGGTTTTCAGAGGATCGGAAAACGATGTGCTCGACCGTTTTATTTCGGCTGCCCGACAGTTCGGATTCAGCAAAATTATCCGGGTTTGTGCCGATAATCCGTTTCTGGATTTGGCCGGAATTAAAACTTTAATTGCGGAATTTGAAAAATCGGATGCTGATTATCTGGGCTTTCAGCTGGCCGGAAACAAACCCTCCATCCTCACCCACTTCGGATTTTGGGCTGAAGCCGTACGATTCGATGCACTTGAAAAAGCACAGCAATTGACGTCCGAAAAATTGTACCGCGAGCATGTCACTAATTTCATTTATTGCAATCCAACGCTGTTCAAGGTAAATTTTATCCCTGCCAATCCGGTGGTTTTTATGCGTACCGATGTCCGTATGACATTGGACACGCCTGAAGATTTCGAAATTCAGCAAAAAATATTTGCTGCATTGACCAACGAAAACCCTAATTTTGCTATTCGTGAAATCATCAAATGGCTCGACAACCATCCGGAAGTGCTGGGAGCCATGAAAAAGGAGATTAAAAAAAATCAAAAATAAGACGCCCCATTGCCATGTAAGTCGCAATGTTAGCAAAACACCAAATCGTAAATTGTAAATAAAACATTAGTAAATATTAAAGATGGCAAATTCAACCTATATCATTGGCGAAATCGGACAAAACCACAACGGCGAAGTGGAGATTGCCAAAAAGCTGATCGATGTAGTCACCGAACCCGTGATCGATAAGCTGTTTGGCCAGAAACTGAGGCCAATGAACGCGGTAAAAATGACGCGACGCGATTTGAACGAGGAGCTTTCGGCATCCGAAATGTTCCGTCCGTACGACAATCCAAATTCCTTCGGAAAAACTTATGGCGAACACCGTGCATTTCTGGAACTAAATGACGAACAGCATTTTGAAGTATTTCGCTATGCAAAATCGAAAGGGCTCGAATTTGTTGAAACACTTTGCGCCAAAGGCTGCCTTTCGATGTTGCACTTGTTTACTCCCGACCGCCTGAAAGTTGCCTCGCGCGACCTGACCAATCTTCCACTTCTGGAAGCAATGGCCGAAACAAAAATCCCCATCATACTTTCGACCGGAATGACCGGAAAAAAGGAGCTGGACGATGCGCTCGAAATCATCACAAAATACCATTCAACCATCAGCATTCTGCACTGTTTATCGCAATATCCTTCAGAATATCAGAACATCAATTTATTGACTATTCAATATCTAAAAGAACAATATCCGCAATTCACAATTGGTTATTCCGATCATTCCATCGGGATTTTAATGCCTGCCGTTGCTGTTGGAATGGGCGCCGAAATCATCGAAAAGCACATCACACTCGACCGCAACATGAAAGGCACCGACCATCGCGGATCGCTCGAACCCGAAGGAATATGGCGTATGATGCGCGATATTCGCAACACCGAATTTGCGATTGGCGAAAAAACAATTTTTGTAAGCGACAAAGTACTGGCAACACGCGTAAAACTTGAACGTTCTATTGCCACCTTGCGTACGATTGAAGCCGGTGAAGTGATAACTGAAAACGATTTGCACCTGCTAAGCCCCGGAGACGGCTACAAATGGGCCGAGAAAGATAAAATAGTCGGACAAAAAGCACTGGTTGCTATTCCGGCAAACGAAATTATATATCCTGAAATGCTGGAAAAATGAAAATAAAGCTTGTATTGACTGATATTGACGGAGTTTGGACAGACGGAGGAATGTACTACGACCAAACCGGAAACGAATTAAAGAAATTCAACACTTCAGATAGTGCAGGAGTTGTTTTTCTGCAACTGCTCGATATTCCGCTCGGAATTATCACCGGCGAAAACACTAAAATTGTGTGGCGACGGGCCGAAAAACTGAAAATCAATCACCTGTTTATAGGAGTAAAGAATAAGCTTGAAGTTGCCCAAAAGCTATGCGATGAATTACATATTTCGCTTCAGGAAGTAGCTTATATTGGTGACGATTTAAATGATGCCATGTTACTTAAGGCAGTCGGATTCAGCGCGTTACCTGCCAATGCTCCCGTCTATATGGAGAAATATGCCGGAATTCGCCTGAACAAAAAAGGTGGAGACGGCGCATTCCGCGAATTCGTCGAACTTATACTACAAAAAGAAGACCTGCTCGAAACGGCAATACAGGAATACCTGAAAACAACCCTGCAGAACTAACTGATTACTCAATTATCCTGAAAAATACTTATCCTGATGGCGAAAACAAAAACCAGCTTCTTCTGTCAAAATTGCGGGGCGCAGTCGCCTAAATGGGTAGGAAAATGCAATTCGTGTGGCGAATGGAACTCGTTTGTCGAAGAAATTGTGGAGCGCGAAAGTTCGAAAACGGCTTCCTTTTTAACCGGAACCGGCAATCAACCCAAACTTTTGCACGAAGTTTCATCAGAAAATACCGAACGTATTGACACCTGCAACCAGGAACTCAACCGAGTGCTGGGTGGCGGACTGGTTCCCGGATCGATGGTGCTGATTGGCGGAGAACCCGGAATCGGAAAATCAACCCTGGTTTTGCAGCTTGCGCTCGACCTGAAAAACAAAAAAATCCTTTACGTTTCGGGCGAAGAAAGCATTCAGCAAATAAAAATACGCGCACAGCGACTTCAGAAAGAAAATCCCGGCTGTTACTTTTTAAGTGAAACTTCGCTCGAACATATTCTGGCCCAAAGTAAACAGATGGCTCCTGAACTGCTGATTATCGACTCCATACAAACCGTTTCGACCGAGCAGATTGAATCATCTCCCGGTTCTGTTGGGCAGATCCGCGAGTGTACCCACGGCATTCTGAAATACGCCAAAGAATTCAATGTTCCGGTCATCCTGATCGGGCATATTACCAAAGAAGGCAGCCTTGCCGGACCCAAAGTACTGGAGCACATTGTCGATACCGTTTTGCAGTTCGAAGGCGAAAACCAATACATGTACCGCATTTTGCGCGCCATTAAAAACCGGTTTGGATCGACTTCCGAACTTGGAATTTTCGAGATGGGAAATGCGGGTTTGCGCGAAGTCTCGAATCCTTCGGAATTGCTGATCAACCGGGCACACGAAGGTTTGAGCGGCACTGCCATCGCGGCAGCTATCGAAGGAATCCGCCCGCTACTGATTGAAATTCAGGCGCTGGTAAGCACTGCGGCTTATGGCACGCCCCAACGTTCGTCAACAGGGTTCGACTTGCGCCGACTAAACATGTTGCTTGCAGTTCTCGAAAAACGGGCAGGTTTCAAACTGGCCACCAAAGATGTTTTCCTGAATATTGCCGGAGGTATCAAAGTTGACGATCCGGCCATCGACTTAACGGTAATTACTGCAATACTTTCATCGAACTTCGATCTGCCCATCCGTAAAAATGTATGCTTTGCAGGTGAGGTAGGTCTTTCAGGAGAAATTCGTTCGGTTAACCGGCTCGAACAGCGCATTGCCGAAGCCGAAAAACTAGGTTTCGACAGCATTTACATTCCCAAAGCCGGGAAAGGTATTAATCTTCAGAAATTCAAAATCGAGATTGTGCAGTTCGACCGGGTGGAATTGTTTTTCAGGCATGTATTCAGCAAAAAAGACTGAGAATCAAAATTCTAATCCTCCTGTCACCAATCGTCTTCTGATTTTTTGATTTCCTCTTGCAGTTTCGAAAGAAGATCTTGCATCTCTGATTCTATTTTGCAAATCAGATTGTAGGTGGCTTGATTTGGTTGTGCAGCTGCTTTGGCCGCCAGTTTCCCGATTTTAACTCCAGCCGGAGCATTATTTATGATCCAATCAGGATCGCCATGGTTCTTGTAGTATTCTTTTTTATCTAAAAATGTTTTAAAAGGGGTTGTAGTTACCGGACTACCCTCCGGAGCTTCATTTGTCAACGAAATATCTGTGATATCGGTTTTGTATCTTCCATCTTTAAATGAAACTTTTATCGTAAAATTTGAATACCGGTCAGAGCTACCAAAGCTTTCTAAAATAAGAATTGATCCCTTCGCAATAATTTTACCTGAAACCCGATCGTCCATCAGCAATGCATTGTCAGCTGAAATAAACGATTTGGCAAACCATTCTCTTGCCGCGCTATATAGTTGTCCTGCAGTTTTCCCAGGTACTTCGACGACTTCGGTATAGTCCTGCGAAAATGAAATTAACGGTAGAAAGAATAGCAGAATTAAGAGGTTTTTCATGTGTTTCCAATTTGTTTTTTAATTGTCACATGGAACTCGCCAACTATAATCATTTGTCTGTGTCCCGATTAATCGGGATGGCTCGTTTCATCGATTCTATTTTTCATCTAAGTTAACAGACTAATTATAAACCAGCCAGGTATTCAGCAAAAAAAAAGCTGAGGCCCCTGACCATCAGCTTTTACAACAGTTACACGGTTTCAAACTTGGCAGAAGTGAAACCTGTGAAGCCAGGGATTTTGGCTCTTACCCCGAAAGCTTCTCGTTGCA
>JAHEYU010000037.1 GCA_023251435.1 Bacteroidota bacterium
AGGAGCCAAAGGGATCGGTCGTTTTTCATGTGATCGACTAGGTGGAAATTTATATCTGGAGACTGTTAAGGATGAGGAAAATGCAAAAGTTGAAGTGTTAGTTACTGATTGGGATAAGTTTGATGGTGACATAAAAGATGAGTTTGTAAATATCAGTGTTCTTCATGAAACGATTGAAAAAAGTAATTATGACGTTAGTCATGGAACAACATTAGAGATTACCAATTTGAAAAGTGAATGGGATAGAAATAAACTTCTCAAACTCAGAGACGCTTTAGCAAAACTTATTAATCCCAATACACAAAATGAGAATGACACGTTCAAGATCTTCGTCAATGTATTCGATGAAAAAGAAATTGATAACATACAAGAAGATGATAGACAGGTAGTAAATGGGGAAGTTAAAAACCTAATTTTTGAAGCACTTGACCTAAAAACTTCTAAAATTATATCTAAAGTATTAAGCAGAGATGACTCAAAAATAGAGACTACATTATATGAAGGAGGAAAGTTAGTCTATAAAATAGTTGAAGAAAATCCATTGACTAATTTACAAAACATTGAGTTTGTAATCTATTTTTTAAATCGTTCAGCAAAGTATACATTTAGCCGTAGGATGGGAGTCCAACTTGTAGAATACGGCCATATTTTTATGTATAAAAATGGACTTCGAATTTATCCTTATGGTGAAAGGGGCGAAGATCCATTGAAAATGGATAATCGAAAAACTCAAGGGTATAATAGGTACTTAGGAACAAGAGAAACTATCGGCTACATCTCGATTGGTGAACCTAATGAGGATTTAAGGGAGACCTCTAGTCGAGGAGATGGTTTAATAAAAACTAAGGCGTATATTGATTTAGTAGAGTGGTTTTATACAACATTAAGACGGTTGGAAAAATATGGTATTGACATTATTGACTGGGGAAATGATCTTTCTGAAGAAGATTTTATTCGATTAGACGACGAAAAGAGACAAAAAGCATTAGTTGATCTACTTGAAAATCTAACAAAATCAAAGGGAATTATTTCTTCCGAAATTTCTTCCGAAATTTTTGCAATACTTGAAAGTAAACAAGAAAAATCAGCTAAAACTACACTTGCAAGTATTACTAGAAAAATTGAAAGTGATGTTTTTGATAAAGTGGAAATTATTAAGAGTATTAAACAAGTAGAACATAAACTTGACAAGTTAAAAGAATACAAGGAAGAGGCTGAAAATGAAGCATTCGAGAAATTAATTGAGAATGAAGAATTATCAAAAGATCTGGATCGGGAAATTGGCAAAAATTTATTTCAACAATCCATTGTTGGCACAGAGAAAGAAGATTTTATTTCGTTGCAACATCAAATTGTTCATACTGCTGGTAATGTTTCATTTTATCTTGATGAATTAGTTAAGGCAATTAACAACAACAAGTCAAAACAAGAGCTAATTGAAAATATTAAAGATATCAGCTTTGAGGTACAAAGAATTGTAAGCGCTTCAAGATATGTCACTTTTGCAGGTTTTAACAAAGATGCTGAAAAAATTGAAAATGATATTGTTCGGTTTGTAAATGAGTATGTTGAGAATATTTATATCCCTGTTAAATCATACATTCATCAAGATAGGCCAATAAATATCAGCATTCAGAAAGTTAATGGATTGCGGAAAGTAATGAAATTTAGGCCATTTGAAATTACTGTTTTGCTTGATAATCTTTTTGACAATGCAAGGAAAGCAAACTCATCAACAATAACATTAACTTGGAGAAAAACTAATGAGAACCTGATATTATTCTTTAAGGATAATGGCGTAGGTATTCCTTCTGAAGTAGAAAATGAGATATTCGAATTTGGTTATAGTAATACTGAGGGGTCTGGCATAGGTTTGTATTTAGTAAGAAATTTATTGGAGAAATATAATGCCACTATCGCCGTAAATACAATTTCTCATTCAGGAACAGAGTTTATAATAAAATTTCCATTATGAAATTATCTTACAATATTATCTGGGTTGAAGATAAAATAGGATCTAGACCTTTTCAATCTTTAATTAATAGTGTATCAGGGTATTTGGAGGAGAACTTTTTCAAGGTTAGAGTTGAAACGGCAGAAGATTATAATGAGTTTAGGGAGAAATTCGAAAAGAATTCGGATTATGATTTAATCATAACGGATTTGAATTTGAACGAAAGCCATGGTACACAGGTGATCGATTTTATAAGGGATGAAAGACATATTTTAACGGAGGTTTTTTTCTATTCTGCAAATAGTTTATTGCGAGATGCCAATTTAATCAATAACAATAGAATAAGTTTTTACCAGTTAGAAGGGGCTAGTTATCATAGAGCTTTAGGAAGAAAGATTGAAGAAGTGATTGCTCTAACAATCGCTAAATTTCAGCATATCGTTGCAATGAGGGGGATGATTATGCATGAAACAAGCACTTTGGATTTGAAAATGGAATCCATTGTTCGTGGTTTCATAAATGATATTAGAAATGATTCTAAAATCAGCTCAATCATTGATCCAATGATTGAGAATATCAGGCTATTTACAAAAGAAAAGAATGATAAGGCGTTGAACGGAAAAATCAAAATAATTTTAAGGGATAATGTTCTATTTAATGCTTCACAGAAGATTTTTGCTCTTGGTCAAATTCTACATTTACTTGAAGAAGAAGATTTTTCTGAAGAATATAATGAGGAAGTGAACCTTATAAGAAACCAATTTGCTCATGCAGAGCTGCTGATAGCAGACGATGGGTCGAATTTTTTCAGAGTAAAAGGTGGAGAATTAAAGTTTGATCCAGAATTGTGTAAAACAATTCGAAAAAATATAATTAAGCACGATAGAAATATTACTCGCTTAGAAGAGAAAGTAAATAGTCAATAAAACTATCCTCTAAATACAGTATCCAAATGATATTGTAAGAACTCCTTTTTCGGTAGGTATTTCTGGGGTAGTTGAAGCGTAATGCTACTCAAATTACCAAAATTCGATGGGTAGAATTCTTTATTTTCTTTAGTTTTTAGTTCAGAGGAAAGTAGGATTTGATACTTTTCAGTTATCCCAATTAAGCCTTTGTCGTAAGCCCGATCATACAATGCCGAAAGACAAATTCCATTTTCAGGATTGAGTCGTTCTTCTTCATTTTGTGACCAAGGAATAATATGGCTTGCCACCAATAAATCAGGTATGTCGATTCCGGTAATTGAACATTTCCTATTATAATTTGCAAGAACTATCTGTCGGAATACATTTTGATTCACCCTTGTTTTAACTTCTCTGATTTTGGTTTCACCTTTTAGGTTTTCAGTTCCAGATAAAATCTCTGCAAACTTGGTCTCAATGGTTTGTTTTTCAAGATCGGCTAAAATCTTCTCGCTTTCAAAAAGAAGCTCTTCTTTGTTGTTGATGAACTCATTCCAAATAGGCTCAACTTGTTTTATACCGCCGGTTAATCCTTTAATCCCTCTTCCTTGATGATAGGGGTCAACACTGGCGAAATTGCTTAACCGCATCGCAATAGAGTTTGGAGTCCGATCTATTATGTGTGCTAAATGAATGATTTCTGGGTTTCCGTGATGAAGCTTTCCAAAAGGGAGTTTTAGATAGAGGTTCAAGGCAAGGATTAGTTCTTCTCGTGTCCAAAGTCGTCGTTCCATAAATGGTCATTTAATTGACCATAAATATGAGAAATTTAATTGAAAAATATACCTTTTATCCGGCTCATGTTATAACTGCGTATTTCCTTGCTGTGCACGTCGGTCATACCCAAAAGTAAAAAATAATTGTTGAAGCAGAGCGGATAGTAGTGTTTGTTGCATTTTGCAGTGGAAATCCCTTTCGGCCGAAAAAAGATTTGTGTTTTGCATGAGATTTTTGCGCGGCCGGATTAAGAACATATTCCCAATACCGTTGGCTGAAGGCGAACAGCCTGCCCCGATGAAAATCGGGGGCAAAGGATATCGCATTGAATGAGTAGTTTAGCTGATTAGAGAACTATCCTTTGCCGTCACATTCATGTGACGGTTTTAAGGCAAACATTTCGGGTTTGGTGTTTTTGCCTTTTATCCGGCTCATGTTGTAACTGCGTATTTCCTTGCTGTGCACCTCGGTCATACCTGTAAAGGTAGCGGTTTTAGAGCCCCATCCCTAGCCCTTCCCCAAAAAAGGGAAGGGGACAGATCGACGAAATTATGAAAGATTTTTTTCAAAAGAGTGGATCACAAGCCTCATCCCCAACCCTTCTCCGAGGGAGAAGGGAGTCTGGCGACAGAAGTTAGAATCGTTACTCAACTTAAAATGAAGTTTCGCAACTTTTATGCAACGCCTGAAGTCCCCCGTTTGGGGGATTTAGGGGGCTTTCAATTCAGAAGCCTCATCCCCAACCCTTCTCCGGAGGGAGAAGGGAGTCTTGCTACAGAAATTAGAATCGTTACTCAACTAAAAAATGAAGTTTCGCAATTTTTATGCAGCGCCTGAAGTCCCCCGTTTAGGGGATTTAGGGGGCTTTCAATGCAAAAGCCTCATCCCCAACCCTTCTTCGGAGGGAGAAGGGAGTCTGGCGACAGAAGTTAGAATCATTACTCAACAAAAAATGAAGTTCCGCTACTTTTATGCAGCGCCTGAAGTCCCCCGTTTGGGGGATTTAGGGGGCTGTGGTGGAAAAGGTCGTTGTTTTAGTGCCCCTTCCCTAGCCCTTCCCCAAAAAAGGGACGGGGACAGATTATTGCAGTGCTGTAAGTAATTTTTCAAAAGAGCCTATCAGAAATTGGCATGCAGCGCATAAAGCCCCCTCTTTCGGAGGGGGTTGGGGGAGGCTTTCCCTTTGAGGGATTTAGGGGGCTTTCAATGCTTAAAGCCTCATCCCCAACCCTTCTCCGGAGGGAGAAGGGAGTTTGGCGACAGAAGTTAGAATCGTTACACAACAAAAAATGAAGATTTGCTAGTGTTAAGTTAATGATCTTTTGACGCAGCGTCATGCCGTCCCGAGACCTCGGGATCGGCATCCCTTATATTTGGGACCCCGAAATAAATTCGGGGTGACTGGGATCCGACAAAATCGAGTTAACACAACACTAGTTTTATGCAGCGCCTGAAGTCCCCCGTTTAGGGGGATTTAGGGGGCTTTCAATTTAAAACAGCGGTTTTGCGACCGAATTCTGGTCGGGTAACTTCAGCGATTTACTTATCCTACATCAGCGGTACTTCTCGTAAAGAACATTTAAACATTATTTATTTCTGATGTTTAATCTGTTGATGGTTCAATCTGGCCAAATTCAACCTACTTTTAACACCCCAATCCAAAAACGTTTATTGATTCAAAAGTCTTTAAAATGAAATGATTGAGACCTAACGGAAGAGTATGAACTAATACATAAAAACGGGATGGAAAATCAAAAAAAACAAGATGCTTTAAATTACCACAAGGAAGGGAGACCCGGAAAAATTCAGGTTGTACCAACAAAGCCTTATAGCACGCAACGTGATTTATCGCTTGCTTATTCGCCAGGGGTGGCTATACCTTGTCTGGAGATTGAAAAAGATCTTCAATGCGCTTATGATTACACTGCCAAAGGTAATCTGGTTGCGGTAATATCGAACGGAACTGCGGTTCTTGGGCTTGGCGATATTGGCGCTTTGGCCGGAAAACCGGTAATGGAAGGGAAAGGCCTGTTATTCAAAATTTTTGCCGATATCGATGTATTCGACATTGAAGTGGATGAAAAAGATCCGGCGAAATTTATTGATGTGGTTAAAGCTATTTCGTGCACTTTTGGAGGAATCAACCTCGAAGATATCAAAGCTCCTGAATGTTTCGAAATTGAAGAAAAACTGAAGGAAATGCTGGACATTCCGATTATGCACGACGACCAGCATGGAACCGCAATCATTTCGGGAGCAGGATTACTGAATGCACTGGAATTGGTTGGAAAGAAAATTGAAGACGTGAGAATTGTTGTGAATGGCGCAGGGGCTTCGGCATCGGCCTGTTCATTGTTGTATATTCGATTGGGTGCCGATCCGAAGAAACTTGTGATGGTTGATAGTAAAGGGGTAATTTCCGTTCGTCGTACCGACCTGAACAGCCGTAAAAAACCTTTTGCAACCGAACTTCCCTGCAATACTTTGGCAGAAGCTGTTGCCGGAGCCGATGTTTTCCTTGGTCTTTCGGTAGAAGGCGTACTTTCACAGGATATGGTTCGCAGTATGGCCGAAAATCCGATTGTTTTTGCTTTGGCCAATCCAAATCCGGAGATTTCGTATGCCGATGCAATTGCTTCACGTCCTGATCTGATTTTTGCCACTGGCCGAAGCGACCATCCTAACCAGGTAAACAATGTGCTCGGATTTCCTTATATTTTCCGTGGTGCGCTTGATGTGCGTTCAACCGGAATAAACGAAGAAATGAAAGTTGCTGCAGTACGCGCCATTGCCGAGCTGGCTAAAAAACCTGTTCCTGAAGTGGTTACAGCGGCCTACAATACCTCGCATTTAAGTTTTGGCCGCCAGTACATTATTCCAAAACCACTCGATCCGCGTTTGCTGGTTACAGTTGCCCCTGCTGTTGCCAAAGCAGCTATGGAAAGCGGTATTGCCCGTAAACCGATTACCGATTGGGATAAATACGCCGATGAGTTACGTCATCGCATGGGTCTGGACAATAAACTGATTCGTGGATTGACCGAAAAAGCCAAAGAAAACCCGAAACGCGTGGTTTTTGCTGAAGCCAATCACATCAACATGTTAAAAGCCGCTTCGGTTGCCCGTGCCGAAGGAATCTGTATTCCAATTCTTCTTGGAAATGAAGAGCGAATTGAGAAACTGATCACTAAAAATCAGATTGAACTCGAAGGTGTCGAAATTGTGAACCTCCGTCATGACAGGGAGAATTCAAGACGCAAGAAATATGCAAAACTGTTGACTGCAAAACGTCAGCGCGAGGGGATGACTTTTGATGAAGCGTACGAAAAAATGTTCGACCGCAACTATTTTGGAATGATGATGGTCGAATCTGGCGATGCCGATGCTTTTATTACCGGAGTTTATACCAAATATCAGGATGCCATTACCCCGGCCATCGAAATTGTTGGTATGCGCGAAGGGTTGAAACACATTGCCGGATTGAATATTGTAACCACCAAATTGGGGACTTTCTTCTTTGCAGATACCATGGTAAATAATCATCCGGCAAAAGAAACCCTGATAGACATTGCCAAATTAACCCACGACGCGGTTCGTTTATTCAACACCGATCCGGTAATGGCTATGTTGTCGTATTCAAACTTTGGAGAACGGAATATTGGCAGTCCGGCTATGATTCACGAAGCTGTTGATTATCTGCACAAAAATATTCCGGAAATGATGATTGACGGTGAGATGCAGGTCAATTTTGCGCTTGACAAAGATTTGCGTCACGACAAATTCCCATTCTCGAAGATTGATGGAAGGAATGTAAATACCCTTATTTTCCCTAACCTAAGCTCATCAAGTATTGCTCATAAACTGATGCTTGAAATGGGTATGTGCGATACCATCGGGCCAATCCAGATGGGATTGAACAAACCAATTCACATCCTGAATGTAGAAAGCTCCATTCGCGACATCCTCAACATGGTTACCATTGCCGTGGTGGATGCTCAGGTGGAAGAACAAAAGTTGATAAATCTGAAGAAGCAATAAGCAGCTGAATTATTTTATACCAAATGTAATTCTAAATCAGTCCAAATTCATTCTGGTATAATGCCGATGAATAGAAATGTTAAGGCCAATCGAGTGAGCGAAGATTGGACTGTTATATTTCTTCAATCAGTATTGAAACAGTTTCAGGTATATAATAAATGGAGCCTCGCTGATCGTTTTCAGCGAGGCTCTTTAGCTTTTGTTTCTTTGTTCCTGAATAATGTTTCGGTGCGCTGCACCTTTAGGTTGTCAGTATTTTGAACTTTACTACAAATATTGGCGGTGCGCTACACCTATGGATTCGACTTTGGTGAATGTAATTACCATTGAGGAAATATGTTTCGGTGCGCTGCACCTTTGGGTTATTGGTATTTTGAACTTTGCTACAAATATTGGCGGTGCGCTGCACCTAAGGATTCGACTTTGGTGAATATGTTTGCCATTTTGTATATATGTTTCGGTGCGCTGCACCTTGGGTTACCGGTATTTTGAACTTTGCTACAAATATTGGCGGTGCGCTGCACCTAAGTATTCGAGTTTGGTGAATTAATTGCCATTGAGGAAATATGTTTCGGTGCGCTGCACCTTGGGTTATCTTGCAGGATGCGAAGTCCCCCGTAGGTGGATTTAGGGGGCTGTAGTGGAAAAGGTCGTTGTTTTAAAGCCCCATCCCCAGCCCTTCCCCAAAAAAGGGAAGGGGACAGATTATTGCAGTGCTGACGGTTTTGTTTCAAAAAAGTGTATCAAAAGTTGTACTGCAGGATGCAAAGTCCCCCTTCGGGAGATTAGGGGGATTTCAATTCAGAAGCCTCATCCCCAACCCTTCTCCTGAGGAGAAGGGAGTCTGGCGACAGAAGTTAGAATGGTTACTCAACAAAAAATGAAGTTTCGCAATTTTTATGCAGCGCCTGAAGTCCCCCGTTTGGGGGATTTAGGGGGCTTTCAATTTAAGGTAGCCCCATCCCTGGCCCTTCCCCAAAAAAGGGAAGGGGACAGATTGTTGCAGTGCTGAAAGTTTTGTTTCAAAAAGGTGGTTCAGAAGTTGTTTCGCAGGATGGATAATAGAACGCGGATTCACACGGGTTTAGCGGATGGAAAGCTGATTTATATTCCAATAAATTGGAATGGATTCGAAAAAAGACAAATGGGATAATGGATGATTGATATTTTTATATGCATTTCTTTAGAAAATCATCCCGACTTGTAGGGATGATTTTAATCAGTTTTAATCCGCCAGATCATATTTAATCCGCGTTCCATTGTTTTTTTGTTTTACTTCCGCTTCGTAATCAACACTTTGTCGATCTTGTTATTGTCGATGTCAACCACTTCGATGGTGCAGTCTTTCAGAATTACTTTATCGCCCAGTTCAGGAATTTTATTGATCTGGTTGAACACGTACCCGGCAACAGTCGAATAGTCAATCTCGTCGAAGTCGATGTAAAAATCTTCAATCAGATCGACCAGCGTTTCGATGGGGGCATCGCCGCTTACCAGAATAGTTTTGTCGTCGCGAACGAAAAAGTCGGGTTCGGCTACTTCGTTTTCTTCGGGGAAGTCGCCAATAATGCTTTCCATAATGTCGTGAAGGGTAATAATTCCTTCAAACCCTCCGTATTCGTCCACCACAATGGCAATGTAGTTTTGCTTTTGCCTGAATAAGTCGAGTACTTTTTGGGCATCAGCATTTTCAGGAACAACAATGGGATCGGTCAATAAAGTGATGGTCTTTTGGGGTGCTGCCGAATAATGATTCAGGAGATATTCCTTAACTTTCAGCACGCCCAAAAAATCGTCGATGTTCTTACGTGCAACAATTGTTTTGCTGTGTTTAAGTTGCTGCATTTGTGCATGGAATTCCTCTTCGGTCTGTTCAATATCAATCCATTCCACATCCATCCGGTGAGTCATGATGTGCCGCGCCTTTTTATCCGAAAAATAGAATACCTTTTCGTGCATCCGGTTTTGTTCCTCCTCGATTACACCTTCGTGCGAAGCAAATTTCAGGATATGGCGCAATTCATCTTCGGTAACTAATCCTTCCGATTTACGGATGCCGAGCAGCTTGTTTATCAGGTTTGTAGAATTAGCCAGCAGCCTTACGAACGGGTAAAACGATTTGCTGAAATAATAAATAACCGGCGCAACACGCACTGAAATCTTTTCGGGATTGCTTAACGCGATGGTTTTGGGGACCAGCTCGCCAATAACGATGGAAACGTAGGTGATGATCAACACTGTGATCGTAAGTGATATTTCGTAGGCGTACTGACTAATCGATTCGTACTTTGCAAAGAAAGGGGTGATGTCGTCGGCAATGTTTACACCACCGTAAACACCGGTTACAATGCCAATTAAAGTAATACCTACCTGAATGGCCGAAAGGAAATTCTCGGATTTCTCGAGCAGTTTTAGCGCTACTTTCGCTCCGTTTTTGCCTTTTATTTTGTATTGTTCCAGCCGCGATCGTTTGCTCGAAATCAATGCAGCTTCCGACAAGGCGAAGAACCCGTTCAGTAAAATCAGAAATCCAAGTACAATCAGTTCCATGTCTAAAGTTATTTCAGGTAATTTTCAATAAACTCATTTCTGGGGTTAAAAACCGCAGGATCCCACTGTTTTCGCTGCACGGTAGTTGGCCAGCTATGTTCGCGGTAGGGAACCGGCGTAATTATTTTCTTTCCTTTTGCCTGATTAATTGCCGCGTAAATGGAGGTTGAAGGGCAAGTCTGATCGACCAGTCCGATTTCGGCCACGATGGTAGCTTTCGAGTTTTTCAGGAGATGGGCGGCATCGAAATAGGGTAGTGTGTTCATCATTTTTGCCTTGTCGCCTTTGCGCTCGAAAGGTTGAGGCCAGCCACCTTTGCGGTCGGCCAGCGTTCCGCCAAAGTCGCACATGGCCGGAACAATCGCCACAGCAGCAGTTACGCGGCTATCGAGCCCTGCCGCCGCCAAGGCCTGACCGCCGCCCTGGCTCTCGCCAATTACGATGATGCGTTTTTTATCCCACTCGGGCTGGCGGGTCATAAATTCGATGGTGCGCATCAAACGAAGGTACATTCCCCTGAAATAGAAATCTTCGCGGTTTTCGAGTCCGCTTGCGTAATAATCTTTCAGCTCACCGGCTTCAAGGTTGCTGTAATATTCGTCGGGTTGTCCGTTCAGCATTCCGTGGGCATTCAGGTCGAAGCAAAGGGCGCCGTTGCCCATTTTTGCATATCGCAGGGCATCCTTTACTTCAGAGCGGCACCACGAACCTTTTACTCCGGCAGCATGTACAATCAAAACAATTGGCAGTGACCGTACTTTGGCATTGGCCGGTTTGGCAAAATAACCACGTGCAGGTTTTGAGCCGGTGCAGTTAATTTCAATGTCCTGACATTTATAGCCTGCCTCGCTAACTTCCATGTCTTTGGTTTTTACCTCCATCCGGAGGGCATTCAGGCTTTGTTTTTCCTGAATCCAGTATGCATCAAAATCTTTGGGGCGCGCGGTTCCGGGTTTAATTTTTTGGGGAGCAACCATCATCCCGATGGCCTGTTTCTTCCCGTTTTGGCGGGCTTCAACCATTACTGAACAGCTTGTCGGGAAAGAAGCTTCGTAAATGAGCATGGAATCGGCTTTAGGCAAAAAAGCGGTTTTTGAAATGATCTGATCGTTGTTTTTGCGCACAACAACTGTCAGCGAATCGTTTGTCCGGTCGTGAATATAGGCCATTACCCGAATTTTCTCTCCTTTTTTGTAGATCCCGTTTTCGCATGTTTGTTTCAGTTCAAACGATTGGGTCTGAGCCAGCGAAATCATTCCTGAAATCAGGAAAAGTACGATTGGCAGGATAAAAAAACTCTTCATGACATTAAATGCTTTGGTTAA
Source organism: Bacteroidota bacterium (assembly GCA_023251435.1). Lineage (GTDB taxonomy): Bacteria > Bacteroidota > Bacteroidia > Bacteroidales > Prolixibacteraceae > Aquipluma. The sequence goes on from JAHEYU010000037.1 coordinate 11,550, forward strand.
AAGAACAATTCAAAATGAAACGAGCCTGCGATTGTGAAACTGCTTTGTTTCTATCGTAACAATTGTACTCCAAAAACTGCGAACTAAGACTGGAAACTATTTTTCTGCTTTCGGGTTTTCGTCCTCATCCGGAAATTCCGCTTCGTAGTCGGTAGTGTCGATCACATCATCTTCGTCATAAATTTCGATGATAGGTTCGGTAAATGCCTTGCTTACCAGTCGTTTGTCGAGTGTAAGCAAAAGCGACGGAAGCACCATAACGTTGAAGAACATGGCAATGAGCAAGGTGGTCGAAATCAGGATTCCGAGCGCCTGTGTTCCTCCAAATTCGGAAACGATGAAAACGCTGAAACCCAGAACCAGGATAATACTGGTGTAAATCATGCTAAACCCGGCTTCGTGCAGCGCGAGCAGTGCCGATTTTTTAATGTCTCCGTTGGTAATTTTTAGTTCGTGCCGGTAGCGCGAAAGATACTGAATGGCATTATCGACCGAAATACCGAGCGCGATACTGAATACGATAATGGTGGATGGTTTGATCGGGATACCGGCAAAACCCATGATGGCAGCCGTTATGAGCAAGGGTATGATATTGGGGATCATCGATACCAGAATCATGCGAAACGACGTAAACAGGAAAGCCATGAGCAGCGAAATCAGCAAAATAGCAATGCCCACACTTTCAAATAAATTTCTGATCAGGAAATTGGTGCCTTTTGCATATACCACGCTGTTGCCGGTTAGTTTAACGTCGAATTTTGCCGGATCGAAAATACTGTCAACCCGCGGTCTGATTTCGGCCATCAGCGAATCCATGTGTTTGGTGCCCACATCGGCCATCTGAAAACTGATGCGTGTAGTTTGTTTGGTGCTGTCGAGAAACGACTGAAGCAGGCTGGTTCCGGCGCTTTCGACATTTTGCGGAAGGTAGCTAAGAATGAAGTTTCGTTCCATCGAACTGGGCAGCGAATACATGTCGGGAGATCCTCCGTAGTACGATTGGCGTGCAAATTTAAATACTTCGACCAGCGAAAGAGGTTTCGAAAATTCAGGATGTTCGTTGATCATGTCCTGCATCTGATCAATCTTTTGAATGGTCGAATAGGTCATTACCCCGTTTTTCTTTTTGGTATCCACCGAAATTTCGAATGGCATTACGCCGCCAAAGTTATTCTCGAAGAATTTCAGATCGAGGTAAACCGGATCATCGTCCCTGAAATCGTCGACTATTTTTCCTGAAGTTTTCATCATGCTGATGCCAACAATTCCGACCAGAACAAGCCCGCCGGCAATGCTGTAAATCAGGTTACGGCGGTGACTTATCAGGTAAATGATTTTATCGAGCACAGCACCAAAAAAGTTGTTGTCGAGGTGTTTAATATGTTTGGGCAGCGGTGGCCTCTGAAAGCTGAATATGATGGGAAGCAGTATGATGGTGAGGATGTACAAAACCATGATATTGATGGAAGTGATGATCCCAAATTCGCGCAACATTTGGTTTGGCACCATAATAAATGCGGCAAAACCGAGCGCTGTGGCGGCGTTGGTCATGAGCGATGCAAAGCCGATTCGTTGTATAACCTGCACCAAAGCACGCATTTTGTTGCCGTGTAACCTGAATTCCCAGTGATATTTATTCAGGATATATATGCAGTTTTCGATGACTATAATAACAATGAGCGATGGAATGACCCCGGTAAGAATGGTGATTTTGAAATTGAAAAGTACGATGGTACCCATTACCCACATAATGCTAATGCCAACCACTAGCAGCGAACTGATGACGACTTTGAGCGAGCGGAAAAACAGGAACATGATGAAAGCTGCCACCGCAATACTCATAAGGATGAACATGAAGAGTTCACGCTTTATTTTTTGCATTGTCAGCGTGCGGATATAGGGCATTCCGGAGTAATGAATCTCTACATTGTTTTGAGTGCGGTAAGCTTCCACTTCTTCAATCAGCTTGTCAACCAAAACAATACGGCTCTCGTCGTTCAGCTTCTTCTTGTCGAGCGTAATGGTCATGAGGGTGGCGCCGGTTTTGGGATTGTAAAGCATCCCTTCGTAAATTTTCAGGCTTAGTATCAGGTTTTTAAGGCTGTCAACTTCGGCCTGCGAACCGGCTTTTTTGCTTACAAGAGGCAACACATCAAACTGGTGAGTCGAATCGTTCTTGACCAGATTAATCGCTCTGGCAATACTTACCACTTCGCGTACACCATCTATTTCATGTATTTTATCGCCCAGATCGGCCCAGGCATTAAACTGACCGAGGTTGAAAATTTCAGGGTTTTTTGTTCCGATAACAATTACGTTTCCGTCTTCTCCAAAAAGTTTCTTAAATTCATTATATTCTATTCGGGTGCTGTCACTTTCGGGTAAAAGTGAGGTATTTTCGTAGGATAATCTGACATTTCGCCCTGTGTATGCCATGATAATGGTACTCAGGGTTAAAATAACTATCAGTAAAATCCTGTTTCGAAGAATAAAACGGGAAATATGTGCAAACATTAGTGGAGGATAAATATCTGGGTTTAAGATCAGATGATTATTTTGATTCAAATTTGGTGGCAAAAATAGTACAATATTAATACTTTACAAAGGTGAGTCATATAAAACTCCGTTCATCACCGGGTTATTAACTCACCCGATTCAACATCATCCGAAAAGAAATTTTTCTTTGGTTCATTCTCTGTATATTTGCATGAATTTGTGCACCTTCATTGAATAAAATTGCCGTCCGGAGTCAATGTTGACTAAACTTGGGTAAATATTTAGTCGTTTTTTTTACGAATATGGTTCTATCGAAATTGTCTTTTCCGAAATTTGAATGGGGTCAAGATTGGCTTAACCTGAGAAGCATTATCAATTGGGTTTTGTTTCTTTTAACATTTGGCTTGTTTGTTTTAGCAATTCAGGATGTTGGATTTCCCAATATGGAAAAGGCTTCCAGATTTGAAATTCACAATCGTTATTTTCAGGTTTTCTACAGCATTATTGGAGTTCTGTACATTATCCGATCAATTTTTTTTAAAGGCAAAACCGGAGTTCGAAAGGTTTTTTATACGCAACTGGTCATCGGGGTTTTCCTGATACTTTTCTTTTTACCAAGCTCTGTAATTAGCTACGGTGAAACATTTGAGTTTTACCTTTATCAAACATCAGGAATTCAAATGGTTTCCTTTGTTTTGTTCTTTCTCGAATTGGCGCGAATGGAGATCAATCTGCTTGTTAAAGTTCTCAACCCTGCCCAGTTGTTTATGGTGAGTTTCGCCTTTATCATTTTTGCAGGCGCCATGTTTTTGATGATGCCCATGGCAACCACCGTCCCGATTAGTTTCACCAATGCTTTGTTTACCTCTACCAGTGCGGTTTGCGTAACCGGGCTGACCGCTGTTGATACTGCTACCCGTTTTACATTTCTTGGTAAGTTCATTATTCTGGCTCTTATTCAGATCGGAGGAATTGGTGTAATGACCATTACCAGTTTCTTCGGAATTTTTTTTAAAGAGAAATCCACACTGCGCGAACAATCCATGCTTCGCGATTACCTAAGCGAGGACGGTTATGGCAATATTTTGAAAACGCTGATGAAAGTGGTTTTTATCACACTTATAATTGAAGCAATTGGCGCTGCATTTATTTATTGGTCACTCGATAAAAATGCGCTTGGCTCAGCGAGCGATAATTTGAAATTCTCTATTTTTCATTCAATTTCAGCGTTTTGTAATGCGGGATTTTCTACATTGACCGACAATTTATACGATGTTCGGATTCGCACCAATTACAGCGTTCATATTTGGATTGCCAATCTCATTGTTTTGGGAGGTATCGGATTCCCCGTTCTGTTAAACTTATACCATTACTGTAAATGCCAGGTTGTATGGCTGGTGGATTTTTTCAGGTTCCGCAAAGCATATATTCACAGGGTTAACATGGTTACATTAAACTCGAAAATTGTTATGCTGACCACTTTCCTTCTTATTGTATTCGGAAGTGTGGCTTTTTTCTTTTTGGAGAAAGAGGCAACTCAGCAAGGCATGGATTTGAAAGCCCGAATGGCCATGTCGTATTTTCAAAGTATAACTCCGCGAACGGCCGGTTTTAATAATTTTGCCATGTCGGTTCTTTCAATGCCTTCGGTTATCATCACCATTTTTTTAATGTGGGTTGGAGCATCTCCGGTTTCAACCGGTGGAGGTATTAAAACCAGTACCTTTGCCATAGCCATTATGAATTCCTTCAGAATCATGAAAGGGCATAACCACATTGAAATCAATCGTTATGAAATTCATGAATACTCAGTTAATAAAGCATTTGCTATCATTACCCTCTCCATTTTTTTAATCATCATCGGTTCTTTTGGCATCTTTATTTTCGATGGACAATATGGTATGCTTCGAATCATGTTTGAAAGTTTTTCTGCTTTTGGTACGGTGGGCTTATCACTCGATCTGACACCAAAACTTTCCGATCCGTCAAAATATATTCTAATCGTCCTCATGTACCTTGGACGGATGGGCAGCATTACCCTTCTTCTTTCGTTGGTAAGATCGTATGGAAATTCTACATTGTATCGTTATCCGAAAGAGAATTTAATTATCACTTAAATAATTTATCATGAACATAGTAACAATCGGATTAGGCCATTTTGGCGCTTCACTGGCAAAAGTTCTTACGTCGTTAGGTCACGATGTGCTGGCCGTTGATGATGATTTGAATAAAGTTGAATTTTTTAAAGACACCATCGCAAATACCATTTGTTTAGACGCGACAGATCCTCATGCTTTGAGCCTTTTACCCATCAAGGAAGCGGATGTGTTTGTGATTTGTATCGGCGACGACTTTGGGATTTCGGTTAAAGTTGCCGCGCTGCTTCGTAAATTTGGAGTTAAGCGGGTCATCTGCCGCGAGAGTTCATCCATCCATCTGACGGTGCTCAATGCAATTGGTATTAAAGAAACAATTAATCCTGAACATGAATCGGCCCGTATTCTTGCGCAGAAAATACCTTTGAAAGGAATCCAAAATCTTTTTACAATCACTGAAACCTTCAAGATCATTGATATGTTGATGCCGGTTGCGATGTTTGGTAAAAAGATTTCACCAATTAATTTTAGAATTGAAACCCGTTTGAAGATCGTGGCAGTCAAGCGTAATCTCCGGATCCTCTATTCATCTGCTCAGGTTGCTGAAAACGAGGATAAAAATGAAATTGAATTCATGGAAAACGACACACTGGTGTTAGCCGGTGAGATAAAGGATATTAAACGATTTTTACACGAATAATTCCATCGAAATAATTCCGGGATGAATGCCAAATGGAATAAATCTTTTTCTAACCGAAAGTTATTTTGGCTGATTTCATGCCTGATTTGTCTTGATATTATTCCACCCCCACTTTTTGCCCAGCAATTCAACCAAAAAATAAGCGGCATATTAACCGATCGCGAAAGCCATCAACCTTTAGCCGGTGTTTACGTTTTGTGCGAAACCTGTGTTCCGCCGAATGCATGTGTCACCGATTCTTCCGGATATTTCATGTTAAACCTCCCGGTTGGCAGGCAATCACTATCATTTACGCATATCGGATATCAATCACGACTGATCAACGATATTCAGCTAGGCACCGGAAAGTCAGTTTCCCTGAACGTGGAACTTGCTGAACAAGTGTACGAAACCGAAGAGATATCGGTTAAAGCAAGTAACAACCGATGGTTAAATCCCATGGCTACTGTAAGTGCCCGGACTTTGCGAAGCGATGATGCTACCCGCTATGCCGCCGGGTATTTTGATGCGTCGCGCATGGTGACCAATTTCGCAGGGGTAGCCTCCGGAAACAGCGACGAAAGCAACGAAATTGTTGTTCGCGGAAACTCGCCCCGCGGACTTTTGTGGCGTCTCGAAGGTATTGAAATCCCAAATCCCAATCACTTTGCCAATGGGCAAGGCTCTTCAGGTGGTGGTTATTCTGCCATTACCACCAACGTGCTTTCAAGCTTCGATTTTTTTACGGGTTCGTTCCCGGCCGAATACGGAAATGTTACTTCAGGAGTAATGGATTTAAACCTCCGGACGGGCAACGCACGCCAACACGAATTTTCGTTAGGACTGAGCGTTCTGGGTACCGAAGCATCGGCCGAAGGGCCTATCAACCGGGAAAAAGGAAGTTCCTATATGTTCGATTATCGTTTGGCCGACTTTCGGTACCTCACTTATCTTGGAATTTTGGATGCCAAAGATTACGGCATTGTTCCCCGCACTTCCGATTTCGTGTTTAAAGCTTCTTTCCGGACCGATCGCGCCGGAACATTCGATATTTTTGCTGTTGGTGGTTCGTCGGAAGCAGGCGATATGGCAACAACCAATATTCAGGAAATAAAAGCAGGAGTTGATCAGGATGAATTTATTGAACAGCAAAACACGACCATTGCCGGAATAAAGCATACATTTTCGTTTCCCGACAATAAGACCTATATGAGGAGTACCGCCGCTTTTACCTACCAGTTTACGACCGACCGCGACCGCAAAAGCGATACCCTGCTCAATAAAACAGTTACATATTCCGACCGTTATGAATATCCGGCCTTCCGGTTTTCATCCATTGTCAACCATAAATTCAATGCCCAACATTCGCTGCGAACTGGTGTCACCTTTAATCAGCTTTGGGGTAACATGTTTGCCATCAAACTGAACACTCAATTGAAGTATGATACACTGATGAATACCAACGCCAGTGGTTGGTACGGCAGTTCGTTTGCACAGTGGAAATACCAGACGGGAAATGTGTTGGAAACCAATGCTGGTCTGCATGTTTTGTTTTCGGGCATTACCCGCGAGGTAGTTTTAGAACCAAGATTGGGGCTAATTTTACGACTTCCGGGACAACGAACTTTTAATTTGGGAATGGGATTTCATTCAAGGCTCGAAGCGCTTTCGGTTTACCATTATAAAACCAAAGTTTCGGGTACCATGCGCGAAGAACGAAATATCGACCTGAAAACTTCAAAAGCTTTCCATTTGACAACTGGCTTTTCGCGCGACTTCGGGAACAATATGCAATTTACAATTGAAGCATATTATCAGTATTTATGGGCTGTTCCGGTGAAAGAAATACCTACCGGACAGTTCTCTCTCATCAATTCCTTTGGAGGCTTGTCTGATGTGATCATGGCAAACAATGGTAAAGCCAAAAACAAAGGGTTGGAGCTGACCCTCGAAAAATCGTTTTCGAATCAGTATTTTTTTCTGGCAACCGCTTCGCTGTTTAATTCCAGCTACAGTGGGTCCGATGGATTCTGGTTTAATACCCTATTCAATACCAATTACGTTTATAACCTGATTGGCGGCAAGGAATTCCAGACTGGCAGATACCGCCAAAACACTTTTGGTTTAAAGCTTCGGGGAATGTTTCGTGGTGGGTTTCGGTTTACGCCGGTTGATGTGGCTGCCAGTATAAAAAGCAAAAGAGTAATATACCAGACCCTGAATACTTATGGCGAACGACTACCGGATTTCGACCGGATTGACTTTGGTGTGAGTTACCGTATAAACCGCTTGCACCATGCCTGGATATTACTGGCCGACATTCAGAATATTCTGGATACTGAAAATGTGCTTCGCCGGAGATTTTCGTACAGCAGCAAGCAAATCCTGACCATCGACTCGAAAAGCATCGGCAGGGTGCCAGTTGTGACTATTAAAGTAGAATTTTAGCGTGATTCATTTCTATTCAAGTATCATCTTCTTAATTCCTTCGGAGGCAAATATTTCGTATTCGCCCTGGGCGTTGCTATAAATGAAATACACTTCGATTTCCGGTAAATTTTTCAGGAGCTCTTTACTTTTTTCAACGCCTAATACCATGAATGCGGTGGCATACGCATCGGCAGTGATGCAATCGTCGCAAACAACTGTGGCGCTTAGCAGGGTATTTCGGGCCGGAAACCCGTTTTTAGGGTTGATCGTGTGTCCGTATTTCACACCGTCTTCGACAAAGAATTTGCGGTAATTTCCTGAAGTAGCCAGCGATTTGTTCTTTAATTCTATAATTGCCTGAAGTTCGTTTCCGGGAGTCATGTTTCCATCCGAAGGTTTGTCGATACCAATGCGCCAGAAATTATTTTTGGCATTGGTTCCTTTTCCGCGAACTTCACCGCCAATTTCGACCAGGTAATTTTCAAGGCCTTTGCTTTCAAAAAAGTTGCAGACTACATCAACCGAATAACCTTGCGCAATGGCATTTACATCAATTTTTACGCCGGGCGATTGCTTTATAACTTTTCGTCCTTCAAGTTTAACTTTTCCCATGCCGACAAATTGTAACAAACTGTCAATATGCGCCGAATCATGCTTGGCAACCGGGCCGTTGGCAAATCCCCATGCTTTTACCACCGGGCCAACTGTAATGTCGAAAGCGCCACCTGAAACGGTAGCAACTTCGGCCGATTTATTAAAAACCTCCACAAACCACTCGTCGGCTTCGACCAAAGAATCGTTGTTGTTAACTCTTGAAATAATGGAAGTTGAGTCGTAAATAGAAAGTGAGCGGTCGAAGGCTTTCAGAATAGAATCAATGGCTTCGGAATAATCTTCGTTCACCGAATTCTCGTAAGTGATGCTGTAAGTGGTGCCTTGCGCAAATCCTGAAATTTTCATGTATTCACTTTTGGAAGTTTTACATGAATAGATGACCGCGAGGGCTATGAGTAACAAACCGAGCTTTTTCATTAATCTGTTATTGATTTATTTTTTGTTGCAAAGGTAGAATTTTAAGCTTTCTATTCAATCGGCATTTGTGCATGAATGGCCTTGGACTGATATAGAATTGTGGTTGGTATAATTTGCACGACACACTCTTTTATTAAAAAGGATTAACTAAATTTGGAATAAAGGAACTATTATAAATTGGCAGTCTGAATATGAAAGCCCAAAGGATTGATTATAAGCGGTTGATTGTGATCGTTTTTCTGATCATTGTAATGATAGTGATTGCATCGCTTACCATCGGGAAAGACATCTATGAAAACAGACAACAAAGCATACTTTCCTTTGCCATCGTAAATTTCTTTGGATACCTGTTCTTCTTCCTGCTTATGCCCATGGAGCTGGCCTTTATCTATTATCTCCGCACTGGATACGACCCATTAATTCTCAATTTGGTAGCTGTAGCTACTGCTATGACTTCGCAAATAATTGATTACCTGATCGGTTATTATTTTAGTGCCGGAATTATCGATCGGCTGATTGGAAGGAAACGATACGAAAAAGCTGAAGAGGAAATCCGGAAATATGGGAATTGGACACTTTTTCTGTCGAACCTGCTTCCTCTTTCCTCACCGGTGATTTCACTTGCAGCCGGAATGTTGAAATACCGGGTTAAGGAGGCTTTTTTTTACAGCTTTGCAGGGATGGTTTGCCGGTATTTGTTGCTGACACTTTTCTTCGGCTTATAACCCTCTGCGCTGTTGAGAATTCCAATATAGCAGATAGTTCACTCCATTATTTTCTTCCGTAGAAAAAACTTTTGTTTAATTTGTCATGCCAGCCCATAACAATCAGTGAGCCGGTATGGTCGATGTATAATCCACCAACATTGGGCTCTGAAAGAACAGATTGAAACTGTTCAAAATTATTGGTTTTCAGTAATCCATTTCCCGGCACAAGCATGTAGTAAAAAGAACCGAATTTATGAAAGTAAGTCTGCATTGAACCTGTTCCGAAAGTTACCGGAACGGAATGCACCGGCTTGTAGGTCTGACCTAAATCGGTTGATTTATAAATTCCAACAGCCATACCCTGTACACAAACAATAATTTCATCATTGCCGGTTACAAAGAAACAATAGGGATATTGCGGTGTTGGAAGTGAAGTCCAGGTTTTACCATCATCCTCCGATTTTATAATTTCAGATTTCAAACCAGTAGGGCTGCCCAGAGATAATATCCATCCGTTTTTTAGCCTGAAAGCGCCATTCATATTGAAATTTGCACCTGACACCTTCACCGGATTTAACCATGTTAGACCTCCATCTTTTGAATGCCACAAGCCGCGCTCATAATGCGTTGCCCATAAATCGCCATCGCTGGTTATCCAGAAATAAAAATAGTAGGGCCGGTCGGGAATCGGGTTGGTACATTTAATCCATGACTGACCATGGTCGGCACTTTTATACAATTCGCCATACCAGGTACCTATGTAAACAACCCCGTTTTTGTCAATTTCAATTTCGCGCGCTCCATTCAACCTGATATCATTTATTTGTTGCCAATCCAGAAAATGGGCTCCCCGTTTGTACACTTTACTATGCGAAATTAGCCAACTCACCTGATTAATAGTATCTGAAACCGCATCGGATACGGTCGCAAGCGGTTGGAAATTCACTTCGTTCCATGAATTGTACAACATGCCATAAGCGGTAAACCTGATTTCAGAAATAAAATTCCCATTGGCATTGTAAATTTTGGCTACTGCTGACTGGTTAAACGATTCAGTTCCAAGTTTCCAGCGGGTAGAGGCTTTTCCGTCTTTGCTGGTCAATACTTTCGGATTATCTACCGAACCTCCTCCTGTCAGGACTTCAAATTCTACCGAATAATTGTTCACCTCGAAAGGCGAAATCCGGTTGATAATATCAACGAACAGAGTGTCGTGCAGATACTCGCCGCCAACAGCAATATTCGTGATGGTAGTATAATCAAAGTGGTAATCGGCCAGTACTTCGATGGATGGATCTTCCATGTTAAGGCACGAAGGCATCAGCAAAACAATGGCAGCCAATAATTTAAGGTTCACTTTCAAACTTTTTCCGACCAGATTAACCAGCCAATTTTGCATTTTTCGGTATGGGTGCATGGTGAATAGTGTTTTTGGTTAGTTAGGTAGTTGTAGCTGAAGTCCAAATTTCAGCGAAAGGCTTCTGTTCTTAAATGAACGATCATCGTAATAGCCTTTGAAGTCGTATTCTCCGGGCTTCTTCAAAATGTTTTTAGAGCCATTTGCATATTGAATACCCAGGTCGAACTTTATTTTATCGCGGAACGGAAACTGAATTCCCAGCCCTCCCAAAAAACCAAAGTCCACCGGCTCATAGTAACCTTCCACTGCATCATGGAGGTTGTATTTTTCCTTCCGGTAATCGCTTCCATTTCGGTAATCTTTAATTGTTGTGCCTGTACAATTTGCATTGAGCAAAAATTCGGCATAAATCCCCAAATCAACGTACAAGGCAATTTTTTCACCAAATGAAAAGTTAACTTTCAATGGAACAGTCATATAATCAAGGTTAACATTCGAATCAACAAACCGGCCCGACTTTTTAAGGTCAGTCGCATAGCGGTGATTGTAATAGCTTGAGTCGGAAAAGGCATATCCTTTCTGCTGAAACTGAAACCCGGTTTGCAGCGAGACCGTTTTATCCAGTCGATAGCCGAATATTAGTCCGGCATTTGCGCCAAATTTTTCAGAATAATTACCCACCAGCTTCTTTCCCGTGTTCCAGGCCATTGTAACACCAAGCACAGGCTTTAGGTAGCAACGGTTAAATGATGTGTCGGGCACCGAAATGTTATAATTTTCCTGAACTTTTGGGTCGCGCCGATCAGGCGTAAATTTTATACCAAACAAAAGTTCACTTGCGCCATTTTTTGCACTGTATTTTTCAATGAAAACCTTTTTTCCCGTTGATAGCCTTCCTTCAAGGAAAATCCGTAGCTCTTTGGTAACCGGATACGAAAGGTCGGCCACAAACAGATAGCCCCAGTCGTGAGTTGATGGGTAAACGGGATGCCCCGATTCCAAGCCTGACTTTCGCTCAGCCTTGGTACGATCATCGTTCATCAACATTGAATAAAAAAGACCACCGCCAGCGCCAAGCTGCAAACGAGTTGGGGTCTGGTATTTCAGGATAAGCGGGAAGCGCAAAAATGAGAAGTCCCAGTTGCTCAGTGCGTAATAAGGAGGAGCAATGCTGCCTGAAATTGGCTGGTAGGAGGATAAGTAGTCATAAGGAATGCCCACAGGATAGTAGTTCACCTGCTCATACGTTTTCATTTCGTAGTACTGACTAATAAATCCTATTTCCGACTGAACGGCGAATAATCTTCCCAATTTGTATTCCAGAAAGATTCCGGCAATAGGCCCCGCTTTTGGTTCCCATTTATTTGAAGTAAGATTTCCGTGAAGGTTGGAGAAGTTTACCCCGGTGTATTCTCCAAATGATAGTTTCTGTGCAGAAGAACTTACAGAGAAAATAGTGAGTAATGCACAAATGCAAACAGACAGAAGGTTTTTCTTCATTACTGGTTTTTGGTTGTTAGATGGTGACTGCAGTAAATAGGTTGCGTTATGTTGAGAATAATATTAAATGAAAAGTAAAAACTCCGGAAAATCTGCTTTTCAGAAGGCTTTCCCGGAGTTTGTATTTGTGGTTTAATTACTGGGTGACTCGAACTACCCCGCCGGGTGTTGTACTTAAAATTTGTATCCCAACGAAAAGAGTAGATGGTCTGTATTTTCCTTGTGGTGGGTTACCATGTAACGAGCTCCAAGCGAAAAATGATTGGTTATTCTGAATTTATATCCGGCAGAATATTGGTAGCAGAATCCTTGATCCCGTTGATTCTTCACCATTTCGTAAGATTGCGCATCAAGGGTTGGTCTTCCAACATAAAGGAAATCAGACATACTAAAACCACCTCCCAGTGATACAAACAATTCATTTTTTCGTGTATTCAATGGAGTGAAATAACCATTTAAGCCCAACGACCATGCAGATTGTTTTAATCCGCCCTGAAATGATTCGGATAATTTAAATGTCTTGTTTGTCAGTCCGTCAGTCGAATTTATAATAATGAAACCGACTCCTGCAGAAAGAAACTTGTTGTACGCATATTTAATCTCGCTGAGAAAACTGGTTCCAGTGCTATAATCAGAATATCTTGTAATTGTTTCAGGATAGATTACGTATGCCGATCCTGAACCAATTGAAAGTTCCCATCCTCTATAGGTATCAACTTCTTTTTCCTGTGCTTTCGTTTCATTACTAAAAATAAACAAGATCATTGCGATCATAAAAATGGGTGTACAACTTTTTGTTTTCATGGGTAGATGATAAATTTGATAAGATAATTTTTGGTTTATGTGAACATACGTATTATCAATAAAAAATCAATTATATTTCTGAATATTTATCATTTGTATTATTTCAACCTTTTCGATGGAGTTTATACCGATTGAAGAAATGTATTAGTCCAATCTTCGCTCACTCGATTGGCCTTTACATTTCTATTCATCGGCATTATACCAGAATAGCTTTGGACTAATTTATAATTGCATTTGGTATTAAGTGGTAATAACACAATAGAGGTGAAGCTATAATCTGATGAACTTAAAACAAAAACTCAGGAAAATCTTCTTTTCAGAGGGCTTTCCGGAGTTTGTATATTTGAAACTCGTCACCCCGAATTTATTTCGGGGTCTGTTGTTATATGTTGAGATCCTGAAACAAGTTGAGGATGACTGGATCCAGTTATTTTACAGCAAATCCGCTTCCAGTAACAGTTCTTCCATTTCAAACTGCACATTGATAGCTTCGTTGCGGGCTTTTTCGGCAAAGTCTTCACCATCCGATGCGTAAATAATCTGGCGCGACGAGTTAACCAGCAATCCGCACATGTCGTTCATGCCGTATTTGGCAACTTCCTGAAGACTTCCGCCCTGTGCACCAACTCCCGGAACCAAAAGGAAATGATCGGGAACCAGCTCGCGTATTTCTTCCAGTTTTTCAGCTTTGGTGGCGCCAACCACATACATCATGTTGTCGGTTGTTCCCCAGGTTTGCGAGGTTTTCAGCACGGTTTCAAATAACTGTTCGCCGGTTTCGGTATTCTTCAGGTATTGAAAATCGGCTGCACCTTTGTTCGATGTCAAAGCCAAAACAATCACCCAACGGTCGAGGTAAGTCATGAATGGTTTGATGGAATCTTCTCCCATATATGGAGCAACAGTTACTGCATCAAAATCCATGTGATCGAAAAATGCACGGGCATACAAATTCGAAGTATTACCTATATCACCGCGTTTGGCATCGGCGATAATGAATTGCTCCGGATATTTCTCGCGGATGTATTTCACCGTTTTTTCCAGACTGATCCAACCGGCAACTCCAAGACTTTCGTAAAAGGCAAGGTTGGGTTTATAGGCAACGCACAAATCTTGTGTGGCGTCGATAATTTCTTTGTTGAAAGCAAAAATTGGATCACTCGTTTCGTTCAGGAAACGTGGAATTTTCAGAATGTCGGTATCCAAGCCAACGCACAAAAAGCTGCGCTTCAGTTTGATCTGTTCAAAAAGTTGTTCTTTGTTCATTATTAAAATTGTTGCGAGTTGCGAGTTTCGCGTTACGTGTTTCCCTCGAAACTCGCAACCCGGAACTCGTAACATTGTGTTTAAATTTCCGCTTCTTTCAGTCGTTCTGCATTTTCTTCCACCTGCAATTTGTCGATAATTTCGTCCAGATCGCCACCAACAACTGCCTGAAGGTTATAGATGGTAAGGTTAATGCGGTGGTCGGTAATTCGTCCCTGCGGCCAGTTATAAGTACGGATTTTGGCAGAACGGTCGCCGGTTGAAACCATTGTTTTGCGTTTCGAAGCAATCACATCCAGGTATTTCTGGTGTTCCTGGTTGTAAATACGGGTACGCAACTCGATCATTGCTTTCGCAAGGTTCTTGATCTGCGATTTCTGATCCTGACACGTAACTACGATTCCGGTTGGAATATGTGTTAGTCGAATAGCAGAATAAGTCGTGTTTACCGACTGTCCGCCGGGACCCGAAGAGCAGTAAGTATCTTTCCGGATATCACTGTCACGCAGGTCGATGTCGAATTCTTCGGCTTCAGGCAAAACGGCTACGGTAGCTGCCGAAGTATGCACACGCCCCTGAGTTTCAGTCTGTGGCACCCGCTGCACGCGGTGAACGCCCGATTCGTATTTCATGATTCCGTAAACGCCTTCTCCCGAAATGGTGGCCACAATTTCCTTGTATCCTCCTGAAGTTCCTTCGCTGGTGTTGGTCACTTCCATTCTCCAGCCACGACGTTCGCAGAATTTGGTGTACATGCGGAACAAATCGCCCGCAAAAATGCTGGCTTCGTCGCCACCGGTACCTGCACGGATTTCGAGAATGGCATTTTTACCATCTTCAGGATCTGCGGGAATGAGCAACAATTTGATATTTTGTTCTTTTTCAGGAATCAGCGCCTCCGAAGCTTCAACTTCTTCGCGGGCCATTTCGCGGATTTCCTCATCGGTTTCTTCGTCGAGCATTTGTTTGCCCGATTCGATGTTGTCAATCGTTGCTTTGTAATCCTTGAACGCGTTGGTCAGCAACTCCAACCGCTTGTATTCCTGATTTAATTTTACGTAGCGTTTCATGTCGCTCATCACCGACGGATCGGTAATTTGTGAGCCAACTTCTTCGAACCGATACCTGATCGACTCGTATTTTTCCATTAATGAATAGTCTGCCATTTTTTGAATGATGAATGATGAATTTTGAATGATGAATGAAGCACGCAGGTGAAGTTTACCTGAAAAGATTGAGCGTAGCTAATATTCGAATTCTCCGAATTGAGACTTGATGGTAAGTTTTTTGCCTTCAACGGCTTCAACATGCCCAACGATGCGGGCCTCTATATTGTATTTTTCAGAAATAGCGATCACCTCGGCTGCAAATTCAGGAGCCAGGTAAACCTCGAAACGGTGACCCATATTGAAAACCTTGTACATTTCCGACCAGCTGGTTCCCGATTCTTCCTGAATCATTTTAAACAGCGGCGGAACATCGAACAGGTTGTCTTTGATCACATGCACGTTGTCGACAAAATGAAGCACCTTGGTTTGTGCGCCGCCCGAACAATGAATCATTCCATGAATATTCTTCCGGAGTTTTTCGAGCAAATCTTTCACCACCGGCGCATAGGTACGGGTGGGAGAGAGCACTAGTTTTCCGGCATCCACACCAACTCCGGCGATGGCTTCGGTTAGTTTTCTGTTTCCTGAATAAATGAGTTCAGCCGGAACTTCCGGATCGAAACTTTCGGGATATTTTTGAGCCAGGTAATTGGCAAACACGTCGTGACGGGCGGAAGTCAGGCCATTGCTTCCCATGCCGCCGTTGTATTCTTTTTCGTAGGAGGCTTGTCCGAATGAGGCCAGACCAACAATCACATCGCCAGCCTGAATGTTATCAGCCGAAATCACATCTTCGCGTTTCATGCGGCAAGTCACTGTGGAATCGACAATGATGGTGCGCACCACGTCGCCCACATCGGCAGTTTCGCCGCCGGTTGGGTAAATGTTGACGCCCATTTCACGCAGTTCGGCACAAAGTTCTTCGGTTCCGTTGATGATGGCTGCAATGACTTCGCCCGGAATCCGGTTTTTGTTGCGGCCAATGGTCGACGATAACAAAATGTTATCAGTTGCGCCAACGCAAAGCAAGTCGTCGAGATTCATGATAATGGCATCCTGCGCGATGCCTTTCCAAACTGAGATATCGCCGGTTTCTTTCCAGTACAGGTAAGCCAGCGACGATTTGGTGCCAGCGCCATCAGCATGCATAATGTTGCACCAAGCCGGATCGCCCCCCAAAATATCGGGGATGATCTTGCAAAAAGCCTTTGGATACAAGCCTTTGTCGATGTTCTTAATGGCATTGTGCACGTCTTCTTTCGAAGCCGAAACACCACGCGCCATATATCGGTTATCTGCTGACATACAATCTGAATTACCTTATCCGTTAAAGAGCGGCAAAGTTAATATTTTTGAGGAAATAATTTGGAGGGGAGTTTATAGCTATATTTTCTTGATTTTCGTCGGTTTCTGCCTGCAATCAAAGACAGATGCAATGGTGATCAGATTTTCCTTTTTCCATGTTTTCACCTTTTCCTTAAGTTCCTGATGAGAGATAACCCGACCGTTATCGCTATCTCGTTTTGTCTGATCAATCATGTCATGGAATTCGTTCAATGACAACGGTTTTAAATCCCTTTCGTGAGCGGTTTGCTTCTCTTGACTGATCAAAGATTCAAGTTTAGTGATCAAGGTTTCAACTTTTCGATATATCTAGATGAGCCGCATGCAAGATGCAAGAACCAAAATATTGATTGACTTGCACCTTGCAATTAAGTTTTTAGGTTGAATTCAGAAGTTATTCTGCGGCTAACATGACTTTGTAGGTTTTGACCATACCGTTGTAATCACATTTTACAACAGCTGTTCCTGTTTTCGATTCTGCCTGCGTGATTACCACTTTTACAGTTGGGTCGCTTGCAGAGGCTGAAACGGTTGGTGTTCCGGTTGTGCTGGTTGGCACTTTGTAGGTCGTTTCATAAATGTCGTAACCTACAATGCCGTTGGCGTTTGTGGAACGAACAGGAGTGGCCGGAACTGCTATCGCTTCTCCATTAACGGTAATACTAACTGTTGGGGCAATCGGACGAACGATTTTCTTTTTTTTCGAGCTGAATCCAAGCCCGATTAAATCGAAAAGTCCTTCGGTTTCACCACCTTCAGCCACAAGGAAAATAGCGTGTTTTTTGTCCAGCTTATCAACAATCGCTGCAACGTCGATTGTGAATTTTGTGGTTTCCTGTGCAGCATTTGCGTGTACTTCGATTACGCCGATTTTTTTGCCTTTCCATGTAGCATTATCATAAGGCCCGTCTAACCAAACGTTCACCTTAAATCCCTCTTTTGTTTTTGGCGTAAGGAATAGGTTAAAGGCAGTTTTGTTTTTAGGTTTAACACCTTCGAAAGCCTTCAATCCTTTTACGTTTTTGTCAAGACCTCCAAAGCCAAAATACTTATAACCTATGATGTTGCCGTTTTTCACATTGGTAACAGGCATGTTGTTATCCCAAATATCCCACGAATCCTGCTGGCTGTTGAGGTTGGAAAGAAAGCATGCATAGCCTGCTGAATAATATTGATAGGGATCGAGGCCGTATATGTGGAAGCCTTCCGAAGTCACTTCGGCTCCGGTATATTCTTTACCCTGGCTATCTTTTGCTGTCCAGATATTGTCTGCTGAATACGGATCGTATCCTCTGATTACAACTTTTCCCCCATCAGCCACCGATTTCTCATCCCATTTAATAGTAACCGGTGCTACCACCGCCTGACGCGCATTTCCGAAACCCCTTGGCGCCCGGTGATAGAAAACATACCACTGGTCGTTGATCTGCTGAATGCTACCGTGGGTATTGTGTCCCGAATAACCGGTCTGAAGTGCAGTTCCGTCCTGATTTAGCACTGGTCCGCGTGAATCGACAAGAACGCCGCCGCTTTTCCAGGGACCCAGCGGAGAGTCGCCATAAGCGTAACGCAATGCAGAGTTGGTACTTCCCAGCCCATATTCAGGACCGGAATATCCGCTGTAAGCCCAAACATATTTATTGCCCACTTTGCGAATGGATGCGGCTTCAAAAAAGTTAAAAGTTCCAAGATCTTCGCCCGGATAGACAGCAGGATAGGTTGTGCCTTGCGGATCTCTGACAACACCGTATCTGGAACTGGCTGGAATAAAATAGCCAATTGCTTCAGTTCCCGGCCTTAGCGAATACATGGTGTTCTGATCCAACTGACCAGCTGAAGACCTTTGAAATCCCCAGAATCCATAAGCTCTGAATCCAACCGCATAATCAGGATCTTTCGGATCTGTTATATTATCAACATATACTGAAGGGTCAAATCCCATGATACTTCCGGGTACAGTTTTCGTTCCGTCTTCAGTCATGTTGATGGGAGTGAAGGGGCCGTCAGGACGGCTTCCTTTGGCCACCATCGCTTCTCTGTTACGGCCACGACTGTGCGGGTACAGATAATATATTTTTTTGCCGTCTTTTCCTTTCACCTCAACAAGGTCGGGAGCGTACATCACATCCCATTGTCCTTCTATCGGGTAAGTAAAAATGGGGCCTTCATCGCGCCAGCTGGTCAAATCCTCCACAGGTGCCGACCAAGCCCTGATATCCGGTCCGCAATAACTGTTAGCTCTGACATCGTGCGATCCGATGATATAGGCGCGGTATTTTCCGGGGTTGTCGGGATCTTCAAAAACACGTGGCTCACCATCTGGCAAATGCTCCCATAACGGCAGATAAGGATTACCTGCCAAGCGATGGGTAAATTTGGTAAACGACGTTGTGTTTTTCGACTGATTGGGTTGCCCTGCTGAGTCTTTTACAGAAAACAGAAACATAGCCGCAGCCAGTAAAAATACATGCGGCCTTTTCAAAACAAATTGAACTTTCTTCATTATTGATCTTTTTTTATTGCACTTCTGACTGAAAATATTCTTAAGAAACGGGATGCCTTTTCCCGGTTCAACCGGGTGTTTTTATTTGTTTTTGATTGAAAAATGTACAACAAACACAAACATAGAAAAAAAATGATTTGGGCAGTTAGTATTTAAACTAATCGTGAATTAATAATTCAGCAAAGAATTAGTTCAGCTTTGCCGATCTTCTTTTCATTCTTTTAGGACCATACCACAACCAAAATCCGGTGATGGTAAAAGCCAGTAATGCCAGTCCTGAAACAGAAGAATAGACCAGTTTTGCTTGTCCGTTGGAGGTTTTAAAGTAATAATCGAGTATGGAGCCATCGTGAATTTCCTCAATAAAATCGGAATGCCGTTGTTCTAGATGCAAGAGTTTGCCGGTTGCACCATCAATCTGAATTTCCCAGAATTGATCAACGAAAACAAACTTTACCATTCCCTTATCTTTTCGGATGTCGATACGTTCGAGTTCCGGGGATAAGTCGGATGAAACAGAGTCGTGTAGAATTTGGCAGGCATTTTTGTGGAGACTGTCGATGGGTAGCCATGTATGTAATTCGGTGGAAGTTCCCTGATGCGATTTGGGTAAAATAAGCCCGCCACTGTGCTTTTTCCATCCCAACAGAATTCCGGTTACCGAGATAAATAAGAAAATGACGAATAATAGTGCTCCGGTTGTCCGGTGTGTTTTCCTGAAAATCCGAATTATCCGTGCCTGTTTTTTCCTTTTTTCTGTCATCTGGTTTTAGCGCTGTCCTGTGTATTCAATGGACATACCCCAATTATTGGGCAGGTCATTTGAAGGTTTGAAATGAGCATGGTTAAAATTCGATGCATTTATTCGTGGAAATCGTTACTCAACACCCTGAATTCGGTTCGCCGGTTCAGACCTTTGGCGATTTCCTGCTGTTCTAGTGTCAGTTTCATGATAAACTCTTCGGTCAGTTCGTCGTTACGTTTCAGGAATTCGTATTGTTTAGCCAGTTCGCGGGTAATTTTCTTGGGCCATGTTTCGCCGTATCCTTTGGCAACCAGTCGTCCGGCCGTAATGTTTTTCGAAATCAGGTAATCGACCACCGACTGGGCTCGTTTCTGCGAAAGTTCGGAGTTAAATTGGTCGCTGCCAATGTGGTCGGTGTGAGCCATCAGTTCAATTTTGATCGTCGGATTGAGCACTAGTAACTGAATCAGCGTATCGAGGGCCAATTTCGATTCTTCGGTGATTTCGTAACTACCAAAGGCATAATTAATGTTGTTGACTTTAATCGGTTCGTCGGTTGGCGAGAGCTTGAACTGAAACCTGAATTCCTTGCTGTCTTCCAATCCCACGGTTGAAGTTCTTACTTTGTCGTTCAGGAATCCATCTCTGAAGGCAGCAAAAACATATTCGGTTTCTGGTTTTAATTTATACTGAAAACGTCCGCCGTCGGCTCTCATTTTCAGGTTAGTTCCGTCGGTTCCAATAATACGGATCAATGCACCGTCGATGCGCTGGTTGGTTTCTTTGTTGAAAACTTCGCCGGAGGCATTGAAAATTTTCGGTGGCAGGTAGAACGAATAAATATCGTCGCTTCGCGAACCTTTGCGGTTTGACGAAAATAAACCTTTTTCAACTTCTCCGGAGATAAAGGTCATTGCAAAATCGTCGCCTGGCGAGTTTACCGGAGTTTTCATATTCTGAATGCTCCATTTGCCTTTTTCATCTTCGACGGCTTTGAAAATATCGAGGCCTCCAATTCCGGGGTGATAGTTCGACGAAAAATATAATTCACCGTTTTCGTGGATAAAAGGAAACATTTCGTCGCCGGGAGTATTAATTTCAGGACCAAGATTTTCGGGTTTGTCGAAAATGCCACCGCCTTTGTCTTTTGCTACCCAAATATCTTTTCCGCCAAAACCACCTATGCGGTCGGAGACAAAATACAGCAGAGTTCCATCAGAGCTTAACGAGGGATGAGCTGCAATAATGCTGTCGCCCACCAATTCTATAAGGGTTGGCTCCGACCAGTCGCCTCTCGACTGATTGGCGGCATACAATTCGGTTCCCATGTCTTTCGTTTTATCGAACCGCGCACGTGTAAAAATCATTTGATCGCCCCTTGCCGAAAGAGTTGCAGCACCCTCGTCGCTCGCGGTATTGATGAGCTCGTTTTCTTCGAGCAGTGTGGGTTTTTCCCATTTTTGCTTTTGGATTTCGAATTTGCTGGTTAACAAATCGGCATATCGTGTTCCGGTAATGCTGCTTTTTCTTTTGCCGGTTACCAAATCCCTGTTCGAAGTAAAAATTACTTCGTTGTCGCGTCCACCCACGAAAACCGGTGAGTAATCGCTGTCTTTTGAGTTGAGTTCGCGCACTGCATTTACGATATATCTTCCTGGTTTATCGAGCCATTCCTGTGCAAATTTGCAGGCTCCCATGCTGTTTGTGGCCCACAGGTCGTCGGGTTTAACTCCCAGATAAGTTTGATACCAGGTAATTGCTTCATCGTATTTTTGTGTAGCTTTTAAACAATCGGCATAATGCAACATGCACAAAGGATCGGCATAATTTCGTCGGATAGCATTTTTATACCAAACAACAGCCTTGGCAAATTCGCTCAGTCTGAAGTATGATTCAGCAATTCTGAAAGCTATTTCTGATTTTTCCTCTCCCAGTTTAGGGCTTCGGTAAGCTTTTCTGTATTTTTCTATTGCATTGTAATGTTCACCAATCTCAAATGCGACCTTACCGGAGTTTATATGTCGGCTGGCTGAGCACGAGCCAAGCAGAACGATAACCAGCATCAGGATTATTTTTGGGAAAACCGGGTTCTTCATTTTAAAATATGACGTTTCGGGGTAAAAGTAACCAATTTAAATACATTCTGAAAAACGGAAAAGGTTTATTTAAAGTATTGACGAGTCGATAAATTGTGGGTTTTCTTTTTAGGTGTTACATTTCCTGAAATGAAAAAAGGCCTCCGTATGATACGGAAGCCTTGGTATTTGTTATGTGCTGAAGTTTATTTTACAAACAACAGTTCTCTGTATTTTGGCAATGGCCACAATTCGTTGTCAACAATCAGCTCGAGTTTGTCGATATGATAACGAATATCTTCGAGGTAAGGTCTCACACTTTTTTCGTAAGCATAAGCTTTTTCTTTCTCTCCTTCGATGATATTGGCTGTTTTGCGGGCTTCGATCATTTCTTTCACCTTCGCTTTGATCGATGAAACATGACCGCCAATTTCTCTGATCAGTTCAATACGGCCTTCAGCCAGTGATTTATATTCCTCTTCGCTAAATACAATTTTCAGGTTCTTAACGTTTTCAAGCAACATCGACTGGTACTGAACAGCAGTTGGTACAATGTGGTTGATAGCCAAATCACCTAAAACGCGTGCTTCGATCTGGATTTTCTTGGTGTATTTTTCCAATTCAACTTCAACGCGTCCTTCAAGTTCTCTTTCGCTTAAAACTCCCAATTTACAGTACATTTCAACTACTCGTTTGTCGTGAAGCGACTCCAGTGAAGTTGGCACGCTGGTAATGTTGGTCAATCCGCGACGGGCGGCTTCAATTTTCCATTCTTCGCTGTAACCGTTTCCGTCGAAACGGATTGGTTTTGACTCGATGATGAGTTTTTTTAGTATCTGGAAAATGGCTTCGTCTTTTTTAACTCCACCTTCTACTAATTTATCAACTTCAACTTTAAATTTGATTAGCTGATCGGCTACGGCAGTATTCAATGCAATCATTGCCGAAGCGCAGTTTGCTGAAGAACCTACTGCGCGGAATTCGAAACGGTTTCCGGTAAATGCAAATGGAGAAGTTCTGTTACGGTCGGTGTTGTCGAGAATAATTTCAGGAATACGACCAATATTTAATTTGAGTGCGGTTTTTTCATCCGGAGTCATCTTGCGGTCAACTACTGCAACTTCCATTAAATCGAGCATTTTGGTAATTTCAGTTCCAAGGAATGCCGAAATAATTGCTGGTGGAGCTTCGTTTGCACCCAAACGGTGTGTGTTTGGAGCAGTAAGTATGCTTGCACGCAACATATCCTGATTTACATGCAATGCCTTCATGGTATTTATCACAAATGTCAGGAATTGCAAGTTCGATTTTGGATTTTTCCCCGGTGAATAGAGGTTAACTCCGGTATCAGTAGTCAAAGACCAGTTGTTGTGTTTACCTGATCCGTTAATACCTGCAAATGGTTTTTCATGAAAAAGAACGGCGAAATTGTGGCGACGTGCAATCTTTTTCATTAAATCCATGATCATCTGATTGTGATCGTTCGCCAAATTTAATTCTTCGTAGATCGGAGCGAGCTCGAACTGGTTTGGTGCAACCTCGTTGTGACGGGTTTTTACCGGAATACCTAATTTGTATGCTTCGTTTTCCAAATCTTCCATGAAACGGAAAACCCGTGTTGGTATTGAACTGAAATAATGGTCGTCTAACTGCTGATCTTTAGATGCAGAGTGTCCCATCAAAGTACGTCCGGTTAACATCAGGTCGGGGCGAGCCATGAACAAGGCTTCGTCAACCAGAAAATATTCCTGTTCCCAACCTAAATTGGTATTTACTTTGGTGACGCTTTTATCGAACATCTGGCACACTTCAGTTGCAGCTTTATCCATAGCAGCAATTGCACGCAATAATGGTGTTTTATAATCGAGTGCTTCTCCGGTATATGAAATAAAGATGGTCGGAATAGTCAATGTATTGTCAACGATAAAAGCAGGAGAAGATGGATCCCATGCAGTATAACCACGAGCCTCGAAAGTTTGACGGATACCACCACTTGGGAAAGAAGAAGCATCGGGTTCCTGTTGCGAAAGCATTGATCCAGATAATGATTCAACAACACCACCGTTCTCTCCATGAACAACAAATGCATCATGTTTCTCGGCAGTACCATCGGTTAATGGATGAAACCAGTGAGTAATGTGTGTAGCACCGTTTTCCAGCGCCCATGCTTTCATGCCTTGTGCAACCTGATCTGCCATTTTACGGTCGATCGGAGTTCCATTGTCAACAGCATCTATAACAGCTTTGTATGCTTCTTTCGACAGGTATTTCTTCATTTTTGGGCGATCGAAAACATTCTTGCCATAAAAGTCAGAAACGAGGTTTTCTTCACGTTTAACGTCTACAGGTTTTCTTGTAAGAACCTCTTCAAGGGCTCTAAATCTGAATTGTGCCATAATCTTAAAAATTTAATCGTTTATTTTTTTGTTAAAGTCTTTCTGTGTTTTTTTTAAATTTTGATGAAGCAAAAATATATAAAAAATGAAATGTATATATAAAAATATAGGTTATTGAGTAAAAATTTACAATTAATTTAGAAATAAGATATAAAAAAAACGGCAGTAAGATGAAAAAGTGTATAAAAAAACAGAAAGTATCTGTTTTTCGGTTTTTCTATTTGTAAGAACAGGTTTGCAATTTATGGTGCAAAAAAAAACATCCTTCACGATTTTAACCGGAAGGATGTTTTTGATGACTGATATAGATATTCCTACTTTTTCTTCTTTTTAGTTGTTTTCTTATTGGGTACTTCATCAAGCATTAGCGATTTCCAATCGCTCGGATTATCTTCGGACAGATCAATGGTTGCAGTATATTCTTCCTTGTCGATAATCAGCACTTTTACTTTTTGATCAAGAAAAGTTTCAATTTCATCCAGTACTGGTTTTTCTTCAAGACTACAAAACGATATGGCCATTCCTTTTCTGATGCCGCGGCCAGTTCGTCCAACACGGTGAACGTAATTCTCGGCCACTTCAGGCAAATCGTAATTGATCACATAGTCAACATCGGGAATATCGATACCTCTTGCACTAACATCGGTTGCAATCAGAACTTTAACTTCACCCGATCTGAAACGATTCAATACATCTATCCGGTCTTTTTGTTCTTTGTCGCCATGAATAGTGATACTTTTTATATCGACTCTCTCCATTGCCTTAAACACTCTTTCTGCCCTGACTTTGGTCCGTACAAAAACGAGGATTTTTGAATCAGGTTTTTCTTTTACAAGTCGTTCCAGAAAAAATCGTTTGTCATCCATGTCTATCATGGCAACAGAGTGGGTCACATTTTTTGCCACCGGATTTTTGGGTGATATTTCTATTCGGATGGGGTTTGTTACCAGCGAGTAGGCTAATTCTTTAATTTCAGGACTAATTGTGGCCGAGAAAAACAAGGTCTGCCTGTTTTTTGGAAGATAATGAATTAGTTGTCTGATATCCTTGATAAAACCTAGTGCGAGCATGTGGTCAGCTTCGTCGAGCACTAAAATTTGAATTTTGTCGAGCAGAAGGTGCCCCTGACTCACCAAATCAAACATTCGCCCGGGAGTTGCCACCAAAATGTCAACGCCGTTTTTTAGAGTCGAAATCTGCGGATCCTGATCGACACCACCGAAAACGCAGGCTGTTTTAACTCTGGTATGTTGGCCAATGGTTTGAAATACTTCGGTAATCTGCAAGGCAAGTTCGCGTGTTGGAACCATCACAAGGCAAAAAATGTATTCGCTGCGACTGCTGCTTTTTAATTGATGAATAATGTCGATAACGGGAATAGCAAAGGCTGCGGTTTTCCCTGTACCGGTTTGCGCAATGGCAAGTACGTCATCCCCTTTCAAAATGGGGGTGATAGCTTTGTATTGAATGTCGGTGGGGCGGCGAAAGCCTGAAGCAAGCAGGTTTTTTTTTATTTCTGGAGAAATGCGGTAATCTTCAAATTTCATAGTACGAATCAATTTTTCGGTACAAAGAAACACATTTTTGCCGGAATCTTGGATTAACTATTTTTTGTATGGTTTGAAGATAGAATTTGAGACCTTCCTAAACGAAGAACAACGGGGAAATATAAAACAAAAAAGGGAAGCCATTTCTGACTTCCCTGTATAATATAGAAATTGTGATTTCTATTTGTTTGGTACAGATTTGCGAGATGAGTAGTTGATGTGCAATGCAGCTGCTTTGCGCAATTCCTGCTTGATCTCTCCAACAATTTGCATTTTTGTGAACTCGTCAACTTTTAATGAAGTTACCATAAAAGGAATTTCAGCTTCCTCTCTGGCTGCACGTTCAGCAAGAATAAAATCGGGAATGTCAGAAACTTTTGCAAACTGGTCGTTAAGCTGGATACGAGGCTCTGTTCCAAATATTTTTGAATATTTTGGAACCGGTGGGCCAACATAAATATAGCTTACCAGTGATTTCTTTTCCAATTTAGAAATTTCAGTTGCAACTGGAGTTTTCACTTTCACCAATAAACTTACGTCTCTGATTGTCGTAGTAACCATGAAGAAGAAAAGAAGCATGAAAACGATGTCAGGCAGTGATGCAGTCGATATTGCAGGAGTTTCTTTTTTCCCGCTTTCTTTAAACTTTGACATTACTTTTTCCCTCCTATAGTTTTTGGTTCAGCTTCTGATATTCTGGATGGAATTGCGTCCCGGATTGCTTCTTTCTGCTCAGAGGTAAGATCATCGTATCTTTTACCAAATTTTCGGGTAGAAAGCTCATTTCTAACTTCATTAACCGCTGCAACTAATTCGTTCTGTACGTTAATGTACATCCCATATTGAGTTCCATGGTCATTACGGAGAGAAATAACTCCCTTAGTGACTTCAAAGCTTCCGAGTAAAGGTATTTCGGTTGTTTTCGTCTCAGGTAAAGATTCGATGTTATTCGGATTTGTCAGGAATTCTTTGGTTTTTTCCCGAAGATATTCAACGCGCATCAACTCACCTTCAACCATTAAACGATTGTTTGCATCCAACAACACGGAGAAAACATTTCGTTCTTTAATCGGAGGGGTATCATCCTGCTCCTGATTTTCAGGTGGCATTTGTGGCAGTACTCGTTCCAAACCGCTATCAACGTCCATTGATGTTGCTGTAATGAAGAAGATAAGTAGCATGAAAGCAATGTCGGCCATTGATGCAGAAGGTATTTCTGGTGTTTTTCTCATATTGCTTTTTTTCCTACGTTTTTAAAACCAGCCATTATCTGAAAATACTAGAAATAGATGACCACACAATTGCCAACAATGCAATAGCACTTAAAATATATGTGGCAATTAGCCCGGTTCCTGTCCAAAGCATGATATTTGGAGTAATTGTACCATCGGCTACAAATTTTTCAGCTCCATAAAATTTAGGTATCGCGCTATCAGAGAATAGATAAGAGATCAGAATTACGCCTCCCATAAAACCTAAACCAATTAAAGAACCTTTTAAAGCCTTTTTGTCAGAAATTGTATTACCAAATTCCAAAACCAAGGCTGCTACACAGGCGATGCCAAGCAAAACATAAGTCCAATACAAATTCGTCGAAATCCAGGTTGACATGCTTTCATTTGCCATATTTGAGTCAAGATTGGATAACAATGAAATAATCAGAAATAATGAAATGCCTAGAATTACCCATAACATTATACTTGTTATTTTAGCAAATTTCATAGGGCAATTATTTTTTAATGTTGTACTTTACCAAAAGGTCGATTAACGAAATTGAGGCGTCTTCCATACTATTTACAATGCTGTCGATTTTAGAAACACTGTAGTTGTAGAATACCTGAAGAATCATAGCTACGATCAAACCACCAATGGTTGTGATCAATGCAACTTTAATACCACCGGCTACCAATGAAGGACTAATATCTCCGGCGACTTCGATAGCATCGAAAGCCTGAACCATCCCGATTACTGTACCCAAGAATCCAAGCATAGGACCAAGAGCAATAAACAATGCAATCCAAACCAATCCTTTTTCAAGTAAGTTTGACTGAACACCACCATAAGCAACAACTGTTTTTTCTACAACATCCAATCCTTCGTGTGAACGATCCAATCCCTGATAGAAAATACTTGCAACAGGACCACGTGTGTTGCGACATACTTCTTTAGCTGCCTCAATTCCACCTGTGTTAAGTGCTTCTTCGATTTTTTCGAGTAATTTTTTGTTGTTAGTAGTTGCAAGATTCAGATAAATAACTCTTTCAATGGCAATTGCAAGACCTAAAATCATACAAATAAGGATTGAAGCCATAAAGCCCGGACCCCCTTCAATAAATTTTTGTTTCAATGCGCTGTGAAATGATTGACCTGTTTCTGCCTGAGCAGCTGCTTTTTCTTCCTGATCAACAACTGCCACTGGTGGAGCTGGTGTTGCTGCTTTTACCTCAGTTGTTGCTTCCGTAGCGGCAGCTTCCTGAGCAACTACATTGTCTGATGCTGTGAAATACAGCATTCCGAGAACTGCTATTAACGCAAATAGTTTTTTCATCTTTGTTTTAAATTTTAATTAGTAAATCTCCTAAGTTTTTAAATTGTATTTATTGGTATTGATTTATTGATCATCAAATCAGTCTGTTGTGTTCACTTTTATGGCAGATTGCCTGGTGGCCGTAATTTGTTTTTCAGTAAAATAAATTCAGTATTTATAAGAACTAACTAATGAAAGCGGAGAGAGAGGGATTCGAACCCTCGGTACCCTTTTGAGGTACACACGCTTTCCAGGCGTGCCAGTTAAGCCGCTCCTGCATCTCTCCAATACTCGTCTGGCACTCTTTTTTTTCAGGGCTGCAAATTACAAAAAAAAATGTAACAACGAAAAAAGCTATTCACTAATTTCCCCAATCAAACTTTTATTTAAGTGAAGCTTTATTTCTTCATGTTCTAATCCTTGTCCCAGCAGGAACATCAGCTTGGTGATTGCCGCTTCTGTCGTCATATCTTTACCACTCACCACTCCGGCATTCAGCAGTTCGGCACTGGTTTCGTATTGCCCCATGTTTACTGCTCCTCCCTGACATTGAGTGATATTCAGGAAAATTATTTTCCTTTTAATGGCATTTTTTATCTGGCTGATCATCCATCTGGAAGTGGGGATATTGCCCGATCCGAAAGATTCCAGAACTACTCCCTTTAAACCTGGAATATTCAGTATATTTTCAAAAACCATTCGTCCGATACCCGGAAAAATTTTTAGAATTACTACGTTTTCGTCGAAATGGCTGCGTATTTTCAGTATCCCTTTATTTGCTGAACGGTGAATGTTCTCGTGAAAATATTTTATTTCGACACCAGCAGTGGCTAACGGTGGGTAATTTACAGAAGAAAATGCACTGAAATCGTCGGCATGGCGTTTTGATATCCGGTTGCCCCGAAGTAGTTTCGAATTAAAATATACACAGACTTCAGGCACGATGGCTGTATTGTTTCTTTTTGCAGCTGCAATTTGAATGGAAGTAATCAGATTTTCTTTTCCATCAGTGCGTAATATTCCGATTGGAAGCTGTGATCCGGTTAAAACAATGGGTTTGTCGAGATTCTCGAACATGTAGCTAAGAGCAGAAGCGGTGTAGGCCATGGTATCGGTGCCGTGCAAAATCACAAATCCATCGTATTTACTGTAGTTTCGTTCGATGGTGTTGGCGATTTTTACCCAAATAGCCGTAGTCATATTCGACGAATCGATTGGAGGGGAAAAAGTAACAACCTGAAGATTGTATCCCAGGCGGTTAAGATCCGGGACTTCCTCTTGTATCTGGTCAAATTTTACCGGAACAAGAATACCGTTGGCTGATTTTTGTACCATCCCGATGGTACCACCGGTATAAATAATGAGAATAGATGGCTTGCTTTCCACGTGTTATTTTGCTTATTAACTGATGGATAATTATATCCCAAATAGTTTTCGTGCGTTTTCGGTGGTAACCTTTGCAATGTCACCAATTGTCATTTGGTGAAGGTCGGCAATTTTTTGCGCAATATAAACAAGGTACGAACTTTCATTTCGTTTGCCGCGAAAAGGAACTGGAGTCAAATAGGGCGAATCGGTTTCGAGGATAAGGTGCGAAGGGTCAATCTTTCTGATCACTTCGTCCAGTCCGCTTTTTTTAAATGTGACAATACCGCCTACGCCAATTTTGAAACCAAGATCGATAATTAATTGTGCCTGCTCCAAAGTTCCGGTAAAACTATGAAAAACACCGTTCAGTTTTTTATCCTTTTCTTCCAGTAATACATTATATACTTCGTCAAACGAATCGCGAACATGAATCACTACAGGTAATTCGTATTGGCGGGCAAGTTCGAGCTGATAACGAAATGCGTGAGTTTGTTCTTCCAGAAAAGAGGTTTCCCAGTACAAATCGATGCCAATTTCGCCAATACCGTAAAACTTCCGTTTTTTCAGCCAGTATTCCACTACCTGTAATTCTTCCTGATAATCGTGATTTACAGAAGTTGGATGCAATCCCATTAACGGAACACAAATATGCGGATAGGTGTCAGCCATATCGAGCAGATTCTTTACCGACGAACTGTCGATGTTTGGAAGAATAATTTTCCTGACATCATTGGAGTAAGCCCGCTGAATGATTTCATCACGATCGTGAATGAAGTCGGTTGAATAAATATGAGAATGGGTATCAATCAACATTTTCTGCAAAATTTGGCCAAAATAAGAGAAAATTAACCACCTAAATATGAAGCGAATATTATTTTATTGCTTCAAAAGAAGTTTTTTGTCTTAAAAAAGGAGTGTCCTGAAATCTATTTCTCTTAACAGATTTGCAGGACACTCCTGAAATATATAACGAATTGATTGATTAGACAACTCCCTGAGCGAGCATGGCATCTGCAACTTTTACGAAGCCGCCAATATTAGCACCCACTACATAATTTACCTTGTCTCCGTTTTTCCCGTATTTTACACAGGTATCATGAATTTCTTTCATTATACGGTGCAGATACATATCCACTTCCTCTTTCGGCCAGTTCATTCGGATAGAGTTTTGCGACATCTCCAATCCTGAAACAGCCACTCCACCAGCATTCACCGCTTTCCCTGGGGCAAAAGTAATCGCTTCGGTCAGATAAGTTACAGCCTCGGAAGTACAACCCATATTCGATGTTTCGGCAACAAGGAAACATCCGTTTTTAACCAGCATTCTGGCATCTTCCAGATTTACTTCGTTTTCGGTGGCGCACGGGATCGCAATATCGACTACACATTCCCACGGTTTTTTGCCGGCAATAAACTGAGCGCCGAATTCTTCGGCATAAGGTTGAACTACATCGTTGTTTGATGCCCGAAGTTCAAGCAGATAATTCACTTTTTCTCCTTTGATACCGTCGGCATCATAAATGTAACCATCAGGTCCTGAAATAGTAACTACTTTTCCGCCCAGTTCGTTGATTTTCATGATAGCGCCCCAGGCAACATTGCCAAAACCGGAAACACTGAATGTTTTTCCTTCAACTTCCTTACCAAGGGTATTGAGCATGTGCTGAACAAAGTAAACAGCTCCGAAACCGGTTGCTTCCGGACGAATTAAACTTCCGCCCCAGCCAATTCCTTTGCCGGTCAATACGCCGGTGAATTCGTTTTTGAGCCGTTTGTATTGACCAAAAAGAAATCCTATCTCGCGGCCTCCAACACCGATGTCTCCTGCCGGAACATCGGTATTCGGGCCGATGTGACGGTAAAGTTCACTCATAAAAGATTGGCAGAAGCGCATAATTTCGTTATCTGATTTGCCTTTCGGACTAAAATCTGAACCTCCTTTTCCTCCGCCCATCGGTAGGGTGGTCAGGCTGTTTTTAAAAGTCTGTTCAAATCCCAAAAACTTCAGTACACTCAATGTAACAGTTGGGTGAAAACGTAAGCCGCCTTTGTATGGGCCAATGGCCGAATTGAATTCAACACGGAAGCCCCGGTTGACTTGGACTTCACCTCTGTCGTCGATCCAGGGTACGCGGAAAATAATGGTGCGTTCCGGTTCAACAATGCGTTCAAGTATTTTTGCCTTTTGGTATCTTGGATTCTTCTGGTAAACATCCCAGACCGATTCTACCACTTCCTGAACTGCCTGGTGAAACTCGCGCTCGCCCGGAGTGCGGGCTTTTAGAGCCTCCAAAAATTCGTTGATGTCTGCTTTCATGTGTTTTGAATTTTTTAAAATAATAGCCAAAGTTATGACTTTCACTTGTTGGAAATGCTGATTCAGGAAAAACAACCGGCATTATATCTTTCAGATTGTGAGTGAGTTAATCTAGTGTAAATGAATGTTTAACAACATTGGTTGACTTTCGTCAGTATTTCAAACGCCCACGAATAGCCATAAATAGAAAAATCCGGTGAAATACATTGATTTCTCCGGATTCTTTTAAGTTTATGCCTGTTTGTAATTATTTCTGAAATTCGATTTTAAAGCCAATCACCTGCCAATTGGGTAATTTTGAAGGTTTGGTGATAACCAACGCTTCGTTTTCCTGATTCCATTTGATTTTCTCTGAACTTCCAAGCATTTTTATGGAAGCTACTTTTTGTGTGGAAACTTTAGAATTTTTGCCCAACGAAAGGATTTTGATATTGTCGGTTGGCACTTGCATACAAAAAGCAAAAAGGGATTTGTCTTTTGTTGTAAACCGAATGTCAGATGATTCGTAGGGACGAACATCACTTAATCCGCCGAATTGTCCTTTGGGCTGGTTTTTCAATGTTGACGGTCCTTCACCATATATTTTCCATGGTCGCGAACCATAAATGCCTTCGCCGTTAGCAGGTGTCCATTTTCCAATTTCATCCAAAATGGCCAGTACATCCGGTTCAAGATCACCTTCCGGAGTTTGTACTACATTAATAAGGAGGTTCCCGTTTTTGCTTACAATATCAACCAACATCTGAATGATTTCAAGTCCGGAGCGGTATTTCTGACCTGTCCGGTAATACCAATCGCCGATAGAAGTGTCGGTTTGCCACGGATAAGGATTAATCGAATCTGTTACGCCACGCTCGATATCCATTACCCAGCGGCCATTTGCATTTTCAGGATGGTGCTTGGCGGTGTAAACTGCATCCAGTTTACCTTTGTTTTTGGCGATATCCTGATTGTAATAATGCGACAGCATCGTGCGGCCAACTTCGCCAAAAGGCAATTCGCTGTCAGAATAAAGCAGATCGGGCTGGTACATGTCTATCAGTTCGGTAATGCACGACAACCAATGCTGGTGGTTCGCCGGATCTTTTGTTAGCCATGCGTTATCGTCGGAAGCCGTTTTTTTGTGGTACAAATCTGCATATTCTTCATTGTTCCCATCGTAAGGAACGCCCGCCATCGGGCCGGTTTTGTCGGCACCACGGCTACTCTGAAACCATGTGTAGCTGGCTCCCAGATGTTCGGAGACTCCAAAACGCAATCCTTCTTTTTTAGCTGCTTTTTGCCAAAGCCCAACTACATCTTTCTTTGGACCCATGTTCACCGAATTCCATTTGTGGATTTTAGAGTTCCAAAGAAAAAAATTATCGTGGTGAGTCGCCATGCTGACAAAATATTTAGCGCCAACTTTTTTGTAGAGCGCCATCAGTTTCTCCGGATTCCATCGTTCAGCTCTCCAGAGTGGAATAATATCTTTGTAGCCGAATTTGGATGGATGGCCATAGTTGGCAACATGGTAAGTGTAGTGTTCGTCGGGCTTATCGCTAAAGGCATTTTTACTCCAGTCCCATCTCTGGTTCTGGTACATTTTTTTTGCATACCAGTCGCCCTGCCGTGGCACCGCCTGCGGCCCCCAATGCGCCCATATTCCAAATTTGGCATCGCTGAACCATTCAGGATATTTGTACTGTTTGAACGATTCCATGGTCGGCTCAAACTTTTGCGAAAACAACTGGCTGCAAGGCAAAATACTGAAAGATAAAATCAGAAATGCCACACAAAATGATTTTTGAATTTTTGGTTTCATAATAGGTTTCTTATTATTTGGTCAGTTCAATGTTTGTTTCAGTCTTTTTGTCCTGAATGATTTGATCCAGCGGCCGGTCGAATTCAAGTTTTGCCACCAGAACGGTGTTGGCCAATTCGTTGGCTGGCAGGTTCCGTAAACGCAAATAAGGTTGTTGCGATGCATGATCACTCGGGCACAAATTCACCGCAAAGTCAATGGATTTGCCAGTATTTAACAGGGTAGCTTTCACCGGAAGTACGTTAATCGGTTTCAGCTTGATGCCATTTCCAACCGGCACTTTGTTCAGGTGTATATACAATGTATTATCGCGTTTTGTAACCAGCACACCCGCAGCACTAACCAGTTCCGAATCAGTTTGAACCTGCAGATACGATTCGTCCACCGATTTTTTCCATTTGCCGATTCGTTTCAGTATTTCTGCTGCTTCTGCCGGAATGATTCCTTCTCCGGTGGGACCCACATTCAGTAAATAATTGGCATCCCGCGCCAGATAACGGTCTATGCTGCTAATCAGGTGCCGGTCGGTGTAAAAATCTTCGTCTTTTTTGTACCCCCAGCTTTCCATGCCAACCGACTGGCATGCTTCCACCAATGTTGAAAAACCTTTTGCTTCGGCAGCCGCACTGTCGTAATCGCGTTCGGGAGTGCCAAAATCGCCATCGTCGAAACCACGGTTATTGATTACCGCTTTGGGTTGTAGTTTCCGGATCATCGTATTTACTGAAGTGTCTTTGTGAACCGGCACATTCATATCCCACCAGAATCCGTGAATCTCGCCATAGTTGGTGCAAAGTTCGCGAACCTGTTCTTTCAGGAATGCCATGTATTTGTCCCAATCCGGCGAATCCTGCGGCTGCGGCGGAAGTTCGTGATGCCGGCCCTGATTCGGATAGTTGGGCTGGTTCCAGTCGGCGATAGAATAATACAGACAAAGTGGTATTATGCGTTTGTGGCAGGCATCCGACAACATTCCGATCACATCCTTTTTATATGGAGTGTTCATCGTATTAAACGCGGTCTGTTTGGTATCCCACAGGCAAAATCCGTCGTGGTGCTTGGTGGTGAGGGTGATGTATTTCATCCCTGCCTCTTCCATCAGATCGAGCCATTGTTCAGGATTGAATTTTGTTGGGTTCCACTGACCGGCAAGTTTCACATATTCGTCGCGCGAAACCCTGCCACGCCATTGATGCTGCTCGTGCCATCCCGGAATGGAATACAATCCCCAATGCACAAACATTCCGTAGCGACGATCAAAAAACCAGTCGCGGGCATCTCCAAAACGTGGTATTGCAGTCGGTTTTTTATCCGGTTGAACCATTTCGTTTGTTTCTCCGGAAGCAGAATTAGCCTGTGCCCATTGTGCAAAAAAAGGAGTGGCAGCAATTGCTGCGGCTGATTTTAAAAGGTCTCTGCGTTTCATTTGGTTAGATTTTAAAACTGAACCAGAATTTTCATCACTTGCCCCGGATTGGCAGCCCATTCAACAAATGCGCCGGCAGCTTCTTCAGGCTGTATGATGCGGGTGATCATTTCGTCGAGCAAAAACGTTCCCTGTTTTAAGTAGTGGATTACGGCTTCAAAATCAGATGGAGTCGCGTTTCTTGAACCCAGAATGTCGATTTCTTTCTGTACCCATAGTTTGGTCGCAAAACTGACATCGTTTTTAGCATAGCCGATGCAAACCACGCGGGCTGCAAACGCGGCTTCTTCCAAAGCTGCCTGGTAAGTGAAAGGATTTCCTGCAGCCTCGATAATTACATCCGGGCCATGTCCGCCGGTGATTTCCTGCAATGCTTCGTGAAGGTTGGTGGTTCTTGAATTGATGCAGTAGTTGGCGCCAATCTTTCGAGCCAGGTCCAGTTTCTGATCGTCGATGTCAACGGCAATCACTTTTGCACCGCGCAAAGCTGCCCGGATAATTGCTCCTGAACCAATCATTCCGCAGCCAAAAACCATTACGGTGTCAATGTCAGTTACCCGTCCGCGATCGATGGCATGGAAGCCAACAGTCAGCGGCTCGACCATCGCCAGTTCTTTTGCAGAAAGCTGGTCGTCGGTAATCAGTTTTTGCCACGGAACAGTGATGAATTCCTGCATGGCTCCATCGCGCTGAACACCAAGTGTCTGGTTGTACCGGCAGGCGTTGAAACGACCTTTTCGGCACGAAGAACAATGGCCGCAGTTGGTGTATGGAACAACGGTTACCGCCTGTCCGGTTTTAAAATTTGCGGGGACTTCTTCGCCGGCAGCGGCAATCACCGCCGAAATTTCGTGCCCGGGAACACGCGGATAGTCCACCATCGGGTTTTTACCCATAAAAGTGCTAAGGTCGGAACCGCAGAAACCGACGTAATTGATTTTTAGCAGCACTTCGCTTTTCCCAGCAACCGGCGCAGGGCGTTCTGTAATCTGAATATTTTCCGGAGTTATTATTTGAATTGATTTCATGGAAACTTTTGTCATTAAGTGGTCATTCAATTTTCATTTGTTTCTTGACAAATAAATTATCATTCATAAATAGAACATGGTTCATAAGTACGATTAATTATCCCAAAGGGATAAAATCTGAATAACCACCGGGGAAGCCGGTGGAAAAGAAATGTGATCAAAATCACAACCCTGTAAGGGTTGAACTTTTAGTGTGCTAATATTCAACCCCTACAGGGTTGCACGTTCATCGTTTATTCTTCCGTCCCGAATTCTCGTGACGGTTATTCAAATTCAGTCCTTTCAGGACTATTTTTTTGACTTTTGGGAGCGGATTCACAAATCATAAATCCTTACTGCGTTTTCGCCCATTATTTTTGCCTGTTCTGTTTCTGACAAGGTTGAAATGGTTTTTATTACCAAATCGGCCCAGTTTTTATACGATGTGGCGACCAGGCAAACGGGCCAGTCGGAGCCAAAAAGCAGATGGTCGGAACCAAAAGCTTCCAGAACTACATCGAAGTAGGGCTGAAGTTGTTCTGGTGTCCAGTTGGTGAAATCAGCTTCGGTTACCATTCCTGAAATTTTGCAACTGACATTTTCGCGTTTTGCCAGTTCCTGAATGTTCTCTTTCCATGGCGACAATTCGTTTCGGCGAATCAGCGGTTTGGCAATGTGGTCGAGCACAAAATGCTGATCGGGATGCTGATCTACAAATTTGATGGTGTTTGGCAACTGCCGTTCGAAAATAAGGATATCGTAAACGAGCGAATATTTTTTTAGCAACGAAATGCCTCGGTTAAAATCATTCCGCAGGATGAATTCGGGATCGGGTTCACCTTGCACCACATGACGAAGTCCTTTTAGAATTTTTTCGCCGGAATATTTTTCCAGATAAGTTTCAATATCATCCTGAATCAAAGGCAGCCAGCCGACCACGCCTTTCATGAAATTATTCTGATGAGCCATACTGATCAGCCAGTCGGTTTCTTCGACCGATTGTCGGGCATGAACCGAAATAACCCCGTCGATTCCTGCTTCCGCGATGGTTGTCTCCAACTTTTCAGGAAGAAAATCGGTACGGATAACTTTCATCGAATCATCAATCCAGCCGTATTCCACCGGATTGTATTTCCAGTAATGATGATGTGAATCGATTTTCATATTACAGGTAATTAAAATGTTCGCCAATTATTTTTTGTTCTTTCAGTTCTTTCCAAAAGGCGGAAGGTAAATCGGCTGCCAAAACCTCCACATTCCGGCGGATGCGTTCGGGTTTGCTTGGGTTGAGCGCCACAGCGTTTACCTGCGGCATTGCCAATGCAAACTTCAGACAGGCATCACCGGGCGAAACCGCGTATTTTTTGCAGACGGCAAAGAAAGTTTCGCGCCATGCCATTAGTTTTTGGTCTTCAGCCGAAGTTGGATCAATTTTCCGGTAATCGAAAAACTCGCCTCCGGTGAGAAACCCGGCATTAAAAATGGCCGAATTGATGATTCCAACGCCATCAGCATTGATTCGCTCAACGAATTCGATGATTTCAGGTGGATGATGGTAAATGGTGAGTTTGTTGGCAAACATCACCCAGTCGAATTTTACATGATCGTACAATTCTTTGATCGTCAGCCAGTCTTTTGTGCCGATGCCAACCGCTTTTACTTCGCCTTTTTCTTTCAGTTCGAAAAGCGCTTTGTAGGCTTCCAGAATGTCGTTCACCCTTTTTGTGCGATCGGCAGCATCGGTTGCGGCGAACAAATATTCATCGGGATCGTGCACGGAAACCACCTGTGGTTTGTAATAACCGCCGAGTAATTCGCAGCCCTGTTCCCAGCATTCGAGTATTCCGGAGTAACTTATTTTTTGAACGGCATCGTATTTCAGGTTGACCCACGCGCCAGGTTCAAAAGTGGGCTCGTCCGTGGTCAATGGAATTCGGTACCAGCCCAGTTTATTGCTGATGATGATGTCGTCTTTGTCAACTCCCAGCTTTTTCAGGCCTGCACCAATCACTTCCAAAGCCAGTCCGGCGCCGTATTTCCCGGCACAATCAATCATCGGTGTCGATTCGGAAACCTCGAACCATTGCTGCATGATTTGCAGTTTTACCTCTTCCGGTAATTCCTGGTAAAGGTTTCCCATAAAACTTGTTCCGTAGATGATCGATGGAACTGTCAGTCCGGTTTTGCCGAATGGTATGCGGGTTTGTGGTTGTTGCGGATTGTTCATCAATTATTACTTATCCATTTTATATATGCGCTCCATCAATTGCCATTTTTCGTCGGCAGTTGCTTCTGCGGATGTTTGCTGAAACCTTGAAACAGAGGCTTCCCATTCGCTTTGCCGCGGTTTTCCTGCAAGTTGATCCATGGCGCGGTCGTGATCAAAATCGGGAACCGTGTCCATAATCATAAAAAGCCGTGTTCCGAGCAGATAAATTTCCATGTCGACAATTCCCACTTCGCGCATTCCCTGTGTTATTTCGGGCCAGGCAGCACCGGGCGCATGTACTTTTTTGTAGTCTTCGATTAGTTGAGCATCGTCTTTCAGCGACAGGGTTTTGCAGTATCTTTTTATTTCGGCCATAATTTTGAGTTTAAAATTTATGAGTATTCATAGAGCCCCGAAGGGGTTAAATTTGAATAACCGTGTGTGAAACGCACGGTAAATAAATACGTGCGATCACAGCCCCAAAGGGGTTGAATTTCAATCTGATCATGTTCAACCCCTTCGGGGCTGCTGTTGTGATCTGTCTTTTCCGCCGCACTTCGTACGGGTTTATTCATATTTAGTCCCTTCGGGACAAAGAAATAGGTATTCAAACGGTTATTCAATTAAAATTATAAATGAACTTTCAATGTTCGGTAGCCATAAATGGCAATTACCACAAAACATATGAGCGGTAAAATGAACGAAAAGTTTACTGCGGGTAATCCGGCAACAGTTCCCAAATCGATGATGGCCCCTTGTAGTGGAGGCATCAATGCGCCTCCAACAATGGCCATTACCAAACCGGCAGCGCCGAGTGTGGCATCTTCGCCAAGTCCTTCCAACGCAATTCCGTATATGGTTGGAAACATGAGCGACATAAACGCTGAAACGCCAATCAGGCAATACAAACCAGCCATTCCCTCAATCAGAATTACGCCCAATGTCAGCACAAAACCTCCGATTGCAAATGCGGTTAAAAGTACTCTTGAATTCATGTATTTCATCAGCATGGTGCTGATAAACCGGCTCGACAGGAAAATTGCCATCGCAACAATGTTGTAGTTCTGGGCAGTGGCCTTATTGATTCCCAGATTTTCAGCATACTGAATAATGAATGTCCAGCACATAATTTGAGCGGCCACATAAAAAACCTGCGCGATTACACCTTCGCGGTATTTTACGTTGGCAATCAGTCTTCTGAAAGTATCCATTGCATGAATGGTATGATCGGGATCTTTACGTTTGGGCATCTTGAAAAAGAAAATGACCAGAAACATTGCGATCACCACAAACCCAAGCATTACATACGGATCGCGGATCACAGCCAGGTCGTGTGTACGGATGGCTGCTTTTTCTGCTGCACTTAGCGTTGTGAAAATCAATTCTCCGGCATCGTTTCTTACATCTGATTGAAGCGAAGTCAGGATAAAATTTGAAGCTACAAACATACCAAGCAACGAGCCCATCGGATTAAACGACTGCGCCAGGTTTAGCCTTCTTGTTGCAGTTTCTTCTGAACCCATTGAAAGAATGTATGGATTGGCGGTAGTTTCCAGAAATGCCAGTCCAAAGGTTAAAATGTACAATGACAAAAGGAAAAATTCGAAAACTTCATACTTTGCAGCAGGGTAGAACAGGAGTGCTCCCAGAGCATACAATCCCAATCCAACCAGAATTCCTTTTTTGTAACTGTACCTTTTTACATACAGTGCAGCAGGAATGGCCATCGTGGCATATCCGCCGTAAAATGCGAACTGTATTAATGCGGCTTTCGCGTTCGAAATCTCCATGACCGTTTTAAACGCGGCTACCATCGGATTGGTAATGTCGTTTGCAAATCCCCACAAAGAAAACAAGCTGGTAATCAGAATAAAAGGAACAAGTAATTCCTTTGAGATAACTTTAGCGTTGGTTTTAGTATTCACAATTCAGATCGTTAAGTTTATTTACAGATTCAAAAGTCAATAATCTAAACTGAATTGCCAAATCCATTTTTCAGTACTGACACTTCGCAAAGCTTTGCACTTTAAAAAATGTGTTGAGGAACATTTTTTAATCATTTAGATTTGTAATTTCAGCCATTGTTTTAATAACCCGATTTTATGGCCAAAAGGCATGTGTCGTTGAAGGATCTGGCAGCAGAACTGAGCATTTCGATTTCGACGGTTTCCAGAGCATTAAGAAATCATCCGGATATAAGTCCCGAATTGACTCGAAAGGTTCAGGAACTTGCACGTGCCAGAAACTACACCCCGAATCCGCTGGCCATGGGTTTGCTAAGGCAGGAAACACGCATGATCGGAGTGATTGTTCCGGATTTGGTTACCCATTTTTTTTCATCGGTCATTTCAGGAATTGAATATATAGCCAAGCAAAACGGTTATTATATCCTGATATCGTCGTCAAGTGAAATCTATCAAAAAGAAGTAGAGTCGGTAAGAAATTTGCTGAATACCCGGGTAGAAGGGTTGATTATTTGCCTGAGTCAGGAAACCAAAACTTTCGATCATTTTGATGTACTGGTCAATAACGAAATCCCTCTTGTATTTTTCGACCGTGTTTGTAGAACCGATGAGGTTCCGAGTGTAGTTGCCGACAATGTGGAAGCTGCTCGAAAGATCACCCGTCACTTTTATGAAAACGGATGCCGTCGTATTGCATACATCAACGGGCCGGAGCAACTAAGCATTTCAAAACTTCGGTATGAAGGATATTTACAGGGACTTCGGGATTGCCGCCTGCCGTATGATGAGGATTTGGTGATCCGCTGTAACTTAAGTCCAGAGGATGCTTCGGTTGCAACACGGAAATTGTTACGCCTGAAGAACAGACCGGATGCAATTTTCGGAATCAACGATACGGTGATTTTTGCGGCAATGCGTGAAATCAAGCAATTCGGTCTGACAATTCCCACCGACATTGCCCTTGTTGGGTTTACCGGAGAGTTTCATTCAACAGTGGTCGAACCTTCACTTACTTCCATTACTCATCCAACTTTTGAGATGGGAAAAGAAGCCGCACGCTTGTTTTTCGACCGTATAAAAAATCCTACTGTGCCCCCACAGCAAATAGAAATGAAAACCAGTCTGGTTATTAGAAATTCATCGAAAAAAAGACCGCCGCGAGATTTCCTATAAATATTGGAGGTAAACCTGTCGAAGCACCTGCTCTTCGTTTTCCCAACACAGTTCGCTGGCCGCTTTTTGAAGGTTTTGTTTCCAGTAATTTTTATTTTCCTGATGGAAGAGTGCCATTTTGATGGTTTCAGCCAGATCTTTCCGCTGATGTGTTTCGGCTATTGCCCCAATCTGGTAATGTTCAACAATTCGTTTCATCTCCGGAAGGTTTGAAACCAGCACCGGAACTCCAGCCTGAATGTAATCGAACAATTTGTTGGGCAGCGCAAAACGGTAATTCAAACCAAGGTCTTCTTCGAGCGAAATACCCAAATCAGCCTGACGAGTCACTTCACTTAACTTACCAATTGGCAATCTGCCTAAAAACTTCACTTTCGATTCAAGCTTTAATTCTGTAACAAATTGTTTCAGCTGTGCGGTAAGATCTCCATCACCTGCCAGCCAAAGCTCAACTCCATCGATGTAATGCATTGAACGTATGGCGGCTTCAATGCCCCGCCCTAAGTTGAGGGCGCCCTGATATAATATTATTTTAGGTTGTCCGTCTTTCTTTTCCTGAAGTTCATGTTTTTCAAGTTGCGAGCAGACAGGTAAGTTACGAACGACTTTAAAATCTACCTTGTACAAATCGCGGTAAACTTCGGCAATTGATTCGCAAACGGTATAAGCCGCGTTAACTTTCGGAACAAGCATTTTTTCGATCAATGTCCACGTACCTCTTACAACAGGTCTACCTAGCAGCTCCGGCACTTCAGTAAAATATTCGTGACTGTCGTACACCAGCGGTTTTTGCTTAATCCTACTGGCCATGAAATTGGCAGGTAAAGTATCCAGGTCGTTGGCTACCAGTACATCTACCTTCGTTTTCAGTAAATAAAAGAAAAGCCGAAGATTATATTCGAGGTAAAAAAGAAAGCCCTTGCGAAACAACAATCTCATTCGGTGTGTGCGGTAAGTACGTTCAACACCATCGCTATCAGGTAAAATGCGACCAATTAAAACAGGTTCAAAACCCATTTTTTGCAGGCTGACAGCGACTTTGTGCACACGGTTGTCGGTTACCAGATCGTTGATGACGCTAAGCGTAACTTTTTTCAAGTGTTTTTCTATTGGTTCGTAGTGCCAAATTAAACGAAATAGCTCATTGTTCTGTTATATTTGCCGAAAAATAATTCAGATGATCCGCTCTTACAGCAATTTCCCGCTTAAAAAACACAATACCTTCGGAATAGAAGCCATTTCGAAATACTATTTTGAATTTACTGAAACTGATGATCTGGCTGGATTTCTGGCTACCAACAAAGACTGGCAAACCCTGCCAATCCTGATTTTGGGAGAAGGAAGCAACTTGCTGTTCGTTGATAATTTTCAGGGATTAATTATCAATCCGAATATTCCGGGAATCAGTATCGTGCATGAAGACCGGAACAATGTTTGGCTAGAAGCAGGTGCAGGAGTTGTTTGGGACGATCTGGTCGAATTTTCCGTGTTTCACCGTTGGGGCGGAATCGAGAATTTATCCTTAATACCGGGGAAAGTGGGTGCAGCAGCAGTTCAAAATATTGGCGCTTATGGCATGGAAATCCAGCACCGGATTGAATCGGTCACCGGATTTGATCTGGAAACACAAACCGAATACACTTACGATACAATAAACTGTCAATACGACTACCGCGACAGTATTTTCAAAAATCAGTTGAAGAACCGTTTTGTGATTACCAGCGTAGTTTTTAAACTCGATAAATTTCCGGAGTTTGTGCTGAACTATGGCGACCTGAAAGCCGAAGTTGAAAAGCTGGGCGGAGTTAATCTGCGAAATATTCGACAAACGGTAATCCAAATTCGCGAGTCGAAATTGCCCGATCCGAAGGTTATGGGTAATGCCGGGAGTT
>JAHEYU010000038.1 GCA_023251435.1 Bacteroidota bacterium
TAAAAGGAGGCGATTTCGAAGAAGAAATCAGCCCATTCGGCGAACTTGCTAAAGTTTACGATCTTCAAAACTATTTTCAGGAAGAATTTTTCGAAACAAAGCGGCTGATTCATTTGACTTTAAAAAATAAATGAATTAAGCACAGCTATATTTGCAGGATATTAAAAAAGAACTATTTTTGCAGTCCGAAATAAAAACGAATATTATCACTAAAAATATTGACCGATGAAAAGGACATTTCAGCCATCAAACAGAAAAAGAAAAAACAAACACGGGTTCAGAGAAAGAATGTCAACAGCCAATGGCCGTAAGATATTGAAAGCACGTCGTGCCAAAGGAAGAAAAAAACTGACAGTTTCTGACGAACCACAGCACAAAAGATAG
Source organism: Bacteroidota bacterium (assembly GCA_023251435.1). GTDB lineage: Bacteria > Bacteroidota > Bacteroidia > Bacteroidales > Prolixibacteraceae > Aquipluma. The sequence goes on from JAHEYU010000038.1 coordinate 385, forward strand.
CCGAAAGCTTTCAGGTCGCTAACACATAAACAGAAGGTAAAGAATGAATTTTCTTTACCTTTTTGTGTTTATTCCAGAATTGCCGGCTGACAATCCATAACAAATCCGATCGGAAAGTCAGAAAAATATTTTATTTTTGGATGATAAAGTTAATATAATAATGACCCTGAAAGAATTTCTTAAAAGCAAAACCTTTAAGGTAAATGCCATTGCTGTTTTTGCAGTTACGATCGTCCTGATTTTATTGGGAATGCTTTCACTTCGGATTTATACCGACCATGGCGAATCGGTTGAAATACCCGATTTAAAAGGAAAAACCACCAGCGAAGTGGCTGACATACTAGACCGGAACGACCTTCGATTTGAAATTCGCGACTCGGTCTATTCGATCGAAACCGCCCCCGGAACTGTTTTAGACCAGTATCCAAAACCCGGATTAAGGGTTAAAGAAAACCGCACCATCTTTATCACATTGTGTGCAGTCAGTCAGGAGCAAATTGCAATGCCCCAACTCACCGACATTTCATACCGGCAGGCTGCCAATATAATTGAAGGCGCAGGTCTGATTGCTGGCAACATAGAATACAAGCCATCCGAATTTCCCAATCTTGTTCTTGAACAGAAAATGAACGGTAATATAGTTCCGGTTGGCAAAATGATACCAAAAGGGAGTGTGATCGATTTGGTACTTGGAAGCGACAGTAACGGCGAAACCAGCGAGGTTCCGACTCTTTTTGGGCGCAACCTAACTGAAGCCAGATTTACACTCGGAGAAGCTTTTTTGAATGTGGGTACCATCACTTACGACGAATCGTTTACTTCGGAAGACCAGAAAATAAAAGGCCTGATTTGGAAACAAAATCCTGATCCGGCTGAAATATTTGAAGTAGCCAGAGGTACTTCCATTGATATTTGGCTTACCATTGATCCAACAAAACTTGTGGCAAAACCGGAAGCGGAAGAACCCGAAAATTCATTTTTTTAGATGTTAGAAGAAAACGATTTTATTGACGATTTTGAAGATATTGAGGACATTGAGGAAACCGAAGACGGTGCCCTGTTCGAACATTACAATATAATAGTTGACCCCGGCCAAACACTGCTGCGGATAGATAAGTTCTTATCCGACCGGCTGAAAAATACCACCCGAAGCCGCTTGCAAACTGCTGCCGACGAAGGAAACATCCTGGTAAACAACCAATCCGTAAAATCAAGCTATAAGGTAAAACCCGGCGACGAGATTTCAATCGTAATGGATTATCCCCGCCGCGAATTGAAGATTATTCCGGAAGACATTCCGCTGAATATCGTGTACGAAGACGTTCATTTACTTGTAGTAAATAAACCTGCCGGTTTGGTAGTTCATCCCGGACACGGTAACTACTCGGGAACACTGGTGAACGCGCTGGCATACCATTTTCAGGAATTGCCGCTTTTTAACTCCAACGATCCCAGACCGGGACTTATTCACCGAATCGACAAAAACACTTCGGGATTGCTGGTAGTTGCAAAAACTGTTGATGCCAAAGTGAAGCTATCGCTGCAATTTTTTGAAAAAACGACCAAACGAAAATACGTCGCGCTGGTGTGGGGCGACCTCAAAGAAAATGAAGGAACTATCACCGGAAATATTGGCCGAAGCCTGAAAAACAGGCAGGTTTTCACCGTGTTTCCTGAAGGCGAACATGGCAAACCCGCTGTTACGCACTACAAAGTGATTGAACGGCTGGGCTATGTAAATCTGGTTGAATGCAGGCTCGAAACCGGACGAACCCACCAGATCAGGGTTCACATGAAACACATCGGGCATCCGTTGTTCAACGACGACAATTACGGTGGCGATCAGGTTTTGAGAGGTACCACTTTCACCAAATACAAACAGTTCGTCAAAAATTGTTTTGAAATGATTCCCCGGCAGGCACTTCATGCGCAGACACTTGGATTTGTGCACCCTGCAACCGGAGAAGAAATGCTTTTCGAATCGGAACTGCCGGAAGATTTGGCCAACGTAATTGTGAAATGGCGCAATTACCTTTCGAATAGGGTAACCTCGGAATAGCGACGAAACAATTAATTTCTCTATATTTGAGTTATGAATAAAGAGCAATTTGATACTCAAAAAATCGTTGACCTCTGGATTGCCGGCTCGGATGATGACTTCGAAACAATGATTGCAATGCTTGATGCAAAGAGATTTAGCTGGTCATTGTTTCTCGGACATCTGGTAATTGAAAAATTACTTAAAGCTTATTTCGTAAAAATCAATGAAGACTATCCCCCTTATGTGCATAACTTATTAAAACTAGCTATTGATTCAAAAATTGAAATCACTGATGACCTTAAATATAAATTAACGACCATTTCGGCATTTAACCTTAATGCCAGATATGACGATTACAAGAGAAGTTTTCAAAGTAAATGTACGCCTGAATTTACTTTTGGATGGATTGCAACAATTAAAGAATTGCGATTATGGATATTAGAACAAATAAAGTTATAGGTGACTACATAACAACTGTTGCCGCACAAAATAAAGGTCTGCTAAAAGCATATCTGTTCGGTTCTTATGCAAAAGAAACCGACAGACCTGACAGTGATATTGATTTAGCCCTGATAATTGACAATCTGGAAGACGATAAACAGTTTGATTTTCAAGTACAGTTAATGCTTCTGGCATCGGAATTTGATCTTAGAATTGAACCCCATCCAATTTCAAATAAAGATTTTAATTACAACAATCCTCTTGCGGCCGAAATCCTAAAAACCGGAATTGAGATTGAACCACGGACACCGAACTCATGGTATAACTAATTAGCTTTGGTTGTTCAATCATTATACTCCTTCATTTTTCTACCCAACGAATTCAAACCAAAAAATAATGAAAAAAAATATTGCTGTTGTTTATGGTGGCGACTCCTCCGAATTTGTAGTTTCGGTAAAAAGCAGTAAAAACGTGTATGAATCAATTGATCCCAACATTTACAACGTCTGGAAGGTACAGATGAAAGGATTGGATTGGGATGTTCTTGAAGATGACCTCGTGGTCGCATCGATCGATAAAAATGATTTTTCATTCAGTAAAAACGGCGAAAAAATAAAGTTCGATTTCGCGTATATCACCATTCACGGAACACCCGGCGAAGACGGCAAGCTTCAGGGCTATTTCGAAATGGTGAAAGTCCCCTACTCTACCTGCGGCGTGTATTCATCAGCACTAACTTTTAACAAGTTTTTTTGCAGCAATTACCTGCGCAATTTCGGTGTTCCGATGGCAAAATCGGTAAGGTTGTTTAAAGGCGATCAGGTAAATGCCGATCAGTTGGTCGAAGAACTCGGATTGCCAATGTTTGTAAAGCCAAATGCAGGCGGTTCAAGTTTTGGAGTGACCAAAGTGAAAGAGAAAGAACAGCTTTTAGGCGCGCTCGAAATGGCCATGAAAGAAAGTCACGATATTCTGGTTGAACAGTTTATCGATGGCCCTGAATTTACCTGCGGATTGGTAAAACTTTCAGATCAGGAACTGATTTTCCCGGTTACTGAAGTGATTCCCCAAAACGAATTTTTCGATTTCGAAGCCAAATATACCGTTGGAAAAACCGACGAAATTACTCCGGCTCGCATTTCTGCCGAACTGACACAAAAAATTCAGCAACTCTCGTCGCGCATTTACGATTTGTGCGATTGCTCCGGAATTGTACGAATGGACTACATCCTTAAAGACAATGAATTCTATTTTCTGGAAGTAAATACCACTCCCGGCATGACCGCCACCAGTTTTGTTCCGCAACAAATTGCAGCAATGGATCGGAAATTAGGCGATGTACTGGGACTGATTATTGAAGATAAGCTGAAGTGATTTTGTCTGTAACTGATAAAACGGGTTTAAAACCAATATAAATACACTTTTTACTGAATTTTAAAAGCTGGAAGAAGAAATTAACAGGCAATTAGGAGGTTTAAAGTATGAGTAACACAAACGATAAAACTGAGAAAAACTCTAACGACAGTCAGTTATTTAGCAAAGTAGCCGAACTGATAGAACTTGCACGTAAAAAGGTAGCCACCACCGTAAATCTTGCAATGGTTCATACCTATTTCGAAATAGGCCGCATGATTGTGGAAGACGAGCAGCATGGGAAAGAGCGTGCTAAATACGGAAAAACGGTATTAATTGATTTGGCGGTTCGTTTAACTGAAAGGTTTGGCAGAGGTTTCTCTGAACCAAATTTGAGAAATATGCGAAAATTTTTTCTGGTATATTCGACAAGAACATTCCCAATTCAGCAGAGACCCTCTACTGAATTACAAAAATCAGTAAATCAAACTAGTACAATTCAGCAGAAGGTGTCTGCTGAATCATTCGGGTTCACATTAAGTTGGTCTCATTATCTTATTTTAATGCGAATAGATAATCCTTCGGAACGAAGCTTTTATGAAATTGAAGCATTGAGCCAAAATTGGTCGGAAACTCAACTCAAACGACAATACCACTCTTCATTGTACGAACGCCTTGCTTTAAGCCGGAACAAAGAAGAAGTGATGAAGCTGGCCAACGAAGGACATACGGTAGTGAAACCCGAAGATATACTGAAAAATCCGTTGACTCTGGAATTTCTGGGGATGGACGAAAAAGATGCGTATTCAGAATCGGATATGGAGCACGCCATCCTGTCGAAATTGCAGCAATTTATTATGGAGCTGGGAAAAGGTTTTTTGTTTGAAGCGCGACAGAAACGTTTTACCTTCGATGATAAACACTACTTCGTTGATTTGGTTTTCTATAACCGGCTGTTGCAATGCTTTGTGCTGATTGATTTAAAAACCAATGAACTGGAGCATAAGGATTTGGGGCAGATGCAAATGTATGTAAACTACTACGACCGTAACGTAAAGCTGGATGCCGAAAAACCAACCATCGGAATACTGTTGTGCAAAAAGAAAAACAATGCTTTGGTTGAACTTACCTTGCCCAAAGAAGCCAATATTTATGCATCTGAGTACAGTTTGTATTTGCCCGACAAACAATTGCTACAGCAAAAACTGACTGAATGGCTGCACGAATTTGAAAACCTGGCGGAGGATTAAAATATGATAAGCGAAATAAAAGGAAATTTCACTTATCCGAAAATTCCGGACAACTCAAAAAAACGAGACCTCTGCAATGTTAATAATAGATGTTGCTACCGGGTCGGGGATGAAACAAAAGCTAACTAAAAAATAGAACTTCATCTGATGTAATTTTGTCAATAACTAATATCTTGAAGGAGGCCTGTTGGTCTCCTTTTTTTATAACTTTGAATCCCTGCAAAAAATCAGGATAAGGAAATACACAATCAGCTGATCGTTTAGAATTCAAATACATGGCCGGAGAAAGAAAGAATTACCAGCAACAAAACAAAGTAACCATTGAGCAGGTAAATGCCCAATACGGAAAAATACCACCACAGGCAATTGAAGTTGAAGAAGCTGTTTTGGGCGCGCTGATGCTCGAACGCGATGCCTACATTACGGTTGCCGACATTATTGATACCCGAAGTTTTTACAAGGAAGAGCATCAGAAAATTTTTGATGTGATCAAATATTTATCGACCCACGAAAAGCCGGTCGATTTGCTGATGGTGACCCAGGAACTGAAAAACCGCGACAAGCTGGAAGAAGTGGGCGGTCCGCTGATGATTACCCAGCTGACTTCGAGGGTTGCTTCGGCTGCGCACATCGAGTTCCACTCGCGCATCATCGCACAAAAATTCATGCAACGCGAAATGATCCGCGTTTCAACTGAAATTCAGACCAAAGCTTACGACGATACTATTGACGTGGACGATTTGATTGACTTTTCGGAAACGGCGCTTTTCCAGGTAGCTGAAGGAAATATCAAGAAAGAATCGATGCCCATTAAACCGCTCTTGCGCGAGGCAGCACTTCTGATCGAAGAAGCATCGAAACGCGAAGATGGACTTTCAGGAGTACCCAGTGGTTTTACTGCGATGGACCGAATTACTTCAGGATGGCAAAAGACTGACCTTATTATTGTTGCCGCCCGTCCTTCGATGGGTAAAACAGCATTCGTACTATCGATGGCGCGCAACATGGCTGTTGAACACAAAGTTCCGGTGGCTGTATTCTCGCTCGAAATGTCCTCTATTCAGCTTGTCAACCGTTTGATTTCCTCCGAAACTGAACTGGGTTCCGAGAAAATTAAAAATGGCCGGATGCAACCTTATGAATGGGAACATTTTCACCGCAAACTGGCCATTTTGGACGACGCGCCATTGTTTATCGACGACACTCCTGCCCTGTCGGTTTTCGAATTCAGAGCCAAATGCCGCCGCCTGAAAATGCAGCACAACATTGGCGCCGTAATTGTCGATTACCTTCAGCTGATGACTGCCGGATCTGACAACCGTGGAAGCCGTGAACAGGAAGTGAGTATGATTTCGCGTTCGCTGAAAGCCATTGGCAAAGAATTAGATATTCCGGTTATCGCGCTTTCGCAGTTGAACCGTTCGGTTGAATCGCGCGAAGGCAAACGCCCGCAACTCTCCGACCTTCGCGAATCGGGTGCGATTGAGCAGGATGCCGACATCGTTTTGTTTATTCACCGCCCCGAATACTACGGAATTACCGAAGACGAAAACAACAATTCGCTCATCGGTGTGGCCGAAATCATCATTGCCAAACACAGAAACGGTGCGGTGGGCGATGTCAGACTGTCATTCAAGAAAAACCTTGCCAAATTCTCTGATATGGAAAATATTATTCCCGAAGAACTTGGTGGCGGACAATACGGACAAAAAATGCAATCGAAAATGAATGTGGATTCAGGCGATCCTTTCCGTACTAAATCGGCTGCAATACCTGTCAACACGTCATTCGAAGACGAAAAATTCAGTCATTACGGAAATTCAGGAGGTGAACATGTACCATTCTAACAAATATAAAAAATGGCTTGTGCTAGTAATGTTGGCTTTGCTTATCCAAACCGCAAACGCCGCTTACATTTTAATCCCGATGGACGAAAAACAGGCCAACCATTTGAAAGCTTACGGAATAACTTACTGGACACTCGAAAAAGGGGTGGAAGTTAAGTGGCTGCTTAATTATCGCGGCGGAAGTTTCCTGATTCAGCACCAACCCGCCATCGCCAGCGAATGTTTGGTTCGGGGGGTAAGCATCGAAACCCTGGCCGATGGACAGGCAAATAATTTACTGGCCGAAATTTCGCGCGAAGACGTCAATCAGGATGCGGTAAGTATGCAGAAAGCGCCAAAAGTGGCAGTGTATTCACCACCCAACAAACAACCCTGGGACGATGCTGTAACACTGGTTTTAACTTATGCTGAAATAAAATTCGATGTTATTTACGACGAAGATATCCTGAACGGAAAATTAAAAGATTACGAATGGCTGCATCTTCACCACGAAGATTTTACGGGTCAATTTGGTAAATTCTATCAGGCCTACCAGCACGTTCCTTGGTATCAGGAAGAAGTTCGAACCAACAGGGAACTCGCCCAGAAAATGGGATTCCTGAAAGTTTCGGAAATGAAAAAAGTAATTACCCGCGATATACACCGGTATATCGAAAACGGAGGATTCCTGTTTGCCATGTGTGCTGCCACCGACACTTACGACATTACCCAGGCAGCTCACGGAATAGATATATGTGAGTCGATGTACGATGGCGATCCGGCAGATCCAACAATGAACGATCACCTTGATTTCGGCAACACTTTGGCTTTTCACAATTTCACCATCAACCGTAACCCTTACGAGTACAATTTCTCCAATATTGATGTTTCCCTCACCCGAAAAGTTCCACGCGAACAGGATTATTTCACCCTGTTTCAGTTTTCGGCCAAATGGGATCCGGTTCCAACCATGCTTTGCCAGAACCATGTAAATATGATTAAGGGTTTTATGGGTCAAACCACAGCATACAACCGGGAACTTGTAAAGCCCAAGGTGCTTGTAATGGGCGAAAACAAAGCAGCCAACGAAGCTCGCTACATCCACAGCGAACTGGGAAAAGGTTTCTGGACGTTTTATGGCGGACACGATCCCGAAGATTTTCAGCATTTTGTGGGCGACCCCGCCACCGACCTCAATCTGCACCCCAATTCACCCGGCTACCGGTTGATTTTAAACAATGTACTTTTCCCTGCAGCGAAGAAGAAGAAGCAGAAGACTTAAATAGTGGTCAGTCGCAGTTTAAAAAACAAATTATAACCAAATGAAACGAACATGCCGCGGAAATAACTATTAAGACAGCGGCACAAAAAGGAATGAAAATAAAGTTCGAGGAGGAAACATACTGGCGTGTGAGTTCCATGAGAACGATTAATAATCAACAAATTAATACCGACATTTTCGAATGAAAATCTGTGTAAAATTTTCGTTTCTTTTGGGCACCATTCTTCTTTTGAATTGCATGCCTACAACTTCGTTCGCACAAAAGAAGAAAAAAGATCCTTCTCAAATCATCCTGGCGCTTAATGCGTATTCATTCAACGATTTATTGCTGGCAAAAGGCAGCCGCGACAACCAATCGCTGTTTACTTTTTTTAACCTGATGGACTGGTGTGCCACGCAAAATATCAAGGCCATTGACCTGACAGGGTACTATTTCCCGGGGTATCCGGAAGTCCCAACTGACAAATACATTAACAAGCTAAAAACAAAAGCTGCCGGATTAGGAATCGCCATTAGCGGCACCGGAATTCGCAACAATTTCGCTTCGCCCGATCTGGCTGTAAGGGCCGCCGATGTTGAACTGGCAAAAAAATGGATTGTGGTTGCCTCCAAATTGGGTGCTCCGGTTATCCGGTTGTTTGCCGGTGAAATACCGAAAGGCTATGAAAATAAATGGGAAGAAGTGGCAGGTTGGATGATTGATTGCTACAAAGAATGTGCTTTGGTTGGCGAAAAATACGGAGTGAAAATCGGGATCCAAAATCATGGCGATATGCTTCAAACAGCCGAACAGTGCATTTACATGATGAACAGGGTTGATTCAAAATGGGCAGGAATCATCGTCGATACAGGTAATTTCAAGACTCCGGATCCTTATGTGGATATTGAAGCGATTGTTCCGTATGCCGTAAACTGGCAGGTAAAAGAAAGCGCATTCGGAATAACCAGCGATGTTCGCACCGACTGTGTGCGCTTAATGCAGATTCTGAAGAAACAAGGTTACAAAGGTTATCTACCGGTCGAAACGCTTCCGGTTCGCGGTAAACCTTACGATCCGTTCACATTGGTTCCTGAATTGATAAACGATTTGCGGGTTGCACAGGATGCTGTGTTTAAATAAATGATTGTCAGTTTCCTTACCTATTTACTGATATCCATTAAAATAATTAAACTTGCACAAAACTTAAACTAAAACATATGAGGTTTTTGAAATTAGAAATATCCTGTTTGGTAATTGCAATAATGGTAATTTTATCAGGAGCAAATAGGGTAAAAGCACAGGAAATCAGCCCGTACCTAATTGGCAACAATGCATGGTACGATGGAGCAGCATTAAATAATATATGGGACGATATGGCACTGGCCGGATTTCAGACCATCAGGATCGGAGGCAATGCCGCTGAAGGTTATGGAACAAACTATGCAAAATACATTAACCTGATAAATGGAATTCGTTTGGCAAAAGCCGAACCTATTGTTCAGGTTCCTCATACTTTTACGACCCAGCAGGCAATTGATATGATTACCAATATTAACATCACCAACAAAAAGAATATCAAACTCTGGAACATCAGCAATGAACCCGACCTGGTCAGCAATAGTTTTGGAGATGCAAACGCGGTAAGCATTTATATCAAAAGAATATCGTCGGCTTTAAAATCAGTTGATCCATCTATCATCGTAATGGGACCGGAAACTTCATGGTACCAGAATACTGCTTACATGACTCCGCTTATTGGCGGATCTGCTGATATTACCGGGAAAGATGCCGCCGGAAATTATTACATAGATGTGGTCACCTTTCATAAATACATGTTTATCGATATTTCGGGACTAGAATCAGATGTCAACAACTTATTGGCGAAATTTAATACTGTAAACGCAAACAGGCCTGCCGGGAAAAAACTATCGTGGGGACTCACTGAATTCAATACATCGTACGATAACAGCAAAAATACATTGGGTGCCGACCAGGACGTATGGTCGTTTCATGCAGGCCAGTTATTTGCCGAAATTTATGGTTTAGGAATGCGCAAAGGGGCATTTTCAATAAATGCCTGGAGTATGCTGGAGGGGGAAGTTGAACGGAAAGGAACTGATTTAAGTCTGTTTGACAAAGATCTGAAAGGGCGTTCAAATTATTATCATTGTTCAATGCTGGGGCAGAACTTCAAGAAAAACTATATCACGACTACTGATAATCAATCAAATGTGCTTGTTATCCCGATGGCCGATGAAACGGGAATAGCGGTCATGATTTTGAACAAAAATAAGACTTCAGGCTATGACTATACGCTTCGGTTGGATAATGGAGCATTTACTCTGCCCAATGCTTTACAAATCAAGGTTGAAGCCGGAATAAATATTGAAACAAGTGGCAGTATTTCGAAACATGCCACACAAATGCTGGTATTTGATGCTGACGGAACATTGGTAAAACGATATACTTATGCCTCCTTTGATGCAGAAGGACGCGGCGAACCATTGGTGGAAAATATTACGAACGATCCGACACCTATCGTTACTTTTACCGCTCCAGAAAACAACATCAATGTTGGTCTGAGAGCGCCTGTAACCTTGACGGCAAACGCCACCGATAACGGTACCATACAAAAAGTGGAATTTACTGCTAATGGCGCACTGATAGGAAAATCAACCACTGCCCCATATACATTTACATGGACACCAACTATTTCAGGAACCTACGTTGTTTCCGCCAGAGCTTTTGACCATCTTGGGGGTGTTGGTTTTGCTGCAGGATCAACAACTGTAACTGTTGAGAAAGTCTATACTTATTTGCCAATTCCCGGAACAATACAAGCCGAAGCGTTTGATGAAATGGCGGGCATTCAACTTGAACCTACAACTGATACCGGCGGAGGGCAAAACATTGGGTATTGCGATTCAGGCGATTGGCTCGATTACACCATCAATGCAACCGTTGCAGGTCAGTATTTTGTAGAAGCGCGACTGGCAAGTCTGAATAAAACAGGTTCCTTCGATTTAAAATCAGGAGCAAATGTATTGGCGTCTTATGCATTGCCCGCCGGAACTGGTGGCTGGCAAATGTGGACAACTTTATCGAAAATTATTACCTTAAACGCTGGTAACCAAACTTTACGGCTGGCAATTACAGGCCCCGGAATCAATATCAACTGGCTAAAATTCACAAGTATTCCCACTTCTGCAACATCATTGAATACCGGTAAAATTCAAATTTATCCCAACCCTGCATGCGAAGGAAAATTCAATTTATTACTGAACGGATTTGCTGACAATGAACCTGTTAATATCGATATCCACAACTTATCCGGACAAAATATCTACTCAAAAAAACATATTTTCAACAATTCAGGATCTGCCAATATTTCTGTCGAAACCGACAAAACGATCGAAAACGGATTGTATATTGTTTCCGTTCAATCAAAGACCGGCACATTCAGGGAAAAACTATTTTTAAGCAGATAAAAGGATAACGGTAATCTATTATTATTTAATGATTGTAACTATATATCGAATAAAAGAAAATCAAGGAGGTTCATTTGTTTGATTCCCTGATAATCGTTCCCGATTATTAGGTCGTTAAGGGTAATTACATATTTGGGATAGTTATCGTTTATCATCATCAGGTTTCCAAATTCACGCGTAAAGGTTGATTTTTCGACTATTTGCAAACAAACCTGAACATAAATTTTCACCCCATTTCGCTCTGCTACAAAATCAATTTCCCTGTTATCCAATTTGCCAATAAAAACACGATATCCATTTTGCAAAAGATGCAGATAAACAGCGTTTTCAAGCAACTTATGAATATCTGTTTTTCGGTTAAATCCTTTTAATGTATTTCGCAAACCCAAATCTTCGAAATAGTATTTTTCCCCAATTTCAAACACTTTCAATCCACCTATCTCCGATCTCACTACTTTGTGAACGAAATATGCATTCGAAAGGGCTTTCAGATAGTTAATTGTGAGCTGTGGCGATATTTCAATTCGTTGTGACTTAAGAAATTTGCTGATGTTATTTGCGGAAAAAAGGCTACCAATATTATCTGACAGATAGAGAACAAGATTTTCAAGAAACGAGATATTGCGGATATTTTCCCTGACAACAACGTCTTTCAGTAAAATAGTTGAATAAACGTTTTTAAGATATTCAAAAGGTAAATCATCAGCAAGTCCAATGTTCTGTAAATAAGGCATTCCGCCATAAGTAAGGTATTTCATCAAACTTTCTATTTCCGGTTTTAGTTCATGGAACCTAAGAAATTCAGAAAAACTTAGGCTATGAATATTAATTTCGATGTATCTTCCCGAAAGAAAAGTGGCTAATTCTCCGGAAAGCATTCGGGCATTACTTCCAGTACAGAATATATCACATTTATTTTCGGCCAGTAAGCTTCGAAGAGTTAGCTGAAATGAATCAATTTCCTGAATTTCGTCGATAAACAAATAGTTTGCATTATCTGCTACAAATTTATCCTGAAGGTATTCACTCAAATCTATATTTGTATGAAGATGAGCAAATTGATCCAATTCACAGTTAATGTAAACAATATTAGCCAATGGATTATCATGCCTGATAAAATCCATTAATTGAACCATAATATAACTTTTTCCTACCCTTCTCTGTCCGGTAAGAACCTTAATTATCTGCTTTCCTATAAACGGCTTAATCCTTTCTGAATAAACAGGTCGCTCAATGTATTTCATTTTGCACACATTTAATGTATATCGCAAATTTAGTTAAAAACATACACATATTCGTGATATACATTAATATTTTCATAATAATAAAATCATGTATTTAAAAACTTTTTCTATTTTTACAAAAAAAGTAATCCCATGATAAACCGCATTCTCACACTTTGTCTGATTTTAATAACAACCTCGGGCATCTACGACATTTTTGCCTGCACCAACCTGATTGTTACCAAAGGCGCCAGCACCGATGGATCGGTAATGATAACCTACGCAGCCGACTCTCACACGCGTTACGGCGCCATTGCATTTTATCCGGCTGCCGATCACCAACCCGGCGATTTGTGCGAAGTTTTCCATTACGAAAATGGCAAATTACTCGGTACAATTCCTGAAGTGGCTCATACGTATTCTGTTGTTCAGTTTATGAACGAACATCAGGTAGCCATTGGCGAAACAACCTGGGGAGGTTTGGAGTCGCTCACTTCTCAACCGGATGCTATACTCGATTACGGCTCGCTAATGCGAATCGGACTGCAACGTTCGAAAACAGCCCGCGAAATGATTAAAGTAATGACCGATCTGGTCGCTCAATATGGTTATGCCACCAGCGGCGAATCATTCTCGATCTCGGATGCCAATGAAGCGTGGATTTTGGAAATGATCGGCAAAGGCAAATTCGAAAAAGGCGCGTTTAATTCCTGAAGGATATGTAAGCGGACATGCGAATCAGGCACGAATCACCACTTTTCCATTCCAGAAAACAAACAACTGGAACGACCCGAAACAAACGGTCTATCATTCTCCGGATGTGATAAGCTTTGCTAAGAAGCATGGTTTTTATAATGGAGCCGACGAGAACTTTAGTTTCTCGGATGTTTTTAATCCGGTAAATTTTGGTGGCGCACGTTTCTGCGATGCACGGGTCTGGTCATTCTTCAGAAAAATAAACAAAGAAATACGCGAAAATCACGAATTTACCAATTACGCGTTGGGAAAATTTACACGAAATGCGAAGCTTTTCGATCAAAGTCCAAATCCAAACGGGTATGTTTCAAACAGATTGCCGTTATGGGTGAAGCCCGATTCAAAGATTTCACTTCAGGAGGTTATGGCCGGAATGCGTGATCATTATGAAGATACTCCGCTCGATATGCGCAACGATCCGGGAGCGGGACCTTTCAAATCGCCCTACCGATGGCGCCCGATGGAATATATGGTTGACAGCTTGATGTACCTCAACGAACGGGCAGTTGCCACCCAGCAAACAGGTTACAGTTTCGTGGCTCAATCGCGCAGCTGGCTTCCTGCATCCATTGGCGGTATTTTCTGGTTTGGTGTTGACGATGCCGACGGATGTGTTTATGCTCCCATGTACTGCGGAATCACCAGGATTCCTGAAAGTTATGCCATTGGAAACGGCTCGATGATTACCTGGTCGGAAACTTCGGCATACTGGACATTCAGTCAGGTAAACAACTGGGCATATTCGCGTTATAACTTAATTCATCCTGAAATCGAAACATACCAGGCTCAGCTCGAAAACCAGTTCACTTCCGAAATACAGGTGGTTGACAAACAAGCAGCAGAACTTTACAAACAAAATGCAGCATCTGCCAGCGAATACCTGACCGGCTATTCGGTATTTTCAGGTAATAAACTGGTGAACGACTGGAAAGCCTTTTACCAGTACTTGTTTATGAAATACCTGGATGGAAATGTGAAACATACAGAAGGACACAAATTGCTGGAAAACGGAAACGGAAAAAATATTCCAAAACCACCGGCGCAACCCGGTTATGGCAAGGAATGGGAACGAATTATGATTCAGGGAACAGGCGACCGGCTGAAAGTTCCGAAGAAATAATCAGATCGTTTTCGATTAGCCAGAAATTCAATCATTCAGATTAAACAGATGACTTCTAAAAAGATAAGTTTCTCTGCCACAATCATCCAGCACGAAGGAATGAACGCCGGATACATTGAGTTTCCATTCAGTGTAGAGGAAATTTTCGGAACACGCGGAATGGTAAAAGTGAAAGCGCTGTTCGACGGAAAAGCAGAATATCGTGGAATAATGAGCAACATGGGAACCGGATGCCACATTTTGATCCTGACACAGGAAGTCCGGGGCAAGTTGGGAAAAACGTTCGGTGACAGGGTTTCCGTTGAACTGGAACACGATCTCGAAAAACGGGAGGTAATAATTCCTGAAGAAATACTGGTGCTTTTAAATAAATTTCCTGAAGCGCAGGCTTTCTTCGAAAAGCTTTCCTACACGCACCGCAAGGAATATATCAACTGGATTACTTCAGCAAAACGCGAAGAAACCCGCTCCAAACGGATTGAATTGTTCGTTGAAAAGTTACTGGAAAAGAAGAAGCCGGATCAGAAATAAAGATCTGGAGTAAAAAATCCATATATTGCATATTTGTTATATATTTGTCTAAGTAATTGAAAGATGAAATGGTCTGAACTTAAGAGAAAGGCTTTAAAGGCAGGTTGGTATCTTGTTCGAAATGGAAAAGAACATGATATTTATGGTCATCCTGAAAAAGATTTTGAGATACAGATTCCGAGACATGATTCGCACGAAGTTAAAACCGGGCTATTTCATAAACTTAAAAAGCAAATAGGATTTTAATTGATAAACAAAATGAAAACGACTGCTTTAATTGAAAAAGGGAAGGATGGTACTTTTGGTATATTTACGCCTGATTTAAAAAGTACAGTTATTGGCGAAGGGAATACAGTTGGCGAAGCAAAAGCTGATTTTCTAAATTCGGTAAATGAACTTATGCTTTACTATAAGGAAACTGGCAAGCAAATACCCGAAGAACTGATTGATATTGAATTTGAATTCAAATACGACATAGCCTCCCTATTCAACTACTACAATTTTATTAATGTAAGTCAGTTTGCAAAATCCGCAGGAATCAATCCATCGTTAATGAGGCAATATAAAACGGGGCATCAATATATTTCTGAAAATCAAGTATTGAAAATTGAAACTGCCTTGCATAAAATAGCCAGGGAATTTGCTGAAATAAAGCTTGTTTAAAAAACGAAAAAAATGTCTCCTACACTTGTTCAGGAAATCAGATTGTACTGCATTGCAAATGCCGATGCAGAAAGGGTTAAAAAATCGCAACGCTTTTTTAAAGAAGAATTTGTTGGCTACGGACTAACTGCACCGCAAATTCAGGATAAAGTAAAAGAAATACTAAAAAGTAATAATCCAGACTTGCAAACCATTCTGGATGCCGCCCCATTAATGATGCAAAGTGGCAAATACGAAGAAATTTCGTTTGCCCTGCTTCTGCTCGACGGACTTTGGAAACAGTTCACGCCGGAAACATTTCAGACAATTGGAAGCTGGTTTTCGTTTAGCATCAACAACTGGGCACATGCCGACACGTTGGGAATGTTTACCCTACCGAAATTTCTGGATAAAAAGATTCTCGAAATGGAGGATTTCAATTCATGGCTCGAATCTGCATTTAAGTTTCAACGCCGATGCGTGCCGGTGACGCTCATTAAGCACATAAAAAAAACAAAAAAGGTAATGCCTTCGATCCTATTTGTTGAAAAGCTAATGGCCGATCCTGAACGTGAAGTACATCAGGGAATGGGCTGGTTCCTGCGCGAAGCATGGAAGATTAGTCCAGCCGAAGTAGAACCTTTTCTCGAAAAATGGAAAGACACTGCACCTCGTCTTATTTTTCAGTATGCATGCGAGAAAATGACCCCAGAAAATAAGTTGAGATTTCGGCGGGCGAGGTAACTGTTATGTGAATTATTCGGACGCCCTTGCCGGGGCGCCCGATAATTGCTCTATTTCTATTCTATCAGCGAATTACAAATCTTCTGATTAATTTCCCTGACGCGTTGTTCATCAATTTTAATCACTTTCCGGTCATAAGTCATCAGACCGTTTACCTCGCCTTCCACATCGGTGGTTTGGGTATAAACAGCAGCAGAGAAACCGCTTTTGATCATTTTCAATAAGGCTTCGCCATATTTCACATACTCATCGGTCACTTCTTTTGAGCTTTTAAACTGAACGTATCCCCAGTTTTTTTCAGTTGCCCACAAATGACCTTCAAGTGCCAACCCAATTCCGCCATATTCGCCTAGCACCGTCGGACGCTGACCATCGTACAAATACATATCAGGCCCCGGATAGTTGTGCAAATCGAGCATGTCTCCCACCTGATAATGGTTTCCGCCACTTGCCGGATTAACCAGTCGGCTCGGATCGTATGTTTTGGTCCATTCAGCAATTTCTGCAGTTTTAAATTGTCCCCATGCTTCGTTAAACGGAACCCAGCAAACCACACTCGGATTAGAATACAAATAGTCCATAATTTCATTCCACTCTTTGCGGAAGTTGGCTTCAGACTCCATACTGCGCTTAAATTCATTTCCATTGAAATAATTTCTGTTTTGCCACAGCGGAGAGCGGTCGCCACTCGGCATATCCTGCCAAACCAGAATTCCCAACTGATCGCAATGAGTATACCATCGGGCAGGCTCCACTTTCACATGTTTGCGAATCATGTTGAAGCCTAAGTCTTTTGTTTTCTGAATGTCGTATCTCAGCGCTTCGTCGGTTGGTGCAGTGTATAAACCATCGGGCCACCATCCCTGATCAAGCGGACCAAGCTGAAAGTAAGGTTTATTGTTCAGTTCCAGACGAACGATACCATTCTTGTCGCGTTTGGCCGAAACTTTACGCATCGCGAAATAGCTGTTCACCTGATCGGTCATAACACCATTGCTGATCAGGCAAACTTTCATGGTATATAGAAATGGTGATTCAGGACTCCACAGTTTTGCTTCTGGAACAGAAAGTTCTATTTTTTCTCCTGAAGCCACTTTGCTGACAGCAATTTCTTTCGATCCGTCAAACAGTTTTACTTCAACCACATCGCCATAAGATGCACCTTCAGTTTCGACCGAAACGGCCAGCTGGCTTTTGTCGATGTTCGGAACAGTCCTTAGGTTGTCGATTCGTTTGGCGGCAACCGGCTCGAGCCAAACGGTTTGCCAAATGCCGGTTACCGAGGTGTACCATATTGAGTTAGGGTTGCTTACCTGTTTCCCGCGAGGCTGAAAACCCTTATCGGTTCCATCCCACACTTTCACAACCAGTTTCTGACTCGATGTTTTATTCAGGAATGGGGTAATATCGAACGAAAATGGGGTATAACCACCCGTATGCGAACCAATTTTTATATCATTCAACCACACTTCTGCTTTCCAGTCAACCGCACCAAAGTGAAGCAATATATTTTTACCTTTCCATTTTGCAGGAACAGCAAAATTTCTCATGTACCAGACTTCATTTTCCTGCCCAACTGTTTTTTGGACTCCCGAAAGGCTCGATTCAACAGCAAAAGGAACAAGAATCTGCCCATCAAAAGTTGTTGGCCCGGCCATTCCCGTTTTCTGGATTGAATAATCCCACAAACCGTTAAGATTCATCCATTCAGACCGTTCCATAATAGGCCTGGGGTATTCGGGCAATACATTGTTAACATCGATTTTATCGGCCCATGCAGTTTTGATTTTATCGCCGGCAGGCTTCCACTGGGCAAAAGTTTGCAGCAAACAAATACTGAACAAAAACAGGAAAACTGACTTTTTCATCTTAGTAAGTTATTTAGATTGATTCAGAGATAGTAAAACAGACAGTATCGATCATAAAAAAATCAGGAGATCCGAAAATCTCCTGATTTTTTTATTGTGTTTAATTAATCGTCACCAAACGAGACACCCATTTTCCGGCCTTTCAAAACCAATCCATGATTGTGATCAACAAGCCTCATTTTGCCTCCAACTTCTTCGAGTAAAACTGTTGTTAACTCGTTCTTAATCAGCGCTACCATGGTGCCGAAATTTCCCTCAGCAATACATTCTGCGGCATAAGCTCCATAACGGGTAGCCAGAATGCGGTCCATTGGCGAAGGACTTCCACCTCGCTGCGTATAACCTAAAACTGTTTCGCGAGCTTCAACATCCAGTTTCGATTGTATCGATTCGGCTAAATACCTTGCAGCCGACATATTTTTCGGATGTTCAATTCCCTCGGCAACTACTACAATTGTATAGGGTTTATTGTTTTTGTACCGTTGTTTAATTTTCGATATAACCGACTTCATCGAATATTTAATTTCCGGTATGAGGATGATATCTCCGCCACCCGCCATTCCGGCATAAAGAGCAATCCATCCGGCGTTATGCCCCATCACCTCAACAATCATTACCCGTCCGTGAGAGTTGGCGGTACTGTGCAAACGGTCAACCGCCTCGGTTGCTATAAGAACAGCCGAATCAAAACCGAAAGTAAGATCAGTTCCATAAACATCGTTATCGATGGTTTTCGGAATACCGATTACGTTCAGGCCAATTTTCGACAACAAATGAGCGGTTTTCATGGTGCCATTACCACCAATGCATACCAAAGCGTCCAATCCAAGGTCTGTGTAGTTCTTTTTGATCAGTTCCGGTTTATCATTGTCTTCTTCAGTTACAATTTTGAACGGTTTCTCGCGTGAAGTTCCTATAATTGTTCCACCAAGCGTTAAAATACCTGATAAATCTTTCTCCTTGAGTTCCACGTATTGCTTATGAATCAGGCCTGTAAAACCTGATGAAAACCCTATCACCTCCATGCCATATTCAACAATGGCTGTTTTTCCAACTCCTCTGATAGCGGCATTTAATCCCGGACAATCGCCACCGGCCGTTAAAATACCAATCCTTTTTGCCTTAATTTTACTCATAATATCCTATTTTACAATTGATTAGAAACGAATCGTTAAAACTCTCAAAGTTACAAAAAGCTTTGGTTTCATTTATTTTATTTCTCTACTATAAATTATACAGGCGAGAAAATTTAGTTGAAACACTACAAAACTAAAGAAAAAGGAAATCCGTAAATTTTCCCAATGTCAATTAATAGTCATTAAATTGTCATTGGGTGGTCATTAAATTGTCTTGCAATTAGAACTATGTGACAACAATTTACGGATCAAAATACTCACCAGGTAAGCAAACAGGCAATCGCATTAAAGAAAATCAGTTGGTCATTTACCTTCCTATCATAAATAATCGGGATAAAATATGCCATATTTTTCAGGATAAACCGCCATAAAGCCTGCTTTTTTGCTGAAGTTTTTTACTAACTTTGTCATCATCAACTTAAAACCACAATAAATTATCTATAAACTAAAATCATTTCAAATGAAAAAATTCTATTCCCTTTTTCTGGCCGGAACACTCATTTTTGCAATATCGTGCCAGAGTGGCAAAAAAAAGGCAGGCGAAAAATCGGCCAAAGACTCTACTTTAGTAACTGTTCCTGAAGTTAACCAACTCAGTGCCGAAGAAACCAACACAGGCTGGACACTTTTGTTCGACGGAACAACCTCGAATGGCTGGAGAGGCTACAACAAGACTGAATTCCCAAAAGGCTGGGAAATTGCTGACGGAACATTGCATTGCATTGGAACAGGAACCGGAGAAGCCGGTGCTGAAAACGGTGGTGATATTATCTACGACAAGAAATTCAAAAACTTTCACCTGAAAGTTGAATGGAAAATTGGTGTCGGCGGAAACTCGGGTATTTTCTATCTTGGACAAGAAGTTCCGGAATGGCCAATTTATAAAACCGCTCCTGAAATGCAGGTTTTAGATAACATTAACCACATTGATGCAACTATGGGCAAAGACGGAAACCGCCAGGCTGGCTCGTTATACGACCTGATTCCGGCAAAACCACAGAATGCAAAACCTGTTGGCGAATGGAATACTGCCGAAGTAATCTGCTATAAAGGAACTGTGGTTCACAAACAAAACGGTGAAACTGTTTTGGAATACCATTTATGGACCGACGACTGGAAGAAAATGGTTGCAGAAAGTAAATTCCCGAACCTGAACGAAAAATGGGCCGATGTGGCAACTGAAGGTTACATTGCTTTTCAGGATCATGGCGACGATGTTTGGTACCGCAACGTAAAAATAAAAGAATTACAATAAGCTATTTCTATAAACCGATACTGAAAGCCTCCTGAAAAGGGGGCTTTTTTTGAACTATGGCTGATATTCAGAATTATTCAGAATTCCCTGAAAGTCAGTATTATTCATCAAATCAGCAAGTTTAACATCTTTATTCTGTTTCATGTACGAACGTACAATCTGCCAGCCGAGCCAGGCTCCGGTACGCGCTGGCGACTGGTCGGTAAATGCCGATGTATAAGGGCCATCGTCGATAAAACGCTTAACACTCATTCTGTCGGTCGAAAACAGCAACTTGTGTTCGGCCAGAAATGTCCACATGGCGGCTTCATTTTTAGTACAATAATCAAGTTGCTTTTTGGTAAACCCAATTTTCAGAGAGTCCGGCATTTCAGGCAACATGGCATCAATAAAATACTGCATTTTACCTTCGTGAATCATCTGGCTCAGCAAATTATTTGCATTATCAGCTTTGGGCCATTCTGTTACAGCCCACGCATACATCATGTCGGGAATAATCTTTTCAGGATGCATATTTCTGCGTTTATAAACCGGCAAACCCAACTCTTTGTAATAACGGCTGTCGGATCCCAAATACTTATCAAGGCTAATTCCGATGAGGTTTTCGGAAGTGACCACAGACTGATTAAATCCTGAAATACAGGTATAAATAGTTGGAATATCCTTTCCGGGGAAATAATGCCTGTAATATTTAAAGGCTTGAACCAATTCCTGACGAAGTTTAACGGTATCGACCATTTCTGCAACATTTTCTTCGAGCTTCCGGTTAAGTGTATCCGAAATAAATGAATAAAGCAATTCAGCAAATTCTTCCTGTTCAGTACCTCCAATCGAGATCATCCGGTAAGTAAAAATATCGAAAAAATCACCGTACGATTGCTTTAATGCCGGTATTTCCGATGCCAATTGTTCTTGTTTCAGCTTCATCAAATCAACATCAAGATGCTTGATTTTTACATCGACAGAAACATCTGAAACATTTACTTTCAGTGGATTGCGCGTACATGAAAACGAGATTGCCGTTAAGCACAAAAGGAAAAAGAATTGTTTCATCAGGAATATTTTTTGATAATTACGGACGAATTGCATTTTTATTGCCAATTTAAATTTAAAATTCGAGATTTGCAGAAAACAAAACTAAGCCATTCTTGCGTTATATAGCTGGCTCAAAACCTGATTTTCGATCGTTGAGTCAATTTTTACTCATTCAGCAAATAAAAAAAATAGCGATGAAACGGATTACTTTAATTTCAGTATTATTTATTCTTGTACTAACCGGTTGGAGCCAAACCCGGATACAGCTTTCGTTTACCGGGAGCCCATCACTTAACTGGATGAAATCCAACAACATGGCAGTTGACAAAGAAAAAGTAGTTGCTGGTTATGACTTTGGATTAAACGGAGATATTTTCTTTAACGAAAACGAACGTTATTCAGTATTAACCGGATTACAGATTTTGAATACAGGAGGTTCTGTCACTTATCGCGAAGCTTTCGAATTTTCCGGCAAAACCCTGCCAGCGTCCACTAAAATCAGGTATCGCCTCCGCTATGTTGAGATCCCTTTGGCCATCAAACTTAAAACCGATCAATTTCACAGAACCCGCTATTGGGGCCAATTTGGATTGTCGTCGATGATAAATATCGGAGCCAATGGCGACAGCAGCAACGGAACATTAAGAAAAGCAAATATCAACGACGAAATCAACTTATTTAATCTGGCTATGATTGTGGGCGCCGGCTTCGATTTCGATCTGGGAGGTAGCAATTCTATAACAGCCGGATTGATTTTCCACAATGGGTTGACGGATATTACAACCGACAATGCTTTCAACGACAAAACAATTGTCAACTCCATAAAATTGAGGCTCGGCCTGATCTTTTAATAAACATACACATGAGAATAGCTATTGCGCAGCTCAACTATCACATCGGTAATTTTGAGCTGAATACATCAAAAATCATTGATTGTATCAGCAAATCGAAGGTTGCAGGAGCCGATCTGGTAGTTTTTTCAGAACTCTCGGTAACCGGATATTACCCGCACGATTTGCTTGAGCGGAAAGAATTTATTGAGCAATCGTACAAAGCCATCGATCAGATTGCTGCCAGTTGTACCGGTATTGCCGCCATTGTTGGCGCACCAAGTATTAATCCTGAACCCCGCGGCAAAAAGCTTTTCAATTCTGCATTTTTTATGTACGACGGTGCTGTTCAGCAAATAGTAAACAAATCGCTTCTGCCGACTTACGATATTTTTGATGAATACCGGCATTTTGAACCCAACAAACAATTTTCTGTCTTCAATTTCTGCGGAAAAAAAATTGCCATCACCATTTGCGAAGATCTTTGGGACGAGCAGGAAACGCAAAACGAATTTGGCCGCGAAAAGCTGTATCAGCTATCTCCGTTGAAAGAATTATCAGCCTTAAATCCAGATTTGGTGATCAACCTTTCAGCCTCTCCATTCTCTTATAATCAGGAAAACTGGCGTAAAAATATTCTGGTTAAAAATGCCATAAAATATCAATTGCCCATTCTGTATGTCAATCAGGTTGGCGCACAAACCGAACTTGTTTTCGACGGAGGTTCTTTCTTCCTCGAAAAAAACGGTGTTATTCAGGAAGAACTAAACTATTTTGAAGAAGACTTCCGGATAATTGACACCGAAATACCTTCAGGAAATCTTCAGCCAAAAACCGAAACCATCGAAAAAATACATCATGCGCTGGTTCTCGGCATCCGCGATTATTTCACAAAAATGGGCTTCAAAAAAGCCACACTGGGTTTATCCGGAGGAATTGATTCGGCTTTGGTGCTTGTTTTGGCAGTTGAAGCACTTGGCAATGAAAATGTGCGTGTTTTGCTGATGCCCTCGCGGTTTTCGTCAGATCATAGCGTAAACGATGCTTTGCAACTTGCGCAAAATCTGGGTATTCAGTACGAGACAATACCAATTCAGCCGATGGTTGATAGTTTTGAGCAAAGCCTTTCGGATGTGTTTGCAGGTTTAAAAAGCGATGTAACCGAAGAAAACATTCAGGCCCGTACACGCGGAATTTTGCTGATGGCTATTTCAAACAAATTCGGAAATATTCTGCTAAACACCACCAATAAAAGCGAATGCGCTGTTGGGTACGGAACTTTATACGGCGATATGAACGGCGGACTTTCGGTGCTGGGCGATGTTTACAAAACCGACATTTTCAAAATGGCACGCTGGATTAATCGTGAACGTGAAATAATTCCCGGAAACACAATTCTGAAACCACCTTCGGCGGAGCTTCGGCCCGATCAGAAAGACACCGATTCGTTGCCCGACTACGATATGCTCGACCAGATTCTGTTTGATTATATCGAACTGAACCTGTCGCCCTATGAAATAATCGCCAAAGGATTCGACGATGCAACCGTTTTACGAACCGTCAGGATGGTTAACAACAACGAATACAAAAGATTTCAGGCGCCACCAATCATAAGAGTCAGTTCGAAAGCATTTGGATTCGGTAGGCGAATTCCTTTGGTAGCGCGATATTCATAAATAATTGCTGCTACTTTAACTCCTGAATTTGATATTTTTAAAGCAAATAATGCAACAGGTAAAATAAATGCGTCGTTTTTCCATATTTGACAAATTTACTTAACTTTGATGCTACAGAACATGAAAATTTATTTCTATGGCAAGTCATGAATTGGGGATGAAAGAAGTATTTGAGAATCCAAAATCTATTTTCAGTACATTAACTGTTGAAGAAAAAGAGGATTTGCAAAAGAATCTCACACTGGCTTATTTTAAAAAAAATGAATTCATTTTCAAGGAAGGTGAAAAACCGAATGGTTTTTTATTTCTGATCGAAGGGAAAGTGATTATCTTCAAAGAAGGAGTTGGTGGTCGCGAACAAATTATCCGGATGACTAAGCCTCTCGGAATTATTGGTTATCGTGCATTGCTTGCCGATGAGTTGCATATTGGTTCGGCAATTACACTCGAAGATTCGACCATTTGTGTAATCACACACGAATATCTTTATAATAAATTGTTGAAAAACCCCAATTTTTCGCTTAAACTGTTACAAAAGCTTGCAAGAGAACTTGGATTTTCGAATGCCCGGACTGTTACACTTACCCAAAAACATATCCGCGGTCGTTTGGCCGAATCGTTGCTTTTGTTGAAAGAAAAATACGGTTGGGAAAACGATGGCGCCACCCTGAAAGTCTATCTTTCGCGCGAAGATATTGCCAACTTATCGAACATGACCACCTCGAATGCTATCCGCACTTTGTCAACTTTTGCAGGCGAAAAAGTGATTGCGATTGATGGCCGAAAAATCAGGATTCTCGATATCCACAAACTCGAAAAAATAAGTAAACTGGGGTAGCGGATTGTTTTTTATTCCTGCAAATAAACCCGTTTTACCCGCTGCGATATTCCTGTTAGTATTTCATACGGAATAGTGCCGATGGTTTCGGCAATGTTGCTTACGGGAATATGTTCGCCCATCAGTTCCACTTCGTCGCCAACGGAAACCTGCAAACCGGTAACCTCGATCATACACATATCCATGCAAATATTTCCGATAATTGGGACAATCTGACCTTTTATAAACACCTTCCCCACCCCATTGCTCAAGCGGCGGTCGTATCCGTCAGCATAACCAATCGGGAGAACGGCAATTTCAGAATCACGCTCAATCACACCTTTGCGACTGTACCCAACTGTTTGCCCTGCAGTAATTTTGCGAATTTGCGAAACTGAAGTTTTAAGCCTGCTGATACTTTTTATTTGTCCGTTATTGCAGGCACTCACTCCGTACAGGCCAATTCCAAGCCGCACCATTTCGAACTGAAATTGCGGAAATCTTTCTATTCCGGCGGAATTCAAAATATGCCTGAAAACTTTGTACGGTAGCTTTTCAGCAATCATCGAACTGAATTTCAGGAACTGTTGTACCTGCCCAATTGTAAATTCGTCGTGCATTGCCTCGTCGGCTCCGGCCAGATGTGAGAAAACCGAACGAACCACCATCTGTTCCTGGGCGATCAGCTTTTCTAACAACCGTTCAATTTTATCTTCCGAATCAAAACCAAGGCGATGCATTCCTGTATCCAGTTTCAAATGAACCGGATAGCGAACCACTGCATTTTGCTGCAATACCTTTCTGAACGATTCGAAAATTTCTTCGGAATAAAGATTCGGTTCGAGCCTGAACTCGATCATATTTTCGAAACTGTGTTCCTCCGGATTCATCACAACAATAGGCAAATCAATTCCGGCCTGACGCAGTTCAACTCCTTCGTCGGCCACAGCCACTGCCAGGTAATCCACTTTGTGAAACTGAAGGATACGGGCAATCTCAGCCATTCCACTGCCATAGGAAAATGCTTTCACCATCACCATGATGCGCGTTTCGGGACGAATAAGCGATCGGAAAAGATTGAGATTATCAATCAATGCGTTTAGATCAATTTCGAGAACAGTCTGGTGGTATTTTTTCTGAAGCACCGATGAAATCCGCTCGAAATGAAAATCCCTGGCACCTTTGAGGAGGATACAATCCTGATGAAACTTGCCTGGCTGAAACGATTCAATAAACTGTTCGGTCGATTCATAAAACTCAACTGACATTTCAAACGAAGCTGCCTGTTTCCTGATTCGCGGACCTATCCCGATCAGATGGCTGGTTTTATTCATCTGAAGCAAACGTGCAACTTCCTGATACAATTGTTCATCAGGAATACCCGATTGCTGAATGTCAGACAGAATTACGGTTTTGCGCAAATAAGGAGCTCTGGCATGATTGTTCAAAAATGCCAATGCAATTTGAAGCGAATTGATATCCGAGTTGTAATAGTCGTTGATCAGCAAGCAATTGTTGATACCTTCCTTCATTTCGAGGCGCATGGCCAAAGGCTGAATATTCCGGAAAGAATCCAGAACAGCGCTATCGGCATAATGCTGCGAAAGGATAAAAGCGAGGCAATGCCCTGCATTTTCGAGGTTGGCCGCATCCTGAAATGGCAAAGCAATTTGATACTCTCCAGAATATAGTAGTTCAACTCCATTTCCAACGTCTTCAATCCTGAAATACAGATCAGCAGACGGATCAATAAAAGACCATGCGATAAGTTTTACAGTCGGGTTCATTCTCCCGCTTCTGATTACAGAATCGACCAAAGATTGATCTTTGCAATATATTAATGTGTTGCACGAAGCAAAAAGTTTTAGTTTTTCTTCCAGCTTTTCCTGTTTCGTATTGAAATTTTCCTGATGTGCTTCCCCAATATTGGTTAAAATACCAATGGTTGGCCTGATGATTTCCTGCAAATACTGCATTTCGCCTGGTCTTGAAATACCGGCTTCGAAAATGGCCAATTCGTAATCAGCACTCAGGTTCCAAACCGACAAAGGAACGCCTACCTGCGAATTGTAGCTTTTCGGACTGCGAATAACAGCATGGTTGTGCAGCAATTCAAACAGCCACTCTTTAACGATCGTCTTGCCATTGCTTCCGGTGATTCCCAAAACCGGAATGTCAAATTGAGAGCGGTTCCATGCGGCAAGTTTTTGAAGCGCTTTCAGGGTATCGGCAACCACCACAAAACTACAATTTGAATACTTCAGGAATTCTTCGGAATAGCTTGAAACAACAAAGGCCCGAACACCCGAATGAACCAGATCGGCAATGTACCGGTGTCCATCGTTTCGTTCCGTTTTCAGCGCAAAAAACAAACTCAATTCCGGATCAAAAATCATCCGGCTATCAATCGCGACTGAAGAAATATAAATTTCAGTATTAAATTGAGGAGCATGAAAATCGCCCCCGACAATTGAAGAAATCTGGTGAACCGAGAGAGTGGGCATTATCGGGTAGCTTTTGTATAACAGGAACGGCACAAAGGTTCGTATTCATCTTTTTCGCCCAGCAAAACAAGTTTGTCTGCTTTCGAAAAGCGGTGCGAAAATTGCGCAACATCGCCGCACCTCATGCAAATTGCATGCACTTTGGTAATATGATCGGCAACGGCCATCAAACCGGGAATCGGGCCAAAAGGTTTTCCTTTGAAATCCATGTCCAACCCGGCAATAATTACACGAATTCCAAGATTCGCAAGCGACACGCTCACGTCGAGCAAACCGTTGTCAAAAAACTGGGCTTCATCAATCCCGATTACATCTACATCGCCAGCCAAAAGCATAATATTTCCTGAAGTTTCGACCGGAGTGCTCATAATCGAATTCTCGTCGTGCGACACCACCTCGGCAACAGAATAACGGGTATCAATGGCCGGTTTGAAAATTTCAACTTTCAACCGGGCAATTTTTGCACGTTTTAGCCGTCGTATTAATTCCTCTGTTTTACCTGAAAACATTGAGCCGGCAATGACTTCAATACTGCCGGTCTTTTTTTGTCTGTCGATTCCCCTTTCAATAAACATGTATTTTATATGCTAAAGATTTTTGTACTTTTACCCTGTTTCAACGACCGATTCCATGCCAGATTTTGAATTCGGGCAAAGGCATTCCGGTTATACAAGCAAAGGTAAATTTAAATCATTACGAAGGAAAATTCAAGTTGAATAACCGATTAAAATCACATATACAAATGGACAAACGTAAATTAGTAAATATCATCGTCAAGGATCTTGAGGAATTAAAAATTTTATCAGAAGAAGTTGCCAATAGTCAGAACAATTCATCGCTGATTATCGATTTGGCTGTAAACAAGGCCCGATTGCTCATTCAGGAAATTGAGTTACTGCGCGAACTGACCGTAAATGCTGCTTCATTTCAGGAAGAAACCGACGAGGAAGACAAATTTGATGAGGAAGAAGAAGAAATTTCCGAAGTTAGTTTCCCCGATCCTGAACTCGAAATATTGCATTTTGAAGAAGGTGATTATTCTGAAATCGAAGAACTTCGGGAAGAACCAGAAGAAGAATTTGTAGAACAAGAGGACGACGAACTGGAACCCGATTTAGAGGAAGATGAAGACGAACTGGAGGAAGAAGAAGAACTTGAATTGGATGAAGAGGAACCGGAAACCGTTGAAGAAGATTTAACTGAACCCGAAGTGGAAGAGGAAATTGACCCGAAAGAGGAAGAAGGTCTGGAAGTGGAAGATGATGAAGAATGGGAGGAAGAGGAAATAGAGGAAGAAGAAGAACAGGTTCAAAAACCAGTCATTCAGCAAACAGAGCTAAAAAATGATATGCAACCCGGGATTCGTGAAATTAGTATTGAGGAACTTGACGACGAAGATGAACTTGAACCGGTTCGGTTTACTCCACAGGCAGAAGCCCCGGTTAGACCACCAATGCGCGAAATTCCAAAACCAGAAAATATTGTTGCCGAGAAAACGGTTGTCGGTGAATCATTTCAGAAAGAACGTTCGCTGAATGATTCGATTGGCGAAAATAAACTGGAATCGAAAGTATCGAGCAGCCCGATAACCAGCTTGCGTGCTGCCATTGGACTGAACGACCGCTTTATTTTTATCAGGGAAATTTTTGATAATAATTCGGATAAATACAATAAAATAATCGAAAATCTGGATAAAATGGAACATATCCAGGAGGCGGTTGAATACCTGAAAGCAAATCTTAGCATGCAAAAAAACGAAGCAAGTTTGAAGTTTGTCGATTTGCTGAAACGCCGGTTCACTAAGTAAAAACCATCACAAAACAATGGGTAAATTATTTTTGGTCCCGACACCAATCGGCAACCTCGAAGACATGACTTTACGCGGAATCAGAATACTGAAAGAAGTGGACTTAATTTTGGCTGAAGACACACGTACTTCAGCCAAATTACTTAATCATTATGAGATAAAGAATAAATTGGTGTCGCATCACAAATTCAACGAGCATAAAACTGTTGAAATGATTGCAGGACAGATCGAAAACGGCAAGAATGTGGCATTAATTTCAGATGCAGGAACTCCCGGAATTAGCGACCCCGGTTTCTTACTTGTAAAAACCTGTCTCGATAAAGAAATAGAAGTTGAATGCCTGCCGGGCGCAACAGCCATGATTCCGGCTCTGGTAAATTCGGGTTTCCCGACCGACCGTTTCACTTTCGAAGGATTTCTTCCGCAAAAAAAGGGTCGTCATAAAAAAATCAAAGAACTGCTTACCGAAACCAGAACAATGATTTTTTACGAATCGCCTTACCGCCTGATAAAAACACTTGAGCAATTCGCCGAGTTCCTTGGCCCCGACAGACGTGCCTCCGTATCGCGCGAATTATCGAAGTTTTTTGAGGAAAACCGCAGAGGAACACTCGCCGAGTTAATCGAATATTTTGGCGCGAAAGCTATCAAAGGCGAAATTGTAATAGTTTTGGAAGGTTACAAAGTGGAAACATCTGAAGAGGATGATCAATGAGAAAATACGAGTTCCTTTTTTTTGATCTGGATAATACTCTCTGGGATTTCTCGGCCAACTCACGCGAAGCACTGAAACAAACACTCGAAAAACTCGGTCTGTACAGTCGTCTGAATTCGTTTGATGCCTTCTTTAAATATTACGAGGAAATTAATGAATCGCTTTGGGCCGAATACCGTGCAAAAAAAATAAACAAACAAACATTAATTGTAGAGCGTTTTTCGAGATCACTCGAAGCTTTCGAAATCGACGGACAAGATTGGGAAGGAATCAACCGCCTTTATTTAGAATTGATGGCATTGCAAACCCGATTATTCCCCGGAACCAGAGAAACATTGGCTTATCTGAAAAAAAAAGGCTACCAAATGCACATTATAACCAATGGATTTTATGAAGTGCAACATGCCAAACTTATCAATTGCGGGTTGACAGACTTTTTCAGTAAAGTGTTTATTTCTGAAGAAATTAAAACCACAAAACCCCATCGGGAGATATTTGAACACGCCTTAAAATCGACCAATGCAAAGAAGCAAAAAAGCATTATGATCGGCGATTCATGGGAAACAGACATTGAAGGAGCCATGGCATTTGGAATGGATCAGGTGATGAACCTTAACAACGGTGACAACAAGATACCCGAAACAATAAAAACAAGCCTATCTTTAGTAGATTCTATGTTTTTGACATCAAGACAACATACAAAAACCTTTTTTATAAATGAAATTAGAGGATTAGCTTCAATTCTGTAATTTATAATCATTCCAAATAACCTACATATCACGCACTCCCATTTTCCCCAAATAACTATATTTCAACATTTTAATTCTTAACATCAGGAGTACAACAAAGGTTAACTGATTTTTATATTTGTTAACAGTGTTAAAATATGTAATTATTTATCTTTTTAGATCAATCATCCTAAACACATTTTTCTAAATTTGTGAATCTAAGTATTGACGAATTTATATTATTGATACTTATTAAAGAAGGGGGGCTCGTTAAATTCCATTTAAAAATCCCTGATAAATTTGGTTTGGGGGAATCAAATTTTCAAGTTGCATTGCAATAGAGGGGGGCTTTTTAAGCGGAGTTTACTTGCCTATTTTTCATTAAAAATTGATGCTGTTAAATTTAAATTTAATTTACATGAAAAAAATCGCGTTATTGCTTGCATTCTTTGCAATTGGTTTGCAGGTCCTGGTGGCCCAAACCAAGGAGATCTCAGGCAAGGTGACTTCTGCCGACGACGGAAGTTCACTACCTGGTGTTTCTGTGTCTGTTAAAGGAACAACCCTGGGAACTATCACCGACATGGAAGGTGCTTTCAGGTTAAAAGTTCCTCAAGATGCCAGAACTTTGGTTTTCACCTTTGTTGGTATGGCAACTCAGGAAGTTGTAGTTGGTGGTCAGACAACATTTAATGTCAAAATGTTATCTGATAACATTGCTGTTGATGAGGTTGTTGTTACCGCGTTAGGTATTTCAAGAGAGAAGAAAGCTCTTGGATATGCCGTTCAGGACGTTAAAGGTGACGAAATCACCAGAGCAAAAGAAACCAACGTAGTTAATTCACTTCAGGGACGTATTTCTGGTGCACAAATCACCAATAGTTCCGGAGCAGTTGGAGCTTCTGCCCGTATTATTCTTCGTGGTGTAAACTCACTTGACGGAAATAACCAGCCACTTTTTGTGGTTGACGGGATCCCGTTGGCGAACTCTAACTTTGGTAATACTTCCAACGAAGGAGTTAACCGTGGTAGTGGTGTTCAGGACATTAACCCTGACAATATCGAATCAATTTCGGTATTGAAAGGACCTAATGCTGCCGCACTTTACGGATCAAGAGCTTCAAACGGAGTTATCGTTATCACAACCAAAACCGGAAAAGGAAATAAAGGAATTGGCGTTGAAATCAGTAACTCAACCACTTTCGAAAATCCACTTCGTTTACCTGATTATCAAAACCAATACGGACAAGGTTCTGCTGGAAAATTTGAATATGTTGATGGAGCCGGTGGTGGTGTAAACGACGGAACCGACGAAAGCTGGGGTCCAAAACTGGACGTCGGATTAATGATTCCACAGTTTAATTCCCCCGTTAACAATGGTGTTCGTGAAGCAACTCCATGGATTTCGCATCCAAACAACGTTAAAGATTTCTTCAAAACAGGTGTTACCGCTACAACTTCTGTAGCCCTGGTCGGATCATCAGACAAAACAAACTTCAGGGTTTCCCTCACTAACCTTGACCAGACCGGTATGATGGAAAATACCCAATTGAAAAAGAATACTTTCACATTTAATGGTAGTTCTCAATTAACCGACAAATTAGAATTCAATTCTTCGGGTTCTTATGTAAGTACCAATAGTCCTAACTTACCAGGCTATGGTTACGACCCTGATAACGTTATGCAGCAGTTCAACTGGTTTGGACGTCAGGTTGACCTTTCAGCTTTGAAAAACTATCGCAACGCCGATGGTTCGTGGTACAACTGGAATACCAACTACCATAACAACCCCTATTCGACTTTGTACGAAAATCTTAATACCAACAAACGCGACCGTTTCTTCGGAAATGCTACCGCAAAATATAAGTTTACTGATTGGTTAAGTGCTTTTGTTCGCACAGGTGTTGACTATTATTCAAACATGAATACCAACCGCAGGGCAAAACACATGCAGGAGTTTCCGAACGGATACTACATGGAAGAAGTTGACCTTTACAAAGAAAATAACACCGACTTCCTCGTTAGCGCTAATAAAAGCTTTGACGAATTTGAATTGGGTTTAAGTGTTGGAGGTAACTCAATGAACTATAGCCGTACCTGGAACTTTGTTGAAGCTCCTGAACTTGCTGTTGACGGAGTTTACAACGTAAAGAACTCATTGGTTCCACAGGTTGCAGACAATTACCGCTGGAAAAAACACATCAACAGTCTTTATTTTTCAGGACAACTTGGATATAAATCAATGCTTTATGTTGATTTTTCAGGACGTAACGACTGGTCAAGCGCACTGCCTGCAGACCATAATTCATTCTTCTACCCATCTGTTCAGTTTAGTGGTGTTTTAACTGAAATGATTGAAGCTGATCCTTCACTTATTTCTTTTGGTAAAATAAGATTAAGCTGGGCTAAAGTAGGTGCCGATACCGATCCTTTCAAACTTTTACCAACCGTAGGATTTGGTGATGGATGGAATGCCGGTACAAAACTTCTGAATCAATTTGTTCCAAACGAATTGCCAAATGCAGGTTTGAAACCACAGTTCGTAACTTCGTTCGAAATTGGTGGAGATTTCAGGTTCTTAAGAGACCGTGTTAAATTAGATGTAACTTACTATAATTCAAGCGCAACTAATCAGATTATCTCTGTGCCAATTTCTGCTTCTTCAGGATACGGCACAAAAGTTACAAATGCCGGTCAGATTGACAATAGCGGTGTTGAAGTATTACTTGGTGGATCAATCCTGAAATCGAAAACAGGTTTGAACTGGGATGTAACAATTAACTGGTCGAAAAACCAAAATGAAGTTGTTGAACTTGCTGAAGGAATTGACCAATATGAACTTTCAGGCGGAGCATATTGGAGTTTGAAAGTAATGGCTATTCCTGGTCAAAAATATGGTTCATTGTTTGGTTATGACTTCGAAAGAGCACCTGACGGACAGATCATCTACAGAAATGGTCTTCCTGCACAAGGCGACTTAACAGTTTTAGGTAACTACACTCCTGATTGGATCGGTGGTATTAACAACGAATTCAACTACAAGGGAGTTAACTTAAACTTCCTGATCGACACAAGAATGGGCGGAGAAATGTATTCGATGACTTCGACCTGGGGACGTTATGCAGGTGTTTTGGAAGAAACCCTCATCGGACGTGAAGGTGGTATTGTTGGCGATGGAGTAAAAGAAGTAGTTGATGCAAATGGTGCTGTTACTTACGTTAAAAACGATGTTGCTGCAAACGCTGAAAACTTTAACAAAGCAGCTTATGTAAGTGATGTTGCCTACTCAAGTGTTTATGATGCCAGCTATATTAAACTTCGCGAATTTAAGCTTGGTTATACATTCAATAAAATCGGTAATACTGCAATCAAAGACGTTAACATTTCTCTGGTAGGTAGAAATCTTGCTATCCTCTGGACAAAAGTACCGCATGTTGACCCTGAAGGTGCATTCAGCAACTCGAACGTTCAAGGTCTCGAATTCGGACAAATCCCTTCTGCACGCAGTCTTGGATTTAGCGTTAGTTTCAAACTTTAAACAATCGTTCAATTATGAAGAATACAATTAAATACCTATTTATAATTGCGTTGGTAATCGGTTTCTCAGCATGTACAGATAATTTTGAGGAAACTAACACCAACGTGAACGCTCCTTCAATAGAACAAGCAGCTCCAGATATGCTCTTGACCAATTCTATTGAGTCGATGACTGACCGTGTTCATGAAATATTCCTGGGCCACGAAATGGGATCCTGCTGGGTTCAGCACATGGCTAAAGTTCAATACACCGACGAAGACCGCTACATTCCACGTGTATCAGTAATTAATAATACATGGACTAGCTTGTATGCCGCTTCAGGACAAGATGTTTCTACTATCATTATGGTAGCAGAAGCTAAAGACCTGAAAAACTACAAAGGTATTGCTTATGTACTGAAAGCTTATATCACTTCAGTATTAACCGACCTTTATGGCGACATTCCTTACACTCAGGCATGGAAAGGTTCTGCTGCTGAAGTAATTATTTCTCCTGCTTATGACACTCAGGAAGCTATTTATACTGATCTTATTGCAAAACTGAAAGAAGCCAACACCCTTTTATCAGAAAGTAATGAAGAAGTTACAGGCGATATTCTTTTTGACGGAGACATCGTAAAATGGAAAAAGTTTGCCAATTCATTGCGCTTGAGATTATTGCTACGTATGTCGGCTAAGAAAAATGTTGCTGCTGATATGCAGGCAATCGTTTCAAATCCTTCTGCTACTCCAATTTTCACATCGAACGACGACAATGCTGCTTTGCATTATTTAGGTTCAGCACCAAATAATCACCCGATCAACGAAAACCGCAAATCGCGCGACGATCACCGGGTAAGCAAAACATTGGTTGACCTACTTTACAAAGATGCACCAAGCCCAGACTATAGGATTTCTATTTATGCCGACCTTGCTGCCGGTAAAAACGATTATGCTGGTCTTCCAAACGGATTAAGATCTTCGGATGCAGCTAACTTTGATGGTAACGGATTAAAAAACACATCAAAAATCGGATCATTCTATACCCAGTCTGATGCTCCCGGAATGTTGATGAGTTATGCCGAACTTCAGTTTATTTTGGCCGAAGCTGCTCACAAAAACTATATCAGTGGTGGCGAAACAAAAGCAGAGGAGTATTACAATGAAGGTATTACTGCTTCTTTCTATCAGAATGAAGAATATTTCACTGAAGTTCTTAATGAAGAATGGGGTGCAACATTCAAAAGCTGGGGATGGGACGAAAAAGACATCATGGCTTATGCACTTCAGGATTTCTTTGACTGGGGTGGATGGGCTTACGATCCTGCACATGCCATGGAATTTATTGGTACCCAAAAGTGGGTGGCTATGTTTGATCAGGGCTTACAAGCTAATTTCGAATGGCGTCGTATTGGCTACCCGGTTCTTGTAGCTCCTGCTGATGCTGACAATCAACGCAAAATTCCGGTAAGGGTTTATTATCCTGCCGATGAATATTCCCGTAATAAAACCAATGTCGAGGCTGCAGTGGCCCGTCAGGGAAAAGATGATCTGAACACCCGTGTTTGGTGGGATGTCAACTAATAATGGAATTTTAAAATGATAAATTTGTTAACTATGAGAAATTATTTCAAATATTTAGCTGTAGCGCTTATCGGATCTATCTTTTTTCTAACATCATGTATTGAAACAGATGACCTGATGACCAGCAATGTCAGCGTAGGCGGACTGGTAACCCCGGTTACTAAAAATGTTCCCTATAAACTTGGCGCAACTCCCAGTTTCGATGTTTCTGTGTTGGTTCCTGTAGGACCAGCTATTCAAAAAGTTGAGATGTATAAAACCTTTACCGACATCGCCGGTAAAAAGTCGAATTCTGCTCTTCTTGGAACTTTAGACGTAAACAGTGCTAATGCCAGTCAGAATTTTACCGGAAAAGTAACGCTGAAATATGCCGACCTGATTAAAGACCTGACTATTGGAGGCAAAGCTTTGCCTGCCAACGAAGGCCTGCTAAACATCGGTGAAGCCTGGACAATTACATTTACTTCTGTGATGGCTGACGATCAGCGAAAAGTAAACAATGGCGCCACTACCAATATTGGTGTTGCCAACGCTTATGCCGGCGATTACCAATGTGTGGGAGTATTTACGCATCCAACAGCCGGACCTCGTCCGATCAACGAAAAGAAATTCCTGAAACCTTTGACTGCCTATTCTTGCAATATCCCCGTAGGCGACCTTGGCGGTTCTGGTTATTTTGTTGATATCGTTGTTGATCCTGCAACAAATACTGTTACATTTAAGAATGGAGTTCCTGCTGAAATTATCGCTTCTGCAGAACGTTCATATTACGAACCATCAACAGGTAAATTCTATCTGCATTATTACTATGTTGGCGGAACTGGTAACCGTGTTATTGATGAAGTTTATACTCCAATCAAATAACAACACTATTTTATAACTCACTTAAAAGGCATCTGGTAACAGGTGCCTTTTTTTATTTGCAGTACCCATAGAATAAATGAACTGTGTTAAATTTTAAAATTTTAACTGTAGGCTAAAAATATTTCATTCAGACTGTTGTATTATATTAACATTTTTTTACATTTATGGACAAAATTTAATAGAAGCTTAATTGCATTATTATTGTTAAAACAGGAATTGTCAAAAATTACTTTGAAAGAGAATTGAGGGATTGATTTGGGGCATAGAGAAACTATTGTTATTCTTAAGAAGCTGTTTAATTTAAAATAAATTTCTATGAAAAAAATCGCGTTATTGCTTGCATTTTTTGCAATTGGTTTGAACGTCCTTCTGGCGCAAACCAAAGAAATCACGGGCAAGGTTACCTCCGCCGATGATGGAGGAGCCATGCCGGGAGTTTCAATTTCGGTAAAAGGAACCTCTCTGGGAACCATTACCGATATGGACGGGAAATACCTGTTAAAGGTTCCGGAAAATGCTAAAACATTGGCTTTTAGCTTTGTTGGTATGACAACCCTGGAAATGGCCATTGACAACCAAACTGTCATCAATGTTCAGCTTATTGCACAGGACATTTCTGTTGACGAAGTGGTGGTTGTAGGTTATGGCGTTCAGAAAAAACGGGAAGTTACAGGAGCAATTTCACAAGTAAAAGGTGACGCAATTGCTAATTTGGCTACCCCAAGTTTCGAATCTCAGTTAGCTGGTCGCTCTGCAGGTGTGCAGATAACTGCTGCTAATGGAGTATTAGGAGAAGCTCCAAGAATCCGGATTCGTGGTATTGGTTCTATTTCGCAAGGAACTTATCCTTTAGTTGTAGTTGATGGAATGCCAGTTTTTACTGGTGATATTGGTGGTTATGCTGCTACCAATGCGATGGGGGACATCAATCCCGCTGACATCGAATCCGTTGAAATCCTGAAAGACGGATCTGCTACTGCAATCTATGGATCAAGAGCTGCCAATGGTGTTATCCTGATAACTACTAAAAAAGGGTCAAAAGGCAAATTTAATGTTACCTACAACAATTACCTTGGTGTTGCTTCGCCGGTTAATTTATTTGACCTGCTGGAAACACCTGACTTTGTTACTATTTCGAATGAGAAAAGATCTAATCGTGCTCAGGCAGCCATAGCTGTTGGAACCGATGTGAATACTGACTGGCAGGCTGCGGTTCTCCGTCAAAATGCATTCCAGCAAGATCACAACGTTGGTATTTCCGGTGCAACTGATATGACTAACTATTACTTTTCTGCTGGATTTACAACACAGGAAGGTGTTTCACGTCCTAATGAAATGAACCGTTATACTTTCAGATCAAATATTGATCAAAAATTGAACAAGTGGATTTCAATCGGATTAAATGCAGCAATTACCAGATCTGAAGTCTTTGGCTTAAATACTGGTACTAATGCGTTATCAGGAAATATATTTTCTGCTATCCGCATGTTACCTAACACGACTGTTTTTGATGAAAATGACCCTACCGGTTACAACATCGATGATATAAACTCTAACTACGCAGGTCGTGGACAAAACACTCAGCAAGTTGATGATAACTTACCAAATATCCGTTATACACTCGACAAAAACGTGTATAGTTCTAAATCAATGGGAGTTATAGCAAGTACATATCTATCGGCAAATATTACCAAAGATTTGAATTTCAGGACTCAGCTTGGTGTTGACACCAAAGGTACAGAAGGTTTCCGTTACTGGAACCCCTTCCATGGTGACGGACAGAGTGTAAATGGTCGTATCAACAACAATTACCAAAATCTGACAAGATGGAACTGGCAGAATGTGTTAACATACACCAAAACAGTTGCTGAAAATCATAATTTCAACATCAACCTGGTAAATGAATTTCAGCAACAAACTGTCAATTCATTTTATGGCGCCGGTACCAACATGTCAGACTCATTCTTTAGTCAAAACCTGATTGATGGTTCTTATGGGACACAAATGTCGGGTGGTTCATTAACACAAAATGGATTTAATTCTTTTGCAGGAAGATTGAACTATAACTATGCACAGAAATATTTCCTTCAGGCATCAATCCGTCGTGACGGAATTTCCAGACTTCCGAAAGACAATCGATACGGTATTTTCCCCGGAGCCTCTGTTGGTTGGACAATTTCGAAAGAATCTTTCCTCTCTGATGTTACATTTATTTCTGATTTAAAAGTACGTGCTTCTTATGCAGAAGTAGGTAATGTTGACATTGGTAACTATCCTTATTTAGGTTTATATTCAAACGCTAAATATGCTGATTACAATGGTATCGCATTCTCTCAAATTGGAAATGACCAGTTGAAATGGGAAACCAGTAAAAAAACTGACATCGGATTAGATGCATCATTTGTTGACAACAAATACAAGTTTACATTTGACTATTTCGTTAATAATCAGGATGGCTTAATTCTAAATGCCCCTACTCCACCATCTTTCGGTATTCCAGGAAACTCAATTGCAAAAAACATTGGGAAATTGAATAACTGGGGTTATGAATTCTCTTTCGATGTTGCATTGGTAAGCAAAAAAGATCTGAAAGTATCTGTTGACGGAAATCTTTCGTTGGTGAAGAATGAAGTAGTTGAATTGGTTGATCATCAGGATATCATCCAAACTTACACCATTATCCGCGAAGGTGAATCGATCCGTGCATTATACGGATACGACTATCAGGGAGTTAACATGTCGAACGGTAACCCGATTTACATGAAAGCTGATGGAACTCTGGTGCAGGGAAATATTCCTACCTCCAATTATAAAGCTTATGATCCTGCCAATCCAACCGATATATCAGTTGCTTCTTCATTGGTGTCAGCCGATCGTAAACTTTTAGGTTCTACTATACCAACTTACTTTGGTTCTCTTGGTTTTAAAGCCGAATATAAGGGATTCGATTTTAACATGATGTTTCGTTATAGCGGGGGCAATTACGTGATGAATCGTACTCGTATGGATTTGCTGAACCAGAAATTCCAAAACAACAGCACAGAAATCTTGGGCAGATGGCAAAGTGTTGACAATCCGGGCGACGGATGGACACCTCGTTTATGGTATGCTGGTGAAACATTTGTTAACTTAACTGATAACACAAGTACTCGTTGGGTTGAAAAGGGCGACTATATTAAACTACAAAACCTTGTTCTTGGGTACACTCTTCCAAAATCAGTATTAAACAAAATCGGAATCCAAAATTTAAGGATTTTCGTTCAGGGACAAGATATCCTGATGATAACTGATTATACAGGCATCGACCCGGAAATGGAATCAGGAGGAGTTGACTACAACGGTACTCCCCGTCAACGTGTAGTTACTTTTGGTGTTAACCTGAAATTGTAATTCCTTTAAATTATACAGATATGAAAAATATATTCAAATTTTATCAAAAAGCATTTCTCAAAGGTATAGTTCTGGTTCTGATTCTTGCAATGACAATCACTTCATGCGAAAAGAATATTGATCTGGAACCATACAATCAGGTTTCTGAAACCGCAGCTTTCCAAACAGCCCCACTTATTGCTTTAACTGTTACCGGGATGTACGAAGCTGCTCAAATTGGTTATTACGCAAACCCTGTTGACCCTGCATACCGGGGATTTCCTTTCGGTGCTGCATTTGTTCAGCAAGGCGATAATCGTGGCGAAGACGTAGTTAACGTTGCTACATTTTATCAGCTTACCTATACTGCTACCTATAGCACTACTTCAGCCAATAATGTAAACTACTGGAAAGACACGTACCGTCTGATTAATCGTTGTAATATTGTGGTTGATGGCGTAAGAAAAGCTGCCACCGCTAATGTTATTTCGCCAGCACTTGCTGAAGAATATGAAGGTGAAGCCCGCTTATTAAGAGCAATGGCATATCATGAATTGCTTGTTCTTTTTGCACGCCCATATAAGCATACTGCTGCTGGGTCGCACCCCGGTGTGCCTTATCATGAAAAACCTTTTACTACCCAAGCTGCTATTGACGAGGGATTTGCAACCGGAAGAAGCACTGTTGCCGAAGTTTATGCAAAAATTATTGCAGACCTTGACTACGCAGAATCAAAACTTCCGTTAAAAGCAACCAGAGTTGGAAATCAGAAATTAACAAGAGGTACAAAAGGTGCTGCAGTTGCAGAAAAAACAAGGGTTTATTTGCACATGTGGGACATGGATAAAGTTATTACTGAAGGAACCAAATTCATTTCAGGTTCTTTAGCCGGAACTTATTCATTAACTGCCGACCCATCAGGACCATTTACAAGTCCATATAGCAATACCGAATCTATTTTCGGAATGGAAAGCTCAGCTACTGTTAATCCAGGCGTAAACGCTGCTTTAGCTTCACAGTATGGCCGACGTCAATTGGTTTGTATGAGTCCTATTATCTGGAGAAATCCATCATGGCTGACTGATGACAAAAGACGTGCTGAAGGAGCCATGATTACCAGTACTACTGCAGGCGTGAAGTTTACTAACAAATACAAAGATCAGACTAATTATACCGATCCTTCACCAATGATTCGTTATGCCGAAGTTCTTCTTAATATGGCCGAAGCTTATGCACGTAAAGGTGATGTTACCAATGGTTTGTCTTATCTGAACATGGTTCGTAACCGTGCCTTGGCTACCCCGGCAACACAGGCTTATACCGCCACAAGTTTTGCTAACAATGTAGCTCTTTTAGGTGCTATTCTGATTGAACGAAGAATTGAATTCGTTATGGAAGGTCGTCGTTGGCCAGATATTCACAGGTTACAACAGTGTCCTCATTTCCCAATCGATGGTATCCCTGCTAAATTAGCCAATGGAATGCCGGCAGGAACTCTGTTTGCCCTTGGAACTCCATACACAGGTGCTCTGGGTACTGTTGCAGTACCTTACAGCGATTTTCGTTTTGTTTGGCCAATTCCACAGGATGAACTCAATGCTAATCCAACTTTAGCAGCACAACAGAATCCAGGATGGTAATGAATTCTTTTGAAGTTATATCGTAGAAAATCATTTTTTGCGAAAATTATAACGGCCAGCTTATCCAATAAGCTGGCCGTTTTTTTTGTAAAAAACACATCCAATTTTAACCAACACAAATTAGTTTCACATTTTTTCAAAGAACTGAATTCCCTATATTGCCGGCTAAATCACTTCATATCAGCTTTTTAAAACCATCAATCTTACTTCATTACGTTTGCATTTTTTGCATTTTTTAACAAATGAGAAAAATCTTCATTTTTACACGAATTAATAATTACATTCGTCGCTCAAAGTTGTTAAATACAAAAATAATTCTCTATGAAAAGAATCGTTTTATTGCTTGCATTTTTTGCAATTGGGATGAATATCCTCTGGGCGCAGACCAGGGATATCACAGGCAGCGTTACCTCCGCCGACGATGGAGGGTCCATGCCAGGTGTATCAATTTCGGTTAAAGGAACATCGATGGGTACCATCACCGATATGAACGGGAAGTATTCCATTAAAATTCCGACCGATACCAAAACTCTTGTATTTTCATTTGTAGGCATGTCTACTCAGGAAATTACTATCGGCAACCAGACAACAATCAATGTGCAACTTAAATCGGAAGATGTAACTGTTGACGAAGTTGTTATTGTAGCCTACGGTACAGCAAAAAAAGAATCGCTTACCGGAGCCATTTCAACTGTTAATTCAAAATCGATCGAGAGTCGGCCGGTATCAAGTGTTTCAGGGGTACTTGAAGGAAAAGCAGCTGGTGTTCAGGTAAATAACACATACGGTGAACCTGGTTCCGACGCGACTATCCGTATTCGTGGATTCAGTTCGGTTAACGGCTCAAATGCACCACTATATGTTGTTGATGGTGTACCTTATGGCGGTAATGTTTCGGACATGAACCCGCAGGATATTGAAAACATTACTGTTCTGAAAGATGCGGCTTCTTCAGCATTGTACGGAAACCGTGCATCTAACGGGGTAATCCTTATTACTACCAAAAAAGGAAAAACCGACGGTGTAGGGCTTCGGGTGAACATCAATCAGGGTGTTTATAACAGAGGTTTGAAAGAATATGACAGACTCGGAGCCGACGACTATATGGAAGTTATGTGGAAAGGTTACAGAAACAATTTGATGACCGCGCAGGCTGCCAAATATCCAACCGCAGAACTGGCTGGCACAGAGGCATCTAAATCATTGGTTTCTAACACTTTAAAGTATAACATTTATAACAAACCTGATGCTGAATTATTTGATGCAAGCGGTAAATTGGTTGCCGGAGCACAAGTTCATTCTGGTTACAACGATCTTGACTGGTACGAAGACATCGAACGTTTAGGACACCGCCAGGACTACACAGTTAGCGGCGAAGGTGCCTCTGCAAAGAGCAATTATTTCTTCTCAACCGGTTACCTTGATGAAAAAGGATACGTTAAATCATCCGATTTTCAGCGCTTTACAGGCCGTACAAATATTAATATTACGCCTAAAAAATGGTTGAAAGCAGGATTATCACTGGCTGGATCTCATCAGGTTTCAAACAACACAACAGGTGATGCAGGAAGTGCAACTACATTTATCAATCCTTTCTATTATGCACGCAACGTAGCACCTATTTATCCGGTTTATCTGCATGATATGGCCACCGGCGAATACATTTTAGATGCAAACGGAGCAAAACAATTCGACAGAGGTAGCCAGTATGCCCGTCCTCAAAACCTCGACCGCCATATCGTGTGGGAAACACAGCTGAATATGGACAAAACTTACAGAAATACGCTGCAAAGTCAGGTTTTCATGGATATTAATTTCCTCAATGATTTTACATTTTCGCTAAAAGGTGACATGAACACCAGAGCAACTGAAAATCAGACATACAACAATGCTACAATCGGCGACGGTGCAGGAAACTCCGGACGTGCTTCACGTACTTTTTACCGCTACAAAATTTACACACTTCAACAACAGTTGAATTGGAATAAAGCAATTGATTTACATAATGTTGATATGTTTGCAGGTCACGAAAGTTACAATTACAACTATGCTTACACCTACGGATATAAAACAACTGAAACTTTCGAAGGAGGAACAGAGCTTATAAACTTTACCGAAATTACTTCACTTGATGGCTATCAGAATAATTATCGTACCGAGAGCTACTTATCACGTGCCCGTTACAACTACGATAATAAATACTTCGCCGAAGCATCTTTCCGCAGAGACGGTTCTTCGCGTTTCTACAAAGATAACCGTTGGGGTAATTTCTGGTCAACAGGTGCCAGCTGGACCATTTCAAAAGAAAATTTTATGGCCTCTTTGAATGACCAGATCAATATGTTGAAATTAAGAGCCTCTTATGGCGAGGTAGGAAATGACGCCAGCGTTGACTATTATGGCTACATGGCTTTATATGCAATGGAGCAGAATGCAAACAAAGGTGCTGCATTTAAAACACAAAACGAAGCACTCGACATTCAGTGGGAAACTTCAAGTTCATTTGGTGTTGCTTTAGAAGGTACTTTCTTCAACAGGGCAAACTTATCACTCGAATATTTCGACAAACGTTCTCAGGATCTTTTGTTCGATATCTATCTTCCACTTTCTGCCGGCGGAACTTCATCATCAGCAGCCGAGGCAACAATTACAAAAAATCTTGGTTCAGTATCGAATCGTGGTTTAGAATTTATTTTCGACGTGGATGTTATCAAGACGAATGACCTGAAATGGAATTTGGGTATTAACGCCACCACTCTTACAAACAAGATCGTAACTCTACCAGAACAAAACAGGAAAAATGGTATTGTAAGTGGAACGAAAAAATACATGGAAGGTCACGGAATTTATGACTTCTGGATGTTCCAGTTCGAAGGAGTTGACCAAATGACCGGTAGAGCATTGTACCAACCCGATTTGGAAAAATATTACATTGGCGAAGCAGTTGCAGGTAAAACTCAATTCCCAGCCGCTTAC
Source organism: Bacteroidota bacterium (assembly GCA_023251435.1). Classification (GTDB taxonomy): domain Bacteria; phylum Bacteroidota; class Bacteroidia; order Bacteroidales; family Prolixibacteraceae; genus Aquipluma. The sequence goes on from JAHEYU010000038.1 coordinate 45,382, forward strand.
TTAGTACAAATTGGAGATAAAAATTACAGCACTTATACTACTTATGCAGCTAAAGACTGGAGCGGAAGCGCTATTCCTGATTTGTTTGGTAGTTTCTCAACATCATTGAGCTACAAGAGTTTCGACCTTTCAATGATTTGTACCTACTCACTCGGTGGTAAAACATTGGATTACTCGTACCAGAGCTTAATGTCGGTAAGCGCAACTCCACATGCAATCCATTCGGATGTACTTAATGCATGGGATGGTGTACCAGAAGGAATGACAGAAACTTCGGCTAACCGTATCGATCCCAATGGAGTTCCTGTTATCAATTACGGACTAAGCACCTTCAATGATGCTACTTCAACACGCTTCCTACAGGATGCTTCTTACCTGGTTATAAAGAATATCGGGCTGAACTACAACTTCTCTAAAAACATTACCAACAGATTAGACATCAGCAATCTGTCTGCTAGTTTATCAGTTGAAAATTTAGCGACATTCACAAAAATGAGAGGTATGAACCCACAGCAATCTTACGCCGGAACAAATGACAATGCATTTGTAACAGCACGGGTTGTCTCTCTTGGAATTAATATTAAGTTATAATAACGAGCAAAAAAATATCGATATGAAGAATATAAGAATATTAACTTACCTATTGGTTGGAGTGTTAGCCTGGAGCTCTTGTTCAGAGGATTATCTCGACACAAAACCAACAGCTGAATCAGCAACTGCAACTATTTTTGAGACCACCGATAATGCTGCATTGGCAATAAACGGGATAAACAAACTGATGACAATGCAGTATCTCGGATCACAGGGATTCAATGGTGAAGGAACCATCAAAATGTACTACGGAAACTATCCCGGAAATCACTTCTATGTTAATTTAACCGGATGGGCTCCTATTATTAACTCCGACTATCATGAAAATATATCCAGCATATATTTATACTATCCCTGGTATTATTACTACATGATTATTGGTAACGCAAATTTCATCAATGAAAACATTGATGAAGCAATAGGTACTGATGCCGAAAAGCAATTTATTAAAGCACAGGCGCTGACTTACCGTGCATATAGTTTCTTAATGCTTTCGCAGTTATATTGTAAACGTTGGGTCGATTCAAATAACGGAGCAAGCGAAGGATTGGTATTACGTACAGATATCTCTACCGGAGACCAGCCTCTTTCTACTTTAAAGCAGGTTTACGATCAGATTTACAAAGACCTTGATGAAGCAATTGCTCTTTACACATCTTCAGGAAAGAAACGCACCAAAAATTACGATCCTGATCAAAACGTAGCTTACGCAGTTTATGCACGTGCTGCAATAACACGTCAGGATTACAGCAAAGCTTCTACGATGGCCGTTAATGCCCGGACCGGATACCCATTAATGAGCAATGCCGAATACAAAGCCGGATTTTATACCCCAAATAAAGAGTGGATCTGGGGCAGCTACGGAGCATCTGACGAAACATTGTACTTCTTTTCATACTTTTCTTATATCGCATACAACTCAAGTGCAAGTGCTGTAAGAACATACCCGAAATGTATCAGCCGTGAACTATTCAATAAAATTCCTGCAACTGATGTTCGTCGCAGCTTATTCCTCGATCCAACAGGTTATACCTATACAACTTCGACCGGTTTAGCCAGCGCAGCATTAAAGGCTCAGGCTTTTTCTCTGTTCCCAAAACTGTACTCTACGGCATCTGCTTATGCCTATATGCAGTTTAAGATTGGCGCAGAAGATCTTCCCGGCGTTGGTAACCTTAATCATTTCCGTTCTTCTGAAATGTACCTGATTGAAGCTGAAGCAAAACACTTTACTTCTGATGCAACCGGTGCTCAAAATGCTCTTATTGCATTAAACAAAGACAGTGGCCGTGATCCTAATTACACCTGTACAAAAACAGGCGCCAGTTTGTTGGAAGAAATCAAAACCTACCGTGCCATCGAACTTTGGGGCGAAGGATTTGACTGGTTCGACCTAAAACGTTGGGGAGATGGTATAAGCCGTAAGAATTATGCAGCAGGAGGAAACTTTGTTTCAACTCTTGATGTTACTTATAGCCCTGCCGATAAAAACAATTGGGTGTGGAAAATTCCGGAAAAAGAAACCGATTACAACAAAGCAATTGGTACTGTGCTTCCATAGGTTTCAAGAAAAATAAGTGTTGGCTGAAAAGCTAAACCGACATAAAATGAATTGGCTGTCCCGATGTTAAAATTGGGACAGCCTTTTTAATGACTTAATCTTAAAAGATTTTTACGACTATTTCGAGAAGATAATCTTTAACGCCACCAAAAGAAGTAAGCCGCCAAACATTTTCTTCAGTATTTTTTCGGGAATACTGATTGAAAGCATGGAGCCGAAATAGGTACCAATAAAAAACATGACGGCCAGGACCAGTGCAAATTTCCAGTTTACATATCCGTTTTTCGAGTAATTGAGAGCTGCCATCAGCGTTACGGGCGGAATCATGAAGGCAAGTGAAGTTCCCTGTGCCTGATGCTGCGAAAGTCCCAAAAAGTAAATAAGTGCAGGAATAACAATAATGGCACCACCAACTCCAAAGGTGCCACTGAAAACACCGGCCATCAACCCGATTATGGCTAGCAAAAGTAGTTGTGTAACTGTCATTTTACAGTTGAATGAAAGATTGGAATCTGGTCAGCTTTTGGATATCGCAGCATTAAACCTGAAACCTATTCCGTGGAGGTTCAGAATTTTGATATTTTCGTCGTTCCCCAGATATTTCCTTAACCTCGAAATAAACACATCCAGGCTGCGTCCAAGATAATAATCGTCTGATCCCCAAACATGTTTCAGAATGTCGGAACGGCTCAGTACTTTGTTGGGGTTATCGCAAAAATAGCGTAAAAGCTCGGCTTCCTTGTAAGTCAGTGTTTTCTTTTCTTCGCTGGTTTCGAGCACCAGACTTTCGAAATAAAAGTTGAAATGACCGACTTTATAATAACTCTTTTCGGTCGAGCTATCGGTTACACCCATGCTTCTTTTCAGAAATATACGGATCTTAAGAAGCAATTCTTCCATGCTGAAAGGCTTGGTAAGATAGTCATCGCCTCCGATTGTTAATCCGGTAATCCGGTCTTCGGTCATCGAACGGGCAGTCAGGAAAATAATTGGCACATGATCGTCCGTTTCCCTTATTTCCTTTGCAAGCGTAAAACCGTCCTTTTTAGGAAGCATAACGTCTAGCAGACACAGATTAAATTTTCCTGATGAAAATAACTTAATGGCAGCATCGCCATCTTCGGCCGAAGTTACCACATAACCAGCTTGTTCCAGATTATCTTTGATGATAAAATTGAGGGTTTTGTCGTCCTCAACCAACAGAATTTTTTCGCCTTGATTGTTCATTTTGCTGACTTCTTAATTTCGACAATAAATGTACTTCCTTTCCGCGAATTTTCTATCACTTTTATTCGCCAACCATGCCTTTGGACAATTTTTTGCACATAATCGAGCCCAAGGCCAAAGCCTTTCACATCGTGAACATTGCCGGTCGGAACACGATAAAACCGGTTAAATATTTTCTTGCGGTAATCTTTCGGAATTCCTATTCCATTGTCATCAAACGAAATAACATATCGGTTTTTAACTTCATCGAGTCTGATATTGATATCCGGATCGACTGAACAATACTTGATAGCGTTGTCAAGGATATTAAAAATAAGGTTCGAAAAATGAAGTTTATCAGCTGAAATAACTGCATTTTCAACACTCGAAACAAGCTGAATGGAATATGCATTTCCGTTCTGACTATTCTTGAATTCCCTGACAGAATCGGTGATAAACGAGTTTAATTCTACATTTTCCAGATGAAGTTGCAGCTTCGTTTTTTCGATGGTTGCCATTTGAAGCAGCTTCTCTACATGAGCCGAAAGTCGCTTGTTTTGCTGTCCTACAATTTTCACATATTCGATCAATCGTTCGGGTTGTTCTGCAATTTTCGGATTCGATAGCACCTTTGCTGCCAGTTCTATCGACGCAATCGGGGTTTTAAACTCGTGTGTCAGATTATTGATAAAATTTTTCTGTATCTCACTAAGCTGTTGCTGTTTGATGATGATATACAGCGCATAACCAAAGAAAAGCACAACAAAAATTAAAATACCGGTCATGAAATACCACGCAAGAAGCCGCGAATTATAAAACTGAGAACGGTCGGGAAAATGAACCCCAAAGTAATAGGTGTATTTTTCGCAGGTGGGCAAATTGCAAATTTTACTTTTTTTATCCGCTTTCCTGATGTGCTTTTCGTACATCAGTTCCTCCATGCTGCACGATAGAGTATCATTATTTTTGATGGGTTTTCTTTTGGCGTTTTTTGAATCGGAACCAAAATTATTTCCCTGAACCATTTTTTTCGCATCGCAATCGTAAATACCATATTCGAAAGGAAGGTTCAAATTTCGCTTCTTAAATTCGATGTTAAGCAGGTGCCCCAGAATATTCGGATCAATCACATCGTTCACATTCACCACATAATAGTTGTTCGAAATCTGATCGACAGGGCTGGCATCGGTGGGTTTTGGACTGTGTCCGTGAACTTTGCTGTTATATTCATTTATTTGGCTGGCAACACTTCGCAGGGCACTATTTGTTAATTCATGAAACTGTTTTTCGTTCAGGTCAAAAGAATTTTTCAGGAATAAAAACTGAATTAGCAGGATGCCCAAAACCGAAAACGTGGCCATTATTATTACAAAACCAATCGAATTTCTCTTCATAAAACCGCAATTATTTTGCTATTAAAGTACGAAGCTAAGCAAAAAACAATTCTCTTCTATTCATTAACAGTTCATTAACAAAAGTTAGGTCGCATTAACAGCAAATAGAAAAAAGGTTTTTTAGTTTTGTAATAATTACAGAACAATAAAATAAATTTGTGTCTATATTTAAAAACTGAATTAATACCCTTACCACATTAAAAAAAATTATATGAAAATCAGATTTGCACTTTTGTTAGCCCTGGTCATAAGTCTGCCAATTTTTAGTCAGGCACAAACAGCCACAGCAAAGGCACGCATTGCGTTTGAAAAACTCCAGCACAATTACGGAACCTTCAAAGAAGAACTAGGTGTTCAAACCGTGTCCTTCAATTTCAAGAACGATGGCACTGTTCCGTTAATCATCAACAATGTTCAGGCATCGTGTGGGTGTACAACGCCCGAATGGACCCGACAACCGATTGCTCCAGGAGCAAAAGGCTTGATTAAAGTAAGTTACGATCCACGAAACCGTCCGGGAGTATTTAATAAAACCATCAGGGTAAGTTCGAATGCCGAAAATCCGGATGTTGTTTTAACCATTCTGGGCGATGTAACTGCACGTGCCAGAACCATCGAGGAAGATTTTCCAAACGTGATAGGTCCGCTTCGCGCAAAAACCAATCACATTGCTTTTGTACAGATCAAAGAAAATCAGTTACGAAAAGACAGTACCGAAATCGTTAATATCTCTGATCAACCCGTTCAGCTTAGTTTTAAAACACCACCTCCTCACCTGAGTGCAGTAATCAGGCCATCCAAACTTGCTCCAAAACAAAAAGGGTACATGGTTGTAACTTTCGATGCTTCAAAAATTAAAGCCTACGGTTTTGTAATGCACCGCATCTATTTGAATATTGACGGACAGGACGATTACCGCAATTCGATTGCTGTTAGCACTACTCTGGAAGAAGATTTCTCGAAATTATCTGCGGCCGAGCTAACCAATGCTCCTGTAGTAAAATACGATGTCGAGTCGTTCGATTTTGGCGATATTAAACCCGGTAGCAAAGTGGAGCACACTTTTAACCTGAAAAACACCGGCAAACGCGATTTGATTATCCGCGACGTGAAAAGTTCGTGTGGATGCACCGCTGTATCGCCATCTAAGAATATGATTGCCTCGAACGAAAGCGTGCCCTTGAAAGTTGTTTTCGACTCGACCGGCAAAAGTGGCCGCCAGAACAAAACCATTACAATTATTACCAACGACCCTAAAAACCCAACAACCGTTTTAAGGATCTCGACCAATATTTTGACGCAATAAACAACGAAGATTTTATAAGCCAAAAAAGCCGGTTTCTATCAAGAAACCGGCTTTTTTGGCTTACTCCGGTCTAATGCCCCTGTTGTAGCCTCATCAAAGTCAATAGCATGCTGTAAATATATTTATGTTATCAAACACAGGTTGATCTAAGGAATCTTTTTGTTGTTTTTGGAATCATTAGTATATGTTTATTTAACTTTGAGAAACTTAAAAACCAAAAATATAGAACGGTCGCCACCACATTAATCGTATTGCTATATAGTATGATAGATTTATTTACAAAAAACATGAAAACAACATTTCTTAACTTGGAGCTTTTACTCTGCTCTTTCTTCAAATTGAGTAGGATGTGAGAAAACAATTTTCTAATGATGTGATCACTTTGGCAAACGTATTTGAAGCAAAAAATAACAACTTTAACTTTTAAAACAATAAACATGAAAAAAATTATTCCATTCATTCTTGTGATTCTTTTTTGCGCCTGTTCTGAAAACGAATACAGTGTTGAAGAAAAATTATCAGAAAAAATGAATTCCGCCACTTCTGACATCATATTGGTTGCGGAAATGCCCGACTGGCTTCAGATTAAAATTCATGACATTGAAAAAACACCTTTAGTGGAAGCGAAAGTATATCAATGTGAGTGGGAAAACCAAACCGCATATTTTATATACAACAATTTTAATTCATGTCTGATTTGTGATGCCTATCATGCTGATGGGAACAAAATAACATTTGAAAATGATAGTAAATCTGACGATTTCACATCAACAAGCAAAAATTGGAAATTGATTTGGTCATACTGTGATTGTAATTGGAAGAATAGTTAACTTATAAAATGTGAAGAAAATGAAATTACCAACGACCCTAAAAACCCAACAACCGTGTTAAGGATTTCGACCAATATTTTGACGCAATAATTTTTTCACTGAAATATGAATGGAAGCCACTTCAAATAAATGAAGTGGCTTCTTTTTTTTACAAAATCAACACTTCTTTATCAATTTTCAGCTAAAATTGGGTTATAAACATTTATTATTCTTTCCTGATAACTACATTCGCATAAAATTACTTGAGCATGATTGGAGATCACCACCATCACCATATAGAAAACGACCCGGCATACTCCGGATTAAATGTAAATCAGGGTATTGAACCACTGCCTTCGGTAAGCGAAGACTCGGTTAAGCGTTTCCTGAAACACAAAAAAAAGCGCAGTTTATCGGTACAACAATTCGTTGACGGAATCCTGAATGGCGATATTACTATTTTGAGTCAGGCGGTAACGCTGGTTGAAAGTTCGAAACCCGAACACCAGGAAATTGCCCAGGAAATAATCGTAAAATGTCTGCCTTTCTCCGGAAATTCGGTTCGTATCGGGATTACCGGAGTTCCGGGAGTTGGCAAGAGTACCTTTATCGAAGCCATGGGGAAACACATTACTTCGAAAGGAAACAAACTGGCTGTTTTGGCCATTGACCCCAGCAGCGAGCGCACCAAAGGAAGTATTTTGGGCGATAAAACTCGGATGGAAGATCTTTCCATCGATCCGAACGCGTATATCCGTCCCTCCCCGTCGGCAGGTTCGCTGGGCGGCGTGGCCCGCAAAACACGCGAAATAATTGTGCTCTGCGAAGCGGCGGGGTTCAACCATATTTTTATTGAAACTGTGGGCGTGGGGCAAAGCGAAACTGCCGTACATTCGATGGTTGATTTTTTCCTTTTGCTGATGCTGGCCGGTGCCGGCGACGAGTTGCAGGGAATCAAACGCGGTATCATGGAAATGGCCGATGCCATCACCATCAATAAAGCCGACGGAAACAACATCGAAAAAGCCGGACTGGCACGGGTTCAGTATATGAATGCCCTGCACCTGTTCCCTGCTTCCGATTCGGGATGGAAACCGAAAGTGCTCACCTGTTCGGCTTATATGAAAACAGGCATCGGCGAAATCTGGGAAACCATCGACGAATATCTGGCACATGTAAAAGGAAATGGCTATTTTCAGCTCAAACGGAACGAGCAATCGAAATTCTGGATGTACGAAACAATCAACGAGCACCTGCGAAACAGCTTTTACCAAAACGAACAAATTAATGGTTTGATGGAAGAATTGGAGGTAAAAGTTTTGAAAGAAGAAATTTCGTCGTTTGTTGCCGCAAAGAAATTACTCGATTTATACGATCAGATAAAGAAGAACATTTAAACTCACTCTAATAATTAATTCAATGAGAAACCTTTTAGCAATTTTGGTATTGGCCCTGACAGTATTTTCGTGTCAAACGGCAAAAGATGAATTTTCGATCAAAGGCTCTATTGCAGGCGTAGAAACCGGCAAAGTTTATCTGCAGAAGATTGTGGACGGTCGCCCGCAAGATGTTGACACAGTAGATGTTGTTGAGGGAAAATTTACTTTAAAGGGAAAAATGGAAACTCCCGATTTCCGTGTCCTTAGACTGAATGAGCAGGATTACTTCGCCCAGCTTTTTCTCGATAATTCGAAAGTTACGATCGTTGCCTACAAAGACAGCCTGAGAAGTACTAAAATCACAGGTTCTCCAAGTCAGGATATTTTTCAGATCTACCTTTCAGAATTCGAACGCCTAAGCAAACAAGGCAATGAACTTCAAGAGAAATATCAGGCAGCCATGATGAGTGGAAATGCTGATGAAGCAAAAAAAGCTGAAATAGATTTTAAAGCAATGTCTGATAACATGACCGTTTTTACAAAAAACTTTGTGAAAGAGCATAACAATTCGGTTGTAGCTGCCTACATAACATTGGCTGGGCTTGCAAATCAAATAGATGGCGCCGAACTTGATTCGATTGCCAGTAAATTCCCGGCAGAAATCAGTACTTCAGAATATGTAATAAAAGTAAAAGAGAAGGTCGCAAGTATGAAAAAGACCGCCATTGGCGCTGTTGCACCCGATTTTACCATGAACGATCCGGCCGGAAATCCGGTTCAGTTGTCATCGTTGCGCGGTAAAGTGGTACTGATTGATTTTTGGGCTTCGTGGTGCGCTCCCTGCCGGCAGGAAAACCCCAATGTGGTTAAACTTTATCAGAAATACAATCCAAAAGGATTCGAAATCATTGGCGTTTCGCTCGACCGTGGCAAAGAAGAATGGGTACAGGCAATTAAAGACGATCAGTTAAGCTGGGTGCATGTTTCCGACCTTCAATTCTGGCAGAATGCTGCTGCCCGTCTTTATTCGGTTGAAGCCATACCACAAACCTATCTGCTCGACAAGGAAGGTAAAATTATTGCCAAAGGTTTGAGAAGCGATCAACTCGCTGAAAAACTGAATGAACTTTTTCCTGAATAATTGAAATATACCTGCTAATAAATGTATCAAAATAGTAACTTTAAATTTTGCTTAAAGGTATCATAAATGTTACTTTCGAATCATGAAAACCGACGAAATCATAAAATTCATTGAGGAAGACGGCTGGGAAAGGGTAAGACAGAAAGGAAGTCACATCCAGTTTAAGCACCCTTTGAAGAAAGGAGCGGTTACCATTCCTTACCATGGTAACAAAGATGTTCCGAAATGGCTCGAAAGTTCAATTCTAAAACAGGCGGGGCTTAAATAGCCTTTCCTTTTAATGAAAGGAGATAGCAATATGTTTAAAGTAGATGTGATGGTTCGACCAAACAAAGATGGATGGTGGGCTGAGATAACAAGTTTGCCCGGATGTTTTTCTGGTGGCGAAAGTCTTGAAGAATTGAGACGCAACA
>JAHEYU010000039.1 GCA_023251435.1 Bacteroidota bacterium
GCTTACGAATTATTTAAGCCTGAAATTGACCAAACCACTGTTGATCAACACAAAAAACTGGTAGAAATTCATCTTCCCGACGGAAAAAATGACTTGCTTCAGCAAATTGAACACGGCCTGATTACGATTGTTGCCGGATACCAAAGTTTGGGGCGCTTATACCGCGGAATTATTGAGAACAATCTTCGTCAGTACGTGCATTTGGGCGATGCCGCCACGATGACCGATAACCGTAAATACAATCCGGCGCTAAAAACTGATGAAGTTACCGCTCACGAATCAGGCGTTTTAGACGACCGACTGGTTTTCACCGAAGAAAATCCGGGCCGTGAACTGGATGTGGCCGAAGCTTTGGCTACCGGCGCTCGTGTGATCAAAGGATTTAACGACACACTGTCGGTGCAGTCACTCAAAGCTGCCGAAGCCATTTATGCACTGGTTGATGCCGACAAGAATCAACGGTTGGCCGGGGCAAAAGTAAAAGCCGCTGTAGAGTTGCTGATAACTACCGGAAATGCGAAATACAAATCCGACATTCTGAAATACACTACTTCTGAAGTTTTGAAACGAAACGATGTGATTGGCTATGTTGGCCGGGTAATGAAACTGGTAAATGACAGGCAATTCAACGAGATGGTAACATTGGCTGCCAAAAATTACAAAGCCGAAGTTGAAAAATTGCAGAACGAAAATCCTTTCGGAGTTCCTTATCGTCCGCATATCTGGGGCGATGGCTGGAACATCCAAAGCTTCGGCGTAAATCAGTATTTCCTGCAAAAATGTTTTCCTGAAATTTACGATGCCACAACCATGCTGAGCGCCCTGAATTTCGTGCTGGGCAACCATCCGGGAGAAAACACTTCGTCGTTTGTTTCAGGAGTTGGTTCGCGCTCTGTTCTTCAGGCTTACGGGGTAAATCGTGCCGATCGGTCGTTTATTCCCGGAGGTTCGGTTTCCGGAACAGGAATTATTCGTCCCGATTTTCCGGAGTTAAAAGAATGGCCCTACTTCTGGCAGCAAACCGAATATGTGATGGGCGGCGGAGCAACCAATTTTATGTTTCTGGTGCTGGCTGCAAAAGAGGTGCTGAAATAAGAGTCATAGTTCTGTGCGCTAAAATTACACAATTGTACTCTAAATGATTAATAATGAACCTACCGTGAAAAGTCGTCCATTGATTTTTCGTGGAAGGTTCATTGTCTTATACCGTAAATCGTTCCCCTGTTTTTTCCAATTGATGCAATGATCTGTTCCGTTTTCATATACTGAAGATCTTTTTTCAGGGTATGAATCGTAATGTCTGACATTGCTAAAACCAAGTCATTTAATTTGATGGGTTGATTCTTTTCGATAAATTCCCTGATTCGCTTCTGCCTGTCGTTGAGGTAGCCGCCTTTGGTTTTGAATACATCATATTTCTGTTCGAGCCGTTCTATTAACGCAAATATTGAGTCTAAAAAAAATAAAACCCAGGCATTAATTCTTTCAAAATCTGAATATCTGTCCTTCTGTCCATCCATTAAGACTTCGTAATATGTTTTTTTCTTTTGTTCTATCAGGTTCTCAAACGAAACATACTGAATAAATTGATAGTCAGCTTTTAATAGAAGCAAATTAGTCAATAACCGGGATAATCGGCCATTGCCATCCTGAAAAGGATGAATGGATAGAAACTCGTAAATAAACATCGCAATGATCACCAATGGGTGGATTTCGTTTATTTCCAATTGATGATTTGTCCAGTCAATCAGTTCGTTCATTTCACTTTCAACCAGATGAGGTTCCGTTGTGTTGAAAATTACTTTTTTAGTGCCATCGGGGTAATTGGCGACTACTTTATTTGAAAGGTTTTTATAAAACCCTCTATGCCTGTCGTCTTTGACACTGTATTTTAACAATCGTTGATGTAATTGCTGTATGTAGTTTTTTGAGATTTTAATATCCGTATAGCTTTCATTGATTATTTCAAGAACATCGTAATACCCTGCTACTTCTTGCTGATCCCTGGTTGTCAGCTTGGTTGTTTTCATGTTTTCAAGCAGTTCCTTAATCTCCGCATTTGTAAGTTGGGCACCCTCTATGCGCGTTGAGGAACCTATTGATTCAATGGTTGCTATTTTTCGGAGTTCTTTCAGATAATTGTTCTCCTTCTTCTCAACGACATTCCATTTGCCTTTAAAGGAATCAATGTAGCCAATCAAATTGATTATCTGTTGATTCGTTTTGAAATCGAAGCTTAATTTGTCTTGAAATTTATCCATTCTTTATCTGTAATTTATCCATTCAAATATATTTCAAATTAATCAATTATCTATTCTTTATCCATATTTTATCTATTCTTTTTAAAGCTTCCTTTGAATTTTGACCTTCCGGAGTTGAAAGAATGGCCCTACTTCTGGCAGCAAACCGAATACGTGATGGGTGGCGGAGCAACCAATTTTATGTTTTTGGTACTGGCTGCGAAAGAGGTGCTGAAATAATTGACAACTGACTTTATACATAAAAATGGCAGATAGTTAGAAGCAACTATCTGCCATTTTTTATTTCAGCCTACATTTCGAATACCTGCATGCAAAAAAACCGCCTTAAAACTAAGACGGTTTTCGTATATTATATAAAAGCTACTTCTAGATTTTGCTGATATGCAAAGCAAGTGAAGATTTCAGGTTGGCTGCTTTGTTTGGATGAATAACATTCTTTTTTGCAAGCTTGTCAATCATCGAAACAACTGTTGGTAAAGCTACTGCAGCTGCTTCTTTGTCAGTTTCAAGACGTAATTTTTTTACAGCATTACGCATTGTCTTGGCATAGTATTTATTCTGCAAGGTTTTTACCTCGTCTTGTTTGATTCTCTTCTTTGCCGATTTATGATGTGCCATTTTTTAGTATTCTAAATTGTTAAATTTATTTGTAGCCCGTAGGGGATTCGAACCCCTGCTACCAGGATGAAAACCTGGCGTCCTAACCCCTAGACGAACGGGCCAACTTGTTATATCCCTGATTTGGGACTGCAAAAATAATTCATTTTTTTTAGCCACCAAATTAATTCAGGATTTTTTACCAAAATTCCTTGCGCTTCGTTTAGCACCAGGCTTTTTATTTTGGCGCTGCAAAGAAAATTAAGATTTTTGAATTGACAAACAATTTAGGATAAATAATTATCGCCATTCAACAATTGTTCCTCTGTTTTTCTGAAGCATCTTCTCGGGCATCGATGCAACTATCTCTTTCCAAAGTAGTTCGATGAGTTTGTACTTTGCATAATGCCTCGAATACACCAGGCTAACTTCGCGAAGCGGGTTGAAATCATTGAACCTTCTCACCTGATCGAAACGGGATTCACTCATCCCAAGGGTTGCGAGTTCAGGAATAACGGTCATTCCGCCTTCTTTATCGACAATATTCATAATTGTTTCGAGTGAGCCCGACTCGAAATGAAACGGCAATGAAGTATTCGCCGCTCCTTTAAACGAACAAAGATTCACCACCTGATCGCGAAAGCAATGTCCATCGCTAAGAAGCCAAATCTCAGGGGTCGCAATATCTTTCAGCACAATGTTCTCTTTTTTGGCGAGCGGATGATCTTCGTGCACGTACAATAACATTCCTTCGTAAAATAACGGTTTTTCGTTGATGCGGTCTTCATTAAGCGGAGTGACCAATATCCCGACATCCAACAAATCGCGGTTAAGACGATCGATAATGTTGGCGGTCGTAAGTTCCTCCACCCGAATATTGATATTTGGAAATCTGCGCTTGTAGTTTCCAATAAATAATGGCAGCAGATATGGAGCCAGGGTGGGGATAATTCCGATTTTCAGCTCTCCTGAAATCAGGTTTTTGTGCTCTTTTATAATACTGTTTATTTTTTCCGATTCCTGAAGGGCAATCCGCGCCTGTTCGATAATCCGGCGGCCAACATCAGTTGGGATCAGCGGCTGTTTACTTCTGTCGAAAATAACCACTTCCAAATCTTCTTCGAGCTTTTTAATTTGCATGCTCAGAGTTGGCTGAGTGATGAAGCAGTTTTCGGCTGCCCTGCCGAAATGGCGAAAAGTGTCGACGGCTACAATGTATTCCAGTTGGGTTAAAGTGATCATGGTTTTTATTTTGAACTGATAAATATAGATAAAAAGTTAGTCGATTTGTTTTTATCGTTCGTTTAATATCTTTTTCTTTGAGGTTCAAAATACATTAATTAATACCATTATTTACGAGTGAAAAATATTGAATTTGTTTTAGGAATATTTTTACTGACCGCTCTTTTATCGTGCGGGAAATCATATAAGAAACAGGCCGAGGAAAAACTCAGTCTAGCCATAAATATTTGCGAACAAGGCGATTCACTCACCTCGTTGATCCAGCTGGACTCTGTCATGTTTTTATTTCCTGAAGCCGTTGAAATCACCGGGAAAGCAAAGGAATTCAGTAAAAAAATCAATTCGGAAATTTTATACCGCAAGCAAGATCAATATGACAGGCTTACAACACAATTAACTGAACTCGAAAAATTATTCAGTATAGAAAAAACCGAGTACGATCGCTTTTCGCAATACATACATAAAATGCAGAATTTCGAACGCCGGTGGAACAAGTCGTTTATACAACTGCACCTCGACGAGCGTGGAGAATTATTTATTTCTAGCAATTATTACGGTGAGCAATGGCTCAACCATATTGGGTTACGGGTTTACGATGGCGTTTTTCAGGCAAAAACCGACAGTGTTCAGCTTACCGATCCCAACAACCATCACAGTGAATTTATGAATACCCACTGGGAAAAAGTAAGTTATAAAAACGGAAAGGACAATGGGGTAATTCAGTTTATTGCAGACAATGCCGACCGCAACCTAAAAGCAGTTTTCCTGGGGAAACGCACATATTTTATCGTTCTTGAAGATTTTGACAAAAAGGCTGTAAAAGATGCACTTGCTTTGTCAAATGCCCTCAAACAGAAAATTCAAATCGAAAAAGAAATAAAAGCGCTTCAATCGAAAGTGAATTAAACTTTGAGCCCGGAGTCATGGATTTTTTTCACATTACATATTCCCAAAAATTATCTCTTGTAATGCATTTAAAATTGTTGCCATAGTTATCAATCCATGTTTGCGGAGCATTTTTCTGCACTTTTGAATATTTTATTTCGTAAGCAAAAAGCTCCCCGTTCTTTTCTTCCACATAGTCAACTTCTGCGCCTGTATAGGTTCTCCAGAAATAGGAGTTGACAGTTAATTGATTGTTATACAAATATTTTAATCGTTCAGAAACAATTAAATTTTCCCACATTTCACCCACATCAGTCCTCGAACTAAGTGGTGCAAAATTTCGAACAATACAATTTCGGACGCCCAAATCCCAGAAATAAATTTTGTCACGTTTAACAATTTCTTTGCGCAGGTTCCTGCTAAAACCGCTCAGTCGAAAAACGATAAACGATTTTTCCAACAGATCAATATAGCTGCTTACTGTTTCCTGGCTCATTCCCAGACTCTGCCCTATTTCGTTAAGCGAAACTTCCCTTCCTATCTGAAAAGCAAGAAGCCTGAGCAGGCTGCTTATTTTGGCAGAATTGCGAATATTCGACAGTTCCAATACATCTTTGTAAAGGTATGAAGTGCTTAATTCGTTGAGGTATTTTTCTTTTTCTCCTGAATTGGCATAATGAGTAATTTCCGGATAAAGACCATAGAGCATAAACTCTTCCAATCGTTGCTGAATATCAAAAATAGTTGTACTCTGCTGCAATTCCTGCAACGAAAATGGCATCATTTTCAGGGTAGAAGTTCTGCCGGTCAGTGGTTCTTTTACCTGATTGGCAAGTTCGAATGAAGAAGAGCCTGTAATCAGCATCTTCATCTCTGGCATATTGTCGTAAATAATTTTCAGATTGATGCCAATATCCTGAATCCGTTGTGCTTCGTCGATAAATAAAATGTCGAATCCCTCCAGTAAAAGCTTCATTTTCGAAAAATCGCGCGATGAAAGCAATTCTGTATATTTTATTTCATCACCATTTATTTTCAAAATTTTACCTGGCATATCTGCAAGAACCTGATTGCACAAAGTTGTCTTTCCGGTTTGTCGCGCCCCGAAAAGCACAACAATTTTACGATTTGATTTCAGTATATCGCCCAACGGTTTCTGAATTGTTCTTATTACATTCATAATCAACGAAATAACGAATACAGTAAAATACAACAAGAACAAATATCGTGAATTTTTCGGGTATATCTTAAATATTAGCGCGAATTTTTCGAATATATATTAAATATTAGCGCGAATTTTTCGAACTCGTTATACAAACAATAACTTATTCCTATTTATTCATCAACGGATTCCAGCCCTGCGCTTGCAATGGAATAACAGAACCTCCGGAAGTGATCAAATTGGCGCCTTCGCTTTCAGGAGTAATATGACCGATGATTGTAATGTCGAATTCCTTTTTAATCAGGTCGTAGCTGGCAAGCGGAACCGTAAATAACAGCTCATAATCTTCGCCACCGTTTAGGGCAGCAACCAACGGATTAATGCTCAACTCTTCGGCGAAATCTTTTGTTTGCCGGTCGAGGGGAATTTTTTCCTCATAAATGCTGCAACCAACTTTCGAAGCTTTGCACAAATGCAATGCTTCCGACGAAAGTCCGTCTGAAATATCGATCATCGAAGTTGGTTTGATATCGAGCGTTTTCAGTAATTCTTTGATGTCGCCACGTGCCTCGGGCTTTAACTGCCGTTCCAGAATATAGTCGTAACCCTCGAATTGTGGTTTTTGATTTGGGTTCACTTTAAACACTTCATTCTCGCGCTCGAGCAACTGAAGCCCCATGTAAGCTCCACCTAAATCGCCGGTTACACATACCAAATCAGTTACTTTGGCGCCACTGCGGAAAACGAGTTCATCTTCGTTTGCTTCGCCAATGGCAGTAACGCTGATGGTTAATCCGGTGAGAGAACTGGTCGTGTCACCACCAATCAGATCAACACCATATTTTTCGCAGGCCAGGTGAATTCCTGAATAAAGTTCTTCGATGGCTTCGAGCGAAAATTTGGTTGAAATAGCCAATGAAACAGTAATTTGCCGTGGTGTGGCATTCATGGCAAAAACATCTGAAAGATTTACCACTACAGCCTTGTAGCCCAAATGCTTCAGCGGAACATACATCAGGTTAAAATGAATTCCTTCGGTAAGCAAATCGGTGGTTACCACAATTTTTTTATCCGGGAAACTTAATACGGCCGCATCGTCGCCAACTCCAACCAGCGTGCTTGTGTTTTTTAACTGAATTTTTTCGGTAAGGCGGGAAATTAATCCAAACTCGCCAAGTTCTGCAAGTTGAGTATGCTTTTTTGTGTTTTCCATGTTAAATATTCGGACTTGGAGGTATTTATTGGTTCCAAAGATTCGACAAAAATAGCTTTAGTTCCTTATCTTTGCAATTTATTTTAAACAGTCAACAGATTAGATTGTTAATAGGTTGAAATCAGAAGAGACAGAAAACAGTGCGACATGGAAGATCAGGATAAATTATTAAACGACATAACAACACAGGAATATCAATACGGTTTTGTTACTGATATTGAGACAGATGTGATCCCAAAAGGACTAAGCGAAGACGTGGTCAGGTTAATATCATTTAAGAAGAAAGAACCTGAATTTATGCTCGAATTCCGTTTGAAAGCCTACCGCGAATGGTTGAAAATGAAATCGCCGGAATGGGCTCATTTACGGATACCTCCCATTGATTTTCAGGAGACAATTTACTATGCAGCCCCCAAAACTTCGCCAAAATATCAAAGTTTAGACGAGGTTGATCCGGACTTGCTCGAGACATTTAAAAAGCTTGGAATTCCGGTTGAAGAACAAAAGCATTTGGCCGGAGTTGCAGTTGATGTGGTGATGGACAGCGTTTCGGTAACTACCACATTCAAAAAAGTACTCGCCGAAAAAGGAATCATCTTTTGCTCATTTAGCGAAGCATTGATAGAACATCCGGAATTGGTGCGCAAATACATCGGAATGTCAGTTCCGCCTACAGATAATTTTTTCGCCGCACTTAATTCAGCCGTTTTTTCCGACGGATCATTTTGTTATATCCCCAAAGGCGTTCGCTGCCCGATGGAACTTTCGACCTATTTTAGGATAAATACTGCCGGAACCGGGCAATTTGAGCGCACATTAATTGTTGCTGAAGACGATAGTTACGTTAGCTACCTCGAAGGATGCACAGCTCCGATGCGCGACGAAAATCAGCTTCATGCGGCAGTGGTCGAAATTATAGCAATGGATCGTGCCGAAGTAAAATATTCAACGGTTCAGAACTGGTATCCGGGCGACAAAAACGGAGTTGGCGGAATCTACAATTTTGTAACAAAACGAGGAATTTGCCGTGGCGAATCGTCAAAAATTAGCTGGACACAGGTAGAAACCGGTTCGGCAATTACCTGGAAATATCCAAGTTGTGTGCTGATTGGCGACAATTCCGTGGGAGAATTTAACTCAGTGGCACTGACCAATCACCATCAACAGGCCGATACCGGAACCAAAATGATTCACATCGGCAAGAACACTAAAAGCACGATTGTATCAAAAGGCATTTCGGCTGGCAAAAGTGACAATGCATATCGCGGACTGGTAAAAGTAATGCCCGGTGCAACCAACGCGCGCAACTATTCGCAATGCGATTCGCTGTTGCTTGGTTCAACCTGCGGTGCCCACACTTTCCCGTACATCGAAGTCGGCAATAAATCGTCGATTGTTGAGCATGAGGCAACTACCTCGAAGATTGGCGAAGACCAGATATTTTATTGCAACCAGCGAGGTATTTCAACGGAAGATGCCATCGGGATGATTGTAAACGGTTATGCCCGCGAAGTACTTAACAAGCTTCCGATGGAATTTGCCGTTGAAGCACAAAAACTTCTGGCAATTAGTCTGGAAGGAAGCGTTGGGTAAAGAAGCCCTACCAACCTCCCCTGGAAAGAATAAAAAATATCCAATGAAAAATATTGAATATCCAATATCGAACAAGAAATAAAAAATAAGAAACAAGAAACAGGGGATAGCCAGTCAACGGAGCAAACCTGGAACTTGGAATTTTGAACTTGAAACTATTATAGAATGCTTACAATAAAAAACTTACGTGCCTCGATTGAAGGCAAAGAAATACTAAAAGGAATTAACCTTGAAGTGAAAGCCGGCGAAGTACATGCCATCATGGGTCCAAATGGTTCAGGAAAAAGTACACTTGCCAATGTTTTGGCCGGGAAAGCTGATTATGAAATTCTTGAAGGCGAAGTAACCTATTTGGGAGAGAATTTGCTGGAATTGTCGCCTGAAGTGCGATCACGCAGCGGATTATTCCTGAGTTTCCAGTATCCGGTTGAAATTCCGGGAGTACCGATGGTTAATTTCCTGAAAGCATCGGTAAACGAACACCGCAAATTTAAGGGACTCGCCCCGTTAACTGCCGGTGAATTTCTGAAACTGATGCGTGCAAAAAAGGAAATGCTTCACCTCGATTCTGAATTGACCAACCGGTCGGTGAATGAAGGATTTTCAGGAGGAGAGAAAAAGAAAAATGAAATATTCCAGATGGCAATGCTCGAGCCCAAGCTGTCGATATTGGATGAAACCGATTCAGGATTGGACATCGACGCCCTCCGTATTGTTGCAGAAGGTGTAAATGCCCTGAAGACAGCCGAAAATGCGACCATTGTCGTAACCCACTATCAAAGATTACTCGACTATATTGTCCCCGATTTTGTGCACGTTCTGTACAACGGAAGGATTGTAAAATCGGGCGGAAAAGAACTGGCGCTTGAGCTGGAAGAAAAAGGGTACGACTGGATTAAAAACGGGAACGAACAATAATCATGAGCATTATTTCTGAAAAAATATCGCAGGCCAATCGGTTGGTTTCGCTGTTTGAACAGAGCAGGGAAACGCTTAATCAAGGCTCTTCGCAAATTCTTAACCGGATGCGCGATGTGTCGATCAAACGATTTGCACAAGCCGGAATACCGGATTTCAAGAATGAAGATTACAAATACACCAATCTGAAACCTTCGTTTGAAAAAACCTACCATCAGGAATTGGTTCGGGAATCGGGATTAATTAACCTGAATGAAGTTTTTAAATGCAATGTTCCTCAACTCGATACACATTTGGTTTTTCTGGTGAATGGCTGGTTTTACAGTGGAAACAAACCGGGTGCCAACCTTCCGGAGGGAGTGGTACTTGGCAGTCTGGAACAAATTGCCAACGAACGACCCGAATTGCTTGAAAACTATCTGAACCGTCAGGCTGCATTGTCAAATGATTCAATCGTTGCGTTGAATACTGCTTTCGCAAAAGATGGTTTTTTCATGTATATCCCTAAAGGTGTGGTAATTGAGAAGCCGGTTCAGATAATTAATCTGCTAAGTTCCGACGATAATCTGATGGCCACCCAGCGAAATCTTGTGATTGCTGAACCCGGAAGTCAGGTAAAAATTCTGGTTTGCGATCATACACTTACATCTTCGGCAGTACTATTTAATACTGTTTCTGAAGTTTTTATTGGCGAAGGTGCTATGGTCGATGTTTATACAATTCAGAACTACCACAACCAATCGACTACAATAAATTCGGCGTTTTACAAGCAGCAACGTAATTCAACTCTGTTAACAGGCGCCATCAGTCTGCACGGAGGTTTGATCAGGAATAACCTGAAAGTAACTTTTAGCGGAGATCATTGTGAAGCAAGCATTTACGGGTTGTCGTTTACCGACAAAAAGCAACATGTCGATAATTTTACGATGATTGAACATGCATCGCCCAATTGTTTGAGCAACCAGATTTACAAAAATGTACTCGACGATGAATCAACCGGAGCTTTTGCCGGAAGAATACATGTTGCCCGTGATGCCCAGCAAACCAATGCTTTCCAGCGAAACAACAATATTTTGCTATCGGATAAAGCCCGTATGCAAACCAAACCGCAGCTAATTATTGATGCAGATGACGTGAAATGCAGCCATGGTGCAACTGTTGGTCAGATTAACGAGGAAGCGCTGTTCTTTCTTCGTGCACGCGGAATTGGAGAAAAAGATGCACGGTTGATGCTTATGAACGCTTTTGCACACGAAGTTATTCAGAAAATTACGATAGAACCACTCCGTGACCAGATTGATGAGCTGATCGAAAAACGGTTAAAAGGCGAGATAAGTCATTGCCACGATTGCAATTATCAATGCGGCAGCTAGTTATTGTAGAATTCTGATTAAACATACAATCTGATGGCATTCGAAAAGGGGATTTTTCAGCGTACCGAGTTACTGCTGGGCAAGGAAGTGATGGGTAAGATTGCGTCGAAAAACGTAATTATATTTGGGATTGGCGGAGTTGGAAGCTGGTGTGCCGAAAGCCTTGTGCGAAGCGGAATACGCAGGATTACTCTTGTTGATTCGGACCTTGTTTGCATTACCAATATCAACCGTCAGTTGCATGCCACCACGCAAACCGTTGGCGAAGTAAAAACAGACGCACTTAAAAAACGATTGCTCGAAATCAATCCTTCAGCCGAAATACAAACCCTTCAGAAAATATACAATCCTGAAACTTCTGATTCGTTTGAACTGGATTCTTATGATTTTATCATCGATGCCATCGACAGTTTGAGCAATAAAATTGATTTGATCCGGAAAGCTACACGTACCAATGCAGTATTCTTTTCATCGATGGGCGCTTCATTGAAACTTGACCCAACCAAGATCCGCGTGGCTGAATTCTGGAAAGTCAAAGGTTGTCCGTTGGGTCACATTGTTCGAAAAAAAATTCGGAAAGGCGATTTGCCAGCCAAAGATTTTATGTGCATTTACAGCGAGGAACTGCTCGAAAACAAAGGAGCAGGCGCTTCGTGCGGAACAGATAAATGTTTGTGCCCGAAGTCGAAAAATGCACCGGGCGATCCTGATTTAGCCGATCACGAATGGTGCAGTCAAAAAGCGGTAATCAACGGAACAGTTGCCCACATTACCGCTATCTATGGGTTTACACTTGCCGGATTGGTAATTCAAAGTATCTATAACGAAGGATAAGATTTCATAAATCCGGGCTTGGTTATTCAGAGATACTATATCCACACAGCCTTCTTGAATATTTTTAATGAAGCATAATTAAATATTTTCGATATTCTATTTCTGCCTGATAGCAAAATAGAGAATACAATATTCTATAATACTAACAGAAAGCATATTGTATTACATTATCCTACAATGCACTACAACACGTTATGCACGATAGTTCATTATTGTTGTTGAAATAAGCTTTAAAATATTTGTTTTATGAACGTGGGTTCATTACTTTTGTAAAAAAAATACCACTATGAAAACTCAAATAGTTATTAAAGTATTTGTCATTTTACCAGTTTTAATAATGCTAGATTACGTATTTATGATCCTCTTAGGATGCACAACCTGCTTATTTGGATTAGGAAATGATTTTTATTGTGGCCCATATTGCTTGATTGGTAAAATAATTTTAGGATTGACTGCGGTTCTATTTTTCTTTATTATTTTTCCGAATATTAAAGAAATTATTAAATCCTCAAGGAATGCCTCGACCACGGAAAAGTAGAAAAATATGTAATCCACCTAAAATGAAGGGATTCAAGCCCTTCGGGTTGCCATTGTGCAAACTTGAGAGTGTGCAACTTACTTTCGAAGAATATGAAAGTATCAAGATGATTAATTACGATTTAACATCACAGGAGCAGGCAGCCGAACAAATGAATGTTTCGAGGCCTACGTTTACACGGATTTACAACAAGGCTTTGAGAACAATAACAAAAGCATTTGTTGAAGGTAAAGCAATAGCGATTGAAGGGGGAGATTATGAACTTGATAATGAATGGTTCAGATGTAATAAATGCTTCAAATTAATAGAAGGCATTGAAAATCATGTGAAATGTGAAAATTGTCAATTATTTGGAACTGATGAGTTGGTTCTCTTAAATCAGAATACAATTGAAAAATAAAAAAGAAGAAATTATTATGAAAGTAGCAGTACCAACAAGAGGGAACAAAGTTGACGACCATTTTGGTCATTGTGAAGTGTACACCATTTTTACCACTGATAAAAACAGAGAAATCGAAAAAACAGAAATAATTCCTTCGCCGCAAGGTTGCGGTTGTAAAAGCAACATTGCAGTCATTTTAAAGGAAGTGGGTGTAAGCGTATTACTTGCAGGAAACATGGGTGGAGGTGCATTAAATGTACTGAATAATCATGGAATTGATGTGTATCGCGGTTGTTCAGGCGATGTACGACTTGTAGCCGAAGCCTTTTTGCAAGGAAAAATAAGCGATTCGGGCGAAGGTTGCAAAAGCCATGAACACCAAGGTGAAGATCATCTATGCAACCACTAAAAAGTACATAAATCTATAAAACACAATTTGATGAGTGAATTTGATGCCCGGGCCCGTGAGTGGGACAAAGATAAAATGCATATCGATCGTTCAGTAGCCATAGCTGCTGGACTTGAAGAAATGATTCCGATCAATCCTTCAATGAAAGCACTCGAATATGGCGCAGGCACCGGTATTCTAAGTTTTCTGTTACAAGATAAGTTTTCAGAAATTACCCTGATGGACAATTCAACAGAAATGATTAAGGTTTGTGTTGAAAAGACGGAATATCACAAAACCAATCACATTCTACCCATTTGTTTCGATCTGGAGCACAAGGATTATGATGGTCATTTTGACATTATTTACAATCAAATGGTTTTGCATCATGTAAATGATTACGAAGCAATTATATACACTTTTCACTCCTTGCTAAACCCCGGCGGGTATTTGGCCATTGCCGATTTATATCCTGAAGACGGTTCGTTTCATGGTGCAGATGTAAAAGTCCATTTAGGTTTTGACCCGGAAAAGCTCAAAGAAATTTTAACAAAAGCCGGATTCAATAATGTTAAATACAAACCCTGTTTCGAAGTTAAACGTGATTCGGGTACGAAATATCCGGTATTTTTACTGGTCGCGCAGAAATAAAAAGAAAAGAGCGAGTATAAAAAGAAAGAGGAAAATTCCCTTTTTCCTCTTTCTTTTTATACTCATATTTGAACTCTTTCTTTATGCGAGTTTTTTATTACTTGGTAACCTCCTCAAAATGAACCAACGACCAATCGATCATCGTATTTAAAACCGGGATTAAGCTTTTCGCCATTTCGGTCAACGAATATTCGACCGTGGAGGTTACCCATCGGACCATGGAGGTGGGCGCAGGCTCCTGAATGTTTAAAAATTAAATTTTTGCTATCAATCATAATAGAAAAAGTTCGCCATATTTGGTGATAGTTTCAAGCATTTTTTTTGTGACAACCGTAACGTAACATAGCTTTCAATTAAATAATTTTAAATTTGAAAAAAATAATGCAGCAAGATGAATGCAGATTTATTGGAGGCTTCCATAGAACCCTTACTCGAATACTTTAATGGGTGTATTCCATTGAGTAAGGAAGAAAAACAACTTGTTACCGGATATTTTCAGCCACGGCTTTATCGCAGAAGACAATTTGTACTGCAAGAGGGCGATATTTGCACCAAATTCAATTTTGTAGTTCGGGGTTGCCTGCGTATGTATAAAATAGACGACAAAGGGAATATGCATATCTTACAATTTACTGCTGAAAATAGGTGGCTTACAGACCTTGGCAGTTTTTACGGGAAAAACGTTTCAAAACTAAACATTGACGCTATAGAGGATACAATGATTCTGCAAATCAGTTACGATAATCTCATTGCATTATACAAACAAGCACCAAAGTTTGACCGTATTTTCAGAGTGATGATAGAAAACAGTTTTATAGCACTTCAGGAACGTTTATTGCAAAACATCAGCTCAACAGCAGAAGAACGTTACCTTTCGTTTGTGCAAATGTATTCACACCTTTCAAACCGACTTCCACAAACCCAGATAGCCGCATTTTTAGGCATTTCACCTGAATTTTTAAGCCGCATACGAAACAACAGCACCAAACCAAAGGCTTAATCTACATCAATACTATTTCTTGATAAAGTTTATTGGAAAACGCACCCTTTCCGAAGGATATTTGCATAGTCAAAATATTCATAAACAAAAAAGAAACAGTATGTCAACAACAAAAAAAGTAGCCGTAATCGGCTTGGGCAACATTGGAAAAGTAGTTGCTGCAAATCTTGTAAATGGAAATCGTCCGGTTATCATTGCCAGTAGAAAATTTGAAGACGCAAAATCATTAGCTCAAAAATTGGGAGATCTTGCGACACCCGCAGAAACATTGGCTGCAATTAAGGAAGCCGACATTATTGTATTGTCTGTTTGGTTCGATACAATCAAAGAATTTTTGTCAAAATATGCTTCTGAATTGCAGGGGAAGATTATCGTTGACCCGTCCAATCCGATTGCACCTGATGATAAAGGCGGTTTCAAAAAAATCATCGGCGAAAAAGAATCCGCTGGACAGTTTAATGCCTCAATACTTCCCAAGGGTGCAAAATTGGCAAAAGTGTTGGGAACATTGGGTGCTGCTTCACTTGCAAACGCAGCGTTTCAAAAACCCGAAGCCGCCGCATTATTCTATGCAACTGACGACACAAGCATTAACGCAGACATTGATCAACTCATTCGGGATAACGGTTTTGAACCACTACGGGTAGGAGGTTTAGATCAATCCATCAGAATAGAAGTATTTGGTGACCTGCACGAATTCGGAGCATTAGGTAAAACCGTTACAGTTGCCGAAGCAAAAGCGAAGCTTTGATATTCAGAAAATTTAAGTAAAGTAATGGGCCAATAAATTTTGCTATTGGTCCATTCTTAAAAAAAATACTGGAATGAGTGTTTCATTGAATGTTTGCTAGTATTAGCAATATATAACACATGGCTTATGTCAATAAAAACAGAAAACGATAAAAGAAAAGTTACCACGTATCGCTTAAAAGAGATGAAGGAGCGTGGAGAAAAAATATCAATGCTCACTGCCTATGATTATTCAATGGCATCGATCATAGATCAGGCTGGCATGGATGTCATATTGGTTGGCGATTCAGCATCAAATGTGATGGCCGGAAACACAACTACCCTGCCCATGACACTTGATCAGATCATTTATCACGGGAGTTCAGTAATGAAAGCCGTAAAACATGCTCTGGTAGTGGTTGATATGCCATTCGGAACCTGTTCGGGTAACCCATTTAAATCATTGGAAGCAGCTATACGGATCATGAGGGAAACCGGGGCTGACACCTTAAAGATTGAAGGAGGCGAAGAGATCATTACAGACATAAAAATGATCATTGATGCCGGCATACCTGTTATGGGACATCTGGGATTAATGCCACAATCGATTAACAAATACGGTACTTATACAGTAAGAGCAAAAGAACAAGCAGAAGCTGAAAAGTTGATCAGTGATGCTTTATTGTTGGAGAAAGTGGGTTGCTATGCGATAACTTTTGAAAAAATACCAGCCAAATTAGCAGGTGAAATAACTTCAAAATTAACAATCCCGACAATTGGAATTGGTGCAGGCCCCAATGTTGACGGACAGGTTTTGGTTATGCACGATATGTTGGGCTTAACCAAAGGTTTTTCACCTAAATTTTTAAGGCGATATGCGGATTTACACACCACCATTTTTGAAGCAGTTTCAAGTTATATTAAGGACATTAAATCCGCAGATTTTCCAAATGAAAATGAATCCTATCATTAAGTTACATAAATTTCAAGTCATATGAGAACAAACATTTTACTCAAAACAGTTGTATTCGTTATTCTAACGGCAATCCATACAATTGCCTTTTCACAGAGTGCCAAGGAATTCTATATTAATGAGATCAATGGCAATGATCAAAACTCCGGCACAAAAGAACAACCATTAAAAACATTGAATAAAGCTGCCGATCTGGTCAATAAGGCAAATGGGAAAGGTGCTATTACGGTATATCTTTCTGAAGGTATTTATGGTTTGGACGCAACTGCTACCTTCCATCCTGTGAACTGGCATTTTACCAAGGAGCAGCGACTGACCATCAGGGCAGAAGTTTTACCGGATGATGCTGATTGGGATCCCGGAAAAATGCCGGTTATTGTGTCAACAATGCCCCTTGATTTTAAACCGAATGGAAATAATGATCCGCTGGGAGGAACCTCCTACGGGATTCAGATTGAAACCAACCATGTTACTATCCAGGGATTAAGGGTTTTAGGAACTCCTGTTCATGAACGACCTAAGAACGGATTGGTCAGAAGAAATTATCCAATTGTGCGGGAAGGTGGAAATCTCGACGACTTGCGCATTACCCAGTGTTTGTTCTTGGGCGACCAACATGCCATTCCCAACCATGTGGCCATACTGGCAAGCGGACAAGGAGTGGTCGTTGATCACTGTGTCTTCTATCAATGTAAAGATGCCGTTGTGTTGTGGAATTCGGACGAACCAGCCAGGAATTGTGAAATACACCACAATCTTTTTATTGACAATTATGGTGCAACTGTGTGGTCATGGTCTGCTGCCGAAGATTTAAAATTTTACAACAATGTTGCAACGGGCACCAATGTTTTCTGGATTTTAAACAGAGATGAAAAAGCATCGTTTTCCCTTTCAAACTCGCTAATTACAGGCTATAACGAACTGGTTAACAAAGGCGGCGGACCGGCAGGTTTGGGTGAAAAAGCTGACCCTGCTAAATTGAAACTTGGTAAAGATGTCATCCTTAAAAAAGAAGGCAATTTGCAAATTGAAGAAGATCCCACCAACCGGAACTATCTCCACATCGTTTCAGGAACAGCTGGAGCCGACCTGAAGGCAGGACTATTCAATCAATAAGAAATTTTAATAACAATTAAACACTCAAAAATTCAAATTATGCCACATGTAATCGTAAAAATGTATCCTGGAAGCTCGGAAGAACAAAAAAGCAAACTCAGCGAAGAAATAACAAAAGTGATCATGAACAGCACCAGCAAACCCGAAGCTGCTGTTTCTGTAGCTATTGAAGAGGTAGCCGAAAGCGAATGGATGGAAAAAGTCTATGAGACTGAAATTCGTCCGAACCTTGAAAAACTGTACAAAAAACCAGGATATTAAAAATTAACCACATGAGAAAATTAGTTTTATTGCTCGCCATTGTATGCCTGACAAGCGTTACGTATGCTCAACAAAAATCAGAGCCGATGAAAAAAACAGTAGTTGCCCGACTTACAATCAAAAAAGAAGCAGTTGAAAGCTTCGTTCAATTTGCTCAGAAAATAGTAGAGGAAACCCGAAAAGAAGCCGGATGCATCACTTATTCTTCAGGAGCTATTGGTTTGTGGGTCGATGTTGAAACGGAAGCATACTTCGCTGATTTAAAGGTGTATGAATAGAAATACAAATCGTCTTTCTAAAACACATTTCAGCACAATTGGTCAGAAAATGAATCTTATTAGCTTGTTAAAATCTTCTCCATCGAGTTTCGCTCCTTGTCTGTGAGCGAATCCATTTCGTTGAGTGCATGTTGAATTTTGGTTTTGAAGTTCCAACACGTCATTTGCCGTAATGAAAGCCGACGGCCAAATTCGTAAGTCGAAATGTCTGCTTTCCCTTTGCAAACATTGTAGGCAATGTAAAATGCTTTGCTGATCGGAAATTTCACACCATGAAATATGGTTCCGTTCGTTGCTGTTTCTTTTGATTTACATTTTGTGCATCGTCTCGAAAATGGTTCTTTTCCTGCGCATGAGTTCTTATTCCCGCATTTCTTACAAACGAAACCACCTGCCCATTTCATATTCGACAAAAACTCCAGACACTTTTCGTCACTTTGGAACATTTCGTCAAGCTGCTCCAGACTAAGACTATCATTAAATATTTCACTCATAATCAATAGTTTCTGACTGCGAAGATAAATAATTAATAGTGATACTAAAAAGATTTAAGTGATACTATAGTGATTTATTCTTGCAATTGATTTATGTTTGCGCAATAATTTTAATACAGAATAATGGAAAATAATTGTAGCGCAAGCCCAAAGCCTAAAACGGCAAAAGAATTTTTTAGATCCCGGAATTTCTGGAAACCTTTTACAGCAATAGTGATTGGCGGAGTTGCCGGTTTTTTATATTATCATTTTGTTGGTTGCACTTCAGGAACCTGCGCAATTACCAGCAATCCATACATGAGCATAATCATGGGTGGATTCATGGGTTATTTTGTGGTGAATAGCCCTTGTGCCTCAGGTAAATGTTAAAATGAAACCGCAATAAAACCATTTGTCATAAGTCATTCAATTGTCATTTGGTAGTCATTAAGTTGCCATGAAATGACCACCGAATGACAATAACTGACCACAACTGACTTGTGGGAATGCCAGATATGGAACCAGACAATCATAAAATTTTAAAAGCTTTCCAAATTTGGTTCTATATTCCTGAAAAACAGCCAATATTAACCAAGCAGGTTCCTCTTTTTTAAGTATCGAAGCGTTAAATAGCTTGCGAGCAATATTCCGCCAATGATAAAAAAGTAAACGATGCTGATGTGCTTTTGATAGATTAACAGAAGAAGCAATCCGCCCAGATAGAGATAGAAAGAATTGTACTCTTTTCGTACTACCTTTTTCAAATTGAATTTCTGACCTTCGAACGCCTTGTTGATTTTTGTAAAATCAGGAATAATGGCATTTACATTCTTCAGGTAAAGTTTGTATTCTTCGCCGAATTTATTTTCCAGAAATGCTTGCTCGGCTGAAATAATAGCAACGTACAAAAGCACAAATACCGGAATTGTAAGGAATACAAAAAGTGATGAATTTGCAAATATGCCAACTCCCAAAAGAATTAATATATTCCCAAAATACATGGGATTTCGGCAAATGCTATATATTCCGGAAGTGACAAGATGCTCGGCATAAATTTGCCTGTATAAACCACCGCGAACAATGTATTCCAAACCAATGGTAATACCACGCGACATCACTCCCAATAAAAATATGGTCAGTCCCAAACCAATTTGAAGGCCCAAATTATCGGTTAAAGCAGGCGAAGGGATGAACATAGTTACATACAAAGTTGCGAAAAACCAGTTACGGTTGTGAAAAACCCAGTTTCCAAATTTGACCATAATCCAGACTATTTAATTGCGATTATACCCGCAAAATTGTACCATTTAAAAAAAACTTCAGTTTTATTGAACCCAGCTTCGGCCAGCATTTCCATATTCTCGCTTAATTTATAAGGGATTAAAACATTCTCGAGGGCTTCCCTTTTTTGCGATATTTCCATTTCATCGTAATTATTCCGGCGCTTCAAATCATAATAGAATCTGATGAACTGACGGTTAAATTCGGTGCTTTCACCCAGTACTTTTTCAATTAGTATCAGACAGCCGCCTGGGTTCAATTGCT
The DNA here is from genome assembly GCA_023251435.1 of Bacteroidota bacterium. Taxonomy (GTDB): domain Bacteria; phylum Bacteroidota; class Bacteroidia; order Bacteroidales; family Prolixibacteraceae; genus Aquipluma. The sequence continues at coordinate 20,413 of JAHEYU010000039.1, forward strand.
TGTAAACCGACTGCAATAATTTTAGTCTGTTTAAAGGGCGCACAAATTGCAGCGTAAGGCAAAGCACTACGACTGATGCATTTTGGATTTCAACCTGTTTGTTCAAATCGGCAGTGACCAAACTTAAAGAACGCGTTACCCCGTTTGCCTCCAGATTATGCCTGCAGGTTTTTAGCATTTCTGCAGAATCGTCCACACCAACAAACTGGATGGAAGGATCAAGCAATGTATTGAGGGACAAGAAAGTTGTGCCGGTCGAACATCCTAAATCGTACAGTGCCGTTTCGGGCTGGGCGTAATCGCGGGCTATCTCGGTAATCATCCGCTGAAATTCAAGATAAAATGGCACCGAACGCACCACCATGTCGTCGAAAACATCCGCAACTTTCGCATCGAATTTAAAATCAGACGATTTTTCTATTGGTGATTTAAATACTTTATCCGTTTTCATTTATGTAATCTGTTATGGATATATTTTTTATGTATTGATGGATCTATTCAGGCCTGCAAATTTATAAATATTAACTCTACCCTCTTTTACTTATCTCCGATAAATTTCCATGATTTAATATGGAAATGTCCTTTTCATTCAGTTCTATTAAGCCATCCTTTTCAAAGCTTTTCAGGAGTTTTACAGCACTCTCTGTTGAAATTCCGGCGAAGTCAGCAATGTCTTTGCGCGAAAGAAGCTGAAAGATTTCAGGATATTCTGCCTTTAAACCATCGATGTACAGTAGAGTATCTGCCATGCGCCCGTTCATCTGTTTATACATTACCGTTCGCAGCGTATCAAAAAGATTCGAGTTTTGCTCGCAGTACCGGCGGATAATTCCCAATCCGAATGTTCCGTTTTGCCTGATTATTTGTACGATCGCCTCTTTTTCAACCAGAAAAACCTGGCAATCTGTTAATGCAACCGACGAATAGTTGAAAGTGTTTCTCGCGAATACTGAAGATAATCCGACGAACTCACCCGGTTTGATGATTCGCAGATTAAAGCTTTTCGCGTGGTCGCCCTCTATGTATTGCCTGGCCAAACCTTTCATTACAAAAAGCACATACGAAGCGAAAGTACCCTGCTTGGTCAGGTTGTCGCCTTTTCTGAACAGAACTTGTGTTTTGCTTGCCCTCACCAGCTCAACCTCATCAGTTGTAAGCGTCTGAAAACATGGAGCCTGAACATCGCAAATAAAATCACTGTCAGTTTCAAGAATGGGTTTCATAATTTGTGATGAAATTTATTTCGCCTGTAAAGTTAGGATTATACTTCGACTGGGCATAGCCTGAACTATTAATTGCAATACTTGCTTCGATTACATCAATAAAAAAGTTGTCGCAGTTCAATTCAGGAGCCGATGTGCTTCAACCCAAAAATCCTTACTCCTCCTGATTTGTGATGTAGTTTTGTATCGTAACAATTAAAACAAATCAGAAATGTTATACACCAATTTAAAACACATCGAAAGCGCTGCGGAATATGCACAAATAATCAGCGAAAACGAAAATGTAATTGTCATCTGTGGACGCATGGGGCCAATGTGTGTTCCGGTTTACCGGATTGCCGAAGAATTGGAAAATGAATATGCACATGTAAAATTCTTCGACATGGAATTTGACAATCCTGAATCGCAGGTCATTCGCTCTTTGCCAGAAGTTCGCGGCTTCATTGGAATTCCGTTTACCATTTATTACAAAAACGGGCAAGTAATGAAAGCTACTTCAAGCATTCAATCGAAAGCGCAGATAACATCCATATTGGATCAGGAATTTGCAGCGACGGTAAACGTTTAATTCAACCAATCAAACATATAAATTAAAAGAATATGCAAACAACATTTATTATAATCGTAATTTTAATGGCCGCTTTCATTGGTTTCCGCTATTTCGCAATGGCAAAAATGAAAAATACTCCTATGGTGGCCGACCACGAAAAAGTATTGACGCTAACAGACCAGAATTTTCAGCAACAAATAAAAAATAAAGTTGTATTGGTCGATTTTTGGGCCAGTTGGTGCGCTCCCTGCCGAATGATGGCTCCCGTTTTAAACGATGTCTCCGCTGAATTATCAGGGAACTCGCATGTCGGAAAAGTCGACATTCAGCAATACGAATCACTTGCCCAAAAATTCAAGGTCAGGAGTATTCCAACCCTGATCCTTTTTAAAAACGGGACCGAAATCAACCGGTTTGTGGGAATTAAATCGAAAGAATTTTTGCTGAAAGAAATTGCAAAAGCAAGCTGAAAGTTCGACTTGATGGTAAATTTCAAATGACATAACTGATAAGCTGGCAGCATCCAGCACCAGAGGTGCAAAATATTTGTAAAAAACAATCATAAACAAAGAAACTCGTCCGCGAGAAAAAACAGAACAAAACATTGACCTGCTTTCGGACGAAACATAAACAGTACTAAACAAATAAGATAAGAATATGGAAAAGATATTAATTATAGGGGGAGTTGCGGCCGGAGCAACTGCGGCGGCAAAAGTTCGCCGCATTTCTCCGACTGCTCAAATTAGAATGCTTGAAGCCGGACCGGACATTTCATTTGCCAATTGCGGCCTGCCATATTACATTGGCGGCGACATCAAAAGCCGCTCGAAACTGATTCTGCAAAGTCCCGAAAGTTTCAACGAGCAATATGGCGTTGAAGTACATACGCATACCATCGTTTCGTCGATCGACAGAGCTGCGCACAAGGTAAAAACATTGGACACACGCAGCGGCGACTATAAAACGTTCGAATACACCAAACTAATTCTGGCACAGGGCGGCCGGCCTATAAAACCAACGCTTCCCGGTGCGGATTACGATCATGTTTTCACGCTGTGGACTTTGGAAGACATGGACAAAATTTCACTCCATCTGGATGAAAATAAACCCAAAAACGCAGTCGTTGTGGGTGGCGGATTTATTGGCCTCGAAATGGTGGAAGCCCTTGTAAAACGTGGCCTGAAAGTGAACGTGGTGGAGATGATGCCGCATGTGATGGCCATTATGGAGGCCGAAACGGCAGGATTTGTTGAGAATGAAATGCTTTCATACGGCGTTGGTATTCATACCGGTGCCGGAGTAACCGAAATCATGCCCCGGAAAGTAAAACTCGACAATGGAAAAGTACTGGATGCCGACATGGTTTTACTGTCGATTGGCGTTCGCCCAACATTGCAACTCGCAATAGATGCAGGTCTCGAAATCGGGGAAGCAGGCGGACTACTGGTCAATGAGCAACTGCAAACTTCTGATCCCGATATTTTTGCGGCTGGCGATATGGTCGAAATCGAACATCGCGTAAACGGTAAAAAAGTACGCATTCCGCTGGCCGGACCTGCAAACCGTCAGGGACGAATTGCTGCCGAGAATGTATTGGGTGGAAATCATGCCTACAAAGGTTCAATCGGAACTTCGGTGGTGCGCGTTTTCGAAGCAGTGACCGGAATAACCGGCTTCTCCCTAAAACAGGCTCGCGCTGCCGGATTGGATGCCGATTCAGTTGTTGTTCACAAAGAGCATCATACTTCCTATTATCCGGGAGCTGAAACGGTAACCACCATGCTGGTATACGACCGAAACACCGGGATTATTCTGGGTGGACAAACGGCAGGTTACAAAGGAGCTGACAAACGTTTGGATGTGATTGCAACTGCAACAGCTTCAAAATTAACCATCGGTGATATCGCTGATATTGACTTCGCCTATTCACCACCCATCGGAACGGCCAACGATGTCCTTAACATGGCTGCTTATACTGCCGAAAACCGGATTTCAGGGTTCAGCCCATCAGTTACCGTTACCGAATTGGATGCTTTCATTGAAGGAAAAAATCCTGTATTTGTTGATGTTCGTGATGTGTTCGCTTTCGAAAAAAGCCATGTAAAAGGAGCTATCCATTTGCCATTGGAAATGCTGGCAGAACAAATTAAAACCATCCCGGCAAACCGAATCGTGATAGTTTACGACGAAACCGGAAAAAAAGGACATCAGGCACTTCGCACATTGCTGGGCTCGGGTTATAACGATGTTACCAATATTTCAGGAGGACACACTTCGCTTCAGAGACAAGCCAGAACCGCTGGATTTAAGCACATTCAAATAGATCTTTTACCGGTTGAGCCAAAATCGCTGGAAGAAGAAACTTCGAAAACGGAAGAAAAAACAGTCGCAAAAGCACAGGATAAAAATTCACCGATTGTTGTGGATGTTCGTACTCCTGAAGAATTTGAAGACGGTGCATATCCTGACGCCATCAATATTCCGTTGGATGAATTACAAGAGAGAATTGATGAGCTGGGAAGCAAAACGAGGGAGATAACGCTCTATTGCGCTTCGGGAGCCCGTTCTGCTTATGCACAGCGGTTCCTCCTGCAAATGGGTTTTGCCAATGCAACCAATGGCGGTGGAATTGCCGCGATGATGTCGCGCAAAAATACAAAACCCTCTTCAGCAGCTCCTTCAAACGAACCATTAGTGATCGATGTACGTACTAAAGAAGAATTTCAAGGCGGCGCTTATCCAGGCGCCATCAATATTCCGTTGGATGAATTGCAAATGCGAATCATTGAATTGGGAAGCAAAACAAGGGAAATTACACTCTATTGTGCCTCGGGAGCGCGCTCTGCTTACGGACAAAGAGGCTTGCAGCAAATGGGTTTCACCAACGTAAAAAATGGTGGCGGCATTATGCAAATGATGAGACAGAGATAATCTTAATCAAATAAATCTAAACCTATGCAAAACGTATTTTCTTACATCGACTTTCAGAAAAAAATAGAAGGACACGATCGAGCTGCCCTGCTGATTCATAATCCTGAAAATGAATCTTCCCGATGTGCTTTCCGAAGTATCGCCGAAGCCATGCATTTGAGTCAGACCATATCGGTTTTTGTGGCTGATGTGAGTCAGGTTCAGGATATTCATCCGGTTTACAAGATTACAAGTGAACCTTCGCTCTTACTTTTCGCGAATGGGAAAGTGGTAAATATATTGGAAGGCTGCCATGAAAGTGACTACTTCAAAGCTATGATGAATCACGATCTGTCCAAAGAAAGATGATAAGAAAATGCCCTAATGTAAGTTTTAAATACAAAGTCTAATATTGAAAGTATTGCCATATAAACGAAAACAATAATTAAATAAACAACTATGTTTGAATCAATTAAGAAACTTTTAGGAATTAAAACAATCGACTATGCCCAATTAATGAAAGAAGGGGCTGTAATTTTAGATGTTCGAACCAAAGGGGAATATGGATCCGGACACATTAGGGGATCAGTCAATATTCCGGTTGATCAACTAAGCAAAAATCTTCAGAAATTTAAAGACAAAAAGCGCACGATAATTACTTGCTGTGAATCAGGAATGAGAAGTTCATCTGCAAAGGGAATATTGAAGTCAAACGGTTTTATCAATGTTCACAACGGTGGAAGATGGGCGAGTCTAAATAATAAATTGTGATATTGTGATAATTATTTGCAAATGAAATCAACCACATTTACACATAGCAAAACATAAAAACTATGTGCCCTATGTGCCTATGTGGTTTAAAAATAAACAGATGAAGGCAAACTTTGATACAATAATAAGTGATACAAAACCCGTAATTGTTGACTTTCATGCCTTGTGGTGCGGGCCGTGCAAGGTGCAGTCGCCCATTCTGAAAGAGTTGGCAGCCGAACTTGGAGATCGGGTTCGGGTGATCAAAATTGATGTCGATCAAAATCAGCAATTGGCTGGACGTTACCAGATTCAGAGTGTTCCGACGCTAATGATTTTTAAAAGCGGAGAAATAAAATACAAACAACCGGGAGTTCACACCAAGCAACAGTTAATGAGTATATTGACAAATATTTTTTAATTCACTAAAAAATCAAAATGAAAAAAAACATGGGAACTATTGACAAGGCGATCAGGATACTGGTTGCTGTCGTGATTGCTATTCTATTCTTTACAAACGTTGTAACAGGCACATTGGGCATTGTTCTGTTAGTTTTGGCTGTGGTCTTTGTGATTACAAGCTTTATCAGCTTCTGCCCATTGTATTGGCCTTTCGGCATAAATACAGGTGCGAAAAACAAATAAAAATTAAAAAGTTTAAACCATGGAATATTATTTCGATGCAATTTTGCATACAGATTTTGAAGATGCGGTGGCTAAAATTACAGAAGCCTTGAAAACAGAAGGCTTTGGCGTATTGACAGAAATTGACATGCAGGCCAAATTAAAAGAGAAACTTGGCGTGGACTACAAAAAATACAAGATTCTGGGTGCCTGTAATCCGGCCTTTGCCTACAAAGCTTTGCAGGCAGAAGAATTGATCGGGTTGATGCTGCCCTGCAATGTTGTTGTAACCGACAAAGAGGATGGGACAACACAGGTTGCAGTTATTCATCCCATCGCGTCGATGATGGCCATACAAAACCCTGCATTGGAGCCGCTCGCGCAAGAAGTAACAGAAAAACTTAAGAAGGTAATGAATCTGCTGAAATAAGTTTCAGATTAAGTTTATCCCTGACAGGTTTTCGAACCCTGTCAGGGATAAACTTAATCAAATTTCAACATTTACCATTTTCCCCACCGACCGGATGTGAGCTGCTGCCTGTGCATATTCATCGGCAGTTGCTAAATGTTCCATCATTAGCGGAATATCTTTCAGCTTGGCTAATTCAGTCAGAAATGCCGAATAATCCAGATTTCCTTTTCCAGCAAGAACTTCATCTAACTGGGGAACAGCATTGTCTTCCCGAAGTGTGATATCTTTGGCATGGCAACTCCTGATTTGTGGCCCAAGTCTGCGGAAACAATCGCGAATCATTTCGCCATTGCGGTAATAAATCTGCGGACTGGTAATTAAATTCATCGGATCGAGGTGCACGCCAAACTGCTTACGATCAATGGCTTTAATGAGTTTTAGGTAAGAATCTGCAGAATCAGGATAAGACCATGGCATACATTCCAGCGTAAAATAAGTTTGCTTTGGTTTTACGGCATCAATTATTTTTCGGGTAGTTTCCACAATCAAATCAAATGTGGCATCGGTCAGATTATCCTTGTGCGGACCAGCCCAATGTTTCGGATTTCGCGAACCACTCACATTTACACAACAACTGGCCCCAATCTCATCCGCCAAAGCCAACGAATCTGTGCATTTTTGAATGGCCTTTCCGGCCTTTTCCTGATCGGGATCAATCGGGTTACTCCAGGCTCCGACTTCGGCAATTACAATATCATTCTTTGCTGCTGCAGTTTGATAAGCTTTTATCAAAGCAGAGCCGGCGCCCGGCGACACCGGACAATAAGCAGCCCGGTAGCCCAATTTTTTGATTGCAGCAATCCACTCTTCAGGAGAATTATACTTTTCAAAAACAGGTCCGCCCAAACGAACTTTGGGTTGGGTAGTTGAAGTCGCGGCCAATTCGGTCGGCATCACTGACAATGCTGCGATTCCTGATGCTGATAAGGTGATAAAGTTTCGTCGTTTCATAAATTCTGATTAGAACCACATAGGCACATAGGAAACATAGTTTATTTTCTATGTGAACTATGTGCCTATGTGGTTAATTTATAAATCTTTGCAATTAGAATCTAGTTCTCCTCCACAATTAGCACATCCCAAGGACCAATTTCAATCGATGCTCCGGAAGCAACAACTTTTCCGGCAACCAGTTCGGTTCCACCTTTGTGCGGATACACCAAACTCGATTTTTGCGAACTGTAATTGTAGTAATAATGTACTTTTTTGCCAGCTTCGTTCACACCGCTTTTTGTCACGAGCGGCCAGTGCAGGTTTTGGTCAACGGATTTAATTCCTGCACGTTCCAATTCCTGAAGAATCAGTTTTTCCTGAATTTCGTCTGAAACGGCACATCCCTGATAAAGCAGGGTTCCTTTTCCGAAATTGTTGATGGTGATGGCTGGATATTTTCCGAAGTGTGGATGATCGTAATAGGCCAGTGCTTTGGCGGTTTCCGGAATCAGGTATTCGCCCCAATCGTAAACTTTGTTCGAAGCTTCGTCAACCTTGAACGGATTGTCTTTCAGACTCAATTCCTTGAACACAGTAAATTCCTGGTAATAAAATCCGCAGGCTTTGCGCAGCGGACCGGGCGCCAGCATCGGGCGAACCATCGAATTTTCGTCGCAAAATCCACTTTTGAATTGCATAATCACATGGCCACCGTTCTCAACGTATTTGTTTATTTTATTAAGCAAATCATCACTGGCAATGTACAAAGCCGGAATCACAACCAAATCGTAATTTTCAAACTTCGCATTTTCAGGAAATATAAAATCAACTCCCACATTGTTCCTGAAAAGCACTTTATGAAACTGCCCAACCAGTTCATTCCTGTAGATATTGCCTGAACCTCCCCACATGTCTTGTTTCCCGTTTTTAAATGGCATCACATTTAACGCTGCATTGGCATCGTGGCTAAACAGAATAGCTACTTTATTGGTGATTTTCAGGTTCACCAGTTTTTTGCCAAATTTCTGCAACTCATGAGCAGTTTTTGAATATTCGGCGTAGGCGCGGTTGGGTTGCAAATCGTGCGACAACACACCCTTCCAGTAGGTTTCCTGTCCGTAATGAATCGAATGCCAGTGCCAGTACTCGACCATGTTGGCGCCCGAACCTATGTGTGCATACACATTTTGGCGAAGCTGACCATCATACGGAGGCATTTGCGATTTTGAATCCCAACCAATGGTTTGCGCATTGGTTTCGGTAATCAGGTAATTTTTCATTTTTACTGAACGGAAAAAATCTCCGGCAAAAGCAATTTCATCGCCGGTCAGATTATCCTGCGAACCATGGTAAACATTCACTGCCATTACGTCCATCTTTTTGGCGCTTTCAATTTGGTCGATGTCCTGAACCGATGGCATAAAACAATGCATGATAAACTGGTCTGGGCGTTTGTATTCTGCTACGATTTCAGATTGCCAGGTAAGATAATCGGCCACTGATTTACGTTTGAAACGCTCCCATTCCAGTTTGTAGGCTGTATTGGTAACTCCATCGCGTGTTGGAAACTCATCCCAGTCGTTCATGGTCATTCCCCAGTAATTCAGGCCCCACAGTTTATTCAGATTTTCGGTGGTGCCGAATTTCTTTTTCAGGTAATTCACAAAACTGATATGGTAATTGTAGTTATTCACCCCGTACGAAGTAGTTTCATTGTCAACCTGATAGCCAATAATGGCCGGATGTTTGGCGTAATGCTCCATCATTTTTCGGATCACCCGTTCCGAATAAAACAGAAAAGTCGGGCTGGTAATGTTCATATTCTGGCGTATTCCGTAGTAGGCTTTCCCTCCCTTTTCATAATCAACCAGCACTTCCGGATGTTTGTGGTAAAGCCATGCAGGCATCGAATACGTTGGAGTGCCAAGAATCACCTTGATTCCATTGGCATGAAGACCGTCAATGATGCGATCCATCCAGGCGAACTCGAATTCACCTTCGCGCGGCTCGAACAAACTCCAGGTCGATTCGCCCACACGAACCACCGACATTCCTGATTCTTTCATCAGCTTCAGGTCATCAGCCAGCCTATCTGTAGGCATGTATTCGTGGTAATAAGCTGCGCCGTAAAGCACATTGTCGAATTTTGGGGATTGTGCCGAAAGTGCTCCGGCCAAAAACAGGAGCAAAAACAGTAGGAAAAAATTTTTCATGAGCAGATAGTTTTAGTTAGTCAAAGCGAGACAAATATAATGATTAGACGTTAAACGTGCATCATACACTTATTAGGAGAAATAATATTCCGGAGTATGTAAAAAAAATTCCGGCCCCTGCGATGAAACATAGAAGCCGGAATCGGAATTATTCGCAAAAACAATTCAATACAAATCAAAGTTAACGGGAATAAATCATCGTACCTTCTGCGTGCCAGCAGGTACCTTGCCCAACCATCTGAACCGTACCAGTCATCCCCTTAAATTTGCCGATGCCATCACGCATATATACGTCACCGGTAAACGTACCATCCATAGGATTCGAGTAAGAAGTGGCATCATAAAAATAATAGTCGCCGTTGGCCGCTGTGTTCTTTCCGGTGGTTACCCAAACAACTTTATTATTTTCAAATTTCGCACTTACCGCAGTCATCGGACTTTCCATCATTTGAAGTTTCCCAGCATGGGTAGCGTTACCACTTAACCATCCAGAACGAGGAAGATAGGAAGTAGGTTTTTGTGGGTCTAGTCCTACAATTAACATTAATACGTCCATGTTTGGAAATCCATTAGCATCAAAAGCTCCTTCCATGTTTGGAGTAAAGCAGAAATCTGCTTTCAATGGTACTGGTACTTTGGCTTTTTTCAGTTCAAGATTTTCTTCCTGAACAAATTGATCTTTGGTACAGGCTACAAACATAATCATCATGATAAAGAAAAACGAAATCACTGTTTTCATAATCAGAAATTTAAAGGGTTATACGTTTATTAATAAAACATTAGTTTTCAGGAGGGCAAATGGCTTTGTCGATGGTATAGGACATGGTATTCCAGTCGGCAGTAAACTGGTTGATGATGTGGCTTCCCTGATCGCCTTGCAGGTTTAGGTGCCATTTCCATATGCCCATTGTATGCTTGTCGTAGAAATCAGTTTCATGTACCCTGAAAATTTCCCCAGTAGATGGTCGGGTAATGGTTCCTGAAATAGTTAAAATAGACCATTTGTATTCCCCTTTTTCAAGTTTGGTTCTCCAATGGCAATTCATTTCACCTTCAAGATAGTCAAACTGAACGTCGCCGCAATACAAAAGGAACCAACAAGGTTCAACGGTTTTTTTCTCAATAATCCCTTTGGAGGATGATGCTGATTTTAATTGCACATTGTTGGGATTATCAAAATCACTTTCGTTTTTGGTGCATCCCATAAACAACAGACCAACAAGGAATGAGCAAAGCAAAATAGTTTTCATACGCATTTGGTTTTAGATTTATAATTCAAATATCTAACCCAAAGTTCAACCTTAACGACCTGAAAAGTTTTGCCCTGAATCTCAAATTCTTTGCTGAGAATACCAATTTTAATTATTCCTGATCTCCAATAAACTCTGCAAGTTATTTCTTTATTATCGTAACAGTAATCTGTTCTTTCTCCACTTTTTGAGTGTATTCAGCTCCCATATATTCCGCAATTTTTCCATGTACAATTTTTAGAAAGGTCAGATATTCGTCATAAGTTACATTGTAAAGCGGACTATTATTTTTCAGGTATGGAAAGACACCATTTACACTGAATTTGAAATGATTATCATCCTGCTCCAAAACTTTAAACTTGCCTTCCGGTGCAAAACTGACCCAGTTATATTTGACCCCATTTACAAAACCATTGTATCCATAAGCTTTGTTCCAACTGGTTTTAAATTGATCACCAGTGAAATTTGCTATATCTTCAACAGTTTTACCTATTGATTTCGCGTAATTTATTGAATTTATAATGAAGATATTTATTTGTCCAACCATGTTCAAATATCTGTCAGATACCGGTACATTGGGAAATCCTTCAGGAGCATTTGGCGAATAATAAGTTGAAACTTCAATTCTATTGCGATACACAGATTTCCATTTATTGTCTTTTTTTTCGAGGAAAACTGTCGCAATAAATTTATTCACAGACTCACCAGTTTTACTAAACACCTCATTTTCAAAAATCACCCAGGCACTTCCATTGTATATTTTAATTTTGTAGTTGGATTTTACTTCCTTCATCGTTTCTCTTTTCTCTATAATGTTTGGTTTCATACCAGCAGAGATTGAATCCCAACCGATGTTATAGCTAAATCCAGTATTCCATGCACCCATTAAAGTGTTGGTTTCATCCTGAACCTGAGTTGCAGCCCAGCGGTCAAAATCGCTGGCATAATAGGAAGCTGTTTCTTCTTCGATTAAAGCAATAATTGCTGCTTTTTCTTTTTCAATGTCAATTTTTCCCTGACAGAAAACGCCCAGTGGTATTGCAATCGCAATTAGAATAAATAAATACTTTTTCATAACGATGGGTTTTTGAATTAAATAAAAGGTGTAATTTCTGACTAAAGTTAAGGCAGCTAAAACGACAAAGTTTTGCTGTACGTCCCAATTATTTTACTGGCAATCAGATTACTGCAAAGTTGTTAGTTCCTGAATTCCTTGGGGCTCTTGCCAAAATGGTGGGTGAATTCGCGGCTGAAATAGGATAGATTTTTAAATCCGGAAGCAAAAGCTACTTCAGTAACATTCATCTTGGTAGTAGATAACAATAATTTTGATTTGAACAGTCGCAATAATTTAAAATAATCTGCGATTGATTGGTTACTCACCGATTTGAATTTTCGGTAAAGCTGGGTGCGGCTTACGGCCAGTTCGCGGCAAAGTTGAGCAATCCCAAATTCATCGTCGTCGAGGTTGGCCTCCAACACGTGTCTGACTTTCTCCATAAACGCATCTTCAATTTTATATCCATTTTCAGGCGGAGGCGGAAAGTCATCGGGCGAAGCGTATCTCTCATGTAATTTCGTGCGGATCGCGATCAGGTTTTTCAACACAATATGCAGTTCCTTTTTGTCGAAAGGTTTGGCCAGGTAGGCATCTGCACCACTCTCCAGCCCTGAAAGCCGCGAAGCAACATCGGCTTTGGCAGTGAGCATCACCACCGGAATATGACTGGTGCGGATATCGTGCTTAACTTTTTCGAGCAGGGCTATTCCGTCCATTTCAGGCATCATCACATCGCTTAAAATGATGTCCGGAATCAGGTTCAGCGCTTTTTCGAGACCTGATTTCCCGTCTTGGGCACATTCAATCCGGTATTCGCTCTTCAGGATAGCAGCCAGATAATCTGCCACTTCGCGACTGTCTTCAACAATCAGCAAAACCGGAAGTGTACCGTTTGCAGATTGCACTTGATGCAAGGCCGGATGTGTATTTTTTTTAATCAATGTCGAAATTTTGTCAGGTGCAATTCCTGAAGTTTCTTCGGTGGCGGCATCATGGGTTACCGGCAGACTGACAACAAAAATGGTTCCTTTACCGGGATGACTTTCAACAACAATTGTTCCTCCGAGTAACTCTATCAATTCTTTGGTTAGCGCAAGCCCGAGCCCAATGCCATCAGGGTTTCCCAAACTATTTTCAGCCTTGTAAAAACGATCGAAAATATGGGGCAAATGATCAGAATTAATCCCGATTCCATTGTCTTCAACCCGAATAATGAATATTTTTTTTGCTTCGTCGGGAAAAGCTACAACTGACACGAGTCCACCTTCAGGAGTAAATTTTAAAGCGTTTGAAATTAGATTCGAGAGAATATGAAGTAATTTGTCGGTATCAAAATCCATGATAAATTTTTCTTCTGAAGTTTCATAAATGAGCATAATGCCCCGGCTATCGGCCACCGACCTGAAAAGCTCGCAGACGTAGCGAATGTAAGATACGATGTCGCTCTGAATCCGGTGAACTGGCATCACTCCGGTTTCGATCCTGGTGAGATCGAGCATCTGGGTTACAAGGTTGAGCATAATCTGGCTGTTATTTTTTATCCGTTCTGATCCCTCTTTCAGCCATTCATCCGGATTTTTCTCAATCAGATCGGCCATTCCCTGAATAACTGTAAGTGGGGTGCGAAACTCGTGGGTAATGTTGGTGAACAGTTTATTTTTGGCTTCATTCAATTCTTTCAGTTTATCGGCCTCCAGATTTTCGATGTGCGATTGTTGTGCGAAAAAACTAATGGTCTGGTAAAATATGAGAATCGACATCGACAATGTGTTCATTACAAACACAATGGCATTAATTCTTGGAGTAATTTCCTTCGGAACGGTTAGCCAGGGAACCAGCAGTCCCGAAAGCACAACAATGATGGTAAATATTAAAAACAAGAAAGCGGTAATCTTCGTGTTTTGAAATGGAACCGATGAAAGAACAAGAGCAAGACAGGCAAAAATTAATCCTGCGGAAGTCGCAATTCCTCCCAACTTCAAAATGGTATAAAAAGTGATCAAAAGCAAAGCGCTAAGATGGAAAACGAAATACATATTAAATCCTCTGGTTAGTTTTGGTGTAACGAAAAGTCCAATCGTCAAAAAAATCAAAAGAGTATAACCATAATTAATCAGCAAATGAAGCGCCTGTGGAGCAAAAATCAGGAAAGCTCCGGTATGCAGAATGACATGAAACATTCCGAAAACGGTAGCAATCCACATGGTTTTGCGAATATTCAGTGTTTTTTGGTCGCACCCAGGAAAGCTAACCAACTGCTCAGCCCATGAATCGAGTTTCTGAAAAAGGCTATTTCCCATAGCATACATTTATAGCGGGATGACTATAAAGTTACAAAATACTTTGTACTCAACCATCGGTTATTGTGAGCTAAATTTCCTGAAAAACAGCCTCTTCGAAAAGGTTTTGCCATTCTCCGTTGCTTTATTCATCTTTGCACTTCAACAATAAAATTGCCATGTCGCTTTTTAACGAAATACTCATTTTTATGGCTGCCGTTGTTGCCGGATTCATCAATGCAATGGCCGGCGGCGGAACGTTGGTTAGTTTTCCGGTTTTACTTGCGGTGGGCATTTCACCGGTAGTTGCCAATGTAACCAATACAGTGGCGTTGGTTCCGGGAACAATTGGTGGCATGTGGTCGCAGCGAAACGAATTTCAATCGCAATACCGGCGTTTACTGAAGTTGTTGCCAGTGGCGATCGTGGGTGGTGTCGCAGGTGGATTGCTCATTCTGAATACCAGCGAAGATGCTTTTAAAAGCCTTATCCCTTACCTCATTCTGGGAGCAACATTGCTTTTGGGATTTCAGGTGCGCATTAAAAACTGGGTGGTTTCGCGCATTGGGCAGGCTCATTCCGAGCATCACAATCCCATTTTCATGCTTTCAATGGTTTTCCTTGCAGCAATTTATGGTGGCTATTTTGGCGCTGGTCTGGGAGTTATCCTGATGGCTGTGCTGGGTTTGGTAACCGACGATTCGATGACCCGATTGAACTTTCTGAAACAGGCGCTTGGTTTTGCTATCAACCTGGCGGCAGCCATTTATTTTGTATTCTCCGGAATGGTTGACTGGAGGGTGGCTTTCGTAATGATTTTTGGATCGCTGCTGGGCGGATTGATTGGAGGTAAACTGGCAGGAAAAATAAAACCTGAAATGCTGCGTTGGATCGTTGTTTCAGCCGGATTAATTGCTGCTACATTTTACTTTATCAAGGAATAAGACTCATGGACAACTGGACAGTAATCATCAGTTTTACATACGGCTACGAAGCTCATTTGGCAAAATCGAAACTCGAATCGGAAGAGATCGAAGTATTGGTACGCGATGAACTAAATGCCCAGGTTTGTGAAGCTGGGGCCAATGCTGTTGGCGGAGTGAAATTATGCGTCCGCGAATCGGATGTGATCAGGGCAATTCATTCTCTTAAAGAGGGCGGATATATTCAGGAACCGATTGAAAATGAATCCCTGTTGATGAAGAGTTTAGGTCAATATACTTCACAAATTCCACTGATTGGTCAATTTTCTCCCGAACTGGTGTTGATAATTCTGATCGCATTGATCATTATTTTGATCTTTACTCCATTGGCATTTATTTATTTGCCATAATCATAACTTTTTTATTCCAGGTTTTTTCCTGAAAACAAACCAACAACCCGTAAGCGTGAGCAGCAACAATTGAATTCCGCTGAACGCAATCCAGAATGGCATCAACGTTTTCCCAACAATGGCCTCTCCGGTATGCATATCCATCACCAGTTTGTGCAAAGTTTGGGACTGCTTTTTTTTCAACCCGTCCAGCTTAGCAACAATCTCCTTTACCATCTGATTATCATTTATTTCTGTGCCATTCCGGTCGAGAAGTATAACTCCATTTTTCCCGGCGCTAACCAGAAGCTGGTTGTTTGGCGTCCGGCTGACGTGAAATACATCCTTGTCATTTAATCTGTTGATTGAGTTGTCAACCAGTCGCCAAAGACCTTGTTTGCTTGCAATATAAAGCGTGTCGTTTACCAACAGCAACGAACGCACATCGCTTCCGGCCAACTCCGGCACCGATTTTACTTCGCCAGCTTCCACAATATAAAGACCGCTTTTCGAACCAGCAAACTGCCGGTCGGCGCTAACTGCCATTGCTTTTATTTCATTTTCGGCATACTTGCCCGACGACATAGTTGGCACGTTGATTTTTACCCTATCCATGTGCAGCACACCGTCGAGCGCCAGTAAAATTGCGGTAATGCTGATCAGGAAAGCGGGAAACAGGAAAAGTATTCCCGGCCATTTATGCCAGGCTCGTATTTGTTTGAATGAGAACATTGTGATTGGTTTTAAAATTTCCAGCTTAGTCCAACTAAAAATACCTGCCCCAAACCATATTCGGTTTCGTCGGTACTCGATTTATCAGTGCGTTCGGTTTTGCGTTTCACCAGACTGTCGAAAACATCGGTCATTCGGAATGTCAACGCTCCGTTGGTCAGGAAGCGTTTTTCGACGCCCAGGTCGGCAAACCAGATGGTACTTTCTTCCTTCGACTCCGAAACCTTTGGCCCCACTGCATTGAACGCCAACTGCGCCGACCAGCCTTTGGGCAAGGTAAAATCAGAAATCGCTTTGCCCGACCATTTGTACTGATCGTTCAGTGCATCGCCCGAATAAGCGCCGCTTGTAATTTCAGACTCGAATTGTGCAAAGCTCAAAGCCAGTTGCCAAAAATCGACCGCCTTTATGGTTGACATCAATTCGTAACCAGCCACATAAGCGCGTCCGGCATTTTGCGGCTGTTCGGTCACTATGCTATTTTCGTCTTCAGTAATCGTCTTTTGGATCACATCGGTAATGTCGCGGTAAAAAACATTGGCGCCCACGTTGAATTTGCTGAAGTTTTTCAGGTAGCCCAACTCATAAGCCCAGGCTTTCTCGGGTTTCAACTCCGGATTTCCTTTGGCGTATTTAGTTGGTTCTTTCTGCTCGGTAAATGGATTCAGGTCCTTAAACCCGGGACGACGAATGCGGCGGCCAAAATTCAGCGTGATGTACTGCGTTTCGTCCAGATTGAAAGTCGCTGTTCCCGATGGAAGCAACAGACTGTAATTTTTCGAGGCATTCAGATCGGTGGTTTGCGCGTTGCCCTTGGTTTGGGTGGTTTCGAAACGCAAACCTGCTTTCAGTTTCAGAAATGCTACTTTGTACTCGTCGGTTACGAAAAAGGCGTGGGTGGTTTCGTTCACTTTAAAGTTATCGAATCCGTTGCTCGACTTGGTCCAGGTGGTGTCCTTGTAGTTGAATTTATCTGTCGTGTTGTTGAATTTCCGCGAATCTGCTTCACCGGCATAGCCCACATTCAGCAGGTTTTTACCCAGTTTAATTTTCGAAAGCGTGGCATTCCAGAGGAGTTTCTCACCATTCTGATTTTCGTATTTGTTTTCCAGCGCAGGTTGAAAATTCGCCCATTTCCCTTTTTTTGTCAATGCATAAGTCGCTTTTTCCTCGGTTTTCTTCTGTTCTTCGGTCTGGTAGCTGGCATTAATCAGCAATTTCGACTGTTTGGCAAATGTGTGCTCGAATGCCCCATAAACCTGGTGATAATTGTTGGGCTTGTACTCGGTTTTTAGTTCCTGTGCCGCCGATTTAAATTTGCCTGAACCGTCGGTCCGCGTGTATTCCAAAGAGCGGTCTTTGTCTTCGAGCTGGTAGCCGTAAATGTATTCAGCGCTCAATTTGGTTTTGGGCTGAAGCAAGTAATCAAATCCTGTTCGCAGATTGTGGTTGGTGAAATTCTTGTTTTCCAGTT
This sequence comes from Bacteroidota bacterium, assembly GCA_023251435.1. Classification (GTDB taxonomy): domain Bacteria; phylum Bacteroidota; class Bacteroidia; order Bacteroidales; family Prolixibacteraceae; genus Aquipluma. Next base: position 38,195 of record JAHEYU010000039.1, read on the forward strand.
CGTATGAATCTTCTACTTGGGTCACTTTTCCGTTGCTGAAATCGGTTTTCAGCTTGTCTTTCGGTTTAGGCAGGTTTCGGTTCAGGAAATCGTAGTTGGCAAACACGTTCAGTTTTTCAGATTTGTTCGAAATCGAAAAACCGCCCGATGTACCATTGTGGTTTCCGCCCATCGCCTCCGCTTTTCCATGAAGCCCGTAATTGGCGTTATCTTTCAGCACAATGTTTACAATCCCGTTGATTCCCTCGCCCTGATACTCTGCGCCCGGAACTGCCATGATCTCGATATGACTGATGCTTCCGGCGGGAATCTGGTCGAGTACTGTTTCTCGGTTGTTCCCGCTAAGCCCTGATTCCCGCCCGTTGATCAGTACTTTGGTGTAGGCATTGCCCAAGCCACGGAAACGGATGTCGCGGTTGTGCCCCGGACTCCCGCCCATAGCTACCGAAGGCATATTTTTAAGGATATCGCCAGCCGTACCGCCGCTTTGCGAAATTAGCGAACTGGTTTTGTATTTGATCATTGAAGGTTTAATCTCGCTGATGTGCGAGGTTCCGGTTATCAATACTTCGGCCAAATCGGTAATTGTTGCCACCATTTTTATATCAGACAGATTAACAGTTGCAGCATCGTCGGCTACAACCACCTGCCCCGACCAGGTTTCGAAGCCCAGCAATGAGGTTGTAATCCGATAGTCGCCATTTTTAATATTGTTCAGACAGAAATAACCTTTATCGTCGGCCATTGCAGCAATCGCCTGTCCATCGCTGTTTCGGGTGAGAATTACACTGGCAAAAGCCACCGGATCATTTCCGGCATCGACAAGGTTTCCGGTGACCCGACACTGCGCATATCCAGCCGAAACACCAGCCAATACCAACAACACTACAACAACTAAAAATTTCTTCATCGCTTGCACATTTACTTTGATTTTACAGCGACAAAGCTATCGTGTGCGACACACCGGTACAATCCCAATAAATGGGGATATTCAAACGAACTTTAAATCGAAGTGCTAATCCTTCGCGGAACTTGGTTATATTTACGATTCAAGTTAAAACATGCGCATTCTTTGCTGTTTTTCGAAAAATAGACGCGAATGAAACATTCACAATTGGTATCTAAAATTCTTAGCTACATCGAGCTTGACAGCGAACTCGATCACTTTGATAAAATCCACGAAACCATTAAAAAAGACCTGATTTTTAAGGGAACCAATCTATGGATTCTGGCATTTGCGATAATAATTGCTTCGGTTGGGCTTAACATGAATTCCACTGCGGTAATTATTGGAGCCATGTTAATTTCTCCGCTCATGGGGCCTATTAATGGAATGGGTTACAGTGTGGCAACCTATAATATTCCGCTTTTCATTCAGGCACTAAAAAACTTTTCGTTTGCAGTTGCAGCGAGTTTAATTGCATCAACCGCCTACTTTTTTATCAGTCCGATTTCTACTGCACATTCCGAATTACTGGCCCGCACATCACCAACTATTTACGATGTTTTAATTGCACTTTTTGGCGGATTGGCCGGTATTGTGGCCATTAGCAGCAAGCAAAAAGGGAATATAATTCCGGGAGTTGCCATTGCAACCGCTTTGATGCCACCACTTTGTACTGCAGGCTATGGCCTGGCTACCTTACAATTCAATTATTTCTTCGGCGCATTTTTCTTATTTACCATTAATTCGGTTTTCATTGCACTTTCATCGGTTATCATATCTCAAATCCTGAAATTCCCGATAAGAACGATCGTTGGAGAAGCGCACAAGAAGAAAACCAACAGGTGGATTACTTTTGTAATCATTTTGGTTTTAATACCCAGCATTTATTTTGGATACTTACTTGTTGAGCAGGAAAGATTTATTGAAAAAGCTACGAGATACATTAAAACTATAAATATTACCGAAGGCAATTATTTATTGAAAAATGAGATTGATGCCAAAAATAAAACGATTACCCTGGTTTACGGAGGAATTTCGCTCACTGAAGCGCAGAAAAATCTGATCAGGGAAAAAGCGGTTGCATATTCATTGGGTAACGCCAAAATAGAATTTCACCAGGGATTTTCATTTGATCAATTGACCCGAAAAAACAGTGAAGTTGAAAATCTTTCATCAGAATTAAACCGGCTAACGCTTCTTTTAAAGGAAAAAGATCAACAACTTGAAATCCTCTCCCATAAAAGTGATTTGGGTAAGCAAATTCTGGCTGAAATAAAAGTCTTATATCCACAAATAAAAACATGCACATACTCCGAATCAGAAATATATAATGTAACCAATTCTGCTGCGAAGAAGGTGCAAATAGTTATCTTCAGAACTGAGGGAAGAAATTTATATAACTCCGAAAAAAAGAAAATTGAGGATTGGCTGGGAGCCCGGCTAAAATCAGACAGTGTAAAAATCTTATTCGAAAACTAAGCCTTTAAATTTTCAGATTACAATAATTTTCAAAAAATGGCAAAACACACTCCAATAGATTACCTGATAAAACCAATGGGTCGCTTCATTAACAATTCGACAACCAGCGGCATCGTTCTTTTTATTGCGGCATTGGCTGCATTGATCATGGCAAATTCGCCCTTATCAGAGTTTTACAAAAGCCTGTGGGAATACAAGTTCACCATCGGATTCGAAAACTATAACATTTCAAAAACTGTGAGCCACTGGATAAACGACGGGCTGATGGCCATGTTCTTTTTTGTAATCGGACTTGAACTAAAACGAGAGGTTATTGGTGGCGAACTTTCGAACCCGAAAGATGCGATACTGCCTGTATTTGCGGGTTTTGGCGGGATGATTTTCCCTGCACTTATATTTTTGCTGTTTAATTTTGGTACCGAAACAGAGAGTGGATGGGGTATTCCGATGGCAACCGATATCGCGTTCGCCCTTGGAATCATTTATCTTTTGGGAGATAAAGTTCCTCTTTCTCTTAAAATATTCCTGACCGCTTTGGCCATTGCCGACGACCTTGGCGCCGTGTTGGTAATAGCGTTTTTTTATACCTCACAGATATCGTACACAAGCCTGATGATTGGCGCAGCGTTTTTAGGAGTTCTTTATGCCGCAAATAAAATTGGAGTACGAAGCCCGGCATTTTACGGGATTGTCGGAGTTGGCGGGGTTTGGCTGGCCTTTCTGCTTTCTGGCGTTCATGCAACCATTGCAGGCGTTTTAGCAGCGCTTACAATTCCGGCAAATGTAAAAGTTGACGACCTTCTGTTTACCAGAAAACTTCGTCAACTGGCAGTTTCCTTTGAAAACGCTGAAAAAAATGAGATCTCCTTAATAACCAAAGAACAACTCGAAGTAATTGAAAATGTTCGGAATTGTACCAAAGCTGCGATAACTCCACTTCAGCAAATTGAGCACAGCTTGCACCCGATTGTAGCGTTTATAATTTTACCACTCTTCGCCTTCGCAAATACAGGTGTCGAATTTTCAGGCAATTTTGCTGAAGGCCTGACTTCAAACATCACATTGGGCATCATTTTCGGATTACTATTTGGCAAGTTCATCGGCATTGTTGGCGTAACAAGGCTAATCGTGTTTTTTAAACTGGCTGCACTTCCGCAGGGTGCCAGCTGGAAACAGCTTTATGGTGTTGCCCTGCTGGCTTCGGTTGGTTTTACCATGTCGTTGTTTATTACGGAATTAGCCTTCTCAAATCCGGAACACATCGTTCAGGCCAAATTCGGGATTCTAATTGCCTCGGCTATTGGCGGCATTTCGGGATATTTATTATTACGAAAAGGCAATTAAACTGAACAAAAACAGAAGGGTACAACCATTTATTACAATAATACATCCAAAATTTTACCTTTGATGTTCTGATTTAAACCACTGCCCGATGCTATGAAAAAATTTGCCTTATTCCTTATACTACTGCTGCCCATTTTTTCGTCTGGGCAATTATTCCCGAAGGTTCCCGATTTCAAGGGAAATATTGAAAGAATTGTTGAGAAAAGGTACGGCAAAGAAGTTTTCACTTCAAAAAGAGATTCAGGGGTTTTCAAGCCGGGAGCATTTTCGGGATGGAAATATACTTACCTGTTCGACGAAAAATCGAAACTCATTAAACGGGTAAATACACTAAGGGGAAAGGTGATGGCGGAATACCTTTACCAAAGCGAAACTATTGGCAACAAACTGACAGAAAGAGAGATAACTAAAGACCACGCCAGCAATCAGGCAGAAAACAACATTGAATATGAAAATTTTACCGACTCGCGCGGGCTCATCCAAAAAGTAAACTCCTGGTCGGTTAACAAAAATACCGGCACCCGAGAACTACTGTTATTCGAAACTGAAACAGAATATGACAACGATAAGCTGACAGGATTTACACGCTACTATATTGCAGAAAAAGGCGACACCACTGGCGGAGAAAGATTCAGCCTTTTCTACGATTCTGCCAATAGATTAATCAAGCTTGAACGCAAAGACATTGTACTGGATTTAAAAACCATTTTGTACTATAATTACAACAACCGGGGTGATGTTTATCATTTTTCGATCGACTATTTAGTGGGATTGCGAAATTTCGATAACAACAAAAAACAGGATACCTTTTTTAAATACGACCGGCGGGGCAACTGGGTAAAAAAATATTATTTCATATCCGAGAAAAAGAGAGGCCTCGAAGCCAAAAGATCCATTAAATACAGGTAATCCGTTACTCAGAATTTGGTATGGAAAATAATCCAGTTATATCAGACCGACTGATCATTCGCCGAATACAACCCGAAGATTGCAGTGCAATTTTCGAATACCGATCGGATTCAGATATGAATAAATTCCAGGGCTGGATTCCCGCAACTATTATCGATGTTCACCACTTCATTGCCAATAAAATTTCTCCTGAAATAAACCTTCCCGGAACCTGGTTTCAATTCGCAATTGTGAAAAAGGACGACCACAGACTGATTGGCGATATCGGAATTCATTTCCCCACCGTTGATGAATTCCAGGTAGAGCTTGGCTGCACGCTCAACAAAAACTTTCAGGGCAAAGGCTACGCCACCGAAGCGCTGAAAGCAACCATCAGCTACCTTTTCGACCAACTGGGCAAACGCCGGATGATTGCTTCCATCGATCCGCGAAACCTGCCATCAATAAAGCTCTTCGAACGGCTGGGATTCAGAAAGGAAGCCCATTTCAGGGAGAGTATACTCCTAAACGGCGAATGGGTTGACGATCTGGTCTATGCCTTGCTGAGGGACGAATGGAACCCTAACAGATTATAAAAGCAATAACATTAAACAGTAAAACCATGAAGAACTTCATTTCAGTATTATTAATCTCTTTGGTATTTACGCTGAACACGCAAGCACAGAAAGTATTTAATATCACTGATTTTGGAGCAAAATCAGATTCAAAATCCGTCAATACAAAAGCGATCAATGCAGCAATTTCAGCATGTAATAAAGCAGGTGGCGGTATTGTTTTAGTACCTGCCGGAACCTTTTTAAGCGGAACGATCAATTTGCTCAGCAATGTTGATTTTCATCTTGAAATTGGCGCAACCATAAAGGGAAGTGATAACCTGAAGGATTTCGAGATGAATGGCGTATTGTTTGGCCTGTTTTATACTGAAGATCAGGAAAATATTTCAATTTCGGGAAAAGGAACCATCGATGGCAATGGCTCGTTTTACCACAAAGCGGAAATTCCCCACGGAATTGAAAACGGAGATGGAACCGACTCTCGAAACAAATACACACGGCAAGGTGCCGGTTATATGAATTTTAAAGGGAATACAGAGGATGGACCAATCGCGTATACTGCCCGCCCCAACGTTATGCTCTTCTTTTCGCATTGCACACGTTTAAGCTTTACCGACTTTTTACTTATTAATTCACCTTCGTGGTCGATGAGGCTTAATGAGTGCGAAGAAGTAATTGTCGATCGGATTACAATGCGCAATAATATGCTGATTCCCAATAGCGATGGCATCCATTCAACCTCATCCTGCAATGTGCGGATTTCAAACTGCGACCTTCAATGTGGCGACGATGCCATCATCGTTACGGGATATAGCGACTATTTCTCTTTTGACAACAACAAAATTGAGCAGGGCAAAAAATATGTTTATGGAAGCAAGGCTGGGATCGCCGAAAATTTTGTAGTCACAAATTGCATATTGTCGAGTCGTTCGGCTGGCATCCGGGTAGGCTATGGATATCAGGATATTCGCCATTGCTATTTCAATAATATTGTCATTTTCAACTCCAACCGTGGAATTGTAATTAATGCCAGAGACAGAGGAAACATCGACGATATAACTTTCGAAAATATCTCGATAGAGACTCGCTTTCATACAGGCCACTGGTGGGGAAAGGCAGAGCCAATAAACGTTTCGGCGATTCCTGAATCATTGGAAGACAATAAAAAAGGCACCATAAAAAATGTGCGGTTTAAAGGATTTAACATTATTGCCGAAACCGGAATTGTTGTTTGGGGTGAGAAAGAAAACGATATCAGCAATATCTCCTTTCAGGATATAAAATTGCACATTCGTAAAGGCAAGTACAACGAACTGCTGGGTGGAAATTTAGATTTGCGACCAGCTTACGATGTTAAAAGAGCTATTTTCACGAAAGATATTGCCGGACTTTATGCCAACAACGTAAATCAGTTTGAAATCAACAATCTGAAAATTACAAGGGATGAAAACCTGCCCGATTTCTACACAAATGGTATTTGGATAGAAAATTTCAGGAAGCTATTCATCGATCATTCCCAGATAAAATCATTGGACGGAAAGAGTTCTGATATTAAACTCGAAAATGGCGATGGCTGCAGAATAATGAATACCCTCGATCTGTTTGGTGAAAAAGTTACCACTACCTACAACAACGTAAAAAACTTAAAGGCAGATTAATGAAAGGTGGGACTTCAAAAAAATGAAACTTACGATATGTTGATTTAATCTTTTTGAAAATGAGAGTAATATACAGGTCGATTGAATGAAAATGTCAAACAGAACAAGGATCGGATTGCTGGATTAATATAGTGTACATTTGACAAAAATAATTGTTTATGCAAGACACTATAATATGGAACCTTATCTCAAGGCATTTGGCAGAAGATGAGTCAAAAGAAGATAAAGAAATGTTCTTGGAATGGTTCAATCAAAGCGAAAAGAACAAAGAGTATTTCTATCAGGTGAAAGGAGTATGGGATCATTTGGAGATCAAAGATGAAGAGTTTTTAAAAATGAAAGCATCCTGGGCTTTTCGTGAAAAATTTTCCTTTACCAGAATAAAGAACTTTATCTTTCGGCAAGCACTTGGTAACCTGGTGGGTTTTACTGTTGGGATGTGGGTAACGACTACATTCTCTCACAGCGTTTTAGAAAGAAAAAGCATTAAGAATCTTTTTGGGATAGTAAAGAGGAAAAATGTTGTAGTCGATGAAATTCCTCATTGGATGCAAGTCGGATTATCTATTTTGGTTGGCTTTATTGTGCTTGAGTTAATCAATTATTTCTTTCAGACGAAACAATATTTGGTTTTGTGGAATTATATCAAGAGGACAGTAAAGGCTTAATTCTTCCCTTTATTCCTTAACTCCCTCCAGCATTTCTTTCGCTTTTTTTACGCTTTTTACCTTTTCGAAGGTGAGCGAAAGTTTGTTGTTGCCTTCTTTCATGCGACAGGTTTGGTGGTGGGTTTGTACGTATTGAAGTACTTTCCCAAATACTGGCGACTGGTAATAAACCGATTGAGGATTGGAAATAAACTGGCAAACCATCTTTTGATGTTTCAGGATAATTTTCTCGATTCCCAGTTCAACAGCAACACGGCGCAGGCGAACCACTTCAATCAGTTCAATACTTTCGGGAGGCAATTTGCCAAAACGATCGGCCAGCCCGGCTTCGAACTGCACCAAAGCTTCTTCGGTTTCGAGGTTGTCGAGTTCGCGGTAAAGCAGCATCCGCTCCGAAATGCTCTGGATATATTTATCCGGGAAAAGCAATTGTAAGTCAGTATCAATCTGGCAATCGTTGCCAAATTTTACTTTCAGGAATGCCTGCGAAGTATCTTCTTTTTCGTCTTTGAAAAGCTCTTTAAAATCGGTTTGTTTCAGTTCCAGAATCGCCTCGTTCAGGATGCGTTGATACGTTTCGAACCCGATATCAGCAATAAAACCGCTTTGTTCGGCGCCCAAAAGGTTTCCTGCTCCGCGAATATCCAAATCCTGCATGGCAATGTTGAATCCGCTTCCCAGCTCCGAAAACTCTTCGATGGCACGCAAACGGCGGCTTGCTTCGGGCGTGAGGGTTGAAAGCGGTGGCGCCAGCAGATAACAAAATGCCTTTTTGTTCGATCGCCCCACCCTGCCACGAAGTTGGTGCAAATCGCTCAATCCAAAGTTTTCGGCATGGTTGATAATGATCGTATTGGCATTCGGAATGTCCAATCCTGATTCGATAATGGTCGTGGCAATCAGCACATCGAATTCGCCGTTGATAAAATCCATCATTAGTTTTTCGAGTTTCTGACCGTCCATTTGTCCGTGCCCAACCACCGTGCGAACGCCCGGCACCAGTTTCCGGATTACCGTTTCAACTTCGTAAATATTCGCTACACGGTTGTGAATGAAAAACACCTGACCATCGCGCGCCATTTCGTATTGAATAGCCTCACGGATAATTTCTTCACTAAACCCATGTAATTCAGTAGCAATCGGGTATCGGTTGGGTGGCGGTGTTTGTATAATCGATAAATCGCGGGCGCCCATCATCGAGAATTGCAGCGTTCGCGGAATCGGTGTGGCTGTCAGCGTGAGCGTATCAACATTCAGCTTCATTTGTTTCAGCTTTTCCTTCACCGAAACGCCAAATTTCTGCTCTTCGTCAACAATCAGTAAACCCAGATCTTTAAAAACCACTTCCTTGCCCACCAGTTTGTGCGTTCCGATGAGGATGTCCACCTTTCCTGATTTGGTATCTGTAAGCACCTGCTTCACATCAGCTGGTTTGCGTAAACGACTGATATATTCGACTCTGGCCGGAAAATCGGAAAGCCGGTCGGAGAAAGTTTTGAAATGCTGAAGCGCCAGAATGGTAGTCGGAACCAGCACTGCAACCTGCTTGCTGTCGGCCACCGCTTTAAAAGCAGCGCGAATCGCAATCTCGGTTTTCCCGAAACCCACATCGCCGCATACCAGCCGGTCCATCGGTATTTCCTTTTCCATATCCTCTTTCACGGCAATGGTCGATTTCATCTGGTCGGGCGTATCTTCGTAGATAAACGAGGCTTCCAGTTCCTTCTGAAGGTAGGAATCGGGCGAAAAAGCGAAACCACGTTCCTGACGGCGGGCGGCATACAATTCAATCAATTCTTTGGCAATGTCTTTTACTTTGAGTTTGGTGCGGTCTTTCAGCTTTTGCCACGCGCCACTCCCCAGTTTGCTGATGCTGGGCTCGGTTCCGTCTTTGCCCTTGAATTTCGAGATGCGGTGCAGATTATGAATGCTCACCAGCAACACATCGTTGTCCCGGTAACTTAGCCTGATTGCCTCCTGAAGTTTGCCGTCCACTTCAGTTTTAACCAAACCCATAAATTTTCCGATACCGTGATCCACATGCACCACATAATCGCCCTGATGCAGTTTATTCAGTTCTTTCAAAGAAATGCTGTCGCGCTCGGCTTTGCGCGATTTTACCTCGTAACGGTGGTAGCGCTCAAAAATCTGATGATCGGTATAACAGCAAATTTTCAGATCGCGGTCGATAAACCCTTCGTGCAACGTAAAGTTGACTGGCCTGAATTGAACCTCCAACCCTTTATCGTCGAAAATTGCCTGCAAACGATCGGTCTGCGAAACATTGGTTGAAAGAATATAATTGGTGAAGCCGAAGTTCTGATAATCAATCAGGTTTTCGGCCAACATATCAAAATTCTTGTGAAATACAGGCTGATGTACAGTTTGAAAAGTAACGGTTTTCGAATGGCTGAAAAAGTGTTTCTGCCCGAATTCAGCACAGGTAAAATGCTTAATTTCTTTCGGGAACATTGCTCCTGAAAACAGTTTTTCATGCCAGACTCGTCGTTCTTCTTCGGTTTCAGCCTTTTCGATGGTTTGACTGAAATTATATTCCATCTGATCGGCAATCAGTTGAATATCGTGCAACAGCAAAATAGTCTCCTTCGAAATAAAATCAAGAAAACTGATTCTTTTAACGTCAGGTAAATCCTGCTGAATATTGGGAATAATGCTGATATGGGTCAGCGCTTCTTTCGAAATCTGGTTATCGATGTTGAAACTGCGGATCGAGTCCACCTCATCTCCAAAAAAATCGATGCGATAAGGATCTTCATTCGAAAACGAATAAATATCCACAATTCCGCCGCGAATGGAGTACTGGCCGGGCTCATAAACGAAGTCAACCCGTTCGAAACCATATTCGAACAGTACTTCGTTTACAAATTCGAGCGACAATTTATCGCCCTTCGACACCTGAAACGTATGCGAAGCAAGTCCTTCGCCCGAAATCACTTTCTCGACCAAAGCCTCCGGATAAGTAACCACCAGCAGCGGTTTCCCAACTTCTAACTTGTTTAGGACTTCTGTACGCAGAATAATATTTTCCTGCTCGATGGTTTCGAAATGAACCGATCGCTTGTACGACGAGGGAAAAAAAAGCACCGGAACTTCAGGAGCAAGCGTATTCAGGTCATCGTAAAAATACGAAGCTTCCTCCCTGTCGTTCAGGCAAATAACAATTGTTTTTTTTATTTCTTCGGAAAGTAAACACGCGAGAATGCTCCGTGATGAGCCAACGAGACCCTGCAGATGAACCTTTTCACCCGGGGTATTCAACAGCTGGCGCAATTCGCCGAGCAAATCATGCTTTCTGAAAAGCTTTCTAAAATCCTTTCGCTCCAAAATCAAAATATTTGGCTGCAAATGTAAGCAATAATGAGGCAAAGTGTTCCAACCGAAAAAAGTGATCAGTATTCAGTCTCAGTCTCTAAAAAAATCACCATTTCATTTTTCCTTCAGGAGTTGATGGAAAAAGAGTGTCGCGCTGCTGAATGACGCGGCTGAAAAACTCCCTGACTTTGTTCATTTCAGAATCAGTAAGTTCAACATCAATCCCCTCGTGACCAATGTATAAGCGGTATAAAATCGTTTTTGAATGAACGATCGAAACCCAGAGATTTTCAGGAACGATGAACTCACGAGACATTAATTGTTTGTATTTGTAATTCGCCGATACAAGCTTTATTTTTTCCAGATCAAGCACCAAATACATCACAGAATCGAGTTCATCTGACCGAATGCCGGTTATAAACTGAAAATCAATTTTAGTATCAGGTATTATCCCGGATTTTATTTCTGAAATAAGATTGGCCGTCAGGTTATACGATGAGCGTCCACCCAAGTGCCCATTTTTCTCAACTGAATAAGCGGAAGGTTGCTGCCTTAGTTTGATGCTTTTTATTTCCTTGTACTGATCATCAACTTCGATGACCTTATTGATTGTAGAACAAGAATTAAGCAGTAAACAAGCGAACAAAATGAAGAGTATTATTTTCATAGCTGTTCTGTTAGCAGAATTTTGCCGGTATGTCAAAAATCGTTCCACTTTTGCGTCAGAATAGCTTTTTCTTAAATTTCCTGTTCACAAACATTAACAACTCTTTTTAAAGGTTCGTTAAACTTTCAAGTTAGTCTCTTGTCTGAATGGTATTGAAATAAAAAAAGTAGAATTTCTGAAGACATTAAACAAAAAGAGACAGATGAAGAATTTATTGATTTTGTTGTTTTTAATCCTTTCAACAACAGGCACAGTTTTTTCGCAGGTTCCACCAGCGATGACAACTCCGGGAGCAGCGCCTCTTGCAAAGAGTGGAAAAATAAAAGGAAAAATTATTGATGCAGACACCAAATCCCCGATGGAATACGCCAATGTGGCAATTTACAACAAGCAAGATGCAAAATTAATAAGTGGAACCATTGCAAACGAGTCGGGTTTATTCGAAATCAGCCAATTACCTTATGGGAACTATTACGTTGAAGCGAATTTTATAGGTTTCGAAAAAACTACGGTTGCAGATATTAAAATCATTCCAAATTCATCGTCGGTTGATATGGGAACGATTGAACTGGCAGTTTCGCGACAAAATATCGGAACAGTTGATGTTGTTGCAGAACGCAACCGGGTAGAATACAAGATCGACAAAAAAGTGATTAATGTAACGAATGACATCAATGCTGCCGGTGGTAGCGCTGTAACGGTACTCGAAAATACACCTTCGGTAGAAGTTGATATAGACGGAAACGTGAGCCTTCGCGGTTCGTCAAGCTTTACAGTGTTGATTGATGGACGCCCCAGCGTTTTAAGCGGAAGCGATGCGCTAAGGCAAATCCCGTCATCGGCCATCCAAAACATCGAAATCATTACCAATCCATCAGTAAAGTACGATCCCGACGGAATGGCCGGTATCATCAATGTGGTGATGAAGAAGAACGTACTTTCAGGAGTAAACGGAATTATTAACGTGAACCTTGGAACTGGCAAAAAATACGGCACAGATTTGATGCTGAATTACAAAACAAAAAAATACAACCTCTTCTTTGGCGGCAACTGGAACGACAATACCGACGAAGGTTCGATGAAATCGACCCGAGAAACTTACCGCAACGACACTACCACTTTCCTGAATATGGAAGGAATAAGGAATCAGACAAGAGGCGGACAGCAAATTAAAGGTGGATTCGATTATTTCCTGACCGACAAAACATCGGTAACAGTTTCAGGAGAAGCGGGTAAATACAATTTTGATGGCGACGGAGGCGGAAACATGCATGAATACAGGCTTCCAGGCACATTCAATCTTTATACACTTCAGGAAAACAACTCTTCGAGAAGTGGAAATTTTGTGAGTGGAAAGGCCAGTTTCCTGACTAAATTCGACGAAACAGGAATGCATAAGCTCGAAGGTTCGTTTGATTACCAAAACCGTGACGGCCTTTCTTATGAAAATATTGGTGAATATAAATCTGATTTAAATTACCTCGCAAGACAGGGAACCTTATCGGAAATCAAAACCAACGAGGACGATAACTCGAACGATTACCGAATGAAGATTGACTATACCCGTCCGCTGGAAAAAGGCGGCAAGTTCGAGGCCGGAGTTCAAAGCCGGATGGAGCGCGAAACTGAAATCTTTAGTTTTTCTAATTTCGGGGTAAACGATCCAAAATTTACGAGCGATATGGATTTCAAAGAAGATATCCACTCTGTTTATTCAACCTACTCCGGAAATGTAAAAGCAATTCAGTACATGCTTGGGTTGCGTGGCGAATATACCAACCGCTCAATCGCACATTCGAAAGTAGCTGAAGCATATACTCTCGACCGTTTTGATGTATTTCCTTCGGCTCACTTCTCTTACGAACTGGTTGATAAAAGCCAGTTTATGACCAGCTATTCACGCCGGATCAACCGCCCGGGTGGCCGCGAACTCGATCCGTTCCCAAATTACATGAACCAATATACCATTCGAATCGGAAACCCCGATCTGAAACCGGAATACACTGATTCGTACGAATTTAGCTACATGCGTAAATTTGGTAACTCTTTCGTATCGCTCGAAACTTTTTACCGTACTACCAACGACCTGATTACCAGACTTCAGGAATTGAGAGAAGATGGAATTGTTTACATGAGCGCCGATAACCTGAACCGCGATCATTCACTGGGAAGCGAACTGATGGGAAACATAAACATGACAAAATGGTTGTTGGTAAATACAAGTTTCAGCATTTACAATTATAAATTGCAGGGCGAGGTACAAGGCAAACCAATTGATAGACAAAGCACCAATTATTCCGGACGGTTGAATGCCACCATCAAATTTTCGCCCGACAGCCGTATGCAGCTCACCGGATACTACCGTGGCCCGTCGGTTTCGGCTCAGGGCGATCAAAAATCAATGATCTTCACCAACTTATCGTACCGTCAGGATTTTATGAAGAAGAAACTTTCGGCCACGCTTAGTGTACGCGATGTTTTGGGAACTGCCAAATTTGAAGGCACATCGTTTGGCGACGATTTCAAATCGACCTTCCGCATGCAGCGGGAACCACGTGTGCTGATGCTGACTTTGAGCTACAAAATCAATAACTACAAAATGGATAACAGAGCTCCGTCAGAAGAACAAGGCGGCGGTGGTGGCGATGACATGTTCTAACCGAAATACTCAATTTTAACGCAAATACAAAAGCGGAATCCGGGTAACTGGGTTTCGCTTTTTTATTTTAACGCAAAAAAGTCCACCTTCCGGCAGACCTTTCTGTATTTTGTTTCAAGGCTAACTATTTTCTGATGAAAGCTTTGCCGTTTGGAAGAACTGTTTTGCCTGCCAAATCGTTGATGATGATGGCAGCCATCATATACCAGGCCATCAAAGCGCAGAAAATAAGCTCGTAACCTGCCACTTTAATAAATACCGGATTGCCTAAAAGTCCTGCAACGAGCAGGATAAATCCGATTAAAAGCAGTCCGAAAGTAATTGCCATTGCTTTATGTACACGCAACGAAGCAATAAACATGATTACGGTGTAAAGTGTCCACACCAACATATACAAGCCAAGTTCTGTATGACTGGTTTCATATACTTTCAGGAAATTAAGAACCCAGATAATCGACAATCCGATCCAGAAACTTCCGTAGGCTACAAAAGCGCTGTATCCAAAATTATTTCCCATTTTTTGCTCCTGAAAGCCCGAGATCATTTGTGCCAGTCCTCCAAAAATAATACCCATCGCTAAGACTGGTCCAAGCCCCAAAATTCCAATATTATGAAATTGCAGCAATAAGGTAGTTAAACCAAAACCTGCAAGCCCAACTACCGCAGGATTTCCCATCTTCTTTTCCATTCTGTCTTTTTATTTTTTTATGGCCGCAAATATAAAAGCAGATTTCAGAATGCTGAATTATTCGAAATGTCAAAACCAAATTTTAGGATTCATTTCACATTGGAGCATTTACTAAAAAAAAAGGCCGCCCTTTCAGACAGCCCCAACAACCTATTCTATGATTTATTGAAAATTACAATGTAGCTTCACCCGGAACCCAGTCGCAAGGAGTTAATTCTCCGGTTTGCAAAGCATCAAGTACCCGTATAATTTCTTTGACGTTTCTTCCAACATTCAGTCCATTCACCGAAACATGCTGAATGGTTCCTTCAGGATCGATAATGAAAGTAGCACGATAAGCGATTCCGTTTACCGGCTCCAGAATTCCAAGTTCTGCTGACAACGATTTGCTGGTATCGGCCAGCATTGGAAATTTAAGACCTTTAAGCCCTGAATGGCTGTTGCGCCATGCAAGGTGCACAAACTGTGAATCGATCGACGCACCAACGACATTGGCATCACGTTTGGCAAACTCTTCGAAATGATCGTTAAACGAAACAATTTCGGTAGGACAAACGAATGTAAAATCGAGTGGCCACCAGAAAAACACGGTCCATTTACCGGCAATGTCGGCATTGGAGATTGTTTTAAACTCTTTGCCCATTTCGAGCGAAACAACTGCTTCTTTACTGTAAGACGGGAATTTTTCTCCGATAGTTTTCATGATATGTGTAATTTTAATTTAAAATTTCGTAAAAATTATAAGACAAATATAGGGTCAGTTTGTTCGTCAGTCAAATCGAATTTTTCAATACTGAATAGACAAAAGCTATGCGAAAAAATTCATTTACTTGAAATTAGGAAAAACGTCATAAAAACACTTAACAGATTAGTGACACTGCCCAATTAATTATTCAGAAAGTCGAACTCCGGAGCTTTGTGATTCAGGAAGATAATTTTACCTTTAGGTGCTTTTTTCAAGCAAACACATAAATTCAAATACCTAAATCAAATTTAATTATTGACCAATGGAAAATAAGTCTAGCAGAAGATCGTTCATTGCAACTACTGCAACCGCTGCTGCCGCAATTACCATTCTACCAAGTAATGTAGTTTCGGGTATGGGGCACAAAGCACCTAGTGACAAATTAAATATTGCCGGCATCGGTGTCGGCGGTATGGGTTTCGCTAACCTTAAGAATCTGAAATCAGAAAACATCGTCGGATTATGTGATGTGGACTGGAAATACGCCGACAATTGTTTCAAAGCTTTCCCAGATGCCAAAAAGTACAAAGACTGGAGAATTATGTACGACGAACTGGGCAAGTCGATTGATGGTGTTGTGATTGCAACTGCCGACCACACTCACGCAATCACCGCTGCTCACGCCATTACAATGGGCAAACATGTTTACCTGCAAAAACCATTGACTCACTCGGTTTACGAATCACGACTGCTTACCAAACTGGCCGACAAATACAAAGTAGCCACCCAAATGGGTAACCAGGGTTCATCAGGCGAAGGTGTTAACCTTACTACTGAATGGCTGGCCAACGGTGAAATTGGTGAAGTAACCAAAGTTGAAGCATTTACAGACCGTCCGATCTGGCCACAAGGCTTGAACACTCCAAAACAAGGACAATGGGTTCCTGAAACTTTGGATTGGGATTTATTTACC